>NZ_JASHIE010000020.1:0-123378 GCF_030056655.1 Flectobacillus rivi
ACACCCTTCTTGGGCTTCGTTCCGCTACGCTACACTCAGCCCAAGAAGGGTTAAATACATAATCAAAACAATCAGATTATGTATATTTTTAAACTGTACTAAAAATGGGAAGCCGACACCTTGCCCTACAAGCCAACAACGAAAGTATAAATATGTATCGTCAGTTACATGACCTTCAATTATTTTTCCAGCAGCCATTACTTTAAAGTCGTCGGCTTCAATGACAAGTTGTCTGAAGATAATCTCGAATTCTATAATTTGGTCTGTGGTATAACTTGATAATTGGTCAATAATAAGTTTCTCTTGTAAAGTCTTGTCATGTTGTGCCTTGTCAAAAGAAAAATTGATTATTTTCCAAAATTCTTGCTTGTCCATTTTATTGCCCTTCTTGAATGCTGCACTATTAATTTTGTCAGTTGTTTGTCCAGAAGCAAAAAGTGTCGAAATCAGTAAAATTATGATTGTGAAATGTCGCATGTTGAGATTTTTGTAATTATTGTCAATGAAAAAGCATTTGTGCTGGGTGGAGTTGATAGTGTAACCTAGAGGCATTTAACCTTATAAATAGCACCAACTTTGATAACAAGTATCTTTATCATGTTGGTAGTAGTTTTTATTCTTTTGTTAGTACGAAAACTTTTGTGTCAGCATTAAGTATTTGTGTTTTATTTTTTAAGTTGTAAGGTTGATTGGTGTTCCAATGAGAATGTCCACAAAACAAAGTTGTTATGTTTCCATTTTCCAATGTTTCCGTAACTCTTTCATCTCCTTGAAATTCTTTCTCTAAAATTTTTGGAGATAAATGAGTCAGTAAAATAGTAGGTTTTTTGTTCAAAAGATTTGATAAGGCTTTTAAATAAACTGCTTCTTGCAATCTAAAATTTTTATCGGGGCGTCCAATAATTCCGCTCAACCCTCCAATTTGTAATCCCTCGATTTCAAAAATTTCATTTATAAGAATTTTTGTGTTCTTAATTGAGAATATTTCTTCAATGTTGTCATCAAAATTATCGTGATTACCTGCAATTCCGATAGTCCAACCAAAAACTGACGCAAACTTTTTCCAAACATTTATTGGATTTCCACTTTGTCCTCGTTTGGTTAAATCAGCATAAAGGTCGCCACATAAAAAGGCGATTGTTTTTTCTCTTTCAATTGTTGGGAAATAAATATCAAATATTAATTTTAGATTGTCGGCTAATACCTCACCTAAAAGTAGATTTTCTCCTCCTTGATTTACAACGCCCTGCAAGTCAGACGTAACCACAATGGCATTTATGTTTTGAGGCAAGCCACTAACGGTTCCTTTATAAATGGGTAAAATATACTCAGATGGCTCAACGCTATTTTGAGGAATTGTCAAAAACGAAATTCGTTCAATTGCATCTTCTTCTATTTTCGTAATGCGGATTATTCTCATAAAATTGCTACCAACAAATAGGACTTGGGTAGGAGGGGAGTTTGAAAGTTGTCTGCTGGGATGCTTTTGGGTGTATGTTTTGAAAAGTGCCTATCTACAATTATTTTCGTCTGTAATCACTTGCCCGACGTACTTCCAGTTAGTTTTCTAAATGCCCAAATCAATAAAAATACCATTAATCCTACTATTCCAACATCGAATGATAAGTCAGCAAAATTAAAAACGCCAATCCTTAAAAGTTCATATAATCCATCGATATAAATAAAGTCAATAACTAAAAAAGGACGATAAAAGTGACTAAGTAGATTACCAAAACCACAAGCTAGAATCAATATCACCGAAAGTCTTGCTAATTTGTCTTTGGTAAAATAAAACAATACACCGTAAATTATCAAACCTGTTACTTTACCCATTACCGAAGCTGCCCAAGATGTAATATTATATTGTGTCAAAATGGGTTTTATAATTTCAGCTACATTAGTCAACGCTACATATAGAATAATGCCAATGATTACCTTATAAATCGTTCCGAGATTGAGTTTCCGAATTATGAGTAAGTATGTCAGTAATGAAAGCCCATTTATGCAAATTAAAATTATAGCTATATTTTTATCTTTTTGTGCCTGTAATAAAAAGCTGGCTTGTTCCCCAGTGGAACCTTGGTTATATGTTAAATAAAGACTTAACTTGTTCCCAATAACATTTACTTGCTGTCCAAATGGCAAATAATTATTGGCAAGTATTTTTGTAATCAAGTCCAATGTAACAATTGTCAGTAAAATCCCCAGTTCTTTTTTATTGATCATCTATTGTTTTAGCTTTCTGCCAACGTCAACAGCTTGGCAAAGGTTGATATTTTATTACGAATGTTGATTCAAAGCCTCCAGACTAACCTGAAATGTGTCTGTTATTGCAATCTGATGTTCTTATTCTCTTTCGAATTGATTATTTACATGATCGATGCTGTCAATTCGGGCTTGGAATTTTGTCCACCAACCAATACCATATTGGCTTTCTAAATGGTCCACCATTGTCTTGTTATAATATTTAGTCCCATTGACTAGGTCTGTTGTCACATTACAATCCAATAGATAAAGGTCAAAGCCATAAGAGTTTGCCAGTTTTTGTTTTTGTTTAAAGTGTAATGGAATTTCACCCATTTCCACTATTTGAATTTTACCTTTTTCAATATCTTGTCTTGCTGACAAAAGTTGAATGGTGTAAAAAGCCCTAGCATAAACCGAAGTACGAAATAAAGTCCTTAGGAGGTTTTATTCTTTAAATTTTATGCCCTTAGTTTTATTGGTCAACTTTCGCTTGAGTATTGTAATGAAAAAAACGGAAGTCAGTGCGAATAAAATGTCTATAAATAAATGAGTTATTTTAAACCCAAATTTATGATAGCAGTCGTCACACTTGCCTCCAAAATGGTCAAAGAATGTAAGTGGGAAGCCATAAGAGTCAATACCATCAGAGGCGGCTTCGTTTTTCATTGTCAGCAAAGTCAATGTTACAAAAACTAAAATGGTCCAAATAATTATCGATTGAACGGACTTCATAAAATTAGCTATAATAGTTTACGGCTTAGCAATGGAGTGGGCTTTTGAAAACGACAATCCAGCCTTTGTACAAATACTTGAGAGCATTTAAAGTGTTGAAATTACAACTGTCTGACACAAAATCTGTTTATGTGGCATTTTCATTCGTCTAGTAAATTTCTCCATTCCTTCCAAAACGTCAAGTAACCTTGCTTTTCAAAGTTGTCTGTTGGAATTGTATTGGGCAAACTTGACCTATAAAAACCCTCAACTTAGTCTGTAAATTCAAAAATTATTTTTTATAGGCTTCTTTATCAATAATCACTTCTTGTCCGCTCTTTCTCAAAATAGAATTCTATTCCTTTCGACCCACTTGTTATAAACCATTTTGCGGTAGTATTTATCTATGTGTCAAGCATAACTTACCATAAGTTAGTGAGCAAAATTAAAAGAATTTTACTAAGCTATTTGTGGTATGCTGGAAGTATAAAAGTGTTTACAATAATACTATGAATTCATTTTTACCTACTGCCTACGGCTTATAGCCTAATGCATATTAATACATTTTTATTTTACATTAATGCTTAATTTTTTACTTCAAAAGTTCTTAAAGTTTCGGGGGGATATTGGATAATATTTTTCTTGTTTCTTTGTGGGGTCATAGTCAAAACTTTATTTTAAGCCCAAACTCTTTTTTCATTGTTAGTAATGCTTCCGCATTTCCTTTCGCATCATCCACAGGGTTATGCGTATGTTTGGTTTTACGTAAGTGTTTGAATGTCTTGAAGGTGTCCTTTTCAATTCCTTTATAAAGACTTCCCAAGTTTTGAGAACTAAATCCGAAAGGGTTTGTCCCTATGAAATGATGAAAGTACCAGCAAATAAACATCCAATCAAAACCATTATTGTCGCTTATAAAAATGGGTCTGTCTTTACAAGTTTCCTTAATCCAATTCGCGAAGTTTTCCATTACAATCTTAGGTTCTTCAAAACCTAGGGTTTCTTCTCTTGAATGTCCTGAAACAGTGAGAGCCTCCAAAATATATTTGTCCGAAATAGGTTTTAGCTTTCCGTAAAATGTCATGTCAAGATGTTCGTCTACCAAAACTGCTCCAAATGAAATCATAGAATAGTCTCCTGGAATTGGTCCATCACTTTCTATGTCTACCATTATATATGCCATTTTTTGTCAGTAAGTTTAAGGTTTGTGTATATTGTCGCCAAAGAGTAGGAGGGCTTATAGCAGGAAGGGAATCCAAATCTCATTTTTTTGGAAAAATTATGAGTGTAAAATTTTATTATTGAGTTACTTATAAATGCTAGAAAGATTTCCTTCTGCCGAAACAAAAGTATAGAAAAGTTCTTAGAGTTGAGTTTTTATCTTGTCAAAAACCTACATTCTTTGTCCAAAGGTAAGTAAATTGTTATCTGGGTCAAGCATAGAAAACTCTTTTTGTCCCCAAGGTTTAGTTTGTAAATGTCCTGATGGATGAATGTTATGGTTGTTGTCCAACATAGATTGGTAAAGCACTTCAATGTCGTTGGTACGAATATAAACCTGCCCATAGTTTTCTTTTGGGTCAAGTTCTTTAAACTCAAAAAAGTGTATTTCAATATGATCTTTTTTTAATAACAGATAGCCTTCAAAGTCAGCACTACCAATGTCGGTAAAGCCTAATTGAGTTAAATAGAAGTTCCCATCTTTTTTCGTCGGCTGACGAAAAGCTTATTTTAACGATAGTTCTATTTATTTAATCTGTTATTCCAAGCTCGGGCAATAGTATCAACCTGATTTGGTGTCATTGTATTTGTTCTAATTAATGTTCTTACACCGTATATCATCACCATTGAGGCATTTCCTGTTTCAATAAAATACTTTAATACGTTTCCGCTTGGTAGTTGAATCTGTCCGAATATATAATTATTTTCGTCTTCACCCCCTTTAAAGTTTCCACATAGTTTGTTGGTTGCCCCTAGAATATTTTCCGAGCATAATTGTCCGTTCTGTTTAGTCACTAAGCGTCTTGATGTCAGTATACTAAAGTTGTCATTGTCAATAAACGTTGAACAAATATATAGCTCGTTGTCAGCCAACTCAATTTCAAGTCCAGAATAAGGGAAATCAGCATTGTTTTCGTAAAACTTCGTCCATTTAAAGTCATACGGCTTTATTGTATTTCTCTTGATTGAAGCAATACAAATGTTATGTATAGATTTATCGGTTTTCTCCATTATAAATTACTGTGAAGGGTTGCAGAGCAACGCAATAATTAGGTAATTTTATTCTGTCAGTACTACCATTGTAAAATCCGTGTTAGTGACAGTAGTTTTGAATAATTCTCTCTGCTTCAATTTTATATTGCCCATATTTTTGTCTAAATTCTTTAATTTTTTCGTCTGCTTTTGGACTATTACATCTTACACGTCCTGCCTGTTTACCTATGAACTCAAACCACTCTGTATTTGGGTCGTTTATTTCTCTTGTTCCATCATAAACTATCCTAACTTCTGGGTGTTTTTCTTTGATTATTTCTTCTGAAAGTTGAGAACGAAAATCATCATTTGTCAACTTTAAACTACCATATGCGATTCTTCGATAAATTTCATTGTTAGCACCTTGAACATTTGGTAGAGCACGTTCCAAAAATGCAAACTCTTGGGTTGGAAGTGTGTTGCTTACTATGCTAATTTTTTTCAATTTTTTTAAGGTCAGAACGGATGTGAGCGCAGGGAATGGTGACTTGTTAATAATCCAACCAAGAGAGAATACTTCAAGATTTGGGAGTCCTCTTAAAAACTCAAAATTGTCAATAGGTTGACTCCAATCAAGCGTCCCGTTGATATATAAATACCGTAAACTGTTCGCTCCTTTTAGTCCATCAAAATTTGAAACTTTGCGAAGATTTTCAAAATGTACCGATTTTAGTTTTGTCAGCTTTGAAAGGGGCGACAAGTCGGTAAATCCTGAAACATATTCAAGAACCAATTCTTCTAAATTATGTAAGTCACCAATAAAGTCAATATTGGTAGCTTTGAAAAAAGTTACTCTTAAACGCTTTATGTTTGTTAGGCTGCGAATTGCTTGAACCTGTTCTTTGCTTGGGTCGTGAAGCGTTAGTTCTTCCAGTTTTGGACAGTCAAATATTTGTTCCCAATGAGTTTTGTTTTGGGTTTTGCTAATCGTTAATATTTTTACTTCGTCCTTGTTCGCAATTTCAAAGTCTGTCATAAATGCAAATCTTTCTCTATTGGGAATGATTGTCCAATAGTCGCCTGTTCTGTCTAAAAAGTCTCCGAAGTGATGTTTCATTGTTTATGTGTAGTGTCACTCGCTATTGTGGGTTTGTGGCAGGTGGGAATTTTGAAAACCTGCTTTTGATCCTTCGCTGTTAGCTAATTGATGCATGTGTTCAATTTGCTCAACTCAAAAATATAGAAATAAACATTGATTTCCATTTTAGGTAGTGCCTTTAATTTTACTTTGGCAAATTGCCAGAAAATACTTGTTTTAAAAGTATATAAGGGCATAAAAAACTCCAGTATAAAAATCAGTCTGGATAGCTTGGTAAGTTTTGATAATTGATGTCGAAAAATCGGGAGATGGTTTGAATTTAAGTGCTTTAAGTCTTAAAAAACAGACCTCCTTTAAATGGTTTTAAGAGAGGTTTGAATGTATGTTTTAGAAAAATAAGCATTTTGAACAGCTACCATATTGGTGGCCGAAGCTTTTGTCTATGTGATGATATATACTCACGCAAAGGGTAACCCAAGTTCACCAATAAATTGTCAACGAGCGAGGAAACCATATTTCAGTAGCATTCAAATTGCCTGAAATTAGACCCTATTTAATATGCTATTCAGTTGATAAATAATAGCTTAGTCTATTCGCTCGCTCTCTTAATAATGTGTATGTCATATGAATTTCTGTTACATTAATCTATGAGCCATACTGATATTTTGAGTAATTTGACCAACTTCTAAATACTTCGTTAGTCAAAGTTGTTTCTGCTTGATAAAACTTAATCCATGCTCTTTGGCTTACTTTTAGCCTTTCTTGGTCATCTTTTTTTAACATTTTTAAGACTTCTTTATAGACAATATTAAGGACGTTATCCATTTTAGGAATATTATCTAAATAGCATTGTTTCATGCCAAGTGTTGTAGAGCCTTCATTAGCGCTCAAACATTTTTTTAATGTTTTATCCACACTAATAATTCTAATATCATTACTTTCAATTCCGTCAAACTTTTCTGTAGACTGGGCGAAAATATTGATTGTCAAAAGTATAAAAATCGGTAGTAGAATTAGTTTCATCTTAAATTTGAAATATTTTTTTGTGGTTGTCACCAACGTTAAAGGCTTGGTCATTTGGCGGTTCAATAGAATACTATTTCAACAGTTTTTCAACGCTAGTTTTAAGTAATTCGTAGTTTAGGTTGAATGTTTTCGTTTCTATATCTAGGATTGAGGATTCAACCCCTTCTTTAGAGTTTTGTGTTTTTACGTTTGCTTCCAGAGCTCCGGTGAAATAGTCAATAATTATTTTGTTTTTAATAAGATAGTGGGTGGGGTAGCCTAATGAGTGAGTAAATCCTGCAATATTAAGACTCATCATACCGTCAGAACTTGATTGATTTGGAGAAGGAACAATCGTGACTTTGCTAGAATATTTTTTCGCAAGGCCATCAATCTTCTCTTTTGTATCCCAATACAAAACCACAAATTGTATTTTATCACTGTATTCTTCAGCTATTTTGTTTAATGGCTTCACAAGGATACGACAAGGACCACACCATGAAGCACTTGTAACCAGAAAAATTGGTTTGCTTACGTTTTCTGTTGTTAAAAATTTCCCGTCTATTGTTTTGAATGAATAGTTGTCAATTTTGCTGTTAATAATGTAGTTCCGTATAGAGTCATCATAAGCTCTAGGGTATATTGAATCGTTTTTATAGCTAGCTTTACTGGCGAGTTGCTGAAAATCTGCTATTTTTTTAGGTGTGTTTCGAAATAGCTTGTCTTGTGAAAACGCATCTCCAACAAGAATAAATAATAAAAGTGTCAAAATGTATTTCATGTTTATCACTTACATTTTTAATTGAAAAGGTGCTATTCCTATAAAGTTGTTAATGCCAGCCAATTAAAAACTATCTTGATTCAGTTATATATTCGGATAGTTCTCCAAGAGATTTTCAAATATTATATTCTAAAGACGTATGTTTTAAGTTTTTTCACTACCTAATGTTTCGGGTAGTAACGAAGGCAGGGTCTTGAAAAACGTCAGATTAAGTTAGCGGGCAAAATGAAAATGATTTTACCCGCCATAGGCATTAGGCTATATGCAGTATGCTGAAAGTATAAAGTGTTTCTAATGAAATCATGATTACATTTTTTGCCTAATGCCAACGGCTTACTGCCTAAAGCATATTAATGCAATTTTATTTTGCATTAATACTTAAAATTAGCACAAAAATTTAATAGAAGTCCCAAGTCTGAAGTTTACACTTCAACCCTTTTTTTGCCAATACCTTGTTACCTGTTGCCTTCTTCTTCGTTTATGGATTTATTTTTATTACTTTCCATAGTCGCCATACAGTCCATATTTCAGCACTTGCCAAAGCGATTAAAGCAAAGGAGTTTGCAGTTACTCCGTCAAGAATTAGCCCAACTACAACATCGCCTAATTCAATAAATACTCTTGAAATAAGGGTTATGAATAACCAACGGGGATTGTTCGCTAAAACTGAAATTAACAGCGCTAATACACTTCCTAAAATTCGTACTCCAGTGCTTGCAAAACCCATTTTGGCTGAATAAGTGTCTAATGTTGCATTTGGGAAACTAATTACTGGTTTGAAAGTGTAAACGTAAAAGAAGAAACTGCCAGCACAAATTAATATCCAAGTGAAGATTTTTACGGGTGTTGGTATGCCAATAATTAAATTTTGATTTGTCATTTTTATTTATTTGAAAGTGAAACGTAGTTATTTAGTTGTGTTGGATTTTCTACTTGTTTTACTAAAAAGTCGGCAACATCTGAACGATTGATGCTGCTGATGTTTATGCCTTTAAAGAGTTTATTTTCTATTCTATACTTTTCTGTCAATGGTTTGTTCTTCAAAAGCCCTGGTCTTACAATTACCCATTTCATTTTTGAATTTGTAATTATTTCTTCCATTTTGGTTTTGTCGGCATAAACATCTTTGAGTAGAAATTTGAAAAATAATTTCATAATAAATCCATTGTATTGTCCACTTTCTCCTGCTCCAAAACCTGTCAAAACAACAAATGGAACATGGGTGTCAGTTTCTTGGTGAATTTCTACGAGTAGTTTGGCAAAGTCGGAATACAAAGAAGTTGCTTTCATACTTTTTCCTGTTCCTAAAGCCACAATTACAGCATCTGCATTTTCAATAGATTTTTTCAAATCAGGTTTATTTGTAGCACTTCCTTTCAAAGTTGTCAAGTTCACATTTGTCAAATTAATTTCAGAACGAGACAAGGTAGTTACGGTATGATTTCTTTCTAACGCTCTCTTTACAGTGTCAAGTCCAACACCTGCCGAAGCACCAATAATTGTGATGTTCATATTTTACGATTAAATTATTTTCTGCAAATGTATAAATGTAGTATCTAAAATATACTACATTTACAGAGAATACTACTATCTTTTAGGATACTACAATGTTTTCAAAATGAAGAATAAACAAAAACAGGTTCAGTTAAGAGATGTTCAAGACGTAATAGATATAATTGGTGGTCGTTGGCGTGGTGCAATTTTAGCAAGCCTCTGCGACAAAGAAAAAAGATTTAACGAACTCAAGAGGGATCTAGGAAGTATTACACCACGAACTTTAACCAAAGAATTGAAGTATCTTGAAATGAATAAACTTGTTTGTCGTGAAGTAGAAGCATCAAGTGCTGTGTCAGTTTTATATAGTCTTACCAAACACGGAAAGTCATTAGAACCATTAATTGGTCAAATTGTTGCTTGGGGTCAAAAGCACAGGAAAATAGTTTTAGATTAGTAGTTGTATTTCTGTCCAATTTTTGCAGGGAGTCTGTTAAGGTTACAGGTAACGGACAGGGCTTGGCTAAGTGTGGAAATCAAGGCACTTCAGTCCAACCCTTGTACTAAATTGAAAGACTAAACTTGAGCCTTTGTTCGTCAGCCCCCATTTTGGCAAACCCGCTATGCCCGTTGCACAACTCAAATATATCGAAATAACCATAGACTTCCATCTTGTGTAGAACCTTTAATTTTGACTTAGAAAATTATCTGAAATGTGTATTTTAAAGGTATATAAGAAAGCAAAATCTCAGAAAAGGACTTGGTTTTAAGTGCTTCAAGTTTGTGAGTATTCTCAGCAACTAAAAAAAGACCTCCTTTAAATTGCTTTAAAAGAGGTCTGGAGGGATATTCTGTAATAGTATTTTTAGGAAAATGAGTTGTGCAACAGCTACCAATGTTGTACGTAGGTTTGGTTATCTGTCAGTTTGAATATGAATCAAGAAAGTATTTTTTGATTTTCATTGACAAATGTAATGATACCAACTTCATGATAAGTTGGTATCAAAAAGTTGATACTGAACAGATTTCTATTTAGTTGATTTGTATTTACTGCTTGTAGAAGAAGTAAATTTTATCTTACTTTTTTCTTTGTTGTCTTGTTTTTCTTAATTACTGGAGGAGTAAATTTTACTTCTTCGTCCTTTTTGATTACAGGGGGAGTGAATTTTACTTCTTCGTCCTTTTTAATTACAGGAGGAGTAAATTTTACTTCTTCGTCCTTTTTGATTACAGGGGGGGTAAATTTTACTTCTTCGTCCTTTTTAATTACAGGGGGAGTGAATTTTACTTCTTCGTCCTTTTTAATTACAGGAGGTGTAAATTTTACTTCATCTTTTTTGTCAACTGTTTGAGCAGCACAAAGATTTGTAATTCCGAGTGTCAAAAGTCCAAATAATATTTTTTTCATAATAACTATTTTTTTGTTTAAGGTGTTAAATGAATTATTTCCATGTAAAATCAAACTATACTTCTCTCAAGTCACAACTCCCAAGCTTTGAGGCTGTTATGACTTTGCAATAAACTTACGTACAACTACTAAATATACGAAAGTTTTGTATTACATTTTTACACTTTGGCGATAATTCCTTATACTATTCTTTTCGCACTTTTTGTATTATTGAAAAGTCAGCTTTCTTGAAGTTAAATAACATTTTTCTGGACTCAAAACGCTATCCATCTTTTACATTTAATCGATCAAAAGGTCAAGGTTTCGAGTGCTTATTTGTGTATAACATAGGTAACTAGCTGAGTATTGAATGATCGTTTTTCACTTAGATTAACCTACTTTTATTGAGTTTTGATTCTCAGAATGCTATATCTTGTGGCTTCTTCATCGTTTTGAATATAGGTTTCTTTGATGGAAAGCGTGTTATTATCAATCCATTTGGCATCTTCTATTCCTTTGGTTTTGAGTGCTACTTCTGCACTTTTGACTAGTTTTTGGTCTTTGATTTCTAGTAATACAAAGCCATTAAAGTTGTATTCGGCAATTAAGTCGGAAGATACACTTATAAGCCACTTTTGGTCTGGTGATATAATGGGAGGGCTCACTAGATCTATTTTTTCTCCCGTATTTTTATTGACCAGAGTAAACATTCCTCCTTCATAAAAATTGACCTTAAAAACCCAATATGGTAGATTTTTAACAGAGCCTAAACACTCATAAACGACAAAACTATCAACCCCCTCATTATCATTTCCAGAGAGCACAAGCTTTTCCTTGCCTTCCATATCCAATGCATACCAGTTCAAACCCTCTTGGCGAAGTCCAGAACTATCTGGCATAATAAAAGATTTTGTAGAGTACTGATGGTATATTTTTTTAGTAGATGGCTCAAAAGTAAATGTAAATTGCCCTGATTGGATTTGACGTTCGTTAGTATCAGGTGATGCTAAAACTTGAGCCAGCACTTTAGAAGAATGATTTACTGTTGAATCGGTATTTGTATCAACGGCATCATTCTTTCGAGGTCCGCAATTCCAAATAAAAAATAAAGGAAATGATATAACTAGCAGGTTGAGTAATAACGATTTCGAACGCATGAGATAGATATAGAATGAGTTTTGAGGTAACTTTTAACGATGTTTCAAAGATAGAGATTTACTCATTATTTCAAAGTATATCCATGAAATTAGCCACAAGCTTTTATAGATTATTTATTCCCATAAAAGCTTGTGGCTATATCACGAATCATGTAAACTAATACCTTATCCCTCAAGCCTCTTTCCTAAATCTGCTCTGCATCATACACAATTACCTTCTCCCAAAGGTGTGAATAGTCTTCTACAAATTTGAGGTGAATAGGGTGTTTTTGGTAGATTTCCTCTTCTTCCAAATTATCAAAAAACAACATCCATGAAACCGAATATCCTCGCTCGATAACACTACGGTTGGTACTTGCAGGTGTGCCAATGTGATGGAAACGAATGGTTGGCACTTTCGATAATCCTGTTAGTCCTTCGATAAGCTTGTTTTTGTCGGCCTCACTTGAAGGATTTTTCAACCAAAAATAAACATGGTGGATAAAGATTTTTTTCTTTGGCTTTGCTTCCGAAGGTAGTGCAACTGCTGTCAATGCCGACGCTGCTGCGGCTTTGGTCAAGAATGAACGTCTTTCTAATTTTTTCATGATTGTGTAAATGTTTTGAAGTGATGAGCAAGTAAAATGTATATTTCCATTATGCTCTTTATGGATAGATTAAACTTTCTTTATGATATTTGATGTTGATTATAAGTGGTTTATCGTAATATCTGTGCTAGAATACTGAAACTTTAACACAAAACTACAAATGATTTTTTCTAGATAATGGTAAAAATCCATTATATCTTGGTAGATAATTAGTAAACATCCTGATGGTCGATGAAACGTTATATTTTACATACTTCTTTCAATATTTATCATTTTGAGGCGAACCAATGGGAGCATTCGGTACACAAGCATACTTATTTCGAAATTATTTTTATCCTGAAAGGGCAAGGAAGGCATAATCTCAATGGTAATTCATTTGACTATTCGGATGGAGATGTGTTTTTGGTAGGTCCCGAAGACTTCCATGATTTTGATATACATAGCTTGACGGAATTTTGCTTTATCAGGTTTAATGAATCTTTTTTGAAACAACAAGCGCATGATGGCAATACTTGGCAACAGATTGTAGAAACCTTGTTATATACCTCTTCGCAAAGTCGAGGTTCGATTGTCCATGATTTAGTGGAAAAACAAAAACTTCATCATTTATTACAGGTACTTGAGAGCGAATATCAAAACCCTGAATCTTCGTATTTTGAAATTATTCGAGATAACCTAATGCGAAGTATGATGATGATTTTAGCGAGAAATTTATTAGGACAAAATACCGCCTCAATTGCTCCAAACGATTCGGTAGAGGCTATTTTACGCTATATCAAACAACATATCTATCAACCTGATTTTTTGACCATCGAGCATTTGGCTGAGGTTTTTCACTATTCACCTGCCTATATCAGCATTTTCTTCAAACGACATACAGGCGAGCCTCTGAAACAGTATATCACGAAGCTCAAAATGAGTTTGATAGAAGCACGGCTTCAATTTAGTCAGCACACTTTGACCGAAATAGCGGATGAATTTGGGTTTACAGATGAAAGCCATTTCTGTAAACAATTCAGAAAATACACAGGAAATACGCCAACAGCTTTTCGGAAAAAACGAACTAATCAGGCTTAAAGGAATGCTTTTTATCCAAAAACTACCCTATAGTCTTGGAGTATAAAAATAGGTTTTTACCTTAAATTTGAGATGAATAGACATTAATTTACCCTTTGTGCCTGTTCACTCTTTACTGATTTACCCAATTTTCACTCTTAAAATCGTTTCTAAAACTTTGAAAAAAATCGTTTCTATTCCCTGTATTCTTGTCGGTTTAGCCAGTGCTAGCTTTGCCCAAACAGGCAGTGTGGCAGAACCCGTGCGTTATATCGGCGGTCAAACCGTTGACCCAAGTGTGCACGAAGGGCGTTTGCGTTATGCCATTGGTACCGAAAACCGCCAGACCATGCGTGCCAACCGCACCCATCCCGAATACGCCGATGGCTATGGCTGGACCTACAACCATGCCTCTAATCTTTGTTACTGGAATAATACTTTTTACCAGCAGTATTTGAGCAATCCCGTTGATGAGCACGTAGCGCCAGGACAAACCCTAATCGTGAAATCAAAAGATGGTCGTCATTGGGAAAAACCTGAAGTGGTTTTTCCTCCCTACAAAGCGCCCGAAGGTGTGAAGATTCCTGCGGGTTATCATGGTTATATGATGCACCAACGCATGGGGTTTTATGTGGCTCCTGATGGTCGTTTGTTAGTAATTGCCTTTTATGGACACACGGATGACCCTTTTGGAAAAGGGGGAATCGGTCGCGTGGTACGCGAAGCCTACAAGGATGGTTCTTACGGACCGATATACTTTATACGTTATGAAAGTGAAGCCAACTGGAATGAAAGCAATACCTCGTATCCTTTCTACAAAAAATCTACAGATGCAGGTTTTGTCACTGCTTGTGATGCTTTGCTAAAAGATAAATTGATGACGTTCCAATGGTATGATGAGGATCATGGTGTAGATGGTTTTTATAATGGCAACAAATCGGGACAAGCTTTGTCGTATTATCATCGTAAAGATGGAAAAGTGGTGGCTCTTTGGAAAAAATCTTTAGTAGCGCTTTCGGATGACGAAGGAAAAACTTTTTCAGAACCTGTAAAAGTACCAACATTTTTAATGTCTGGTGGAAAACAATGGGGACAAAAAACAGACGATGGTCGTTATGCGATTAGTTATAACCCTATTGAACAAACGCAGTATCGTTTTCCCTTGGTCGTGGTGACGGGCGAGGATGGAGTTTTGTTTGATAATATGCTCTTGATTCAAGGCGAAGTACCCGTGCGTAGATTTACGGGTCGCTGGAAAGATTTTGGACCTTGTTATATGCGTGGCATCGAAGAAGGGAATGGTAATCCTCCCGGCAATGATATGTGGATGACCTATACCGTCAATAAAGAGGATGTATGGGTAAGTCGTACTCCTGTGCCAATTCAATATGCGGTAAAAGGTACTGTTTCGGATAATTTTGATGCTTTAGCTTTAGAAGGCGCTGTGCCTAACTGGAATATTTACGCTCCGAAATGGGCACCGATAGAGGTAGTAAAAGCGCCTAACAGAACAGGCAAAGCTTTACAGTTGTCCGATACCGATTTGTATGATTATGCTCGTGCCATTCGAGTTTTTCAAGAAGGAACTAAAGCGCAGACTAGTTTAGATATATTCGCAGATGCTACCAATACAGGAAGACTTGAAATAGACCTAACCGACCAGTACGGCAATCGTCCTGTACGTGTCCGTTTTGATGAAAACGGGCAAATCATCGCTACCGCTGGAAGCACCGAAAAAGTGGTATCCTCTTATCAAAAAGGTCAATGGTATAAAATCGAGATTTTGACAGAAGCGAATACCCATGGTAACTATACGTTATTGATTAATGGTAAGAAAGTATTAGAAAAGGCGCAATTGGCGGAGGCTGTGAAGTCAATAGAAAGATTATCGCTACGCACAGGTGCTTATCGTAATTTTCCAACACGTCAAACACCAAACGAAACTAATGACCCACCACTCAAAGGTGCCGACGAACCTTGTGCACCAACTATGTTTTTTGTAGATAACGTAATAGTAAAAACCAATTAAGAAATCAGGTTGATTGTAGAGACGCAAGATATTGCGTCTCTATTGTTTTATGGATAATTTGCAATTCGCGAATTGCAAATTATTGTTGTGCTGCCTAAAACATACAGAACCTGAGAGTTTTCTAAAATGATTTTGTTAAATTTTGAAAACCAATTTTCTCAAACTTAACATTATGGAAATCTTAGAAACCTTGTATCGTGAAATTGTAGGCTTTTTTAGCTTTAGTGGTCTGATTGAAATTATTCAGACGGACAACTATAAAGCCTTATTAACGCAAGACGGTATCGGAAAAGCATTGGCTCCGCTTATTCCTGTATTGCTTGTCATCGAGCTAATCCGAGCGTTTTTCTTTCAACGCTTGAGCTTTACCCAATATAAAATTGCTTTTTTTACCTATATCTTCAATCGTGTTATATCTCGGTTTATTTCGATTGGGATGGTGGGGATTTGTATAGGATTGTTTGAGCCTTATGCCATTTTCAAATCGGAGTTTACTTGGTATTGGTTTATTTATGGCTACGTGGTCTGGGAATTTGCTCATTTTGTGTACCACTATTTAGGTCATAAGGTGCGTCTATTTTGGTGTTTGCACTCAACACATCATGCTTCCGAGTCTATGAATCTTTCCATTACTTATGCACACTTTTTCTTGGAAGGACCTTATGCTGATATTATTCGTACTACGATTTGTATATTGATGGGAGTAAACCCTCCTTTGTTGTTCCTAATTATGTTTATCGATGGCACTTGGGGGGCTTTTATTCATATTGGCGAAAACTTGGTGAAAGATGCTCGTTTAGGTTTCTTAAATCATATCATTTTGACTCCCTCACATCACCGAGTACATCATGCCCGTAATCCTTTGTATATGGATACCAACTTTTGTAATTTGCTCAATATTTGGGATAAGGTATTCGGAACGTTACAAGATGAAAAACATGAGGAGGAAATCGAATATGGTATTACCAGACCAATTAAATCTGGCGATTTTTGGGATGCTTATTTTGGTGAGATTATCCTATTAGCCAAAGACGTATATCATGCACCGACACTAAAAGACAAAGTTTTATATATCTTTATGCCTCCAGGCTGGCACCATTCGGGCGAGCATAAAACGGCATCTGTTGTGAAAAAGGAATATTTCGCCACACAAAAACCGTAGATACATTGCACGCAACGTCTTCACATATTTGTTTTGACATTTACATGATATTAAATCTTTTGCTGGAGACGTTGCCTGCAACGTCTCTACAATGAAAACCTTTTGAGATTATCGTGATAGGAGATACCTGTCTCTAATTTGGTACGCTTGCTGTCATTGAGCGCTACGAGGTATTTTCCACTAAAATGCTTTTCTAATTCTCTAATTTGGTTACCATTCACAATGCTCGAACGACTAATTCTGATAAAATGCGAAGGGAGTTTTTCGGTTAGGTTACTGATGGTATAATTGGTGATATATTGTTTATTATCGAGGGTATGTAAAAAAACATATTTGTCATCGGCCTGAAAAAAGGCAATGTCTTGTAAGGCAATGATTAAGATTTTATCACCTTGCTTTACAGAAATGGAATGAATGTCTTTTTTAGGTTTAAGAAGTTCTGTAAGGCTTTGGAGGCTATCAATCGACAGTTGCACGGATTGATTTTCTGTAAATTTCTGAAGCTTTTGAACGGCTTTATCCAAGCGAGATTTTTCGATAGGTTTTAATAAATAATCAATAGAATTTTCTTCAAAAGCCTTTATGGCAAATTGATCATAAGCTGTCACAAAAATCACAATCGGCATGAAAGTAAGTCTTTCGAGCATTTCAAAACCAGTCAAAATAGGCATTTCAATATCTAAAAATATCAAATCTGGTCTGAGGTCTTCTATCATTTCCAGCCCTTCTTGTCCGTTGAGTGCTTCGCCAATGATTTCAAAGGTATCGTCATATTCTTTCAATAATCTTTTGATACGATTGATTGAAATAGGTTCATCGTCGATTAATATAGTTTTGTATGGCATAAGTATGAATGCTGAGTTGTGAATGTAAAATAAAATTCAACTATTGGACTATTGGCTCTCGGCAAAATATTTCTCATGAATTTATTGAAGCTTTTTTGCCTAATGCTTAGAGCCTAAAGCAAGATATTGCTTCTCATTATCGATTCATGATAAGAATTTCGATGATTTTGGGGTTGTTTTTTAGTTCTAAGGACGCCTTGTTGCCATAAAGCAATTTAAGTTTTTCCTTAACACTTCTCAAGCCAAAACCACCGCCTAAGGTTTCTGCAAAATCGGGCCCATTATCTTGAATCTGAATGGTTAGCAAGTCATTGTCTTGTTTAATGTTGACTTCGATAATACCTTTCTCGGCTATTTTTGAAATACCATGTTTAATGGCATTTTCGACCAAGGGTTGCAGTAAAAATCGAGGAATTTGTTGAGAATACAAACTTTCATCACAAGCGATAGTGTAGGAGAGACGGTGACCAAAACGTACCTCCTCGATACTCAAATAGGCTCTTATGATTTCAAGTTCATCAAAAAGCGTATGGAAACTTTCTTCGGTTCGACCCGTCGTATATCTAAAAAGCTTGGATAATTGTATGGTCATTTCTTCGGCTTGATTCGGTTGTTCATGAATCAACCCTGCAATACTATTTAGGGCATTGTATAAAAAATGAGGATTGATTTTGGCTTCCAAGGCATCTAGTTGCGCTTTTGATTTAAGCTTTTCTAAGTTGAGTAATTGATATTCTTTTTCAGAAATTTTACGATTGATATTACGATGTTGAAACCAATAATATAAAAATGCCCAACTAATAAAAGCAGGTAATGCCAAATAAAAATACATAGCCATAGGTACACTATACGCCCAAACGTTAGTTTGTAAAATACTCCATTGAATAATTTCGGAAGAAGCAAACGCACAGCCCATCAGTGGTAAAAACTTAACTTCATCGAGCGGAATTTTTGGCTCGATGAATGTCAAAAAAATGTAACAAGCCAACGTCGCCGAAAGTCCAGCCGCAGTGGTTAAAAGCACCATATCTGGCTGAATAGCTGAAAAATCAATTTGCCATTGACCTAAAATTTCTAAGGTAAAATAAGCAATACTCGTAATGCCATAACCGACAAGCAAACAAAAAATAACACTAAATCCAAAGTCATAAGGTGGTTTTAGACCAAATGGTTTAGGTCTGTCTACCATGTCAAATTGGTTAATGGGTGTTGAAAAAGTAGCTTTTGGGCTATCTACAGGCTTTTTTTCGAGGTTGATGTTAGTTTTATGGGCATCTTTAACAGTAGTGTCAGTTGGTCGGATTGGCTCGTATGGTTGATTGTTTTCACGAATCTTGATTTTTCCTCCCAAGGTTTTGACGCTTACCGTTGGTCCGCCTCCAAGGATAGTACCATGAATGGTGTCATTGGTCATCAAACCCTTAAAATCTGGAAGAGGCGGTAACTGAATACGACTTCCCGAGACATCCAAATTCATGGGTTGGTTGAGAGGCATGGTGATTTTAATATTTCCCCCCGAAGTATCAAACCAAGCGTATTGATGTAACGATTGAATATCAGCGAAAATATTACCTCCTTTGGTACTTACGCCAATATTTCCATGAATATCATTCAGACGAATATTACCGCCCAAGGTATGACATTCGAAAGAACCCTCTACGCCAAAAGCTTCTATTTTACCACCCCAGCTCGAACCATTAATAGAACCCTTATGATTTTGGACGAGCATATTGCCACCTTTCGTATCCAAACGAATATCAGCTTGGTTATTTGCCACAAAAATATTGCCGCCCATCGTCGACACATCGATACTTCCTTGGCAAGAAATCAATTCGATTTTGCCACCCATCGTTTTTCCTTTGAGGTTACCCACGGTGTTTTGTGCCAAAATTTTTCCACCCCAAGTTTCAAAAAAGTGATTGCCTCCAATACCTTTCAGCGAGACATCGCCCCCAAATGTTTTGGTTTGGGAACTCAAACGAGTGGGAATATAGATTCGAAAAGAAGTACTTTGAAAATTAAACCAGTTGAACACATTAAAGTATCGTGGTTTAGCATAAATACTGAAAGTATCGCCCGATTGTTCAAAACGCAAATCGTGTGTATCAAAGTCAAATTCCAAGAGAGGATCACTGTAGATATAAAAAGTAAAAATACTTCTGACACTCGCATAGATTTCTACTTTAATGGTATTCTCGTCATGCGCAATCAATTCGAGGTCGCCAGTAAAGTTTTGCAAGTCTAGAAGATTGATAGAATCAGCTTCAAAAGTTTTTTCAAAAGTCGGTTTATTGTTCATGGCTATTGGGATAAACAAGCTTTGCGGAGGCAAAGAATGCTAAGTTAAATTTAGTGAATTGTTGAACAAGATTTTGTTTGATTTCTGATTCAAAACAAATCAAAACACTAAATTTTTAGAAAACCTTTCCGACAGATTGGGGATTTGGCAGGATAAACTTGGGAAAAATGGGAGGGAATATTTTCTAAAAAACAAAAACCCGACAGTCAAGCGACCGTCGGGTTTTATTCACCAACTTAATAATCTAGTCAATCATTATTTTAAATCAAAACGATCTAGGTTGGTTACTTTTGTCCAAGCTGCAACGAAATCTTTTACGAATTTCGCATGTGAGTCTTGGAAACCATATACTTCGGCAATCGCACGAAGTTCTGAGTTTGAACCAAAGATTAAGTCAACTCTTGAAGCTGTCCATTTCACTTCACCCGTGATACGGTTGCGACCTTCAAATACTTCTTGGTCGTCTGTCGTAGCATTCCAAGTAGTTGAGAAATCTAATAAGTTTACAAAGAAATCGTTTGTCAACGCTTCAGGACGGTGAGTAAATACACCATGAGATGATTTATCCCAGTTGGTATTCAATACACGCAAACCACCTACTAAAACAGTCATTTCTGGAGCTGTCAAAGTCAATAATTGTGCTTTGTCGACCAACATTTCTTCTGAAGAAGTTGTATATTTTTTCTTTTTGTAGTTACGGAAACCGTCAGCTAATGGCTCAAGTACTGCAAATGATTCTACATCTGTTTGCTCAGCAGTAGCATCTGTACGACCTGCTGTAAATGGTACTGATACCTCAACACCAGCATTTTTAGCAGCGATTTCAACACCCACATTACCAGCCAACACGATTACGTCTGCCAATGATACTTTTTTACCACCTGATTGTGTAGCATTGAATTCCTCTTGGATAGAAGTCAATGTTGACAATACTTTTGCTAATTGCTCAGGATTGTTTGCTTCCCAGTCTTTTTGTGGTGCCAAACGTACACGAGCGCCATTTGCACCACCACGTTTGTCAGAACCACGGAAAGTAGATGCCGAAGCCCAAGCTGTTGATACCAATTCAGAAACTGATAAACCTGAAGCAGCGATGTTTGCTTTCAAAGCAGCGATATCGTTTTCGTCAACTAATTCATGGTCAACCGCAGGGATTGGATCTTGCCATACTAAGTCTTCCGCAGGAACTTCTGAACCTAAGTACAATGATTTTGGCCCCATGTCACGGTGAGTCAATTTGAACCATGCACGAGCAAAAGCATCAGCAAATTCATCTGGGTTTTCGAAGAAACGTCTTGAAACTTTTTCATAAGCTGGGTCAAATCTCAAAGCCAAGTCAGTTGTAAACATGATTGGCGTGTGGCGTTTCGATGGATTGTGCGCATCTGGAACGGTTTCTGCACCCATACCGTGTTTTGGAATCCACTGATGTGCGCCAGCAGGACTTTTTGTCAATTCCCACTCATAACCGAACAAGTTCCAGAAATAGTTATTGCTCCATTTAGTTGGCGTAGTAGTCCAAGCTCCTTCCAAACCACTTGTAATCGTATTTTCACCATTACCTGAGCCGAAAGAGTTTCTCCAACCTAAGCCTTGTTCTTCGATAGAAGCTGCTGCAGGTTCAGCACTCACATATTTGCCTGGGTCAGCAGCACCGTGTGCTTTACCGAAGGTGTGTCCACCTGCAATCAAGGCAACAGTTTCTTCGTCATTCATCGCCATACGGCCAAATGTATCACGAATATCGTGAGCAGCAGCCAATGGATCTGGATTGCCATCTGGACCTTCAGGGTTTACATAAATCAAACCCATTTGTACCGCAGCTAGAGGATTTTCCAAGTCACGTTCGCCAGAATAACGGCTTTTTGAACCACCGCTCAATTCTAGCCATTTGTCTTCAGCACCCCAATAAATATCTTCTTCTGGTTCCCAGATGTCTTCACGACCACCACCAAAGCCAAAAGTTTTAAAGCCCATTGATTCAAGAGCGCAGTTCCCTGCCAAAATCATCAAGTCAGCCCATGAAAGTTTACGTCCATATTTTTGTTTGATTGGCCATAGCAACAAACGAGCCTTATCCAAGTTTACGTTGTCTGGCCAGCTATTCAAAGGAGCGAAACGCTGAGAGCCCGAACCTGCACCGCCACGACCGTCGGCAGTACGATAAGTACCTGCACTATGCCATGCCATACGGATAAAGAATGGACCATAATGACCATAGTCAGCAGGCCACCAATCTTGTGAAGTTGTCATCAACTCAACAATTTCCTTTTTAACTTCGCTCAAATCCAATGATTTAAACTCTTCGGCGTAGTTGAAATCCTCACCCATAGGATTAGACAAAGTAGAGTGTTGGCGAAGGATATTCAAACGTAATTGATTTGGCCACCAGTCTTGGTTTCTTGTACCACCGCCTGCGGCATGTCTTGCTGGCGCAGGAGCAGAAGCACCGTGATGGAATGGGCATTTACCTCCCTCTTGAGAACCGTGATTTGATGAGTGATGTTCCATTTTTATAGTTTGTTTAGTTTCTACTGTAAAATACTGTTAAAGGTAAAATTCCGCATTAACATTTGCTAAGTCACCGCTTGTAAGGATTTTAAGTTTTCAATGCTAATTTTTCTACTATAATATTAATAATAAAAACTGGATTTTTCCTTGATTCGATGTTAAAATTACGATAAGAATAATTATAAGTCAAATCGATTGTTTTTATTTAATTATAGATTTTTATTATAATATTGTTTGGAGTGAATAGAGAGGGATTTACGGAAAGAAATTGATAAAATAGGTATAAAAAAAGTGTGGGCTCCATTTTTGAATATCTTATCAGATAAGCGAAAACGGCGTAAATAGCTTTTCATAAATTTTATCTTTTTCTAATAAAATGGAAATATCATATAACTGAAGAAATAGGTAAAACTAGTAGAGCCGTTGCACGCAACGGCTACAGGGTAGGTTTGTAGTAAGAGATAAATGTAAAAGATATAAAGGAATCAAATTCTCTTTAACCTAATGCTATTTTTGAGATTTGGTTGGTAGACGTTGCATGCAACGTCTCTACGGATAGGTTGAATTATAGATGAATAAACTCACTAGGAACGCTGTCTATTAGCCAAACATGATTTTCTGAAAGATAGAAAACATAGCCTTGGTCATACATTTTTTTACTTTCAATTTTTAAAATTATGGGCTTTCCATGACGCATACCTACTTTTTGAGCAGTTTCGGTATCAGCACTTAGATGCACGTGCTGTCTGTTCATTTTTGAAAGACCCTTTTCAAAAATCGAAGTAAGATTTTTTTCAACGGTACCATGATATAAAATATCAGGAGGAATTTGTGTCTGTAAAGCCAAATCTACCTCTATAGAATGTCCTTGATTAGCTCTGATTTTTGAGAAATCATCATTGAAGGAAAATCTTTTTTTATTATTAGTATACACCACTTCCTTTAGTTGTTCGAACGAAATGGAGGTTTGGTGTTTCGCCAGATTTTGTAATAGAGTAGATACCTCTACCCAGCTATTTTCATCCAATTGAATACCTATCAAATCAGGCTGATGGCGAAGGATTTTACTGAGTAATTTACTGATATGTGTTAAGTTAGGCATGGTAAATAGGGTTTGAAGGAGAGATACAAAGTAAGTAAAAAATAAGTGAAATTAGTAGAGCCGTTGCACGCAACGGCTCCCAATAGGTTTGTAGTAAGAGATAATATTTTAAGGGATTTTTCTCTTCGATAATTGCTTGCTCATGAGTGCAGTTTGAAGATTGATGTTTTGCGTAGCGGCAATTCTTGCGGTTGTCACATTCAAAATGGCAACCGCAAGGATTGCCGCTACAACACAAAACACTAGTTGGTAGACGTTGCATGCAACGTCTATACAATAGGGGTTAGGTATTTTAGAAAATCACTTTGTGCCTTTGATACTTTGTTCCTGTTCACTCAAAAACTATTCTACGCCGCCGCCTAATGAACGGTATAACTCAGTACTTGCATCGAATTGCTCTTTACGAACACTGATGGCGTCTAACTCATTTTGGAGGGAATTATTGAGCGTTGTAATCACCTCCAGATAGCTTGCCATACCGTTTTTATAGAGTAATAAAGCATCTTTGGTGGCCTTGGAAAGCATACTGTTTTTTGATTGAATCAGTTCCAAACGTTCCTTGGCTGCGGTGCCTCTGCTCAAAGCGGTTGAAACTTCTCCAACGGCGTTCACTAAGCTCTGTTTAAAATTCAAAACAGCTTTTTCTCTTTCTATCGTCGAAACCTCAAAGGCAGTTTGTAAGGCTTTTTTATTAAAAATCGGTTGTGTGAGGTTTACTCCCACGGTTTTGATTAATGAGCCTGGTAAATCGAACCATGTATTTAATTTGAAAGAGTTTGCCCCAATAGAAGGCGTCAAACTAATGCTTGGATACATGGCAATGTTTGCTAAATTCATCTTGGCATTGGCCGAAATTACGGCATATTCGCTGGCTTTTACATCGGGACGACGACTAAGTAAATTGGCTGGAACTCCCTCATTAAATAAGGCCGTTGGCAGCGCCTCTTGCATACTTTTGGTGCGTTCGATGCTAGTAGGATATTCTCCACATAAAATACTAAGCGCATTTTCTTGTGCCACAATCGCTTGTTTGGCTACAGGAATCAATAATTCTGCAGTCTTTTTCTGTGCCTCTGCCTGTTCTACCGCCAAGGAGGAGGTTTGTCCAGATTGGTATTGTAAACGAATCATTGTCAAGGCTGTGTCGGCGAATGCAATATTCTTTTGGGCAACCGAAAGTTGTTCGTCCAGTGTCAAAAGATTGAAATAAGCTTGTGCTACTTGAGCAATCAAGCGAGTTTTGAGCGCTAAAAGATTTTCTTTTTGCATAAAATACTCCGCCAATGCCGACTCCTTATGGTTTTTGGCTTTTCCCCAAATATCAGCTTCCCATGATAAGCGTACTGTAGCACTGTAATCGTCCATATATGCCGTTCCTAGAAATTGCTCACTCAAAGAGCCGTTTAAGGAGTTTTTTGAGAGCCAAGTTCTGTTGGCTCCTAGACTAAAATCAAGGTTCGGGTATAAGCCTAGCTTTGCTTGCTGGTAATTCAAATCAAGTTGGCGTATAGTCAACACCGCTACAGATACATCGTTGTTTTTGGCAAGGGCTTTTTCTATCAAACCTACCAATTGAGGTTCTTTAAAAAAAGTTCTCCAAGGCAACTGAACAGAGTCCGCAGTAGTCGAAATGGAGTTTCTGAAATGCTCAGGCATACTCACATCGGGGCGACTGTATTTTTTGCCAACAGTACAGGCCGAAAGCAGGGCGATCAATCCTATACTGATATATTTTGTTAGTTTCATGTTTATGTTCTTTTCTAAAATTAGAAAATATGCTTTTCCGTATTTCCTTATGCCTTTTTTCCTGTTACTTGTTCTTGTAAAAACTGGAAAAACATATACAGAATAGGAATAATAACAATCCCAAGGACAACCCCACTCAACATCCCCATCGCCGCACTCGTACTAATCGAATGGTTACCTGTGGCCGTTCCTCCTTCAGAAATCATCAATGGAATCATACCGACAATAAAGGCAAAAGAGGTCATGATGATAGGACGCAAACGTGCTCGTGAGGCATCAACGGCAGACTCTAAAATACTTAGCCCAGCTCGACGACGTTGTACGGCAAACTCTACAATCAAAATGGCGTTTTTAGCTAGCAAACCAATCAACATAATCATCCCGATTTGTACATAGATGTTATTATCCAAACCGATACTTCTGATACCTAAAAAGGCTCCTAACAAACCAGTAGGAATAGACAAAAGCACTGCCATTGGTAATAAATAACTTTCGTACTGAGCAGATAACAAGAGATAGACAAATAGTAAACACAGTCCTAAAATGCCCAAAGTTTGGTTGCCAGAAGCTTTTTCTTCCAAACTCAAACCTGTCCACTCATAACTATAATCGGCTGGAAGTTTGTCTAATACTTTTTCTAAATTATCCATCAATGCACCGTTACTTGTGCCTGGCATAGCATTTACATAAATCGTCAAGGCATTGTATAGGTTGTAGCGGCTCACAGCCTCTGGTCCGTAAACCTTGTTGAGTTTGACTACTGACTTGACAGGAACCATTTGTCCTTGAGGGTTTTTGACATAAATTTCATCAAAAGCCTGCTCGTCCATTCTAAATACACCATCAGCTTTAATGTTGACACGATAGAATTTTCCGAACCTAGAAAAGTTCAAACTTTGGTCTCCAGCAAAATAACTTTGAACTGTACCCAATACCTGACTAACACCTAAGCCCATTTGTTTGGCTTTGTCTTCGTCTACTTCGAGCTCTAACTGAGGGTAGTCCGTACGGAATACGGTGTAAGCCGATGCCACGCCCGGTACTTTCATGAGTTCGGCAATTACTTCATCCGATTTAGCTTTAAGAACATTTGGACTTCTACCTTTACGGTCTTGCAAAACAATTTCAGCGCCGTTGGTCATACCATAACCATCAACTGGTGGAAGGCGCATCGTCATGACCATTCCTTCTTTAATGACAGACAACTTTTGGTTAACTACTCCCATCAACTCGTCTATATCTTGTACTTTACCACGAAGTTTTTTAGGTTTGAGTTTGACAAAACCTACCGCATAAGCGGGGCTAGTACTGTTATTTAAAAGGTTAAATCCTGTAATTGCAGTATTGTCTTCAACGGCTTCGAGTTCAGACAAAAGTTTATTGATTTTGTTGGCAACCTGTGTGGTAGGGGTAAGGGCTGTTCCTGGAGGCATACTCAATACGTAAGTAAACATATTGTCGTCTTCCATAGGCACAAAACTTCTTGGCGTGGAGTTCATTACCCAAGCCGAAGCAGCGATCACGATTGTCACCAATGCCGCGGCTAACCATTTACGTAGTGCCAAAAAGCGAATGATTTTAACATAGCGATTCGTGAAATTACTGAAACCGTAGTTAAACGCTACATAAAATCTTTGTCCAAAACCTAGCTTTTTCTTTTCTCCATGATGCTCAGTTGCATGATTATTTTTCAATAAAAGTGCACATAAAGCAGGCGTCAAAGTCAAAGCGTTGACTGCCGAAATAATGATAGAAATGGCAAGTGTATAAGCAAATTGTTTATAAAAAATCCCTGCCGAACCAGTCATAAAGCCAATTGGGATAAATACCGCCGACATCACCAAGGTAATAGATACAACTGCCCCCGTGATTTCGCTCATGGCAGAATGCGTAGCTTCTTTGGCGCTCATATCACTACCTTCCATTTTACTATGTACGGCCTCCACTACCACAATGGCGTCATCGACCACAATACCGATGGCTAATACCAAGGCAAATAGGGTGAGGATATTGATTGTAAAACCTAAGACTAATAAGAAAAAGAACGTACCAATAATCGCCACAGGCACTGCAATGGCAGGAATAAGGGTGGAACGAAAGTCTTGCAAAAACACAAACACTACGATAAATACCAAAATAAAGGCTTCGAACAAGGTAGATTTTACCTGATTCGTCGCCTCATCCAAACGCTCTTTGGTACTGATCAGTTTTGAACATTTGATGCTTGGTGGGAAGGATTTTGACAATCGTTCGATTTCTTTATCAATGCCTATTTCGATGGCATTGGCGTTTGAGCCAGTTGTTTGTAAAATGGCAATCGTTACTGCATTGCGCATATTCGAAGAGTTGGAGCCACTGTAAGAAATAGACCCAAATTCTACACGAGCCACATCTTTCAGGCGAATCATATTATTGCCTTGATTTTTTACGACAATATTATCATAGTCTTCTGGCAAGTTTTTCTTTCCTTTATAACGAATCACATATTCGAGTGGAGCATCTGATTCTTCGCCCAAACGACCTGGAGAAGCCTCCAAACTTTGGTCTGCAATTGCAGCAGAAACTTCGGCTGGCGTAAGACCATAACTTGCCATATTGCGAGGATTCAACCAAATACGCATCGAATAATCTTTTGCCCCAAATACCATGGCTTGACCAACTCCCGGTACACGCTTGACTTGCGGAATTAGGTTGATATTGGCATAGTTTTGCAAAAAGGTTTCGTCATATTTGCTGTTATCTTCAGTAAACAAGTTGAAAATCAGAATCATACTATTTTGCTGCTTCGAGGTAGTAAGACCCATACGGATTACTTCCTGTGGCAAAATAGGAGTGGCTTGTTGTACACGGTTTTGTACGTTTACAGCCGCTTGGTCAGGATTTACACCCTGTTTGAAAATAACCGAAATAGAAAATGTACCATCATTACTGGCCGTAGACTTGATGTACTGCATATTCTCTACCCCGTTGATTTGTTCTTCGAGAGGTGTTACTACGGAGCGAATCACAGTTTCGCTATTACCCCCTGGATACGAGCCAGATACCATTACGGTTGGGGGCGAAATATCTGGAAAACGAGTGACAGAGAGTCTGTCAAGACCCACAAATCCTAGTACTACAATGACAATCGAAATCACCGTAGCCAGCACAGGTCTGTCTATTATTTTTGTTAGCATGGTTGATTTTGTTTGAATAGGCACAAAGGGATAAGGTGCAAAGGCACAAAGTGTTATTTTAGAAAGATTCACTTTGTGCTTGTTGCTTCTGTGCTTCTGTCACTTGATTTAGCTAAAAGGGATAAGGTATAAAGTCACATAAGGATTAGGAGTAAAAGTCTCAAAATGTTATTTTAGAAAGATTCACTTTGTGCCTGTTGCCTCTGCGCCTTTGTCACTTGATTACTTAATTACCGCCTTCACTATTACGCCTTCGTTGAGCATGTCGATGTTGTTGGTGGCGATTTTTTCGCCTGCTTTCAGACCTGATTTTACGATATATTGACCGTCTACTTTACCTGCTACTTCAAAAGGTTTCATCGCAACTTTGCTGCTGTCGCCGAGGGTAAAGACGAAAAATTTATCTTGAATATCTTTGACACTACCCATTGGGACTTTCAACACGCCGTCAAAGTCTTTTTTGAGTACAACTCTTGCTGTACCACCTGAACGAAGAAGCTTTTGAGGATTGGGGAAAATCGCTTTGAATGACATACTACCCGTCATTTTATCGATATTCCCACTTGCTACTGTGAGACGACCTTTGTGGTTATACACCGAACCATCTGCCATTACCAACTCCACTGAATTGGCATTTTTCTGTAAACCGCCTTCTTTGGCAAAAGAGATATAATCGGCTTCGCTCAAAGAGAAATACACCAATACTTCATTGATTTCTGAAAGTGTCGTCAATGGAGTAGCATCATTTGGCATCACCAAGTTGCCGATACGGTTGGGAATACGACCGATATAGCCACTTACTGGAGCTTTGAGAACACTAAAGTCTAGATTGATTTTGGAAGAACTCAATCCTGCTTTGGCTTGTTGCACTTGTGCAGTGGCTGCCTCATAGTTGGATTGTGCGGTTTTGAGTTGCATTTCGGATACAACCTTTCCTGCAACTAAGGGTTTGAGTTTTTCAACCTCTAATTTGGCTGTGGCTTGTGCCGCCAAAGCAGCTTCTAATTGTGCTTTGCTATTATTGACTTGTTCGCCGTAAACATCTCCTTTGATTTTGAAAAGAGGTTGACCTTTTTTGACATAGTCACCTTCTTTGACATAAATCTGCTCTAAATAACCTGTTACTTGAGCTTTGATGTCGACATTGACTGTTCCCTCAATTGTGCCAGGATATTTTTTTTCGACTTCGGCGTTTGTAGCGCCTAATTGGATAAAATCAACAATTAGAGGTGGCTGTTGGGTTTGCTGTGCTTGTTCTTTACATGAAAATAACAAGAGTGTAAAAGCAAAAAACAATAGTGCCTTACTAGACAATCTTGTTCTGAATGCGGTTTGTATCATGATTTCGTATAGATAGAAAATTTTTGATACAAAGAAATAAAGAGAAAAGCGAGAAGGTTAGTCAAATTTGACCGAAACGACAAAATTGGATTCTGAAAAGAAAACGTGCCTGACCGAAATTCGGGAGAAGCATGAGGTTTTATCTACTAAAAATCTAACCAAGCTTTTAAAAGGCTTGCTTTTTCACGACTTACAATCAGCTCCATATCTTCGGGTGCACGCTTGAGGTCAACTTTTAGTTTACCATTAAAATAATTATGAATTTGTTCAATAGCATCTACATGGATGATAAACTGGCGATTGGCACGAAAAAAATCCTTTGGATTAAGTTGTTCTTCTAGCTCTTCCATGGTCAACGGAATGATTTCTTCTGAACCATTGTGTAGCTTTGCACGAGTGATTTTTAGTTTAGAGTAGAAATAGGATATATCGTTGATTTGTAGGCTTTTGTAGCCGTCTCGATAGGGTAAGAGAAAACGTGTGCGAAAATCTTTGGGCTGAAAATAATTTAACAAATTAGCCAAAGAAGCTGGCTCTGGTGCTGACGACGTACTCTCTAATTTCTGGAAAGCCCGCTCTAATTCATCCAACTCTACGGGTTTGAGTAGGTAATCAATGCTATTATATTTGAAAGCCTTTACGGCGTATTCGTCATAAGCAGTTGTAAAAATGATAGGACAGGAAATAGTAGTTTTTTCAAAAATCTCGAAGCTCAATCCATCCGACAAGCGAATATCCATCATCACTACGTCAGGCATTTCGTGGCTTTCAAACCATTCGATACTTTCACAAATACACTCCAAGACATCTACAATCTGTGCATTAGGGCGAACAGATTTAATCAAACGTTCAAGTCTATCGGCATTTGGTCTTTCGTCTTCTATGATTAATACTTTCTGGATCATGCTTTTATGAGTGGTATAATTACTTTGAAAATATCGGTGCTTTTGTCAATTTCTAAACCCTTTTGCCATAATAACTTATAGCGTCTTTGAATGTTTTGTAGTCCTAATCCTGATGAATTCAAGGGATTTTCAATCGGAAGAAGGTTATTCTCTACGATAACCTCATTTTTGTCGGTATTATAAATGCAAATTTGGAGCGGATTCCTGCGAGAGGTTTTATTATGCTTCAGTGCATTTTCTACCAATAACTGTAAGGTTAAAGGAGGCAAATAAGCACCTAAACACTCTTTTTCAATATCTACCTCAAACGTTACGCCGTCTCCAATTCGTTGTTTAATCAAAAAGATATATGATTTTAAAAACCTTAATTCCTCCTCGAGAGATATAATGTCCTTTTTGGTATTGACGAGCATATAACGGTATATCCTCGAAAAGTTTTCGGCATATTCATAGCCCAATTGCTGGTCTTTCAGAATCATTTCTGATAAAACGCTGAGGTTGTTGAACACAAAATGGGGGTCAATTTGGAGTTTGAGTGAGTATAACTCAGCCTCCACAGCCATTTGGTCGAGTGCTGCGGCACGTATTTCGGAGTTTTTCCAATTGTCAATCAAATACACGCAGGTATTGATGCCAATAATCATGAAAGAGATAATGACACTCACTACAATCCACTGAATATAACCACGTTGCATTTCGATACTCATCGAGCTTGTTACATTCTGACAAGCCTCACACATTTCTAGGAATCGATACAAAAAATCAAAGAAGCCAATAGCAAGCATGACCAAGATGAAGTTAAGCCCCGTTTCAATCAACAGTCTGCGATATGGACTTTTGGTCCAAGGGATATAGTGGTTGAGTTGCATTCCTAAATAGATACTCGATTCAGAAATGAGGCAGCAAAAGCTAAAATTGAGAAAGAGGTCCAAAAAGATATTCAGCGAGTCCCGCTGGAAATAGATTTTCCAATAAGCCGAAAATGGGTCTATGATATAGGAAACTAAATTGTACAGCACAAAGGCAAAAACGATGATAATAATTCGTTTTTTACGTATGCTCAGGAAGGTATCTCTAGTTTTGGACATTCTTTTTCTAATTCATTAATCTAACTTTATGCATTTTTGCCATTTACCTAAAGCCATTTATGAGTTTACAAAGTTGCTCACAAGTTGAGAAATAAACCTAATAATTTAACTTAAGCTACAGAAAATCCATCTGAATATACATTTTTGGATACTGAGTTTTCGTGGAGGAGGAATTGAAAAGTCTTATTTTGTGGATATACACAGTGAAACTATATTCATCAAAAGCTAAAGTTTTAGAGTTTTGGAAAAATTAATTTACAAATCGAGTATAAAAGAAGAAGGGACTACTTAAACACTTTTAAAATACCTATTTATAATAAACTCATTTTAACCTATTTAATCATGCTCATCATCGGTTCTCTGCTGACAACCTTGCCAGCTTTTGTTTTTAATATCTGTATTTTCTTTTTTGGGAAAATCATTGTACACCATCAGGACTTTGTTTTGTACTGTAGAAGTTTATTCGGAAGTCTTGTAGACGACGAGGATGAGGTTCCCTCTAGACTAGCATATATCGAGAAGCTCTTGGTTATGATAGGATATTTGGTGCAGGCTTTTGCTATTATTGGGATGTTTGCGACAGTATTTCAACTGGTTTCAATGCTCAGTATTCAAATGGCAGAGCCAGTAAAAATGCAGCTTTCATCGCCGCATGGGCTTTAATTTAGGTTGAGTGAATGAGTTTTTTTTAAAAATAATCACTCATTCACTCAATCACCAATCACTAAATTGCTACTGCAACTGGAAAATCAACAGGTACTTTCGTTACGCCATGTAGATAATTGGTGATGATTTTATCGCCAATCAATACGATGGTATCCACTAATTGAGCTTTGGTATAACCTGCTTCCAAAAATGCTTCTACAGATGCTTGACTAGGGTGTCCACGCTCGATAGTCGTTTCTTTTACAAATTGCGCTAAAGCTTGCAATTTGGCGTCAAAATCGATGGCTACTTTACGAATTTTGATGATTTGTTCGTCTGAGAAACCGTTCATTTTGCCAATAGCTGTGTGTGCCGAAAGACAGTAGATACAGTCGTTGATTTGACTTACTACCAAGTTTACAACCTCTTTTTCTTTATTACTCAAAGAAGATTTCATACTCTGTAGTGTCACGTAGCTCGACAAAGCATTATCTGAATGAGCAAAAGTGGCATACAAATTAGGAACCATGCCTATTCCTTTTTTGAGGTTATCAAAAATATGTTGGTTTGTTTCAGATACTTGTTCGCGAGTTGGGACTTCAAAAGTTTTCATGTTCGATTTTGTTTAAGTATAATTGAATCATTTTGTTGATGCAAAGTTGATACAATAGACTCGCTCACAACGAACCACTTTTTCCCGACTTGTTACCAATATTTCCTAAGCCTTCAGTAATCGGCTTTGGGCTTACGGATTTCATCAAAATTTGTTTGCCTAATGCCTACGGCTTACAGCCTAAAGCTTATTGCGGGCACAATTATTTTAATTTTGCCCGCTAACTTAATTTCTAAAGTGTTTTTCTTTGAAATCAGTAGGAGAGTCGCCAACTACTTTCTTGAATAAGCGACTAAAATGGGCAACCTCCTCAAAACCTAGGTCAAAGGCAATTTCTTTGGTGGGCTTTTCTGTAAAAATTAGTAAACGTTTGGCTTCGAGCGTAATACGCTCATGGATAATTTGAAGAGGTGATTTGTGATTGTATAAGGCAAATAAATTGGATAATGTTTTGGGCGATTTGCTCAGCATATCGGCATAATCCTGCACTTGATGTTTGGTTTTGTAGTGGTTTTCGACGGCAATATTATATCGGCGAACTATGTCAAAATCTTGCTCCTCCATAGGTGGTTGAATACTTTGTTCCTTGGCGATTCTGGTTACTAAAATAATCAAACGCTTGAGTAACATTCTCAGCATTTCGCCTTGGATGGTATCAATGGTACTAAATTCATCGATAAATACTGTACGAAGCGATTCGAACCTTGACAGATTTTCTTCATTGAGTCGAAAAAAGGTGATTTCTCTCATGCCATAAAACAAAAAACCTACACAGGATACCTCTTTGTCGTGGTCGACAATACAATAGAATTCTCTATTGAAACGCCAGATAACTAAATTTTGAGGTTTTTCAAACCAAAAAGATTGATTTACCATTAGTGGAAGAATCGTGTTTTTGGGAAAAGTATAACAGTATCCATCTATCGAGATCTGCTGAGATTCCCCTCGGTTCCACACAATCGTAAGCAAACGTTCTTCGCGATTGTCATAAAAAATATGTTCAAATCTGTTTTCTTCAATTAGTAATGAAAAATGACTATGGAAAGAGTTTTCCTCAAAAATATATTTCATATTGATTGTTTTGCTGAGTTTAGTAGGTCTGCATTTGTTGTATAGATAATAGAAAAAGAGTATTCATTTGTTCCCCGAGCTACGACATGCCTTGATAGAATAATACAATTTGAACTGTCCTGTTGCTGTACTGCTTAGGCAACGATTAGCAGGATAAATAAGGTGATATTAATCAGGTTTTAGACAGTTTGACAAAAAAACTTTCAAAATCAGTAAAAAAATACTGGCGATTTTATTCTATAAAAAGCATAAAATAGGGCTTTGATTTACTCAATAAACTATTACAATTGTACTATTTAAAAATATCAGTTTTGATTCAAAATAGTAATGTTTTTTTTACGTATAATAAAGATAGTTCATGTTCCGTAAACGATTTCGGAAACCATTCTGATAGGTTTTATGCTTTTGAGAAATCTTTATTAATATTTTTTAAAAATAGCACTAAAAAAAGTATATATAGAAAAAATTATATTTTTCTTAAATGAAAATAGAATCAATTTAAGAATGAATTTAACAAAATGTAGCTATATGGTTCAGGACGGAGCATGATGGTTTGGGTTTGGGATGGTAATATCTTTGACAAAAAAGACAAAATAATATAAAATAAATCATATTAAGAGCGGTCTTTTTTCTGTCAATTATTTCATATAAAACCTAATCTCAATGCTCAAAAAATTACTAAATGTGGGTGTGCTTGTGGCCTTAGCTGGAAGTTATACTCAAGTTGAAGGTAAAGGCAATTTGGTACTTGCAAAAGAGGCTAGTTTGCTACATTCGGTAAGAGTAACAAACAAATCAAGTTTGGCTTTGCCTGTAACTGGAAAGGTTACTGGAAGCGATGGAGAAATTCTTCCAGGAGCAAGTATTAAAATCAAAGGTACAAATCAAGGAACCACAACTGGTGTAGATGGTTCGTTCAAACTCAATGTACCAGATGGCAATGCGGTGTTAGTAATTTCTTCTACGGGCTACGAAACAAAAGAAGTAGCAGTTGGAAATCAGACGGTAATAAATGTAGTATTACAAACAGATACGAAAGCCTTAGAAGAGGTAGTCGTAATTGGTTATGGCGAGCGTAAAAAATCAGACGTTACAGGTGCAGTAGTAAGCGTAAGTGCTAAAGACCTTACACAAAGACCTGTTGCCAATGCGCTACAAGGTATGCAAGGTAGAGCAGCTGGGGTTGACATTACTTCTAATGAAAGACCTGGTCAAGTAGGAAATATCACGATTCGTGGGGTTCGTTCATTGACAGCTTCAAACTCACCTTTGTACGTAGTAGATAACATTCCATTGACATCGGGTGGTATTGATAACATCAACCCTAACGATATTGAAACAGTAGACATCTTGAAAGATGCTTCTGCTACGGCTATTTATGGTTCGCGTGGTGCAAACGGTGTTGTGATTATCACTACGAAAAGAGGTAAAAATGGTAAATATACCTTGAGTTTGAACTCTAACTTTACCACTGAAACATTGCAAAACAGCTCGCCATTGATGGATGCTGCGCAATATATCGATTACAGAAGATGGGCTTATTATTATAAAGATGTAACGAAAAATCCACGAGGAGATCAGCCTACTCAATCTTTTGATTATCAAATTTTTAAAGGCTCAACAGATCTTGCTAGTTGGAATAATATTCTAAAAGGTTGGTCAAGTGGTACTTGGGATGGTTCAAAAGTGCAAAATACCGACTGGATTGGTATGGTAACACGCCCATCTATGACTGGTCAACATACCATTAGTGTAAGTGGTGGTACCGATAAAATGAAAGCGTATGCTTCATTTGGTTTTATCGATAACCAAGGTACCGTGAAAGGACAGAGTTACAAGCGTTATTCTGCAAAATTGAGTGTTGATATAAAGCCAAATACTTGGTTCTCAATGGGTGGAGTATTAAATACTGCTTATTCTATCAACGAATATGGTCAGTCCGGTGCTGGCAAAAGTACAAATGTAGGAGCTTCTGGTTTGTACGAAAGTGCAAGAAATATTTTCACTTATGCCATGCCTTATGATGCTAATGGAGTCAGAGTACTGCTTCCAGGAGGTGATGACGCAATCAGAACAGTTGTAGGTGAAGAAAATTATTCACAAGATCAACGCCTTAACTTACGTGTTTTCGGTAGCCTTTATTCAGAAATTAATTTTGGAGGCTTTTCAAAAGCCTTGGAAGGTTTGAAGTACCGCATGAACTTTGGTCCAGATGTAGCTTTTAATAAGAATGGTGTTTTCTTAGATGCAAATTCAGTTATTAGAACTGGTTCTAGTTATGCCTCATTAACAAAAGATCAGTCTACTTCATATACATTAGATAATATGCTTACGTATAATAAAACGATTGATAAGCACCAAATCAATGTAATGGCGTTGCAGACACAGACAGAGTGGTCTTATGACAAAAACAATATGGCAGCAGATAATGTACCAATGACAAGCCAAAAATGGAATGCTCTAAATATTCCATTGTCATCATGGGGCTCTACATTTTCAGAAAGACGTTTACGTTCATATTTGGGGCGTATCAATTATGACTACAATAACAAATTCTTGATTACCGTATCGGGTCGTTATGACGGAGCCTCTCAGCTAGCAGAAGGCAACAAATGGGCATTCTTCCCAAGTACTGCTTTAGGTTGGAGATTGACTAATGAGCCATTCTTGGCAAACCAGAGATGGATTGATGACTTGAAAGTAAGAGCAGGTGTAGGGGTTACTGGCAACTCTGCTATTGATCCTTATGCAACTCAAGGTGGTCTTGCTCAAATTTACTATCCTTATGGTGGTACTCTTGGAACAGGTCAAACAAATAACTCAACTTTAGCTAACCAAAGTTTGACATGGGAGAAAACGACTCAAATTAACTATGGTATTGACTTCTCTTTCTTCAAAAGAAAAGTTACGGGTAATTTAGATTATTACACTTCTCATACAACAGACTTGTTGATGCTAAAAACGATTCCATCGGTAACAGGTTTTGCTAATACTTATGCCAACATTGGAGAAACAGCTAGCCAAGGTATTGATTTGACTGTTACAACAGTCAACTTAAATAAAGGAGGCTTTGAATGGAGTACTACATTTAATGGTTCGTGGCAAGACAACCATATCATTTCTTTGGCAAATGGTAAAGCAGATGATATCAATAACAAATGGTTTATCGGACAAAGTCAAGGGGTAATTTATGATTACCAAGCGGTAGGTTTATGGAAAGATACTGATGCGGCCGAAATGGCGAAGTTTAACGCCAACGGGCAAGCATTTACTATTGGTTCTATTAGACCAGCAGATTTGAATGGAGACTATAAAATCGATGCAACAAATGATCGTAAAGTATTAGGAAGTACTATTCCTAAGTTTATTGTAGGTTTAACAAACACGTTTGATTACAAAGGATTCTCCTTGTCTGTAATGTTATATGGTCGCTTGAAATACTTGTACAACACAGGTGGTGAAGTATTGGGAGGTCGTTTTAACCAACGCCAACTGAGTTATTATACTCCTAATAATACCAATGCTGACTATCAACATCCTTTTCAGACAGAGGCTGCTGGAGATCCATATTATGCAACATTAGGTTATAAAGACGGGTCATTTATTAAAATTAGAAATATCTCATTAGGCTACAATTTGCCAGATAAATTTTCTCAGAGCCTTGGTTTGAGTCATGCACGAGTTTACATGCAAGCGCAAAACATAGGTATGATTTATAATAATATCAACTGGATTGATATGGACTTACAAAGTTCAGCTTGGAACAGAGGGTTTACAATGGGTATCAATGTTGATTTTTAACTTTAAATGATTTTTAAGATGAATAAAGTACAGTTTAGATATATAAAAACAGGTATTTGTGCTTTCGCTCTTTTAGCTAATATGTCTTGTCAATCAGACTTCCTAAAAGAGGAATTAACAACACAAAGAAGTAATGCCTACTACAGTACTGAAGAAGGTATTCAGGCTGCTGTAACTGGGGCATATAATCAAACATTTGCAGTACCATTTAGTGGTGAGGTTCAATTTGCTACGACTAATTACGGCACCGATGAATTTCATGTGGGAGGTGATGGTTCAAACAGTTCTTGGAATAATTACGATGGAGGTTTTAAGCCGATAGTTACTGCCGTAAATTCAAATACAGTAGCTGCTGAGCGTGCTTGGGATACTTATTATATTGCTATTGGTTTGGCTAATCAGGTTATTAAATCGGCTACTGATATTACCTCAACCAATAGTGCCATCAAGAAAACATCTTTAGGTGAAGGCTATTTCTTGCGTGCTTATAACTATTTGAGATTAGTTCGTCAATACGGTGCTGTACCTTTAAAATTGACAGTAAGTACTACAGTAGAATTAGAGTTTACTCGCGAAACGCCAGACAAAGTTTATGCGCAAATTATCGATGACTTATCAAAAGCGTATGATTTGTTGGATAATACTGGTGCTCCAGCCAAAATTACTAAAGATGCTGTAGCGCATTATTTAGCTAAAGCGTATTTGTCAAGAGCAAGTGAAATCAATGACTCATGGAATACTTCTACTAAGGCCGCTGACTTGGCTAAGGTTGTTTCCCTTTCAGACGAAGTAATTGCAAGACACCCTCTGGCAAACAATTTTGGAGATATTTGGGCATACAGTAAGCCGAATGGAGCAAATGAAACACTTTCAGAATTAATCCTTTCTGCACAATTTTCAGATAATATGCTTTCTACGACATTTAATAATAGCCATTTATATTTCACGGCTCGTTATGACGATCTTCCATATATGCAACGTGACTTGACAGGTATGCGACCGTTTAGTCGTTTAGCTCCAACGTATTTTACCTATGATGTATTTGATCAAGTCAACGATTCAAGATTCTGGAAAAGCTTTAGAACGAAGAGCAGATGTAACAATGGTAGTGGAAAGTACGTAAATGGAGATTTAGGAATCATGTATGTCATTAACAGTCCTACAGATACTCGTTTCGCAAAAACTAAAAATTTGGATGAAATTATTTATCCAAAAACAAATAAAACGATTCCATCTGTATATGTAGCTCATGCGTCAGATGGTAAAAGTTTGTTGACTGATGTTCGTTTTCCTTCATTGAGCAAACATTATGATGGTGCTCGTTTGGCAATCAATGAAGTAAGGGGTTATAGAGACGAAATTCTTGCTAGATCAGCAGAGACGTATTTGATGGCTGCTGAAGCAAAAATTCGTTTGGCAAACCTTGGTCAAGGTTCTTATGATGCTGCACTTCCTTATATCAATGCTGTAAGAAAAAGAGCTGCTTATAAAGCTGGTGAAGACAGAGCTGCTTATACAGATGGTGCTGCTGCGTATGTTGTATCTCAATCAGGTCAGAATGTAAATATTAACTCTTTCTTGACAGAAAACTCTTATTATGAGTCAAACAACATTCCTGTCGCTACTACAGCAACAGCGCTTGATATTACGAGTGTTACCAATTTGCCAGCGCAAGATGTAGCCGTAATCAATAAGTTGGGCTATACTTCTACGTATGACAAAATGTTGTGCTTGGTATTGAACGAAAGAACAAGAGAGCTTTGCGGTGAATTCCACCGTTGGGAAGATTTGAGCAGAACTAAAACATTGGTAGCTAGAGCAAAAGCATATAACCCTGGAGCTGCTAACAATATTAAAGATTTTCATTTGTTGAGACCAATTCCACAGACATTTTTGGATGGCGTGTACAGCGGAGGAAAACCTTTGACATCTGATCAAAAAACTGCTATGCAAAACCCTGGTTATTAATGATTAGTGCAGAGTTGTGAATGATGAATTGTGAATGTAAAATTTTTATTGTCAATGTTTTACATTCACAATAAGTTGAATCTAACTCTGTATAAAACTTTTTAATAAAAACCTGATTTATTAATGATAGGCGATATTCAGTAATGGATATCGCCTTTTTTATTTCACTGCTTTGTCGTTATCAGAGTAAATTTATTTGCATGTATAGAGTAGTAGAAGTACAAAAAAAGGCATCGAAAACTTCGATGCCTGAATCAAATATGAATAGTGTCAGATAAGTTTATGCCTTGTGGCTTTTACTTTTCTTTAATTGAATTTCGGATTTTAAGTAGCCACCACTATAAGTACAAGTTGTGAATGTTGAATTGAAAAAGTCTCTAACAAATCATTTAAACTCACAAGTATTCGTATATTTTATCAGTATTTATTTTAAAAATTGAAATGTCTCAAACTGATAAATAGTGGATTAACAATCTAAGATACTACTTTTTAGTGAATGATTTTTAGGAAATTCTATTTTTTTAAAAGCGCTTCTGTACCAAGATGAATTCATTTGATTTATCTTATATTTGGAGTGATACAAAAAACAAAACTGAAGTCATCTCAAACTTTAGATTACATCAGAAAGGGACTGCCCATGGATGTTTGTTAGGATTTATTAGTTGCGCAGATGATAGGAATTTCCTAATAGTTATCTAATGCAGAAATCGCTAATGGAGTTAGTTCAATAGCTCAAATCATAAGGTTATTTTATCATAAACATAGCCGAAATCAAAAGCCACTCAACAAATGCTAGACTAACATTTGAACATGGAGGATCCTCTTCACTTTCTTCAATCTGCTAGTATGTAACCAAACGTGTTACATTTCGTCATATAGCTCAGCTTATATAATTTTTCAAAAACCTTAACTATTTCTCTTAACTATATGAATCTGAAAAGCTTTATCAATGAAAGAAAGTACGAAATACTGCTGGTTGCCTTAGTTCAACACCTGTACATAGGGATTTTTGTTACTGACTTAACTTTTTACACTGAGGTAATTTGGCCTATCAACATGGTTATTCTTGGTTTAGCTAGTGTGGGTGTGTTTATAGAGAAAGGGCGTACCAAAAATTCCATCAAAAACGCCTTAACATTTTTTGTGGTGTTGCTTCCCATCCTGCTTCCTTTCTTCAGAGGTAATATCGGATTTATGCTACTATTGAATATTTGCTATGTCATATTTTATTCCTTCATTTTTCTGGAAGTTTTTAAATTCCTAATCAAACCTAGCTATATCAATACCGATATCATTTCGGCGGCAGCTTGCGGGCTGTTTTTACTAATTGAAATATTCGTATTTCTTTTTCAAATGTGGGTTTATCGGTATCCTCAGTCATTTAAAGGGGTAGATTATTCTGACCCAGCACTCACTTTTATGGATCTCGTATATTTCTGTTCGGTCACACTTACGACAATAGGATATGGAGATATAACTCCCAATGTCTACTTTACCAAATTGACTACTTCACTCATTGGTGTAGCAGGTCAGTTTTATTCGGTGGTTCTGGTAGGTATTTTAATAAGCAAATTCACTTCAAATCAATCAAAATAATGCATTCAGGAAAATCTTACAAACTATCAGAGTTTATAGTCTGGACTCGCAGGAATATCTATAAGACGCTATTCATTGGTATTGTTCCAGTGGTGTTGTATGAGGTCGCCGACCTAAAATGGCTTGCAATACCTTGGACTGTAGTCTCATTATTGGGTACAGCTACGGCTTTTATTGTAGGTTTTAAAAATACACAAACCTATAATAGAACATGGGAAGCACGACAGATTTGGGGAGCAATTCTAAATAGTAGTCGTGCATGGGGCACTATGAGTAGGGATTTTTTGAGTAATGCTGACAAAACCAAAGAGCTGTTTTATCGTCATTTTGCGTGGTTGACCGCGCTTAGATATGCTATGAGAGATGCCAGAGCTTGGGAAACTGCCAGCAAATCTTACAATGAAGAGTACAAAGCATTTTATACCATTCCAGAAAGAGAAACGACACTAGAAGAGGAATTAAAAAAATACCTTTCAGCGGAGGAGTTAGTGTATATACTGTCTACCAAAAATAAGGCAGCTCAGCTGCTAAGTTTACAAAGTAAGACCATCAAAGAGCTATATGCTAATCAGGAGATTGATTCGTATTTGATGGTCGAAATGCAGAAGATGTTGAAGGAATTTTATGATCATCAGGGCAAAAGTGAAAGAATCAAAAATTTTCCTTATCCGAGGCAGTTCGCAACGATTAATACATTTTTCATTAGGCTGTTTTGTATTCTTCTTCCTTTCGGCTTGCTCAAGGAATTTGACAAGCTCAACGAAGGAATAGAGGGTGTCATGAAAGGATATATGGTGTGGTTGGTGATTCCGTTTAGCGTATTGATTTCTTGGATATATACATCTTTGGAGCAAGTGGGCGAAAGTACTGAAAACCCTTTTGAAGGAAGTGCGAACGATGTGCCAATTTCCCAAATGAGCCGAACTATTGAAATAGATATGAGAGAAATGCTTGGTGAAACAGATTTGCCACCAGCCCTACAGCCTAAGAATAATATCATACTTTAAATACTTTGACATGAAAAAAAGAGAAAAACTAGGGATTGTTCATCAATGGTATCCCAAAGCAATGACAACGATTGATTGTGTAAACAAAGTCATTGATTTTGTAGAATCCGAACTAGATTTGGAGCCTAAACAAGTAATGCTTGCTGATAGTATTTGTAGCGACGATGTAAATAGCATTCAATATCCGGCTAGGACTCAAGAGTTTTTAGGACCTTTCAAGATGGGAGGATTGGATGGATATCCATTTACTGGACTTACGGGGATGGCTGCATTTGCCAGTCATGTTCCTGATGATGGTGCAGTTTTCATTTATTATGGGCCGCATATTGGTGTAACAAAAACAGGTACAATTGGGGAGATTCATCGACTAGGACAACATAAAAATAGTGGCTGTTGTGGTGCTGCAAAAGGAGCACTTGGTAAATTGCTCAACGACCAAATCATCGCAAGTAATGTGACCGAATTGGATTATCAAATGAATACCATTGAGCAAATTTTGCTCAAGCAAAAAAATCGAGTACTTACAGCTTCATCCCCTTTATTTGAAGCAACTGAAGTAATTTATGAGGCAATCGATCAACGACTCAATGAACTTGTCGAACTGACTAACTATAATTGTAAGTATGTGATTTTACTTGGATCTATACTGATTAACAGTGATAGTGACATGGGTTCATTTACGCAGATTAGGAGATTTGATGTCATAAATCTGATTACAAAGGATAGACAAAATCATTTGTACTTGTTTGACTAGCAAATCTTTTATCTTCTCAGGGGTAAGTTTATGCTAGTGCTAGCTTTCAATCCTGTGTAAGAACTCCAATAGGTTCAAGTCTACGGCTTGGACCTATTTTTTTAATATCTTTAAACTATGAAAATGTAAAGAAAATGAGCTCATTGTGAAATGCTGGAATTGTTGCCTCTGGATAAAATCCAGAGAAAAATAGCTACTGGCTAGGAAGCTAGCACCAGCGGGAGTTAAATTTTTCTGATAAAAACCGATAGAGAAGTAGCCAATAAATATTATATCTTCATCGGAAAAGATTAAGGGTTATGTTTCTAGTTTGGATAAATGGCTATATTTTCAGTCTGAAATTCACGGCTCTTTTAGCATTATTCTTTACCAAAAACATGAATATTTTTTATTGTTGAATTGTATACAATTATCACGTTAGTTGTGCGAAAATGAAAAAGACATCTATTATTTTTTTACTATTCATATACGTATTATCCCCTGCTTGTAAAGAAGAAGAAATTTCACCGAAAGAGATTATTTTAGGTAAGTGGGAAGAGATATACCTAGGTAATGGAGAAGAAAGACCACTATTAGTTCCTAGCGGGTATCGTCAATTTCTTAGTGATAGCGTACTTATTGAATATGATTATGCAACAAAAAAGTCATTTGTGAAGAAATATTGGATAGATTCTCTTCTGCATATAGGAACTCAACGTCAAGATGGCTTTTGGTTGATATTCGATTACAAGTATCAATTTTATGATGACAACCTTCGTCTTGAAACTAATAATTTTTCAACCATATTTAATGTCTCTATTTCAAAAAAAATAAAATCCCCTCTCTAGTGCTGACTTCCCAGCCAGCACCAACTCAATCTAAGGATTCCAATCCTTTCTATAATTCTGCTATCTGTCTATGAGGTAAACCTATGTTGAAAGTCAACTCATTTGTGAGGTTTTGAAACGATTGCCTCTGGATAGAATCCAGCACCAGTGTTGAGTAAATGCTATAAACGTGAAGTCTATTTACAACCATTATTATTCGTGAAGTGTCTTTAGTTTAATCTCACTATTAAACTTGAAATTTATCTAAAATTAGATTTTAATACAGGGTTATATTTTACACATTCAATACTTTATTTCTGCAAAAATGAAAACACGATCTGCACTTATTTTACTATTGTTATTTACGCTTTCTACAAGCTGTAAAGACGAAGATATTTCTCCACAAAAAGCGATTTTAGGGAAATGGGAATTCATCGGTCTCGGTAATGGAAGAATAGAAGCACCATCTGGCGTAAAATGGTATGATGAATATCTTGAGGATAGTGTTTTTTTACACCAGCAATATACTACGGGCAATATGGTTGTAGAAAAATACTTTTGGGAAAATAATGGGTTTCTGAATTCAGGTGGAACCACATATAAATGCGTATTTTATAATGATACTATGCAATTAGACTATGTTCATGCAAATGCTATTTTTATGTCAAGTTTTTTCAAACGGATTAAATAAATATGATAATGGTTCAAGTCTATGACTTGGACACCCGCTAGTGCTGGCTCCCTAGCCAGTACTAACTCAATCTAAGAACTTCAACCCTGCTATCAATCCACGAGGTGAATATATTATGAAAGAAAAACTATTATTTACTGCCTGCTTTTTTATCTTAAATAGCTGCAATATGTCAGATGGTATGATTGAACTGCCTGGAAACAATGCATATTATGTAGAAGGTTCTTGCACGAATCGTCTATCATTAGGAGGTGGACTTGGTGGAAGCTGTAATTTGATAGAGTCGGTAAAGGATCTAAAATTTAACGACGATTTTATTTGCGCTGTATCAACTGACTCAATTTCATGTCGTTTGAAGTTAAAAGACATCCCAATAGAGAAGAGAAAGTATACAGTTATTGATGTCAGAAATGGCAAAGTCTACTGTTATTTGAATAAAAGTGAATATTTATCTTTTTGGCAAAAGTACATTCTAGATGAAGACATAAAGGTAGAATAAATCTTTTTCCCCCACTAGTGCTGGCTTTCAAGCAGTACTAACTCAATCTAAGGATTCCAATCCTTTCTATAATTCTGCTATCTGTCTACGAGGTAAACCTATGATAAAAGTCAACTCATTTGTGAAGTTTTGAAACGATTGCCTCTGGATAGAATCCAGCACTAGCGTTGGAAAGACGTACACATTAAAGTGAGTGATATACGACTATAAGTATAAGATAGGTATGAGGTTAAAAGATGTTGAAGCTGGAAAACAAAAACTTTCAGAGTTTGCAAAATGGGATACAAAAATATAGAACAAGCTAATAAGAGCTTACATATTTACAAACAGTATTGCATATCTATAATGCCATTGAGTAAAATGAAAATCAAAACTATTATTCTGGTAAGTTTAACAATGTTAAGCTGTACGAATTCAGGAAAATTTGAACAATCAGAAACAATTGACATTTATGGTGATACTGTAGTGAGGCTTCCTATCGACAGTAATATGAAGTTAGATACCTCTACAATAGCTAAATGGCTTATTGATAATTACCTTTTGGGAAGAAAGCTTCATGTTGATTTAGCAAAAACTTTGAAAGATATGAGTATTTTCAAAATTAGAGTTAAAGGAGAAGTGGCTACATCAGTCCGTAGAGACTATACTTTCATTACTATTCGTAATAAAAATAGTTATCTTTTACCAGTTGAATTTAATCAGTTTATAAACATCAATGATAAAATGATGTTCGGAGGAATCTATAATTATAGAGAATTTGATTATTATTTTATATACGAAATAATAGGTGAAAAGTTGAAACGAACCTTTGACAGTAGAAAAGTAAAAACAGGAGTTAAAATAGGGTATTATCGAGATGACGAGTGCGTTGAATATTATCCGAAAAGACTTGTGTTTGATAATGAAAAAAAGACATCCATTTTTTTTCGTGGAATTGTCAAAAACTTTTGCAGAAAAGGACAAGACAGAATGATTCAACAAAAACAGCCTTTAACAAAAGAAGAAATTTCAATAAGAATAGATTATAATGGTGAATTTTGGGTTTATAACGATAGTTCTAAGTATAAATTTTGGTAATCCCGTCTCTAGTGCTAACTTCCCAGCCAGCACCAACTCAATCTAAGGATTCCAATCCTTTCTATAATTCTGCTATCTGTCTGCGAGGTAAACAAACCTACAATGAAAATCAACTCAACTGTGAGGTTGTGGAAGATAGCCTCTGGATAGAATCCAGAGAAAAAAATAGGTACTGGCTAGGAAGCTAGCACCAGCTAATGTACAATTATTTGACCTTCTAAACGACAAATAGAATTATGGTTAAGAAAATATTTTTATGTGTAGCTTTTGTTATTTTGCTAGTATTCGTTCATAAAGAATTGAATATTAGGCTCTCAAGAGAAATTAAATTCCCAATATATAAAGGTATCTTGGGAGAATTATTAATCAAATTTGGAGATAGTCAATATCTAACAATCATAGAGAATGAAATGGTTAATGGCGAACTTAAAAAAATAAATGTTCCTGTTAGTTCAATTGATATTCCAACATTTCATAATGTTGATGGGAGGAATACTGTAAATGCAAAATATGAAGATAAAAACTACTTTTATATCCTACATGATGGTGAAGATAAAATAATTATTAGAGAGGCTAAGTAATTTTCTCAGCTAGTGCTGGCTTCCTAGCCAGTACTAACTCAATCTAAGGATTCCAATCCTATTATAAAAATCAACTCCCTTGTAAAGTTTTGGAAAGAAAGCTTCTGGATACAATCCAGAGAAAAAAATAGGTACTGGCTAGGAAGCCAGCACCAGCGTATGTCCGAAATCAGAAATCAGAAATCTCAAATCTCCAATTGTCTCAAAACTCATCATAAAAAAATAATCCCCATCTTACTCGGTAAAATGGGGTTATTTGCACTAACGATTACACAATACAAATTAATTCCAGCCGCCGCCGAGTGCTCTGTAAGCATTTACAAAAGCATTCATTTGGCGCATTTTTGTTTCAATCAATTCCATACGTGATTCTAATACGTCACGTTGGGTCAACAACACTTCCATATAATCTGCTCTAGCCGACTTGAAGAGTTTGATAGAGATTTCCGTAGATTGTGTAAGTGCATCTACTTGATTAGCCTTCATGTTGAAGTTCTTATCCAAGTTATCAATGTTTGATAATTGGTTTGTTACCTCAATACAAGCATTCAACACCGTTCTTTCAAACTCGATGATTGCTTTGATTTGCTTGGCGCTAGCGGTATTATAGCCAGCAATCAAGGCATATTTGTTTACCAATGGACCTGCAATATCGCCAGCCAATGAGGTAATCAATGCTTGAGGTAAATTGACCAAATACAAAGGATTGTAAGATCTAAAGCCCAAACCAGCACTCAAACCCAAAGAAGGGTAGAAGTTGGCTCTCGCAATACTTACGTCTAGTTTGGCTGCTGAAAGTTTCAACTCAGCCGCTCTTACATCTGGACGGTTGATAATCAATTGCGAAGGCAAGCCAGCATATATCTTTGTTGGTGCCAAAGTGTTGAAATTGTCCGAACTTCTATCTACATGTTGTGGGTAACGTCCCACCAAGAAGTTGATTTTGTTTTCGGCTTCAACAATTTTCTGCTGAATTTCATACTGTAAACTTTGCGTTTTGAATACCTCAGCCTCGAATCTGCGCACAGCTAGTTCAGTAACTTTAGCTGCTTGTTTTTCTTGTCTGATGATATTCAAGGCATTGTTCAAAATCTCGATGTTTTGCTTGATAATAGCCAATTGGTTGTCTAATGCCAACAACTCGTAATAAGAGTTAGCGATTTCGCCTACCAAATTGGTTACCAGAAAGTTTTTGCCTTCAATGCTTGCGAAATAGTTTTGTGCAGCTACTTTTTGTGCGTTACGCAATTTGTGCCAAATATCCACTTCCCAACTCGCTCTTGCGCCCACCATCATATCAGGCAAAACCTCTGGAGTTCTTACGCCAGGACGGATTTCAGACATATCGTCTGCCGCACCTTGACTGGTATATCTCGAAACCTTGTCTACACCCAAGCCACCGCCAAGTTTTACAAAAGGAAGGTATTCCCCTTTACGAGCATTGATTTCGTTGCGCGAAATTTCAATTTCTTGTAAAGTAAGATTCAATTCCTGATTGTTTAACAAAGCTGTATCAATCAAGGCTTCCAATTTTGGATCGGTGAAAAACTCTTTCCACTTGATTTTAGCCACATTGGTCGAGTCGCTTGTACCGCCATTATAAGTAGCAGGTGTATTACGATTTTCTGTTTTAGTCACAGGTACCAAAGACTTTGGTACGCAGGCCGCTACCATCATCAGTACACAGCCCGTTGCTAAATAATTGATTTTTCTTATATTATTCATCGTCGTTACTGTCGTCTGGTTGAGGGAATGAATCTAATTGGTGAACAAGGTTTTCTGTCAATGAGTCGTTCTCTTCGTCTTTGATGAGTTTGCGACCTTCAGCCATTGAACCAAAGATATAATACAAGCCTGGCACAATGATTACCCCGAAGATGGTACCGAATAACATACCACCCAATGCCGAAGCACCAATTGTTTTGTTACCAATTGCACCTGCACCATGTGCCAATACCAATGGAATCAAACCTGCAATGAAGGCAAATGAAGTCATCAAGATTGGACGGAAACGAACTCTAGCTCCTTCGATAGCAGCGTCGAGTACTGTTGCACCTTGATGGTGTTTTTGCATCGCAAATTCTACAATCAATACGGCGTTTTTACCCAATAAACCAACCAACATAACCAAACCAACTTGTGCGTAAATATCGTTGGCCAAGCCCATTGATTTAATCATCAAGAATGAACCAAATACCCCTGCTGGTAATGATAATACTACCGACAATGGAATAATAAAGCTTTCGTACTGAGCAGCTAATACTACATACACGAATGCCAATACGATAAGGAAGATATAGATAGCTTCGTTACCACGTCTAACTTCATCATAAGAAAGGGCAGCCCAGTCAATATCAAATCCGTGCGGCAATGTTTCTTTGGCAACTTGTTGTACCGCAGCAATCGCCTGACCCGAACTAAAACCTTTAGCAGCACCACCACGAATCGCTGCTGTGGTGTACATGTTGTAACGGTTAATTTCGTTTGGCCCTTGCATTTTCTTGATTTTCATGAAAGATGAGAAAGGAACCATTTCGTCACGGTTATTTTTCACATACAATTTCATGACATCCTCTGGCAATTGTCTAAACTCTGGCGAAGCTTGTACGAATACTTTAAAGAAACGTTGGAATTTGATAAAACCTAGTTCGTAAGTACTACCAATCAAGATAGACAAAGTGTTCATGGCATTACCAATGGATACGCCTTTTTGCATAGCCAATTGGTTGTCAATTTCTAGTTCGTACTGAGGATAGTTTGCACTAAAGAAAGTAAACAAACCTGTAAGCTCAGGACGTTTTTCTAGGGCTTTCATGAAATCATTTTTCACACTTTCCAATTGGTTGTAGTCACCCGAGTTAGTTTTATCCAACAATTGTAGGGCAAAACCACCCGCTGCACCATAACCAGGAACCGCTGGTGGATCGAAGAATTCGATGGTCGCTCCAGGGATTTCATGTGCTTTTTCTTCTAACTCATAAATGATTTCAGAAACCGAGTGATGACGTTCATCCCATGGTTTTAAGTTAATCAAACAAGTACCCGCGTTCGAACCACGACCTTCGGTAAGTACCTCATAACCAGCCAAGGCTGATACCGATTGAATACCTTCTACTTTTTCAGCAATTTCTTGAAGTTTACGTGAAATGTCGTTGGTACGCTCCAATGTTGACCCTGGAGGTGTCTGGATAATGGCATAAATCATACCTTGGTCTTCACTTGGAATAAAACCAGAAGGAAGGTTTGATGCAATACCAGCGATACCAAGCACAAATACAATCCACAATACAACAGTAACTAGTTTGCGGTGAGCAATTACCTTCAATATATTTACATAGAAGTTTGTCAGCTTTTCGAAACCTGAGTTGAAAACATCCAAGGCTTTGTCTAAGATATTTTTCTTCTTAGGTTTACCGTGATTATTTTTCAAAATCATAGCACAAAGCACTGGCGTTACTGTAAGGGCAATTACCCCCGAGAGAATAATTGAACTCGCCATTGTAATAGAGAACTGACGGTAGAAAATACCTACAGGACCACTCATAAATGCTACTGGTACGAATACCGCTGTCATCAACAAAGTAATCGCAATAACGGCACCACTAATCTCACCTAATACTTTTCTTACGGCCTTATAAGGGGACAGGTGTTCCTCTTCCATCTTGGCATGGACGGCCTCGACGACGACAATGGCGTCATCCACTACGATACCGATAGCCAATACCAAGGCAAACAAGGTAATCATGTTGATGGTCAAACCAAACAACTTGATAAAGATGAATGCACCAATCAATGAAATAGGTACAGCAAGCGTTGGAATCAACGTTGAGCGCCAGTCTCCCAAGAACACAAATACTACTAATGCCACGAGAATGAAGGCATCGCGAAGGGTATGAATTACGTTTTCGGTAGAAGCATTCAAGAAGTTAGATACGTCATAACTGATTTGATAGTCCATACCTGGAGGGAATGACGACTTTTTCAGTTCATCTAATTTATCTTTAACACTCTTGATTACATCACTCGCATTTGAACCATAAGTTTGTTTCAAGACAATCGCCGCCGAAGGATAACCATTTAGGTTGGAGTAAATATCATAATATTCACTACCTAGTTCTACCTTGGCAACATCTTTTAACCTCAGGATTTCCCCGTTGGGATTCGAGCGGATAATGACATCTTGATATTGTTCAGGTTTGTTAAAACGTCCCTGATACGTCAATACATATTCGAGTGCTTCGGCGCGTTTACCATCGGCACGACCAATACGACCAGGTGAACCAATTACACTTTGGTCTCCCAAAGCCTCCATGATTTCGTCAGCTGAAACGTTGTAAGCACGCATACGGTCTGGGTTCAACCAAATACGCATAGCGTACTGACGGCTACCCAATATACGAGCCTGACCGATACCATTCAAACGTTGTAATTCAGGAATCATGTTCACCCCAGCAAAGTTGAACAAGAATTTCATATCCGCATTTTTGTCTTTCGAGTATAGGTTGACATACATCAACATACTGTTCATTACACGGTTTACAACAACCCCTTCACGTTGTACCAAGGTCGGAAGACGGTTCAATACTTGGGCAATCCTAGTATTTACCTGTACAAGGGCTTGGTCGGGGTCGGTACCTAAGTTAAATACAATTTGAATGTTGGCTTCACCCGCTGAAGTTGCATCGGAAGTCATGTAGCGCATACCCCACACACCGTTGATAGCCTGCTCAAGGGGAATAAGCACAGACTCGGTAAGTACTTTGGCACTAGCACCAGGATAAGATGCACTTACCATTACTACTGGAGGTGCAATTTCTGGGAATTGTGAAGTAGGGAGTGTCTTCAAAGACAAAATCCCCATAAAAACGATGACGATCGATATTACTATCGCTAATACCGGTCTCTGTATGAATTTACTAAACATATTCTTCTTGAAGTTTTTGAATACACAAGTGATTGAAGTAAGTATTGAAAGAGTTGAAGCTGAGTGAATTGGTGGTTATGAGTCACAACCACCTCATCCATAACTCAATGCGTGCGAATTCCAGAACTCACGCATTAAGAATTCACTCAAGCATAATAGTTAACTCTCACAATTTCTACTATTATTCAGCATACACTCTTAAGTGCGAAATCACTTTTTGTGGATCCTCGTAATCGAACTTAATCTTATCGTTGTCTCTCACTTTCTTAATACCTTCAAGAAGTATTTTTTCATCACCTTTCAAACCTGATTTGATGATATAGATATCTGGCAATTCAGCAGCAATAGTAATTTCACGTGATTTTACCGTATTATCTTTATCAACAACAAACACATATTTTTTCTCAAGTACTTCGAAAGTAGCTTTCTGTGGAATGATAACGGCATTTTTCAATGGAGATTCCATCAAGATGCTACCAGTTTCACCATGTCTCAACAATTTTTCTGGGTTTGGAAACGTAGCACGGAAAGCGATGTTACCTGTTTCATTGTTGAAGTCAGCTTCAATCGTTTGAATCACACCTGTATGAGAGAAAATATCTTGGTTGGCCATTTTCAATTTTACCACAGGTAAAGTTGTTCCTTTTGACTTTGTTTTTAAGTCAAGATATTGAGATTCAGGCACATTGAAGTAAACCCACATTTTACTGTTATCTGAGAGTGTTGTCAATAAATCACCATCATCTAATAAGCTACCTTCACGTACAGCGAAGTGGTCCATGATACCATCAAATGGTGCTCTGATTTCAGTAAAGCCTAAATGTACTTTTGCCAAATCCATTTCAGCTTTTGCTTTGTCCCATTTTGCTTTTGCCAAGGCTAATTCGTTTTTAGAAACAATATTACTTTCTGCCAACGACTTAGTGTTTTGGTATTCGATTTCAGCAAAATTTGCTTCAGCTTGTGCTTTTTGGAACTCAGCTTGGTATTGCAAAGGAAGGATTTGGAACATTAACTGTCCTTTCTTCACAAACTGACCTTCATCAACATAAATCTTTTTTAAGTAACCCTTTTCTAAAGCACGCAACTCGATGTGCTGAATCGCGCGAATCTGGCTCACAAACTCGTGAATGGCGGTTGTGTCTTTTTTTAGCGGGCTGGTTACAAGAAGTTTGATCTCTTCTTTCTTTTCTTCCTCTTTTTTAGAATCGCAGCTAGTATGGCATAGCATCACAGCCACACCCATAAGGATGAGAATTTTTTTCATGATTTTGTATTGTGAAATTGTGAGATAGATTACTGTAATCAGTTCTAGAAGCAATTTAAGCAAAAAGTATAAGCAAAGTCAATACCTGATATACTGTCTTAATAATCACTTACTTAGAAAACTGAAACAATAGTTGGAATGAGGACGGGAGCATGACCCCCAAAAGTATCATCTCATAGTCTAATTACACGAAAGACTATGAATAACTTACTTGGAGATAATTGTAAAAGGTTCTTATCGTAATAAGAAAATTGAGGGCTGCGAAGTTGGATTAAACGGTGATACCAACTAAAGAAAAGAGAAGCAATGGCATTGCCACCTTGGATATGTTCTGACGAAGCTAAAATTGCTTCATCCTCTTCGACTTCTTTTTCATTAGCATCAAAAAATACTTTTTCTCCTCTTTCTGAAACAGGTACAGAGAATACAGGACTTTGATGCGAGTCAAGAAGTGCGTTGTGAAAAGACGAATTTGAGGTAGAAGAAGACACAATATTCTCTCCTTCCTTGTGCGAGCGAGCCATCAACTGGTTCGTGAAGCTCAACACGAGGATAACTAGTGAGAAGAGATATTTTACAAACGTCTTGTTCATTTGATGCGAAAAGTAGTGTGTTGAAATAACACTTGCAAATGTTTTAACTCAAATTTTTTATTAAGGAAACAAGAATCTTGTATTAGTTATATTATATCCTTATTTCTTATTAAAAATACTTGTGAGTCTAAATTTTTTTGTACTTTTTCAGTATCTACAAAAACTTCAAATTAAGCTAGAAGGGCGAGTATACAAAGAAGCGAAAAAGCGAAGCTTTTAAGTGTTTGAAATATAGTGAGTTGGCTTTTGTATGTGGCACTATTAATTCAATCTGTATGCTGTGGTCGCTCTTTAATTTAGCTCAGTTTTTATTCCAAGTAGTTTTAAATCTTGGATTTGTCCAATCTAAACTTTCAGTCAAACATAACCCAAATCTAGTTTTTGTTCAATATTTGACCTCAATTTAAGAAGCTTTTGTTTGTTGAGACTCATTCCGTTTCTAAAGGTTTAATGCACGATTAAAAAAAAGTAAGATTTTTGTCAAAAAATGTTCATCTGCAATATATAACCTTATGAAATGGCTTTTTTGGAGCTAAAAACTGCTTAATTGAACAATTGTCGATAATTCAAAGGCGTCATTTTTTTCATCTTTCTAAATTGTCTATTAAAATTAGAAACATTCTGAAAGCCTGATTCAAAGCAGATATCTGCGATAGAAATATCTTTTTCCTGAAGCATTTTGCAGGCATGTTCAATCCGAATTTCGGTCAAGATATGGCTAAACGTCTCCCGAGTTCGATGCTTGAAATATCGACTAAATGCCGATTCGCTCATATTGACCAAACTGGCAACTTGTTCGAGATGAATTTCATGTTGAAAATTTTGCATCATATAAGCAAATACCTGCTTGATTCTTGCCGATTCCTCTGAGTTGTTGATGGTAATGGTATAAGAGTTCAAATACTTAATCGTAGTTTCTTTGCTCATCTGATTGAGTATTGATAAAAAACTTAACAATTTGTCCATACCTTCCAGTTGACTAAGTGAGGCAAGTATCGGTTTTATTTGCTGACAAAACTCTTTACGAAATTGAATCCCTCGCTTTGCGTTTTCTAACAACTCCCATACTTTATGATTTTCTGGTTTTAAGAAAAAGTCATTTCCTAAAAAGTCTTCTGTAAAATGTATCACAACCGATTGCGCCATTTCTGAAGACTTACCTTCCATAAAATCACTATCATTTTTGTAAAAATGTGGTACGTACGAGCCAATAATTACTAGATCGTCGGGTCCAAATTCCTCAATACTTGTACCAATATATTTTTTGCCAGTGCTCGATTTCATCCAAACGATCTCAATTTCTGGATGAAAATGCCAAGGCGTTGGAAAAAACTGGCAGGATTGCTCAAATATGTTGAACGATAAACCCGAAGGCTTATTAATCTTCAGTAACTGTGGTTTCATGGTATTGATTCTACATATTTCTAACTAAAATTGTCAAAAAAGTATTAAAAATCAGAAGAATTGGTAAATAATTACTTGTATTACTTTGATACATTTGTGTAAATATTTAAAGAAAATTTTGAATAAAATTTACTATGAAAAATATTATACCTTATTCATTAAAGACGATTTTTACTATTGGTTTAGTAAATATTTTGGGAGTAGGATATGCTCAAAATCCCCAACAACCTTACTTGGGGCATAGAACAGCACCCATTTTGACGGTTGGAAAATTAAAGTTTAAAGACCTGAACAAAAATGGGAAACTCGACGCCTATGAAGACTGGCGATTACCCATCAATACCCGAATCCAAAACCTTGTAAGCCAAATGACTTTGGACGAAAAGGCTGGTATGATGCTTATTAGTACCACCCGAATGGCTGGGGATTTTGCTTTCGAACAAGGTAAGCCGAAAGGACCTATTACAAGCGGTTTTAACGAGGAAGATTTGGTTCAAAATATCAATATGTTTAGTCGAAAACCTTTGCCATATCCATTGCTATCGGCATCGGGAACGACTAAGGGGGTGAAAGAAAAACACCTGCGAAATTTTATTTTGCGTGCCAATACCGATGCCAAAACGATAGCAGAATGGTCTAACAATCTGCAAGCACTTACCGAAGATACTCGTTTGGGTATCCCAGCGATTGTGGCGTCCAATCCTCGTAATCATATTACCAGAGACAACTCTGTGGGCTTGAGTGTAGGTACAACCGTGTTTTCCAAATGGCCGGGAGAACTTGGTTTGGCAGCTATGCATGATTTGAAATTGACGCGCCAGTTTGCTGAAATTGCCGCTCAGGAATGGAAGGCCGTAGGACTTCGCAAGGGCTATCAATACATGGCGGATTTGGCGACAGAACCTCGTTGGCAACGAATAGAAGGCACTTTTGGCGAAGATGCCAACTGGGCTGCCAGCATGATTTTTGAAGTGGTGCAAGGTTTTCAAGGAAAAAAACTGAATCCCAATTCTGTGGCACTTACAACCAAGCATTTCCCAGGAGGAGGACCTCAAGTGGAAGGTCAAGACCCGCATTTTGATTTTGGGAAAGACCAGCATTATCCTGGAGGAATGTTTGAATACCATCTCAAACCATTTATTGCGGCTATCAAAGCGGGTACTTCTTCGATGATGCCCTATTATGCCAAACCTATCAAAACTGAATTTGAAGAAGTTGGTTTTGCTTACAGTAAAGCTATTATTACAGATTTACTGAGAAAAAAACTAGGTTTTCAAGGTATTGTCAACTCAGATACTGGACCTATCGAAATGATGCCTTGGGGCGTTGAAGGGCTTTCGATTTTGGAGCGTTATCAAAAAAGTTTAGATGCTGGCGTTGATTTATACTCTGGTTCTGCCGACCCAAGTTTATTGATAGAAACAGTTAAAAAAGGGCTTGTTAGCGAAAAACGCATTGATGAATCTGTTTCGAGAATTTTGAAAGAAAGATTTGAATTAGGACTTTTTGAGAATCCTTATGTAGATGCCGAAGCGGCTCAAAAAACGGTAGGAAATGCTAACTTTCAAAAAGTAGCTGATATTGCCCTTCGCAAATCCATAGTGGTGTTGAAAAACGAAAAGGTTTTACCAATCAAAGCTAAAACTAAGGTATATTTTGAAACGTATTTGGAGAGTGGCAAGAATAATCCTCATTATGTGTATCAACCAAAATCTTCAGCGGATTATGCGGTAGAGTTTGTGAAAACACCTGAGGAAGCCGATCAGGTTATTGTTTGGTTGATGCCAGGAACGGCAGGTGGGCTATTTGGCTCTACAGGAGCACCGATTGATTTACGTCTTTCTAAAAACTTAATTGATGTTGAATATGTCAACAAATTATTAAAGTCGGGTAAATCAAGTACACTTTGTGTCAATTTTACGAGTCCTTGGGTAATGGAAGAATTGGCGCCAAGTAAGGCATTATTAGCTACTTTTGGTACAACTCCCGAGGCTGTTTTGGATATAGTTTTAGGGAAATTTAAACCTTCTGGTAAACTTCCATTTTCTATTCCTGCATCATCTAAAGCAGTGTTAGAAAACCTATCAGACGTTCCAGGTTTTATGAAGAAAGGAGACTATGCACTCTATAAATTTGGAGATGGCTTACAAGCATTGAAATAAGGTTAATATTTGGATAATTAGTTGTTACGTCTTGCTCGTTTGAATAAAGCGAGCAAGATTTTTTTTGAAAAACATATCGTTAAATTTGTATATCGCAATATTGCGATATAGATTTGTATTGTCTTTAAAATTTGCCAAATCGTATGACAGATATTGAAAATAATATACTGGTTCGTGCCATGAAAGAAAGTGATTGGACAAGTGTCGCTAATATCTACCAAGCAGGTATGGATACCGATATGGCTACATTCGAAACACAAGTGTCTTCATGGGAGAAATGGGATAGCGGGCATTTAAAAATCTGCCGTTTGGTCGTAGAACAAGATTATAAAGTTATTGCTTGGGCTGCTCTAAGCCCCGTTTCTACGAGAGCCGTCTATGCGGGAGTTGCCGAATTGAGCATATATGTGGCAACTGAGTCCAAGGGTAAAGGTCTTGGAAGTATCCTAATGAGCCGAGTGATAGAAGAAAGTGAGAAGGCAGGTATATGGACGCTCCAGTCAAGTATTTTTTCAGAGAATACTGTTAGCATTCATTTGCATCAAAAGGCGGGTTTTAGGATCGTTGGGTATCGGGAAAGGATTGCTAAAAGAAACGGCATTTGGCGCAATACCCATATCCTAGAGAGAAGAAGCCCCAGAGAGTTTTGAGTGGTGAATTGTGAATGATGAATGAGGGCTGTACGAAGGATTTTATCTTGTTCAAAAGAGTTCTTATTCAATGTTTTTTAACGTGTACTTGGAACCCTTGCGGTTGCCATTTTGAATGTGGAAACTGCAAGAGTTACCACTCAATTTTATTTTGCGTCATCACTCAACATTCAGAATTTATATTTTAACCAACATTTCTAATGATGATTTTCAGTCCAATTCAACATTTAATTGAAGCCTCAATTGCTCAATTTGATACGATTTCAGAAGAAAGAAAAGCTCTTCTGGCACAAATTTCAACCTATATAAGCGCACAGGTAGCTAGTCAAGAACCAGTGAGATTGGTATATATATGTACACACAATTCTCGCAGGAGTCATTATGGGCAAATTTGGGCTGGTGTGGCGGCCGCTTATTATGGTATTCCACAAGTGGAAACTTATTCGGGTGGAACTGAAGAAACAGCTTTTAATGAAAGAGCAGTTGCGGCATCCGAACGTTTAGGATTTAGAATAGAGAAAACTACGAATGGCGCTAATCCCGTCTATCAAGTCTATTTTGCTGATGATGTAGCGCCTGTTACAGCATTTTCTAAAAAGTATGATAGCGATGCTAATCCAAAGGCTGGATTTTGTGCTGTAATGACCTGCAATAGTGCCGACAAAAATTGTCCTCTAGTATTTGGCGCGAGTGCAAGAGTGGCAACGCCTTACGAAGACCCCAAAGCCTTTGATGGCACTCCTGAAGAATCTGCCATGTACGAAGCCAGAAGCAAGCAAATCGCTTTGGAGACGCTGTATGTTTTTTCTTTGGTAAAATAAAAATTGCTCAATTACTCACTCATTCAATCACTCAATTAACATGGGTATTACAAAAACAGATTTTTTTTCTGAAGAGCAAAATGACTTAGCCATTATGTTTAAGGCCATTGGTCACCCTGCTCGAGTAGCTATACTAGACTATCTCTTGAAGGTAAATGCTTGTATTACAGGAGATATCGTTAATGAGCTTCCTTTGGCACAACCTACGATTTCTCAGCATTTGAAAGAACTCAAAAATGCAGGATTAATCAAAGGTGCTATTGAAGGTAATGCTATTTGTTATTGTATCGACGAAAAAGGAGTTGAGAAGCTTCAACGTTATTTTGGAAATATTCTCTCCACGCTCAATAGCCGTAAAGGGTGTTGTGAATAAAAAATCAGCTAACTATTCTCATCAAAACGCATAAAATCATGAAACTTTCAGAAGTAAAACAACATTTAGCAACTGCCGAATCGGTAAATTTTCAATTAGCAAATGGCACTTTTGTACCAGAACATTTTCATGTAACAGAAGTCGGACTAATCACCAGACATTTTATTGATTGCGGTGGGGTAGAGCGCATCGAGAAGATTATTAACTTCCAATTATGGGATGCAAATGACTTCGAACATCGTTTGAAACCACAAAAATTGTTGAATATCATCGCATTATCCGAAAATAGATTAGGTATTGGAGATTTGGAAGTAGAGGTTGAGTATCAGTCTGATACCATTGGGAAGTATGGATTAGGATTTGATGGCCCAAATTTCCAATTGCTACCTAAGAAAACAGCTTGTTTGGCGCAAGATGCTTGTGGAGTCCCTGCTGAAAAACCTAAAGTGCGCTTGAGTGATTTGCAAGCAAGTCAGTCAGCATGCTGCACGCCTGGAGGCGGATGTTGTTAAAAATGTTTAATCAGACGTCTTCGCATCATCAGGACTAAGTCTTTGGCATTGAGGTTAACGAGATTGATAAGAAACAATTTATATTTTGGCTTAAGGCATAAAGCTTATAGCCTAGAGCAAAAACGATACAAAATGTCTGCAAATAATTGTGCCCCAGTTGTAGAACGCAAGCAACTAGGTTTTTTAGATAGATATCTGACTCTTTGGATATTCTTGGCGATGGCGATTGGCGTTGGAATCGGGCATTTTTATCCTGAATCCTCCAATTGGATTAACTCATTTTCGAGTGGAACCACCAATATTCCATTGGCCATTGGTTTGATTTTGATGATGTATCCTCCACTTGCGAAAGTGAAGTACGAAAAAATGGGAGAAGTCTTTTCCAACATAAAAGTATTATCAGCGTCATTGGTACTGAATTGGATTATTGGACCCATTTTTATGTTCCTCTTGGCTATTACTTTTCTCAAAGATTATCCTAGTTATATGGTTGGTTTGATTCTGATAGGACTGGCCAGATGTATTGCTATGGTGGTAGTTTGGAATGATTTAGCTGATGGAAGTCGTGAATATGCCGCTGGACTCATTGCACTAAATAGTATTTTTCAAGTGCTGTTGTATAGTGTTTATGCCTATATTTTTATCGGCGTTTTGCCAACCTATTTTGGTATCCAAGGATTGAATATTGAGGTAAAAATGAGTCAAATTGCTGAGAGTGTGGGAATTTATCTTGGGATTCCTTTTGGTTTAGGACTTTTTAGTAGATGGATTTTGATTAAAACCAAAGGCGAAACTTGGTTTCAGGAAACTTATGTTCCTATGATTTCGCCGATTACTTTGATAGCGTTATTGTTTACCATTGTGATTATGTTTAGTCTCAAAGGTCAACTTATTGTACAGATTCCGATGGACGTGGTACGTATCGCTATTCCTTTGGTGATATATTTTGCGGTAATGTTTGTGGTAAGTTTCATTATTGGAAAAAACTTTGGCGCAGATTATGCCAAAAGTACTTCTATCGCCTTTACCGCAACTGGAAATAATTTTGAATTGGCGATTGCCGTAGCAATTGGTGTGTTTGGCATCAATAGTGGCGAAGCTTTTGCAGGTGTTATTGGACCATTGGTAGAAGTACCAGCCTTGATTGGATTGGTAAACTTAGCCTTTTGGTTTAGAAAAAAATGGTACACTTAGGTAGAGTGCTGAATTTCGAGTGCTGAGTTTTGAGTGTGATTTTGTCCTTGCCTAGTTCGAGACTAAGTCTTGAACTAGGTATGTTTTTAAACAGTTCCAGATTTGATCTTTTGATTTCGGAAAAAATTCAGAAGACCATTTCTATTAGTTGCATACTTTGTCTTAAACTAGAAATTTTCATACATCAAGCTATGAATACCGTACAACTTGGCTTAAAAGAAAACTGGAAGCAATTTTCGATTCTTGTCATCATCAATGCCTTTGTGGGAGGGATGATAGGATTGGAACGCTCGGTCTTGCCACAATTGGCTGAGAAAGATTTTGGGATTTCTTCTAAAACGGCTGTGTTTTCATTTATCATTGCCTTTGGTATCACGAAGGCAGTCTGTAATTATTTTACAGGAAAACTGGCTAATCTTATTGGGCGAAAAAAACTCCTTGTGATAGGTTGGGTATTTGCCTTGCCTGTACCTTTTATCTTAATCTACGCCAACAATTGGAATTGGGTTATCTTGGCAAATATCTTATTGGGTATCAATCAAGGCTTGGCTTGGAGTATGGCGGTGATTATGAAAATAGATTTGGTTGGTAGTAAAAAAAGAGGTTTAGCGGTAGGAATCAACGAATTCGCAGGATATGTGTCGGTTGGTATTGTGGCGTTTTTGACAGGATATATTGCCAATACCTACGGAGTTAGACCGTATCCTTTTTATCTGGGTATAGGTTTTTCAATCATGGGTTTGTTACTTTCAATACTTTTTGTCAAAGATACTCGTCTACACGTGGGGCAAGAAAGTACCCAAAGCACTATTCCTTTACTCAAAAATATTTTTCTGAATACATCTTTTACTCATAAATCCCTTAGCGGAATTACACAAGCAGGTTTGGTCAATAATCTTAATGACGGTATGGTTTGGGGGCTATTACCCATTTTATTACTCAGTAAAGGATTTTCGCAAACTAATATCGGTATTCTTACAGCGATATACCCGATGGTATGGGGCTTGAGTCAGCTTTTTACGGGGAAGCTTTCCGATGTGTATTCCAAGAAGATGTTGCTTTTTGGAGGAATGTTGTTTCAAGGTATTGCGATTATGGGTTTAATCAAGGCCAATTCATTCGAGATGTTTGGAGGAATAGGCATACTTTTAGGCTTGGGAACAGCTTTGGTATATCCTACCTTTATCAATGCTATTGCAGATTATACACACCCTTCGCAACGAGCCGAAAGTTTGGGTACTTTCCGTTTTTGGCGTGATTTGGGCTATGCGGCAGGGGCTTTGTTGACAGGTATTTTGGCAGATTATTTCGGCATAGAAATGTCTATCTTGTTGATTGGTATTCTTACGATTATTTCTTCTTTGGTCATATTGGTTCGTGTTGGAAAACCTTTTACAATTTGAAAATTTGGTAATTTGAAGATTTGAAAATATGTTTTATTAGATACCCAATAACTGAAAGCCGATAACCGATAGCTCAAAGCCTAAACTCACCCTTAACATTAATTTAACATTGGAATACATATTAGTTAATATTGGCGATGTAAGTTTGTACCATGAAATTCTGGAAACATATCGTCATAACCCTAATCACACTCTTTTCTATTAGCACAAGAGAATCGGTGATTAGTCATGAGCACAAGCTTGTTCATGCTACGACGAAATCTGTTTCTCATCATTCCAACCAGCATGCTGTAAAACTACTGAGTGTAGTAGATAGCCAAACTAATGCTTCTCTTGAAAATATAGAGTCAGAAGATACTGATGATATTAAGGAAGTTAAAGCGTCAGTCGCTCGTGAAATAGAAGTCGTTTCTATTTTGCTCAAGCCATTGTCAAAAACGTTGGTTACACAGCTAAGAAGTCTATTTAAGTTTGGACGCTACATTTTGTTTTTACAACTCCTCATTTAAGATTTTCCTACATTATTCTAATCACATTTTCTTGCATTCATATTGAATGCAACATGGTATTTCTTTATTCACTCTTTCGTAAAATCATGAAAACGAACGTTTACGCTAAACAACTTTCACAGTTGTTGACAGTTATCGCTGTATTTTTCTTAAGCATGACTGCAATTCAAGCTCAAGTAACAACATCTTCTATTTCTGGAAAAGTAAAAGACAAAACTGGTCAGGAAGTACCAGGAGCGTCAGTTATCGCTACCTATTTGCCAACAGGTGCTAAATACGGTGTAGCTTCTAGTGGTGATGGTCACTTTACTATTGCTAACATGAACCCAGGTGGTCCTTACAAAATCGTTGTGACGTTTGTAGGGTACCGTTCACAAGTAGTAGAGGGTATCACACTCAATTTAGGTTCAAACTCTAACGTTGATTTTGTACTTCAAGAAGAAAGTACGTCATTGGCTGAGGTTGTAGTAAAAGGCGAAAAAGGTGGTGCTAAATTAGGCGCAGGCACTAATTTGGGCGAAGCTCAAATCAAATCATTACCAACGTTGAGCCGCAGTCTTACCGACATGACTCGTATGACGCCACAAAGTGCCAACAACTCTTTTGCAGGTACAAACTTCCGTTACAACAACGTAACAATTGATGGTACTATCAACAACGATGCGATTGGTTTTAGCCCATCTTTGGGTGGACAAGGTGGTACTTCGGGTATGCCTGGAAGTAGTACTCGTACCAATCCTATTTCTTTGGATGCGATTCAGGATATTCAAGTATATATTGCTCCTTACGATGTAAAAATCGGTAACTTCACAGGTGGTTCTATCAACGCTGTAACGCGTAGTGGTACAAACGACGTAACAGGTTCGGTATATGGTTTTGGTCGTAATGCAACAATCACTGGTCCAAACAACGCTGGTGATGGTGCTAAAATCCCAAGTAGCTATTATGACTACCAAACAGGTTTTAGAGTAGGTTTGCCTTTGATTAAAAATAAATTGTTCTTCTTTACAAACGAAGAAATCACTCGTCGTCAAGAACCCCTTTTCTATGGTGCAGGATATAAAGATGCCAATGGAAATACTTTATCGTTGATCGATGCTGCAACGGCTCAAAAAATCTCTGATTTTGTAAAAACAAACTACGGTTTTGATGTAGGTACGGCAGGAGATTATAACATTTCTTCAAGAAGTAATAAATTCTTCAACCGTTTGGATTGGAATATTTCTGACAAACACCAATTGTCACTTCGTAACAACTACATTACTTCTGAAGCTACCAACTTGGAAAGAGATGCTGCCAACTTCAGATTTGCGAGCATGGACTTCAAACAAGTGAACAATCAAAACTCAACAGTAGCAGAGTTAAAAAGCCGTTTTGGTAATGCTTCAAACAGTTTGATTTTGGGTTATTCAGATATTCATGACTACAGACAGCCATTGAGTGGTAACGTATCGATGCCACAAGTGGAGATTGCAGTAAATGGTGGAACGGTATTTTTCGGTAACGACCGTGAGGCTACAGTATTTAACATGCGTCAAAAAACATTTGAAATTACGGATAACTTTACTTGGTTTAGAGGAAAACACACTTTCTTAGTAGGTACGCACAACGAGTTGTATTCAATCAATTATGGTTTCGTGAACTCTTGGAATGGTCGTGTAGCTTACAGAAGTTTGGATGAGTTTTTTGCGGGAAAAGTAAACCGTGTTAGAGGTTCATATAGCTTTACAAACAACGACCGTGATTATAACTTCGACAATCCTTATGCGAAATTCAACGTAGGAATGTACAGTGTATATGGTCAGGATGATATTCAAGTAAATGACCGTTTGAGATTATCTCCAGGTTTACGTTTTGACTTAGCAACTACAGATTCTCCATCGATTAGTTCGGCTACTAAAAATACAGCCATTGACAAAAATGCAGGAACTACTTACACATCAACACCTTTATCACAAATCAACAATAAGATTTTTGGGCAGGTTTTAGTTTCTCCACGTATTGGGTTCAACTATGATGTAAATGGTGATAAATCTGTTATCGTACGTGGTGGTAGCGGTATTTTCACAGGTAAAATTCCATTTGCTTGGTTAGGATATGCCTTCTACAACGACGGTGTTGGTTATGGTTCATTTGACGTAAACAACTTGGCTACAAAATCAGGCGTAAAAGGCGATGTATTGAAAGATGGTGCTAAAACTTATGCTTTCAACAACGGTCAAGGTAACCAAACACAAGTAGACGTTGTAAGTAATAACTTCAAAATGCCACAAGTATGGAGAAGTAGTTTGGCGGTAGATTATAACGTAAAAGGTTATAAAATTACCTTGGAAGGGATTTATACCAAAACAATCAACGACTTGAAATTCCAACAAGTTAACTTGAAAGACTCGGTTACTTATTTCTCTTATGATACTCAGCACCAAATGCCAGTATATTTGTCGGGTGGTTCGACAGGTCAGAAAGTGAATTCTTCATTTTCGAATGCTTATATGTTGTCGAATACTTCACAAGGATACCGTTATAGCTTAACAGCACAAATTGCTAAAACGTACTCATTTGGCTTGAACGCTTCAGTAGCTTATACTTACGGACAATCTTGGGATTTGACCAACGGTATTCGTAACTCAATGGAATCTAACTGGCAGTTGAACCAGTCATTGACACCAAATGACCCAGCATTGGCTCACTCAAACTTTGATATTCGCCACCGTATTATTGCTTCTTTGGGTTATAGAAAACAGTGGAACAAAAATCACGCAACGCAGTTCTCGGCAGTAATCAATGCTCAATCAGGTAATCCATTCACATGGGGTTTTGTGAACTCAACGATTGCTAACACTCCACAGGCTGCTGGTTTGGCGTATGTGTTCAAAGATGCGACAGAAGCAACAAAATACATGGTTGATTACAAAGATGCTAGCGGTAACACCATTACAGCAGCTCAACAAGCACAACAGTTTATGGATTTTGTAAACGGCGATTCTTACTTGAGTACTCGCAAAGGCAACTTCACTGAGCGTAACACTGGTAGAACTCCTTGGAATACAACAGCCGATGTACGTTTGATGCACGACATTAATATTACTACAGCAGGAAAGAAATCACACACATTACAGATTTCGTTAGATGTTATCAACTTTACTAACTTGTTGAATAGCGAGTGGGGAAGAATCTACTTCGTATCAAATACATTCAACTCAACAGCTAGTATTGGTTTAGTGCGCAAAAACTCAGGTACTGCTACAGACCCAACTTACAACTTTATCAAACCAACTACAGCACCGTTCTCAGTTGACCAATTATCGTCACGTTACCAAGCTCAGTTAGGTTTACGTTATAGTTTCTAAGAATTATTAGTTAATGGTGTATCGGTTATTGGATTATTATTCCAACAAGCGTACTCTAAACAATTTAACAAAATCCCCATAGTCTTCATGACTTTGGGGATTTTGTTTTTTATAAAATCTATTCACCCCTGCTGTTCCAAGTTTAACAACTTGGAACCATAAATCAATTGTAATCTTCGACTGCACCACCAACACAGCTAATAGCAAAGATTGAATACTTTAGTATATTCAGTTTGAGCAAGGTCGCAGACGGAGACTGCTTTTTATTAGGCGTTCCAAGTTGTTAAACTTGAAACAGCTAGGGGTAGATATTTTTTCAAAAGTAGTCAGGATAGCTCCTATCTTCTAAATAATAATATTTCATCATCTTTATTTTAATTTAATTTCTTTAAATGCAGTATATCGTGAGAAAGAGAGTATTGCCACAGGAATGCCTCCTAAGGTGTAACCTCCAGGCAAGTAAAATGAGTTAGCTCCATCTTCATTTCCAAAAGGAATACTTAACCCCCTAAAATCCTGCTTATCTATGAGTACAATCATTGCATCTTCATCTTCAAGGTAGCCATTATCCAATCCAAGCTTTTGTTCTACCTGTCTTAAATTACCTCCTGTCTCTAATAAAATCTTATCTAACTCTGTTTTTGGGAACACCAAATCTCCATGAGATAGATAAGATCCTAGTGTACCATATGTATTAAATGACTTACGTGATGTAAAACGAACAGCTCCCTTATCAAACTTAGCTAAATGCCTAGCAATATATTCCTCGTTTAAATAAACCCAAGGCAATGGTGTATGTCCTTTCCGAAATAGTAATAATATATCTTTTTGTGAATTCCCCGATTTAAAAGCGTTTAAGAGTGCATCATCCGCCCATTTTATCAATACTCCATGATTAGATTTGAACTCTAACCCTTTTGATGTCTCTTTAACAACAAATTCAAATTTATACATTCTACTTTCTGCCAAATTGTATTCATAGTTTTCTAGTTGCTCAATATTAAATATTAATTTCTTCTTCTTCACATCGTAATTCCATTCACCAATCTCTTCACTCATATGGTTCTTTGTTGCCTTGCTAAGTTGCGAATGATAACCTAAAAACTCATCACTTAATTCAATATGACGCAATGTGTCTCCAATTACTAAACTGTAATGACCAACAAATTTTTCTTGATTTTTCATTTTTGCATCATAAAATGAACTTGTTGCACAATTTATGTCCAGTAGTAGGTCTGTGTAAAGTTTAATCGTGTTTAAATTCCTGAACTCAGAAGAATTCATTATACGTTCAAGCTTGATTTTATATCCACAACTTTTGTGATATTGAACGCTCTGTGAAAATACTAAATACTCTATTTTCTTTTTCTCTATCTCTTCCTTACTTAATTCTAGTCTGTATTGTTTGTTTTTATCATATAATATGTATTGGGTCGAGTCAAATGGATTATCGTTAATTGTGTAATATATTTTACCTTTTTTGTCTAACAAATAGGATACTACCTTGCCATAAAATTCCAAATTTTGCGAATAGCTTTTCATTGATAAGATAAGAAGCAATACTAGTAGAGTTTTTTTCATTTTTTGATTTATTTTATTAAAAGTATAATTTGTAGACGCTTTTCCCTAACATTAGTAACACTTCAAGTATCCTATTACATGAATAAAGCCTTACCATTTGATTACCAATGATAAGGCTTTATTTATGTAGTTCAATAATGGGTTTTCTCCATAGTCAAACTATGCTTGATTTGGGGTAGATATTTTTTCAAAAGTAATCACTTTCCCATCCGCATCAAATTCAACATGGATTCCCTTCTGTTCCAAGTTCTTAAACTTGAAACAGCTAACATATCTATTGTTATTAAAAAACAATTTACCACTCTTTGCCTTTTGCCTTAAACACAAAACTAAATTTAATGAATTTCAAGTGTAAGATATTGATAATAAAAACTTTACATTCATAATTTACAATTCATAATTCAGCATTCATACTTTGCCAATCAAAAATTCAGAATTTATTCAGAATCTAATCCTAATTTTGAATATGAAAATTCTCATCATAGAAGACGAAAAAGAATTGGCTTATGCTATGGGCGCCTATCTTGCAGACGAAAATTATCTGTGTGAATTGGCGTTTACCTTGGAAGATGCCCGCCAAAAACTGGCATGTCATACCTATGATTGTGTATTGCTCGACTTGATGTTACCCGATGGCAGTGGACTTGATTTGCTGGCAACGATGAATCTCCAACAGCGTTTGGAGGGTGTTATAATACTTTCGGCCAAAAACTCGGTTGAGGATAAAGTGAAAGGATTGCAGTTAGGAGCGGATGATTATCTCCCAAAACCTTTCCACCAATCCGAGTTGCTGGCGAGAATTTACTCCGTTATCCGACGAAAGAATTTTAATAACCTCAACAATGTCCAGTTTGAGGAAATAGAAATTAATCTTTTGTCAAAAAATGTTAAAGTCAACGACCAAGAAATCAATCTGACTCGCAAAGAATTTGATTTGTTGGTATTTTTTATCAGTAACAAAAATAAAGTTATCTCCAAAAGTGCCCTTGCTGAATATCTTTCGGGCGATATTGCCGATATGTTTGATAATCATGACTTTGTGTATGCACATATCAAAAATTTAAAGAAAAAACTGCTTGAAGTTGGCGGGAATAATTACTTGAAAACACTCTATGGTGTAGGTTACAAATGGGAAAAATGACCAAACTCCTCGATAAGCCCCTAAAGGCATTTACGATTTATGCTTTTGTGATTTTGAGCTTGAGCATCCCGGCCTATTATTGGGTGGTAGAAACAGTTTGGCAAAAAGAATTAGACGAACACAATCTAATTATCAAAGAACGTATTGTTTCGCAATTGCAAAATTTGTCGCTCACCCAAGCACAATTTGATAGTGTGACTCACATTTGGAATGTGTTGCAGTCTGGAACTAGGATTCTTCCCGAAAGGCAACACTTCAAAAAGTCTGATAGTACCTATTTGGTTATGCGAAAGAATAAGCATAAAAAACATACCGAGATAGATCGGTTCAGAGGTCTAACCAGTCATATTCATTTTAAGGGGAAGCGTTACAGCTTATGGATTGAAACCAATGTAGAGGAGGCCGACGAAATCGTATATATTATCTCGGTGGTGTCGTTGTTCTTTTTTGTTCTATTAGCCTTGGGTTTTATTTTCTTGAATAGAACTATTGCCCAAAAAGCTTGGCGCCCCTTTGAAAAAACATTAGGGCAACTCAAAAGCTTTGACCTGTCTGCAACTGAGACCATTGATTTTGAGAAAACCGAAATACAGGAATTTGAAGACCTTCATAATACCCTTCAAAAGATGCTTTATGCGGCTATTAGTGCTTACAAACAGCAAAAAACCTTTATCGAAAATGCCTCGCATGAGTTGCAAACACCTTTAGCAATATTAAGATCAAAAGTAGATTTATTTTATCAATTACCGGAACTCAATGAGGCTCAATTACAGGTGCTCGAAGGTATTGAAAAGCCGCTTGCCAGAGTTTCTCGTATTAATAAAAATCTTTTGCTCTTGGCAAAAATCGAAAATCACCAATTCGAAAACGTAGAAATACTAGATATTGGAGGGATGATAAATGATATTTTGGAGCTTTTACAAGATTATGCCGAAAGCAAAAACTTAGCGATTCAGGTACGGCTGGAAGCTCGTCAAGATATTAAAGGAAATAAGTTTTTGATAGAAACACTTTTGTATAATTTATTGACCAATGCTATCAGATATACTTCAGAAGACGGTGAAATAGTAATATTTTTAGATAGCCAGCAATTATCTGTTCAAAATACAGGGATAATATCGCTAAATCCTGCGCATATTTTTCGACGTTTTTCGGTATCCTCCTCCGAGCAAGTAAGTAGTGGCTTGGGGTTGGCCATCGCCAAAGAAATTTGTCATAGATACAACTGGAAAATGGAGTATGCTTTTGATACGAATAAGCATCAATTTAAAGTTTGTTTTTAGTTAATTATAGGTGCTGAGTCAACATTGTACGAAAGTTTCTATTTTGTTCAAACAAACCCCCATTTATGATTTTTAGGTGTAGCTTCAACCCTGGCGGTTGCGATTTTGAATGTGGTAACTGCAAGAGTTTCCACTACACCAATATTATATTAAATTAATACGCTCTAGGATATCAATATTAGGCATTTGGCTAATATTTGAAGCGAATAAGACTATTCTGCTTAAAGCATATTGCCAAAAGCCCCCAAACAATTTTATATGAAAACATTAACTTCTCTCATTCAAAAACTAACATTATTAAGCTTGATGTTGTGCCTTGGAAATGTCGCTCAGGCGCAGGTTACGTCTGTAAGTATTTCGGGTCAAGTCAAACATAAGACTAATACAACGGTGTTGCCTTATGCCAATATTATCTTGAAAACTGCCAAGGATAGCGCCTTCGTGACAGGAACAGTCTCGAATGAGGAGGGACGTTTTACTTTGACCAATGTAAAGCCCAATGATTATGTTTTGACGGTTTCATTGGTTGGATTTAATGTTGCCAAACAAAAGATTTTCGTAGGAAAACTTTCCGCATTCTTGGACTTGCCCGTTATTGAACTTAGCGAAAATGTACAAACTTTAGGGGAGATAACTGTTCAAGGAAAAGCCGATGAAGTGAGTGCCAAAATGGACAAAAAGGTATTTTCTATTGCCAATAATATTTCGCAAAGTGGAGGCTCGATTTTGCAGGCTATGCAAAGCGTACCAGGTGTGACAATCGAAAGTGGTAAAGTATCATTAAGGGGTAATGACAAGGTGACTATCTTAATAGATGGCAAACAAACGGCGCTGACAGGATTTAACGCCCAATATGGTTTGGATAATATTCCTGCCTCGAACATCGATAAAATTGAGGTAATTAATAACCCTAGCTCCAAGTACGACGCCAACGGTAGTGCAGGGATTATTAATATCATCATGAAGAAAAATATTAAGCAAGGATTCAATGGAAAGTTGGGCTTTGCCACGGGTTTGGGTGCTCTTTGGCAGCGCCAAGATAACTATCCTGATGTGCGTCCGCAGTACACGATGACGCCCAAAATCAATCCATCGTTGGCATTAAATTATCGTACCAATAAAATCAATGCTTTCGTTCAGGTAGATAATCTTTACACGCATACGCTCAACAAAAACGAATATACCGCTCGTACTTATGACGATGGAACTGTCATAAAACAACAATTGAAACGTAATCGAGATACTAACTTCTTTAACTCAAAGGCGGGCTTTGATTGGTTTCTGGATAGTCAAAATACCTTGACTGTTTCGGGCTTATTTGGCACCGAAAAAATCTTAGATAATGGCGATGAGCCATTTTTTAACGGAGATTTTAGCAAAAGACTACGTTTGTGGACTTTCTTGGAAGATGAATTGAAAACTACCGCTATGGCAACACTTGCCTATCAGCATAAATTTCAGGATCCTGGGCATTTGTTGAATTTTGGTTACAATTATACCTTCCATCGTGAGGATGAGAAATACTTTTTTACCAATGCCATGCCGACTTTTACGGGTAAAGATTCATTCAAATTACTTTCTGATGAAACGGTTTCAGATTTTAACTTAGATTACATCAAACCGCTCAAATTTGGTAGAGTAGAAACAGGAGTAAAATACCGTAAACGTGATATTCCGACCAATATGCAGTTTTTCCCTGGGGTTAATTCTCCATTGGATTCTTCGGCGGGTGGCCCTGCAACCTATAAAGAGTCTATTCCTGCGGTTTATGGAAATTTGGTTTTTGAAACTCGAAAACTCGAAGCCGAAATTGGCTTGCGTATGGAATACGTGTCGGTAAATTATCAGGTGAGTCCGACACACAATACATACAAAAGTGATGGATATTCGTACACACAACCTTTCCCGAATGTACGTTTGGGTTACAAAATCAGTGATAATCATCAGTTAACATTCTTGTATAATCGTCGAGTAGACCGCCCAAATGAGGTAGATATTCGTGTTTTTCCGAAATATGACGATGCAGAAATTATCAAAGTGGGTAATCCTGCCCTCAAGCCACAGTTTACCAATAGCCTTGAATTAGGTTATAAAACTAATATCCCACAAGGTTATTTTTACACCTCATTGTATCACAAAATTGTAGACGGAACGATCACTCGTATTTCAAGCACAGTGCCCAATAGTACCTTGATTTATGCCATTTTTCAGAATGTAAACAAAAGCTATAATACGGGAATAGAAATGGTATTTAGTAAGGAAATAGCTCCTTGGTATTCGTTAAATATCAATGCCAACGTTTACCGAAATCAAATCAATGCTTTTGCTATTATGAATCTTTATCCGACGCCACATATATCAAGTTCGGATGAGCAAATGTTGGTTTCATGGAATACTAAATGGAACAATATCATTCATTTACCTAATAAAACGGACTTACAAGTTTTATTCACCTATTTGGCGCCAGACCTTATTCCACAAGGACAAATTCAACAACGTTTTTCGTGTGATGTAGGTTTGAAAAAGTCTTTGAGCAATGGCAAGCATGAATTGGTAGTTAACGCCACAGATTTGTTTAACACGATGAAAATTAAGAAAACGATCAATGGCGATGGGTTCAAATACAATAGCGCAGATTATTACGAAACACAAGTTATTCGAGTAGGGTATAATTATAAGTTTTAACGAGCTCTCTGCTTCATGATTTGGGAACAAAAATGGAGTAATAGTTTAATATAAAACGGTATCATTTTAATGAGCGCTGTAGGTATAACAAATGGTTATATCTACAGCGCTTTTCTACAATTCGACAACAATTAAAACTCACAGTTTGTCGAGTGTAAGCCCTTACCAATATGTCCTCGTTTTTTACTCAAAAATAAGTAGGGCAATACATTTGAAAGCTTTATTCTTCAAAAAGAGAGTAGAAAATTAGAAATCTGTGTAAATTTGTTAGCTAACAAACATCACCATTATAAAAAACTGCTGCTAACGCTTTTACTGCTTTAGAGTATATACCTATCTAATGCTAAACTCATCTGAAATCCCATTAAGTGATACCTTTAAGGCGATACTCGATAGTTCACCTGAGAGTTTTGTATTGCTTTCTGCCAACCATTCTGTTATTCTTTTTAATCGTACTCTTCAACAAACGATTTCCCGATTTTTCAATAAAGCACTTCAAATAGGTGATGATTATCACGACTATCTCTTTGAATCCACAAGGCAGTTATATGCCGAAAGTTTTCAGAAAGCTTTAGGAGGGGAGATTACAATCGTTCAGAATGAGGCTATTGTTGGAGATATCACAATTTGGCTTGAGTACAAAATGAATCCCGTTTATGATGCGAACCATGAGCTCATTGGAATAGCCTTATATATCAAAAATATTGACGCTCAAAAGAAAGCAGAATTAGCACTTGAGTTAGCAAATACTACATTTGAAGCGATTTTTGCCAATAATACAGAAGGATTAATCCTGATTAGTAAGTACTTTAAAGTGCTGCAATTTAATCATGCAATTGCTCAAAGGCTATTTGAAAATATTGGTAAAAAAATTTATGTTGGAGCTGACTTCCGTGAATTTATTTACGCAAAAGAACCACAGCAATTACTAGACTTATTTACGCTTGCATGCGAGGGACAAACAATTGAACAAGAGATACTCACTAAAACGGCTTATGGTGAGGAAATATGGTTTACTGTAAAAATGTACCCTGTTTTTGATAAACACAAACAATTACTTGGTGTAGTGGTGCAGTCGTTTAGCATAGATGAAAAAAAGAATGCCGAAATCTCTATGCAGGAAAGCGAAATGAAGTTTCGTCGTATCATTGAAACAGCACCTATTGCCATTTTGATCGTCAATGATCAAATGAAAATTACCTTGAGTAATCCTGAGACTGAGAAGATTTTTGGTTATACACATCAAGAAATTATGAATCAACATATTGATTTGCTGATACCTTCTCGTTTTAAAAATACCCATCATTTGCACACCGCCGAGTACCTAGAAACACCAAGAATGTATCACATGGGAGCAGGAAGGTTTATTCCTGCTATTACAAAAGATGGCAAAGAATTAATTGTAGAGGTTAGTCTCAATTCTTTTATTGTTAATGGTAAACAGTTAGTGTTAGCCATGATTCAAGATGTAACCGCTCGTACTCAAAACGAAATTCAACTAAAGGATCAAGTGCAGATTTTAGAAAAAATTGCATGGCAACATTCTCATGAAATTCGTCGACCAGTGGCTAATATCAAAGGTTTGATAGACCTCATCAATATGGATTATGAGGATTTTCGTTCGATTCCTACTTGGACTTTTCTCGAACAGGAAGTAGAAACCCTAGATAAAGTGATTCACAAAATTGTAGCAGATACCTACCGAGATTATAAAGGAAAAAAATAATAGAAGACGTAAAAAATTACTAGTTCAAGACCAAGTCTTGGACTAGAGCTATTCAGTTCTAAAACCATCATACCTATGAAAAATCTACTATACTTATTACCTTTCTTTGTTTTACTTGGTTGTAAAAAAACAGAAGATATTGCTGAAGCAGTCACGATTAATGACCCTATTTTTGAAAAAATGCTTGTTACCAAAGGAATTGATTCTGACCAGCAAGTAAATGGGAAAATATCAAAAATAGATGCCATGAAAGTGGATACTTTACTGATTCAAGGAGATGTTTCAAACATTACTAACACCATTTCAAACCTCGCAGGAATAGAGGAGTTTGAAAACCTAACATATCTTGATTGTTCCTACAATTCCTTATCCACTTTAGATTTGAGTAAAAACCACAAACTGACTTATATAAAATGCTCAGGTATTCAAGAGTTGATTGCTGGTGTAACCCAATATAAACAAATCCAAACCATACAATTAAGCCCCCTCGCCAATCTTCAAAACCTTAATTGTGCCTATACCAATATTTCGAATTTAGATTTCTTGAATAACTCCACTCAGCTTAAAGTCTTGAATTGTACAGGAAGTAGTTTAAGCTCGTTCAATGTATCTCAACTGACAAATCTAGTAGAGCTTTATGCTTCATGGATTATGTATAACAAGTTGGAATCAATTGATTTAAGGCAAAATACCAAGCTACAACAATGTAAATTGCAGATTTATGGACTTAAATCTATTTGCGTTGCTTCCATAGATAAAATTCCTGCGAATGGATGGGAAAAAATGCCCACAACAAACTATGTGAATTGTCAATAATGCCTCGAACTAGACAGTTGTAGCCTCAATACATCCCATCATTTTTTCCAAAAAAATCAATCTAGTATTGCGTATTTAATTTTTTATTCTACATTTGTAGAGTAAATTCTAAATATGTAGAAATGAAGCTTTCAGAGACTGAAGAAAAACTGATGGAATACCTTTGGCAGAAGGAAAAAGCCTTTATGAAAGATTTACTAGAGGCATATCCCGACCCCAAACCAGCCACGACTACCGTAGCAACTTTATTGAAACGAATGATTGATAAAGGATTTGTGGCTTATCGAGAATATGGTAATTCGAGGGAGTATTATCCGCTTGTATCCAAAGACGATTATTTTACGAAGCATGTAAAAGGACTCATTAAGAATTTCTTTAACAACTCGGTTGGACAGTTTGCGTCCTTCTTTACTCAACAAAGTGAAATGAGTACAGAAGAATTAGAAGAATTGAAAAAAATCATTGATGATCAACTTCAACAGAAACAGCAATGACACTCTATCTACTCAAATTTTCAGCCTGTCTGGGTTTGATATACCTATTTTATAAACTATGTCTCGAAGGTGAAAACTTTCATGTGTTCAAGCGCTATTTTTTACTCATAGGATTAGTCTTGAGTACGTTGATTCCGTTGATTTCATTCGAGATTCCATGGTATCAAGAACATGTTATGGAAATAGTTCTACCTATAAAAAATGCAAATGCGATTGATGGGAACATACCTACGATTGAGCCAATTCAACCGAGTGATGAGCCCACAGTCGCAATGCCCATTGGGTTCTACATCTATGGTCTAATACTAGGAGTGTTGTTGATCAGATTTTTGCGAGGACTGTATCTGATTACTCGCAAAGCTGTGACTAACGAGAAGCTAATACACCAGAATGCTCATTTGGTATTGATTGAGGAGAAAATCGCTCCGTTTAGTTTTTGTAACTATATCTTTTTAAACAAGTCAATTTATCAAACCAAAGGAATTGAATCAGATATTCTTTTGCATGAATTGACTCATGTAAAGCAAAAACATACTTGGGATATTCTTTTCGTTGAGGTATTTCTGATAGTTTTTTGGTGGAATCCCATCTTGTATTTGTACAAAAAAACTATTCAATTAAATCATGAGTTTTTGGCTGACAGAGAAGTTCTCGCTCATACACAAGTACCAACCTATCAGCAACTTTTACTTCAAAATGCCACAGGCAATGCTCTTTATTTAACAAGCAGTTCAACCTTTTCTATTACTAAAAAACGCTTTCTTATGATGACACATCACACCTCCATAACCGCCCGTATCTTGCGTGGCGTAGCTTGTTTGCCTTTAATTTTGGTATTAATTGCTAGATTTTCAGACTGGTCTTTAGGGCAAAAAAACGAGAAAAAGATTCAGAAACCAATGCCAGTAGCTATTGATGTAACAAATCAAAAAGTAAAATACAAGATCAGTAAAATATTCCTTGCAAAAGGCGAGAAAAATCCTGTTGTGATAAAAGATTATTCTGAATTGACTAAAGTGGAGTTAGAGGCATTGAAACATCCTCTTATGTTTACTATAGAACGACCCACTGACGAAATGCTGAAAATATGGACACATCCTCGCTGTGGAATTTGGATTAATGAAAAGCATGTACCTTATCAGACCTTAGAAAAATACAAATCAGAAGATTTTTCTCATTATTTTGTTAGTAGACTCGGCAAAAATGCTCAAGTCGGTAAACGTAGATACCAAATTGACTTAATGACTAATGATTACTTTGAAAATGTGTACAAAAAGGAAGCATTAGAAAAACCTCTAATTGTATATTCGGTAGGGAAGGGCGCTAACCAAGAGCAGTATAGAATAGAATTGATTAAAGAGTAAAAAACTTGAAAAGGGATTCGAAAAGGAGTAATTTTCCTCTCGAATCCCTTTTTAAATTTCTAACCAGTTCTTCAGATGAAAATAGTGATTATTATTTTAGTTTTAAACCTTGTAATAAACCTGATTGCCACCTTTTCTTTTGCTGCACGTATTGCTGGCATTCGTACAGGCAAGATAGCTTTGGCATTTTCGCTCTTCAATATTCTCAATGTAATTTCTAGAACTGCTAATGGTTTTCAAGCCCCATTACTTGCCAACTATGTAGAGAAAACCATTGATGCCGATTTGGATAATACAACACTTATTTTTAGGATGATATTGTTGTCGTTTACCATAGCCACGGTCATCGGCATAGTACTGACTCCGAGTGTCCAGCGAATATTCCACCGTGCGATTTTGGAGTTTTATCAGGTAAAGACTTTCGGGAAAATGATGGAAAGCTTTCTAAGAAAAGAACAATTTTGGCAAAAGGTCAAATCTTACTCTGTTCTGCCACAATGGACTAATTGGAGGATGTTGCAAGGACAAGAAAATTATCCTTGGAAGATTTTTATTCTCAATATGCTGGCTACAGCCATTCTTTCTGTTGGGGTTATTGCTTCAGTTTATGCAGGATATTTGAACCCTACCTATAGAAGTACCGCCAGTAATTTGTCCGCACTAATCAATGGGTTTTCTACAATCATTTTGTTTGTTTTTATCGATCCATATTTGTCTATTTTGACTGACCAATTTATGTCAAAAGAAATAAGCGAGAGCCGATTTCGTTTCAATATCTCTTTTATGATGATTTCAAGGTTATTGGGAACGGTATTGGCGCAAGCACTTTTGATTCCTGCTGCACAGGTTATTGCGTTTGTGAGTAACCAGATGTGATTTGGAATAGTATTGATAATCAGGTATTTTAGTTGCAAACTTCTTAGATAATATCTTCATCTCATCATTTACATACCCTCCACATAAACCTTTATTGCTATGAAAAATCTATTTGTAACTCTATTGGTAACTACCCTTTTGGGCTGTCAATCTCAAAAAGAAGATTCTAATAAACAAAAAGCAGAGGCCTTTGTCAAAACCTACTTTGAACACTTTAACCGCCATGATTTTAAGTCAATGGCAGCGATGTATGTCGACTCAGCAGATTTTAAGGACCCCTCTTTTGGTAATGGTACTGTGAAGCAATCACAGCAGCAAACTATTGCTAAATATACCGAACTAGCCAAAATGTTTCCAGATATTCGGGACAGTGTTATTAGTGTTTATCCTTCAGATTCGAACCATATCATAGTAGAGTTTATCTCGAAAGGCTCCATGCCAAGCAATACTTTTGAGCTACCCATTTGCACGATTTTTACCTTACAAAATGGTAAAATCACAAAGGATTTTACCTATTATAACAACCAATGAGATTGCAGATTTGAGATGGCTGATTTCGGATTAAAAGGTATCAGCATTCTAACATAGTAGCAGCATAAAAAAACACCCTTCTCTAAACTTTTTAGAAAAGGGTGTTCATGAAATCCGAATTCAAAAATCTACAATCCGAAATAATTAGTATGATGGATTCTGCACTAAGTAGCCTGGAAGGTTAGATGCACCGTCGATGGCTGTTTGTGGAATTGGGAAAATACGTTTGTTACGGTCTGTATTTGTTTTTTCAGTCCAAGTATCTTCGTATTTACCAAAACGAATCATATCTGTACGGCGAAGCATTTCCCAGTAAAACTCAAAACCTCTTTCACGATACAATAAGTCTAATGATATACTTGTCAAAGCTGGAGGAGGTGTTGCAGCTTTTCTAGATGCACGAACCGTATTAACATCTGCCAAAGCCGAAGCGGCATCGTTACTCTTACGCAATTTTGCTTCAGCACGCATCAAATACACATCTGCCAAACGTAAGATTACAATATCAGCATCTCCTAAGTTACGACCTGAAGAAGATTTCTTCGAGAATTCGTATTTTTCAACACGGTAACCAGTTGAGTAATCAGAACCTGCTACTGTAAAGTCTACTTTTTCCGTAAAGATTACTGGAGTAGTCGGACGGTTACGAGTGTCATTGTAAAGTTTACCTACCTTCATTTTTCCATCTGGACATTTCAAGAATACCCCATTTTTACGAATCAAACCATATTGTTGACCACGCAAAATACCACGGTTGATATTAAAGCTCTCAGCCGTTACACATGAGTCAGCAGGGTTTGAGTAAATCGAAAGGTTTTGCTTGTAAAAACGTGGGTCAACGCTAGGGTCTTGTGAGCCATAAGCATTTACCCAAGTACGATAGAAATCAGAAGTAATGGCTGGTCCATCAGTACCATTCGCCGCAGGGAATGCTGGCAATGGGAATTGATCACCCGACAACGAGAAGTACGCCAAACGGTTATGACCATTCAACTCAGCACGTTGGTCAACAGCAAAGACAATTTCTTTGTTGCTATGGTTATCGCTATTGAAAATTGAGAAATAATCTGGTGATAATTGGTACTGATTTGAGTTAATAATTTTATCAGTGTACTCAATTACTTTGTCCAAATCGTCATTTGAGAAAGTTACAGTCTGTGCTGTCACATTACGATAAACAGCAGCATTTAAGTACAAGCGAGCCAATAAACCCCAAGCAGCAGCTTTGTTCAAACGACCAGGACCTACTGTAGTTGAAAGGTTTGGTTCAACCGCCAACAATTCTGATTTGATATATTCTACTGCTTCTGCACCACGGATTACTTTCGAAGTTTCACCAACACTATTTTTTACAAAAACAACACCAAACAAATCCAAAGTCAACATTGAGTAATAGGCACGCATACCACGTGATTCTGCCAAGTACAACTGAGAAGTTGCATCGGTTTTGCCTTGAAACTCATTGATAGCTGAAACCGAACGAGAAATACCTTGAAGAATAAAGTTCCAAGTGTTTTTCAAGTTTGGATCTGTACTGGTTTGTGTATGCTGGTGCAAGGCTAAATAAATACCATTGTCACCCCAGTCTGTACCTCCACGGTAAGGCAAAATAGCCTCGTCTGTAGAGATTTCTTGAATAGCAAAATAGTTAGTATGTAAAAAAACACTTGGCAATAAAGCATATACTGGTGCTAAAGTACCATTAGCAATATCAGCATAAGAAATACTCGGAGAAAAAGATTCGTCTAGTACTTGTTCTTCGAGGTTAGTACAACTTTGACTTGCTATCAAAGAAGCTAACAATGAAAGGAATATAACTGGTTTTTTCATGTTTCTTTAGAAAATTAGAATGTTACGTTAAGTCCAAATACAACCGTTCTTGCTTTTGGATAACTTAAATAATCGATACCATAAGAAGTAATACCGTTGATAGTACGGTCGGTGTTTACTTCTGGGTCATAACCATTGTATTGGGTAATTACGAATAAGTTTTGACCAGTTACTGATAATCTCAAGCCCGAAATCCATTCGTTGATTCCTAGCTTTTTGGTATCGAATGTGTAACCTAATGCAAGGTTATTCAAACGTAAAAATGCGCCATCTTTCAAGAATCTTGTCGATACTGGAGCTGAGTTGTTAACAGACTCATTCGGGAATGCTAATACCTCTGGTGTAGTATTGATTCCTTTTGAAAGACGCAATTTGTAGAAGTTTGCGTTAGCTGTGTTGTCATAAATTTTGTTTCCAGATACGCCATTAAAGTTAGCCGCCAAATCAAAACCTTTGTAGCTCACACGACCAAAGAAGTTATATTGTTTGTTTGGTAAAGCTGTTCCTGCTGCAATACGGTCGTTGTCAGTAACGATACCATCACCGTCAACATCTCTGTATTTACTCAAACCTTTGTCATCCAAACCAATAAATTCTTTCAAGAAGAATGTACCGATAGGTTGACCATTTACATAACCATTGATAGTAGCTGAAGTCAAACCAGAACCTGAAGCCGAACCAGAAGGAATTACCGAGTAAGGTGATTTGTTTACTACGTTGCTGATGAAAGTAATGTTTCCACCAAATTCGTAAGTCAAACCTTGTTTCGTAGAATGACGGTAGTTCAATTCTAATTCCAAACCTTTGTTGGTGATAGTCATATCCTTCACGTTTGTCCAGAATGTACCTGCTGGTTGTACTGGGTCAGAAGGAATTACTTCTAACAAAATATCACCAGAAACTTTGTGGAAAGCATCGATTGTACCACTCAAAGCACCATTCAAAAATGCGAAATCTAAACCTAAGTCAGTTTGTGTAGACTGTTCCCACTGAATATTCGGGTTAGCCAAACGAGTATATGAAGTACCAGCAGGGTAGGTAGACGACTCATCCAAAGGATAAGATGTTGTTCCAGAAACCACTGAAGTAAAGCGTGCTTGAGTAATTTTTGAAGGAATTTCTTGGTTACCTGTTCTACCCCAACCAGCTCTTAGCTTTAAGTTGCTTACAGCCGAACCTTTCATGAATTCCTCTTCAGAAATTCTCCAACCTGCCGAGAATGATGGGAATACCCCGTATTTATTGTTAGCACCAAATTTTGATGAACCGTCAGCACGAACTGTTGCTGTCAACAAATACTTGTCTTTGTATGAGTAATTTACACGACCAAAGAATGATTGTAATTCGTTGATAGTCGCATAACCATAAGGCTTGTTGTTTGCCAAAGTCAATTCTTGTCCTAAGCCTGGGTTATAAATTGGCTCAAGGTCAGTAATAGGGAATTTATTGATACTATAACCACGACCTTGGAAGTAGAATCTTTGATAAGAGTGACCCACCAACATCGATAAAGTATGGTCTTTGCCAATGTTTCTGTTATAAGTCAAATAGTTTTCAATCAAGCGGTTAGTATTCCAAGTGTCAATCGATTCCAAACGACCATCTTGTTGTGGTACAGCGTTAGCCAAGGATTGCAAATCACGGTGTGCGCTTGAATAGTCAATCCCGAAGTTAAGTTTGTACGTTAAGTGGTCTGTAATTTTCAATGAAGGAGAGATATTCCCCAAAAGTCTGGTAGTGGTTGTTGCATCTTTCTCCAACTTTAAAGCCAACAATGGGTTTGTACCTGATTGGTACAAATAGATATTGCCATTGGCGTCATAAGCAGGAATCGTTGGGTTTGTAGAAATAGCACTACCCAACACAGATCCGATTGGAGGACGTTCGTTGTAGGTCTGTGACGCATTTAAGTTTACATCAACAGTCAAACGGTCTTTTAATAGTTTTTGCGTAACATTCAAACGACCAGAGTAACGATTCAACTGGCTATTTTTGATAATACCTTCTTGATTCTGGATACCAAATGAACCATAATAAGTCAATTTGTCAGCACCACCACCAAAAGATAAGTTATGGTTTTGTGTCACAGCAGTACGGCTGATTTGTTTTTGCCAGTCGGTATTGCCTTTAAAATCTTCTAATACACCACCAACAGCTACTACTTGCTTACGATATTCATCAGCTGTAAATACATTCAACGGACGAGCCATAGTAGACAAACCGTAGCTAGCAGAATATGTCAACGAAGAGAATCCTGATTTTCCTTTTTTAGTAGTAATCAAAATAACCCCATTGGCACCTCTTGATCCATAGATAGCCGTAGCTGATGCATCTTTCAATACGTCGATAGACTCAATGTCTTGAGGGTTCATAAATGTCAAAGGGTTGGTTGCACCACCTGTTGACGAGTTATCAAGCGCCATTCCATCAACTACAAACAATGGAGTACTACCTGTACGAACACCACCTGGTCCACGAACCGTAATGTTTTGTGTACCACCTGGTTCACCACTCGCTGAAGTTACGTTTACCCCAGATACTTTACCTTGTAATAAAGATTCAGGAGTGTTGATAATTCCTTGGTTAAATTCGGCACTTTTCAATGATTTTACCGAACCTGTTACATCTTTTTTCGTGGTACTACCATAACCTACAACAACAACTTGTTCTAAGTCAGACGCAGTTGATTTTAACGAAACCTCTATTTGTGTACGGCCATTTACCGCTATTTCTTGTCTTTCGTATCCTACAAAAGTGATGACCAAAGTTGCCTTTTCGTCAACATTCAATGCAAAATTCCCTTTTGCGTCGGTATTTACACCACGCTTGCTACCTTTCACTGCAACCGAACAACCAATAAGCGGTTCGTTAGTTGTGGCATCAATGACTTTTCCTTTTACAGGAATTTCACTAGTCATTAATTTTTCTAAGCTGTAATTAGATAATGCTGCACGGTTGTGAGCATGAAGCGGTGTGGGCGAAAGCCCCACACAAACACCTAATAGCAAACCAGCGGCTAGTTTGCTGGTAAGACTCTGAGAGTAGAGTTTGTTCATGATAAAATTGGGTTGATAAGTATGAGTATCAGGATGTTGTATACTTTTTAGAATTATAGAAAATCACGAGTATCCTGTCTCTAGCATTCACCAATGCTTAATTTGGAGGCGCAAGTTATCCCATCAAAACCGAGAGGCTGTAAATAAATCATTAAGTCAACTTGATTTATTCTTAACATTGGGCAAAATTTATCCAGTCTCACATAATGAAATATGGAGATTTTAAGAAAAAGTGAAATATTAGAGGGCTAGCTATTGCCGTTTTTTACCGAAAAAACAGGAGGATTTTGGTAAGAATAATTGAGCTGGATAGAGAGTATGTGTTATTATCATATTCAAATGGTCATATTGGTTTGGAGATAACTTTACAGCTGAAATTTATCTGAATTAAGCCTAGGAATAGAAATTTAATTATTTTTTTTATTAATAAATCATTTTTTGACAAGTATTTTTATGAAATCGATTGTAAACCGAATTGTTTCAAAAAATGGCTCTATGCAATTGTATCTGTATTTTTGCTTATGATTTTAACCAAAAATAAGCCCAACTTCTTAAGGTATGAAGTTGGGCTTAATAATTTCTTAATATACTTAGGTAGTAATAAGCAATTTCCGAGAGGGATTTGATACTAAACACCTAAGTAGTAATGCAACATAAGATTGCCATATTATGCTTTAGATTTTAAGCCTAAGGCATTAGGCAAAAAAGCTTTCGTTATTTCACGAGAAATGCCTTTCAACATTTAGCTTACAGCATAAAGCCTAGAGCAGGTAAAATCATTTTAATTTTACTCACTAACCTGAGAAGAAAACAGCAACTATATATCTTCAATTCTGAACAAGTGCATTGGCATAATATGAGGGTCAAGATCCACAAAATTATATTCGCCTTTCCAGTGATATTTGGCTCCTGTCAACAAATCATGAACGACATATTCTTGGTCTTGATGCTTATGGATTTGCGAAAGTGGTACTCTCACTACACCTCCTTGGCGATTGTAAGGGTCTAAGTTTACAACGCATAAAATACGGTTGCCATTTGCATGAGTTTTTAGATACGCTAATACTTGGTCATTTTCAATTTGACAGAAAGTAATGTTATTGGTGCGTTGCAAAGCCGAGTTTTCGACACGAGCTTGGTTAGTCAAACGAATAATATGGGTCAATTTATTTTCAAAAGACCAATCCCAATGCTTGATTTCGTATTTCTCCGAATTACGATATTCTTCTTTTCCAGGATTTGCTTCGTGGTTCATGCTTTCAAATACAGGTCCGAAAATACCATAATTAGCCGAAAGCGTAGCTGCCATAAAATAACGTGTGATAAACATCGGTTCTAAACCACCTTGCAAGCACCATGGCAAAATATCATGGGTATTTGGCCAAAAGTTGGGACGCATATAATATTTCTGTTCGGTATGCGTCAACTCCATCATATAATCCGTCAATTCGGCTTTGTTATTGCGCCAAGTATAATAGGTATATGATTGGGCATAACCCAATTTGGCAAGTTGCGCCATTACTTTTGGCTTAGTAAATGCCTCTGCCAAGAAAATCATGTCTGGATATACGGCTTGCACTTCTGCAATAACCCACTCCCAGAAATTAAATGATTTGGTATGTGGATTGTCTACACGAATAAGACGGATACCCCATTCTGCCCAAGTCATGATGACATTTTTCAATTCATCCCACAGTGCTTCCCAGTTTTCTGACTCAAAATTAATAGGATAAATATCTTGATATTTCTTAGGAGGATTCTCGGCATACTGAATGGTGCCATCAGGACGAACCTTAAACCACTCTGGATGTTCTTTAGTATAAGGGTGATCAGGAGAACATTGAATGGCCAAATCGGTAGCTAATTCAATACCATTTTCTTTACAAGTCTGAATCAGATGTTTCAAATCATCCAAGGTGCCTAATTCTGAAAGAATTGCTGTATGACCGCCCAACTCAGAACCAATACCGTAGGGAACTCCAGGTTCGCCAGGTTCACAGGTGGTCGAGTTGTTTTTCCCTTTTCTAAACTGATGTCCAATTGGGTGAATAGGAGGGATATACAACACATCAAACCCAAGCGATTTGATACGAGGAATTACATTTTCTTCAACATCTTTGAATGTCCCATGAACACCTTTTTTCGAGGCCGCAGAGCGAGGAAACATCGAATACCAAGAAGAAAAAGCAGCTTTTTCACGGTCAACCCAAAGTTTGAGTGTCTTGTAAGTACTAACATACTTTTTATTAGGGTATAACTGAATCCAATCATGCATGGTAGCTCCTGTGGCAAACTCAATAGCATGTTGGTATTCTTCAGGATTACGGAATAGGCTTGCCGCATGTTCAATCAGCGGCTTGTCCGAGGCTGAAGCTACTGTTGCCATATAATCTAATAAATTAGCACCTACGAGTAGTTCAATATTGACATGCTGTCCATCCTTGATTTTCATGCTGATTTCGTGCTCCCAGCTAGCGGCATGGTCTACCCATGCTTCAACGGTGTATTCGTACAAACCATTGTCTTCGACCCCAAACGATGCCCCATAGCGGTCGTTATTGATAAAATACATAGGGGTTTCAATCCAGTCTTTGGCATTGTTGCGCTTATGGAGCAATCTTGCTGCGAGAATATCGTGACCATCCAAAAAAACGTCAGCCTCTACATGAATGGTATCCCCTTGTACAGCTTTAATAGCAAAACGTCCTCCATCGATTTCAGGAGTTACACGTTCGATAATTACTCGACTCTGTCCGTTTTGTGGTTTTTTTGAAGATTGTTTTGTCTTAGCCATAGCTATTTGTTCTAAAATGGGAAAATGGTTTTGGTACCTAAATAACAATGAAGAAAAATGAGTTAAGAGATTAAAGGCTGATTATTAGATAATTATCATTTCGGCAAGCTGAGATCTCCAACACATTGTTCAAAACTTACTCTAGATACACAGAATGTTTTTGTTTATAAAAATGTTATTTAATAGTAGAGCAATACCAAAGATTGACACAAGCAATGCCTTGATAGCGCCTATACAAATATATTTCTAATTGTCGAAATCTAAAATCTAAAAGTAAAACAAGTTTTTTTAATAAAATTTTGAGTTTTACAAAAGTTTGGCACGATATAAGCTAGTAAATAAACAAGGACTTACAATATTTTATAGAAAGAGTTTGAATATCAAGCCTAGGTAAGTATAAATCTTTGAAAAAGACAAATTCTTTTTAGTAAGCCACTCAAATCTCATATCTCCTTACTTCACACATTTATAAAGTATAATGTTTTGCCTGAAAGTTGGACAAAACATAGAATTTGAAATACCAGAGAAACCCTGAATTGGTTCATGAAATCTCCAATTCATAAGTTTTTTGAGGCTTTTATCTGTTTAATTTTGAATTAAAGCCTTATTATGCTTAAGCTTAGCTAAGATATATTAATGCTGGCATGATTTTTGTTGAAAATTGTATAAACTTTATAATAGACATTTTATACATTTGCTTCAAATTTCGAGGGTTTCATCGAGTATTAGCACTGCGTTTCTTAAAACACATCTGAAAATAAACACATAATCTGAATAACAATTATGAAAAAATTAATCGCATCCGCTTTCCTTATTTTAGTTCAAGGTGGTTTGATGGTTACAAAAGCTCAAAATTCTGAGTATAGTGGTTCTTATGGAAATAATGTAGTAGAAGAAGGGATTGCAAAATATTACGGTAAAAATTTAACTGGAAATTTAACGTCTTATGGAGAGCGCTATGATGATGCACAGCTTACAGCTTCGCATTCAAAGTATCCTCTAAACACGGTTTTGAGAGTAACAAACCTCGAAAATAACCGCACGGTTGATGTACGCGTAAATGATTATTGTCGTTGTGAAGAAGAAGGCAAACTGTTGAATTTGTCAAGAGAAGCTGCTTCTCGTTTGGGTATGATTGCAAGTGGCAAAGCTCAAGTAAGAGTTGAAGTGTTGAATGCTAGACCTGCCTCTCAGGTAAATATTTATAGAGATTATGATATTGCAGCAAGTACTCAAGATAGAGTGCCTGTACAACCTACCTCATTGATGCCTCAGGCTTCAGTAGCGGCAACTTCTCCAAGTAGCTACTCGACGGCATTCTCTGAAGATAGAACTTATGATATCAACGGTACCGTAAAATCGCCAAGAGGTTTTGCTGTGCAAGTAACAGCTTTGACAAGCTTAAACAAAATTCATGATATGTATGACGAACTTGTGAAATTAGGTTTGTCACCTGAAGAAATTTTTGTTCAAGTAGGTCAAAAAGAAATGGGTAAAGTGTATCGTATTCTCTTCGGTGAATTCCATACAAAAGAATCTGCATCAGAAAGAGTTATGTGGTTGCAAGAAAGAGGCTATAGAGGCTTAGTTCGTACTCACTATAACTACTAAGATTTTATATTACAATTATTATTACCACACTGTGAAAGGAGACGTTTATCGTCTCCTTTTTTATGCTCTTTCTTCAAATTCTTTTTGAAATTTCGGGCTTTCGGTTTTACCAATTTTATCCCAAAAGGTAAAGTACAAACCAAAGTTATAACGATAATACTTGTGATGATGACTATGATGTGTAGCTCCAATCATGATTTTCCCCAACCAATTACCCCATTTTGTTTTAGGATAAATCTCAATGTCTAAGTGATTGATAGCCGCCGTAATCGTCATAATGGTTAGATGAACCGTTGCGGCATAAATATGCATAGGAATGATACAAATAATGACTGGCATAATAAGTGCTTCCAAAAGACCTTCAATTGGATGAAATGAGAAGGCTGTCCAAGCGGAGGTAATTTTGCTGTCATGATGGACTTTGTGGACAAGATGGTAGATTTTTGGATGATGCATCCATCTGTGAACCCAATAGTAATATGTTTCATGAATAAGCATTGAGATGACTATGCTGCATGGGAACCAAACTACATCGTACCAATGTAAGTCTGTATATAATTGTGTATAGCCTTTTTGCCAAAGTACGGCTGTGAATGCTCCAATAACAGAAAATAAGATTGCTGTTAGCGTAGACCAAGTTATTTCTTTTTTAAACTGTTCTGGAGGATAGGCCTTTGCATTGATTTTGCGAAGTTTCCATTCTTCTTTTTTCCACAAATAGAAATAACTATGGAAAAATCCTGAAAGAATAAAATACCGAATCATTACCACAAAAAACATAGTAATACAGGTAATGATAAATGTAGTAGGTTCCAAAAAATCAAAATCAGCTAATGAAGTTTTCATACTTCACTAACTGATTTAAGTCGAAATTGTTTGAAGGAAATTCGCTATAGTGTAATCGTACAAAATAATATTCGAAATAGAAATCTGAAGTGTCGACTTGAGTAAAATTGAGTCGACACTTTAGGTTTTTACTTAAAAAATATTGTTGTGCTAATTATGAGAATGGATTTCTTTAATCTTATCAATCAATACCTCATTAATCTTCACATAGCTCTCATGAGTCCACCCACCAATATGAGGCGTAAGAATGACATTTTTTTTCTGGAAAAGTGCTTCGTAATAACTTTCTTGCTCAGCACTGAGTTGAGACATTTTTTCATTTTCCAAAACATCCAAACATGCTCCTCTTAACTTCCCAGAGTTTAAGGCTTCCACAATATTACAAACCGAAGCTACCTCTCCACGAGCTGTATTTACCAAAAAGAATGGTTTCTGAAACGAATTGATAAAGTCTGTATTCACCATCATTTTGGTTTCAGAGGTTAATGGCACGTGAAGACTTAAGACATCTACCTGCTCAAACAATTCCTCCAATGTGGCTTCTTGGGCATATTGGTCACTAAAATTACTTTTGTATTTGTCATAAGCCAATACCTTTACCCCAAATCCTGATAATCTTTTTGCTACCGAACTGCCCATATTTCCATATCCAATCAATCCAACAGTCATACCCATGAGTTCGATGCCACGATTGGCTTCTCGCTTCCAGATTTTGTGACGAACCTCTACATCAGCAGTATTGATATGATTGAAAAGACATAGAAGCATCCCAATAACATGTTCGCCCACAGCATCACGGTTACCTTCATTGGCGGCAAAAATAATAATTCCTCTGCGCTCGGCTTCTGCGACGTCGATAAGGTCGAGACCAGCACCTGCTCTAGCAATAAACTTCAACTCAGGAGCGGTATCGAGCATTTCGATATCTACCTTCGTTTTGCTACGAATAATCAAACCATCGTAGTCTTTGAGTTTTTCCAACAACTCTGCACGAGAAATTTCTGGGAAATAATCATAAGTCATTCCGATTTCTGTTAGCATTGAATGAATGCTAAGGTGCATTTCGTCGGCAATCAAAATATTTTTCTTCATCTAATCTACTTTGTCCTATCAGAAAGAAAGAACTTAAAATGTACTGTAATCAAGTTTATTGTAAAACGAATCAAAGTTACGGTGGGTTTCATTCTGAACGAAATATTTGTAGGTAAATAGGTATATGTTGGGCGCAAGGGGCTTTTGGGTATCGGCTTTGGGCTTTTAGGTAAGGGCTAAATAAAAGCACAAGTCATTTCGAGTTTTGTGAGAATAATAGAGAAAACAGATACAATCTCCTAGCCTGCAAATGAAGCTGTTTAAATATTTTTGTCACGGGGGAATAAATTCACCCGCAAAATGGAAGCCTTGGTTAAGAACTACTTTAATACTGAATACATGTTAAGCTCAACTAAGCATCTTTCATAAATCAAAAAAGCGGTCGAAATTTTCTCGACCGCTTTTGAGGATGCTAAAATTTTAAATGACACATCTTTGAATACAAGGTATTATATCATCTATCGTTGAAATGTTGATTGAAAAAATAATCACACATTTACTTAACCACCATTCACTCAATTTAAAATGATTATCCTTGTTAAGAATAGCAGAATTAGAATTTCAATTTTTTCAAATTGTTCAAACTAATCTCGATACCTTCCATTGGCGTGCGCTTGTATGCTTCAAGTTCAACGATAAAGTATTTGATACCTGCTACGTCTTTTTTGTTGAAAATTTCTTGGAAGTTGATATCTCCTTCACCTACTTCAACACTTACGTTTTTCACTGGATCGTGGTCTTTTACGTGTACGTGTGTGAAGCGTCCTTTGTATTTATTGAACCAATCTGCTGGTTTTTGACCTGCTACTACTGCCCAATACAAGTCCATTTCAAATACGATATGTTTTTCTGTATTGTCTAATAAAGTAGTATAAAGCATTTCACCATTTGGCGATTTGAATTCGAAATCGTGGTTGTGATAGCCAAATTTCAAGTTCAACGTTTTAGCATATTCTGCTGCTTTGTTGAAAATATCAGCCATCAATTTACCTTGATTACGGTCATCGTCGAGCATGTAAGGAACGATAGTGTATTTCTGACCAACTTTGGCTGCATCTTCCAACATACGCTTGTAGCTGTCTGAAAGCTGACCGTTTACGACATCTTTTGACGTAATCATGTTATGAGCAGATGGCATTTTTAAGCCATTGTCATTCATGGTTTTTAAATATTCGTCTGCCGATAAGCCAAAGAATTTACCATTTGAATATCCGAAACCTTCTACGTTTTTATAACCCATTTTAGCAATTTTAGCTAAAGCGGCTTTAGGGTCTTTAGAAACATCTTCACGTACTGACCACAATTGGACACCAATGTGGCTCTTTTCACCTTTTTTAATATTTGCGAATAAATCGTTCGAAAGAAGTGCTGCGCCAGCAGTTGTCAAAAGACTAGTTCTGAGGAAGTCACGACGAGATGTTTGTTCGTTCAACATTGCTCTAAATTGATTAAGTTAAATGATTATTGGTAATAACTGGATAGATAGTTTGAGGTTTAAGCCTCTTCATAATTAAATACCCATCAACTTAACGTTCATGGGTATTTTAAATTTTGTTTCAAAAGTAAGAAAAAGTTTTACTTTTCTTCTATTTCTACAGCGGATTCTTTGCGGTTTTTTACAACATCAATGGCTGTATAAATCGCTTGAAGCATTGAACTTTCGCTTGCTGTATTTTTTCCTGCAATCCCATAAGCCGTTCCGTGGTCGGGCGAAGTACGAACTACTGGTAATCCTGCGGTGAAGTTTACACCATTTTCGAAGGCAATATATTTGAATGGAATCAAACCTTGGTCGTGGTACATGGCCAAAATGGCATCGAAATGACGATGTTGCATATTGCCAAAGAAACCATCAGCAGGAAATGGTCCAAAAACCAAGTTACCGTTTTGTTTAAATTGCTCTAAAACAGGAGAGATAACGTCTTTTTCTTCGCTACCCAACAAGCCATCTTCGCCAGCATGAGGGTTGAGTCCTAATACGGCAACTTTAGGTTTCTGAATCCCGAAATCATTGGTCAATGATTCGATCATCATGGTTAATTTTTGAGTAATACGTTCTGGGGTAACTTGTGAGCGCACACGTCCTAATGGAATATGTCCTGTCACTACTCCAACACGGATTTGCTCAGAAACCAAGAACATTAAAGAGTCTTTTGCTTCGAAAGCACTTGTAAAAAACTCAGTATGTCCCGGAAACTTAAATTCCTCCGACTGGATATTATACTTATTGATAGGAGCTGTAACGATAGCTTGAATGTGCCCGTCTTTCAAGTCCTGTGTAGCTTTTTGCAAGCAAGCCAAAGCAGCAGCGCCAGCTTCGGGAGTTACTTTGCCTGGCTCTACATCAGTTTGTTTGTCGTCCCAACAGGTAATCACATTAGTTACTTTGTAGTTGATTTGTTGGATGGCAGGGATACTATGCAAAGTCCAATCTTTCAAATCCAATACTTTACGGTAATAGCTCAATACACGCTGCGATCCATAGATTACGGGTGTACAGATTTTGAGGATGCGGTTACTGGCTAGGGCTTTTAGTATTACTTCTGGACCTACGCCATTGTAGTCACCTAAGGTAATACCTATAACAGGTTTTTGATGTTCCATATTCTTTTGAGATTCTTGATTCGGTTTTGCCGAAAACATATTGTATCCTTGGATACGCTATTCGATAAATTCTTGCAAGTTTACTTAAAAGATAGGTAAATAAAAACCCATTCGCTGACAGATTGCCCTATTACGATTTATTGGCGTGGCATTTTTTGCCACTTTCCGTACGTTGCCGAGCGCCAAAGCCATTCTATTGGACCATAATAGTATCGACTCAACCACCATTTACTCAGTAAGATTTGTAATAAAAAGACTGCCACAGCGCCTAATAAGCACCAAGCAGGATTAAAGTCTCCCGCCAAGCCCAATCCGAAACCATAAAAAAGAAGTATTCCTACGAAACTTTGGAGTAAATAATTCGTCAATGCCATTCTGCCTACATAAGAAAGTTGTTTTAAAATACCTTCCCATGAGCTTTTTGACAGTAATAAACTGAAACCTGCTACATACATTAGGGTCATGGTGGCAGAATGAATCGAAAACAAAAGTTCAGAGAGGATACCGAACCAAGAGGGTAATTTGTCCCAAGGAATAGTGGCTTGAAGGGTAATGAAAAAAGTAACAATGACAATATTGAGTATAAAACAAGCCCAGACTGCCTTCTTAAATTGTTTTTTATATTCTTGAAAATGATCAAATAAACGAAGACGCCCCACCAGCAATCCTAAAAGGAAAAAACCAAAGGTGACAAAAATGCGTCCAGAGTTCCACTGAAAATCGGCTTTGAAAGCAAAATCCTTAAAGTTTTGTTGAATAATTTGGGTATAACTACCTGCCTTGAGCGTTTGGAAGTTTTTTAGCTGTTCTTTATTCGATTTTTCTTGCTCTTTTTTGGCTACGACTTCAGAAACTTTTGGCGAAGGGTGCCAGTATTCGACAGTCCGAATGACTAAAATAGGCGTATTGAGGCTCATTAAAATAGCTAAAATCAGTACCACTCGATTTGAAAGCAAATTTGCCAGTAATAGAAATATCCCTAAAAAAGCATAGATACCCAATATATCGCCACGCCAATGGATATGATGAATAAAGCCTATGACAAAAAGCAACGCGAGTCGCCAGAGAAATCTTAATTCGAAGTGCGTATCATCTGCCTTTCTATTGGTAAATTGTAGAGAAAAACTTAAGCCGAATAATAGAGAAAAAAAGGTATAAAATTTCCCTGAAATAAAAATGCCATCAAAATAATTAACAATGGTAGTGGGTAAAGAATTTTGATAGGATTGCCATACCGACTCTGGAATAAAGCCAGCAATAAACCAGCCTAAAGCATGAGCAATTACGATGCCTAAAAGAGCAATACCACGTAAGCCATCTACTAAGGGAATTCGATTGGAAGAGGAGGATGTTGAGTTCATAGTGGGTTCAAAGAGATTTTTAGATTTTAACCCTAAGATGCAAGATTTTAACCAAAGGTTGCAGACAAATAGAGAGAAGTACTTAGGTAGACCTGTCGATTTAACTATTTTTAAGATAAAAATTGGTGATTTGTTATGGAAATAGTTAGCATAACAATCAATCAGTTGTATCTAACCCAAACAAAATTGCATCTTTCTAATATAGACCAAATTTTCTTGTGAAAGTTTGGGTAAATACACAATTTATTTTTGATTTTTGTATGAATTAATAATTCTTTATTCTGTTAATCTTGTAAATGATAGAAGAAATCACGATTGCGAATTTTGCGTAGTTCAACGAGTACCTTTTATCTATTTTTATTCCTGACTGTTTTAAACTCCAAACTGACAAACTCAAAAAATGCCACAACCATACGTTCAAACGATTAATAGCTTACTTGTCGCCAACCGTGGTGAGATTGCTATCCGTATTATGCGTGCTGCCTCTGAGTTAGGTATCCGAACGGTTGCCGTTTACACATTTGAAGATCGTTATTCGCTTCACAGATACAAAGCGGATGAGGCTTATCAAATTGGTAAGGACGACGAACCTTTAAAACCATATCTCGATATCGAGGGGTTAATAAAGTTATGTAAGGAGAAAGAAATAGACGCTATTCATCCAGGTTATGGATTTCTTTCTGAAAACGTAACATTGGCTCGTCGTTGTCGTGAAGAAGGAATCAAATTTGTTGGTCCTTCTCCAGAAGCAATGAATGCTTTGGGCGATAAGGTAGCTGCCAAAGATGCTGCTCGTAAGGCTGAAGTACCAATGATTGAAGACTCGAAAGAGGAGCTAGTATCGTATGATATTGCACTTAGAGAGGCTCGTCGTATTGGTTTTCCTGTAATGGTAAAAGCTGCGGCCGGTGGTGGCGGTCGTGGTATGCGTGTAGTACGTGAAGAGGAAGCTTTAGAAAAAGCTTTCGCTGAAGCGAAAAACGAAGCTAAAAATGCGTTTGGTGATGATACTATCTTTATTGAGAAGTTCATCGACCAACCAAAACATATTGAGGTGCAGTTGTTGGGTGACCAGCATGGCAATTTAGTACACCTTTATGAGCGTGATTGTTCGGTACAACGTCGTTTCCAAAAGGTAGTAGAAGTAGCACCTTCTGTGGGTTTGAAAGATGAAACCAAACAAAAGTTGTACAAATACGCCTTATCGATTGGTAAAGCAGTAAATTATTACAACGCTGGTACGGTTGAGTTCTTGGTAGATAAAGACGAGAATATCTACTTTATCGAAGTAAACCCACGCGTTCAGGTAGAACATACTATTACAGAAGAGGTAACAGGTATCGACATTGTGCGTACCCAAATTTTGATTGCTCAAAACTACCGCCTTTCTGACCCGAATATTTATATCCTTCGCCAAGAGGATATTCCATTGAGAGGTTATGCTATTCAGTGTCGTATTACTACAGAAGACCCTGCCAATGGTTTCAAACCTGACTTTGGTACCATCATTGCATATCGCAATGCAGCTGGTTTTGGTATTCGTTTGGATGAAGGGTCGTCGTATCCAGGGGTTAAAATTTCTCCTTACTTCGATTCAATGCTCGTAAAGGTTTCGGCTAAAGGTCGTACCTTGAAAGGCGCTTCTGAACGTTTGTTGCGTGCTCTTACCGAATTCCGTATTCGTGGGGTAAAAACCAATATTCCATTCTTACGTAATGTGATTCAGCACCCTATTTTCCAACAAGGAAAATGTGTGGTACAATTTATTGACTCACATCCTGAGCTTTTCAATTTTACGCCGACTCGTGACCGTTCTACAAAAGCTCTTCGTTATTTAGGAGATGTAGTAGTAAATGGTAACCCAGATGTAAAAGTGAAAAACGAACGTACTTTCCGTACGCCAGTAGTTCCGGCATTTGACAAATATGCTGAATATCCAATGGGTAATAAGCAACGTTTGGATTCGATGGGTGCCGACAAGTTTGCACAATGGGTAAAAGATCAAAAACAAATCCTTTATACAGATACTACTTTCCGTGATGGTCACCAGTCGCTTTTGGCTACTCGTGTTCGTACCCGTGATATGTTGGCTGTGGCTGAAGGTTTTGCCAAAAGCTTCCCTGAACTCTTCTCAATGGAAGTATGGGGTGGTGCAACCTTCGACGTATCGATGCGTTTCTTGAACGAATCGCCTTGGAAACGCTTACAGGCTTTCCGTGAGGCTATGCCAAATATGTTGTTGCAGATGCTGTTCCGTGGCTCCAATGCCGTTGGTTACTCAGCATATCCTGATAACTTGATTGAGAAATTTGTAGAAAAATCTGCTGAAAACGGTATCGACGTGTTCCGTATCTTCGACTCATTAAACTGGGTTGAAGCGATGAAAGTTTCGATTCGTGCCGTTCGTGAGCGTACCAACTCTATCGCAGAAGCTTCTATTTGTTATACAGGTGATATTTTCAACAACGAAAAATATACACTTCAGTATTACTTAGACATGGCTCGTCAGTTGGAAGACGAAGGTGCTCACATGCTTTGTATCAAAGATATGGCTGGTTTGTTAAGACCATACCAAGCTCAAACTTTGGTTACGGAGTTGAAAAAGGCGCTTTCTATTCCTGTACACTTGCATACACACGACACAGCATCAATTCAAGCGGCTACGTACTTGAAAGCTATTGAAGCAGGTGTCGATGTAGTTGACTGTTCATTAGGTGCAATGTCTGGTTTGACTGCTCAACCAAACTTCAACTCAGTGGTGGCAATGATGCAAGGCAACGAGCGTGATTGTCCATTGAACTTAGGCTTATTGAACCAATATTCTAACTATTGGGAAGATATTCGTCAAATCTATTATCCATTTGAATCTGAATTAAAAGCAGGTACTGCTGAGGTTTATGACAACGAAATCCCTGGTGGTCAGTACACCAACTTGCGTGGTCAGGCGATTGCCTTGGGTGTGGGTGATAAATTTGAATTGATGAAGCGTAACTACGTGGAGGCAAACAAATTGTTTGGTGACATCGTAAAAGTAACACCATCTTCAAAAGTAGTAGGAGATATGGCTATCTTTATGACTGCCAATAGCTTAACTGCTGAGGATGTATATGCTCGTGGTGCAACACTTTCTTTCCCTGAATCTGTAAAAGACTTCTTCAAAGGTGGTCTTGGTCAGCCTTATGGTGGTTTCCCTAAGCAATTACAGGAAATTATCTTGAAAGGAGATCTTGCCATTACAGGTCGTCCAAACGATAATATTACGCCAATTGATTTTGATAAGGATTTTGCTGATTTCCAAGCTAAGTTCCCAGAAAATCAAGAAGGTTTCTTGGATTATCTTTCTTATAAGATGTATCCGAAAGTATATGAAGACTATTACAAAGCTCAACAAAATTACGGCGATGTATCAGCTCTTCCTACGACTGCATTCTTCTATGGCTTGAAGCAAGATGAAGAAATCTTAATCACAATCGACGAAGGTAAAACTATTATTGTGAAATACTTGTATGCTTCAGAACCAGACGAATCAGGTTTGCGTACAGTTACTTTCGAATTGAATGGTCAGGCTCGTCGTATCAAGATTTTAGATAGAAATATCAAAATTGAACGTCCTCAGCACGCTAAAGCTTCTGCCAAAGGAGATATCGGCGCGCCATTGCAAGGGCGTTTGAGTCGAATCTTGGTGAAACCAGGCGATGAAGTGAAGAAAAACGCTCCATTGTATGTTATCGAGGCCATGAAAATGGAATCGATCGTATCGTCTCCATTCGAAGGTGTAGTTTCTCGTATTGTACTTAACGAAGGTACCGTAGTTGAACAAGAAGACTTAGTATTGTCGGTAGAGGAGGCAAAACTTCCTGAGCCAAACAAAGAAGAATTCTTATTTGTTTACGGAACTTTGCGTAAAGGATACGGTAACGAATTGCATAAATTGATTGCTCGTAATTCTGAGTTTATCGGTTTGGCTAATTACCAAGGAAAGATGTTCAACATCGGAGAATACCCTGGTATTGTTCCTTCTGATGATGCATCTGACAAAGTTGTTGGTGAGTTATACAAATTGACAAACCCGCTTCGTTTGGTGAAAATTTTGGATGAATACGAAGAGTTTTATCCAGAAAATGAATCAGAATCTGTATTCTTGCGTAAGGATATCCAAGTTGAGGTAGATGGTACCAACTATGCAACTTATGGATATTTGTACAATCGTCCTTTGGATGGTTTGGCGCAAATTACTTCAGGTGATTTCTTGAATCAATAAGAAATATCAAACACTATAAAAAAATCCTCCTTGGCTTGCCTTGGGGGATTTTTTTATTGAGTGACTGAATTAGTGTTAGTTGTGTACGAAGGATTTCGAGCCATTTCAGATTTGGGATTTCTGATTTCGGAAATCCAACATCCACTATCCGAAATAAACAGTTTTATAATCCTTCATAAACTTCTAGATTAGAATTGACAATCTGTAGAGACACCATATTTGCGTTTGTCTTTGATATAGAAAATTACCCCCACAAACTCCGCAATCAAAAATCTGAAATCCGCAATCGAAAGTGTCTACTGTTTTTGCTATATTAGATACCTCATTTAAACCCGAACCAAAATGCACACACTTTTGAAGACTAGCGCCTTGCTAGGCCTGCTTGCTATGGCCTCTTGCAAGCAAAAATCACAAGAACAACAAACTACAACAGACTCCACATTAGCACAAGTAAAGGTTGATTCTACAAACATGTTTCCTAAAGAAACAGACTATCAAATTACCGTTCAGATGCCTGGGACATTTCATGAAGGGCAAGTACCTTTAGACTCAGATAAAAAATCTTGGGTAGGAATTTTTCAAACCGAGAAAGGCTTTGAACTTAAAACAACGGGTATTTCCTTAGAAATGGTTCATGATGAAATGATTGACGAGAAACCCGATGCTAAAACTGGTATTCAAATCAATATTGCACAAAAAGATACTTGTTTGTTATTGATTGAATCGCAGTCTTATTTGAAAGACCATGTCATTGCGCCATTGACTTTGGCCAAAACAGAGTTTTATCCCAATGATGCCATTGAGTTTGAGTATTTAGGGGTGAAATACAAACTATTTGCTGTAGGTAAAAAAGAAATTTCCAAAGACGACCCTAATCAGATTTTAGTGACTGATTATACACTCTCTATTTCGTTTACAAAAGAGGGTAAAAACTATACTAATGTCTTGCTTCGCCAGCCACGTTTTGATTCTAAAATTGCTACAGTTCAGTTTGCAGGAGATATTGATGGCGATGGTATATTGGATTTAGTATTAGATGCTGCAACGTATTACAATGATATCAACAGCACCTTATATCTTTCAAAAATCACTAAAGGAACACAAGGGGTAACAATTGCTGGTGGATTTACGGCTGGTGTAGATTGATTTTTTGAATAAACTCTATGAAGATTCATTTATTATGAAAAAACTATTACTACTATTAAGTACTCTTTGGTGTAGCGCAACTTATGCTCAGTCTGTCTATACAGGTACAATTGACAAATATCCTATCGAGTTGGTTTTGAATATTTATTCTGACGACGAAATTCAAGGCATTTATGTTTATACCAGCAACGATGAGCCAATCGATATTTCTGGTTCTATCAAGAATAAAGTGCTTTCTATTCTCGAAAAGGATGCCAAGGAAAAAGTTACGGGTAAAATGGTAATTGATAAGTTTTCAGCTCAGGCTACTCAATTGTCAGGAACTTGGACGAACCCTGCTGGTACAAAAAGTTTTAAAATAACACTAACAAAAAAATACGACCTTGATGATGGAGAAGGGATAGCTTGGAGTAATCGTGAATTATTACAAAAAGCTACTTCTGGTAATCAATATTTTAAAATAGTGTTAAGTAAAGCCAAAGATGAATATCAAGCACGCGTAAAAGCGCTAAAAGTTTACGAAAAAAAGACGGATAAATTGCTCCAAACCATTGCGGTAGATTGTCAACCAATGGGCTTTAACAGCGTAGAAACGGGCGATTTTAATTTTGATGGTCAAGCTGATATATCTTTGTTTGAATCATCTTATGCTGGAGCAAATACCTCTTCAAAATATTTTTTGGTTGACGGAAACGGACAATACAAAGACAGTGGTTTTGAAGGTGTTTCACTGACATTTGATGCTAAAACCAAAAGAATTACCGAAGTAAACCAATGCTGTGCGGGGTCACAATATACCTCGACTTTGTACAAAGTAGCAAATAACAAAATGGTAAAACTTGAGCAACATTGTTTTATTTATGATGAAAAAAAGCAGGACTTTGTAGAACGTAAATTGAAAGATTGCCAATAAAAAATTAAGGTTTCATAAGAATAGCCCTCAGAATTACTTGAGGGCTATTTTTATGAATAAAGAACCTATTTTTCCAACACTATCCAATAACCATTTTTCTCAATATTCACGAAGGTTTTGATTTCGAGAAAAAAGAGTGGAAATTTGTAAAAACAAGGACTTTGAGCTTCTAAAAATCGATTTGGGGATAACATTTTGTTAAAATAGATACTCATAGATACCTTTTTGATGATCTGTGGTAAGACAGCGAACAAATGTCTTACGTAATTTGTTATTTTTTTATGATGTTATACCCTCAAAATATAGAACAAAAATTAGGATTTGACCGAATTAGAGAACGACTTAGTGAATTATGTATTAGTCCACTTGGCAAGGCATTTGTAGAGAAAGTTCGCTTTTCGGATAACTATGATTTAGTCCAAAAAATGATTCGTCAGGTAGATGAAATGCGTGAGATTATGCAATATGAACCACAGGCATTTCCTTCTCAAAATTACCTCGATGTTAATCAACAACTGACCAAAGCGGCTATTGAAGGCGCTTTTCTTTCTGAAGCGGAGTTTTTTGATGTAAAGCTTTCTCTTCGTACTATTCAAGAATGTCTTCGTTTTTTTGACAACAAAGAACCTGAGCAATACCCACAGTTACGTGAATTGTTGGGCATGGCTTTTCAGCCTCGTACCGATAAAAATCAAGAGGAAGTAAAGACCAACAAAGATGCTAAATTAGAAATAAGAGGTATTCTCGACGCTTTAGACAAAGTAATTGATGACCGTGGTCGTTTGAAAGATAACGCTAGCCCAGAATTACAGTCTATTCGTCGTCAGTTAGTTTCTCAAGAAAACGATTTACGTAAAAAACTAGATAGCATTCTTCGCAATGCCAGAAGCAATGGCTGGGTGTCTGACGATTTTTCATTGACTTTGCGTAATGGTCGTATGGTGATTCCGTTGGCAGCTGAGCACAAACGTAAAATCAAAGGTTTTATCCATGACGAATCAGATACAGGTAAAACCGTATTCCTTGAACCAACCGAAGTACTTGAAGCCAATAACGAAATTCGTGAGTTAGAATCGGCCGAACGCCGTGAGATTATCCGAATTTTAATGGATTTGACTACACGATTGCGTCCGCACGTACCTGTCTTGAAGCGTGCGTATACTTTCCTTGGTATTATCGATTTTGTTCGTGCCAAAGCTTGTTATGCTATCGAGTTGGGAGCTATTGCGCCTTTAAGTGTGAATACCCAATTGGTGGATTGGAAAAATGCTCGTCACCCATTGCTTTATGCTTCTTTCAAGAAGATGGGTAAAAGTGTCGTTCCATTGTCAATTACCTTAGAATTAGACAATCGTATTTTGTTGATTTCAGGACCAAACGCAGGTGGTAAGTCGGTTACCCTCAAAACTGTTGGTTTGATTCAGTATATGTACCAATGCGGTTTATTGGTGCCAATGGCAGAGTACTCAACTATTGGTTTGTTTAGAAATATTTTCATTGATATTGGTGATGAGCAAAGCTTAGAGAACGACCTAAGTACTTATAGTTCGCACTTGACGAACATGAAACATTTCTTGATTCAATCTGACAGAAAGACTTTGTTTTTGATTGATGAATTTGGTACAGGTACAGAGCCTGCACTGGGTGGAGCTATTGCTGAGAGTATTCTTGAAGATTTGAATCGTTCGGGCGCGTATGGTGTGATTAACACCCACTATACCAACTTGAAAACATTTGCTGATCGTACCAAAGGTCTTGTCAATGGTGCGATGCGTTACGATGCAGAACATTTAGAGCCACTTTATGAGCTTGAAATCGGAAAACCAGGAAGTTCTTTTGCAGTTGAAATTGCTTACAAAATTGGTTTACCCAAAAATGTAATCGATCGTGCTAAAAACAAGATGGGTAAACAACAGGTAAGCTTCGAGAAATTGGTCAAAGAGTTAGAAATTGAGAAGAAGGTATTCGCTGATAAGAATGTTGAAAATGCCCAAAAACAACGTCATCTCGATCAGTTACTTGACCAGTATAACTCACTGAAAAACTTATTAGATTCAGAGAAAAAGACCATTCTGAATAGCGCTAAACTGCAAGCAAAAGAGTTAGTAAAAACAGCTAATCAGAAAATCGAGGCAACCATTAAGGAAATACGTGAGCAAGAGGCTGATAAGTCGGCTACAAAAGAGCTTCGCCAAGATTTACAGGATTTTCAAGAATCTTTAGTAATAGAAAAAGTACCTGAGAACAAAAATAAGCCAACTCCAAAGAAAGAGGAAGAAGAAAAAGATGTCATTGAGGTAATTGGAGGTGATATTGTGATAGGGTCATTGGTACGTATCAAAGGGCAGGAAGCCATTGGAGAAGTATTAGGTGTTCGTGGTAAAGATATTGAAGTAGCGATTGGCGATTTGAAAACGACAGTAAAACTTAATCGTTTGGAGAAAATTTCTAGAAAAGAGTTTCGTCAAAAAGCTTCTCCTAAAGCCAAGCTAACGGGAATTGATATGAATGAGAAAATGCAAAACTTCTCATTCAACCTTGATTTAAGAGGGAAAAGAGGAGAGGAGGCTTTGGTAGATGTAGACCGCTTTATGAACGACGCCATTATGGTAGGATATGACGAGATTAGAATTGTACACGGGAAAGGTGATGGTATTTTAAGAACACTCATTCGCCAACATTTAAGAGGCTACAAGCAAGTCGATAAAATGGTAGATGAACATGCTGACCGAGGCGGTGCAGGTGTTACAATTGTGAAGATGAAATAAGATTATCGAATTGTTCCTAATGGAGTGATTTGTGATTATTCTAAAAATGATATTCCAGCAGTAGAGACGCACTGCTTTGCGTCTTAAGCCAAGTCAGACATAGAGTAGCAATATCAAAAAAAAGGTGGTCGAAAATATGTTCGACCACCTTTTTTTTGATATTCAATGAGAGACATTCCTCTGAACAAGGCGTAAAGCATGTCTCTACAGCCAGCCAATAATCATTCATTCACTCAATCAAAATTCACTAAATTATTTTTTATTCTGAGTGATTTTGATACCATTAGAAGGAGCAAGGAAGATATAATCTGTTAATAATCTTTCTGTTTCCTTCAAATAAGCGTCTTTTTCACGTCTTTCTTTAGCTGCTTTTTGTTTTGCTTGTGCAATACTTACTGAGTCAGTTTTTACTTCTGTTTTAGCTTCTGGTTTTTCAACGTCAGCTAACTCTTCAGCAAGGTCTTGGCTATTGCGTTTTTTCTGCTCTTCAATTTCTTTACGACGTTTGTCTTCTTTCAAAGAGATTGTTTTGCGTTCTTTTGTTTTTTTCCAGTAATCAAAATCAGCGACTAATTTTTTCAAATCTGTTTCTGATTTCAAGTGTTCTTGGTATTTTTTGTTTAAAGACGCAACAATCTGTTCATTTACATCTGTAGATGGCGTGTATTTGCTTGTCGCAATCATATCCCAAGGCAAAGCACTTGGTTGTGAGCTTTCGCCGTATTCTTCTGCCGAGAAGCCTGAAGGTAATTGAATATCTGGCGTTACACCTTTGTGTTGTGTACTACTACCTGTAATGCGGTAGAATTTCTCCATGGTGATTTTCAATTGACCTACGTTGTCAGGCTCACCTTTTAAGAAACGACCTAAATCTACTAAGGTTTGAACTGTTCCTTTTCCATAAGTTTGCTCACCTACAACAATACCACGCTTATAATCTTGAATCGCACCAGCAAAAATTTCTGAAGCCGAAGCACTAAATCTATTTACTAAAACACCCAGTGGACCATCATATGTTACAGAAGGATCACGGTCGAACTCGGCTGAGATTTCACCATCGGCATGTTTGCGTTGTACCACAGGACCTTGAGGAATAAACAAGCCTGTCAAACTCACCGCTTCTACCAAAGAACCACCACCGTTGTTACGAAGGTCAAGAATTACACCGTCAACTTTTTCAGCTTTTAATTCAGTCAAAAACTTCTTAACATCTGCGCTTGTACTCTTGAAGTCTCCTTCACCTTTTCTTACACCTTCAAAATCACGGTAGAATACAGGCAAGGTAATTAAACCTAATTTGTACGAACGACCATTGTTAGTAAATTCTAGAATATCCTTTTTCGCACTACCATCTTCTAATTTGATTTTTTCACGAACCAAACGAACCTCTTTAGGTACTGAGCCCACCGCTGCATCACCTGAAAGGATTTTCAAACGAACAATGGTATTTTTAGGACCTTTAATCAATTTCACGGCATCATCGGTCATCCAACCTACAATATCAGTAAAGGCTCCATTTTCCCCTTGTGCTACTGCTACGATTCTATCTTTTGGTTTTAGGGCTTTGCTTCTGTACGCAGGGCCACCCGTGATAAGCTCGATAATAGTTACATAATCACCATCCAGACGAAGTGTTGCTCCAATACCTTCAAACGACTGCGCCATTTCTTGGTTGAACTGTGCAGCAGCCTTAGGAATCATGTAGTTCGTATGAGGATCGATACTTTCGGTGAATGAGTTCATGTATTGTTGGAATACATCTTCACTCTTTGTTTTGTCGAAATACTTTTCGCTACGAGAATAACGCTCTTTCAAATCTTTGACAGCCGAAGTATCAGCTTTTCCACTGATTTTCCAGTCTAACAAAGTACTTTTGATAGCTTTTCTCCAAATCTCATCAAGCTCTTGTTTGTTCGAAGCCCATTCCGCTTTTTCTCTGTCTGGCGTATAAACCTCGTCTACATTAAAATTCATCGGTTTTGCCAAAAGCTGATTTACGAACGTAAAACGTTCTTTGGCTCTTTTACGATAAATATTATAGATTTGGTAAGCGGCTGTTAAGTCACCTTTTTGCAACTGGTCATCCAATGAATAACGAAACTGTTCGAAATCCTGAATGTCCTGTTTTGTGAAGTTCATTTTATTACCGTCAAGCTCCTTGATGTAATTATCAAGGATTTTAGAAGATAAAGAATCATTGAGAGGAACCCTTCTGTAATGATAATTCGTCAGGATTTGTGTCACTAATTCTTCTACTTTTTTCTGTGTTTCGGTGGGCTTGAGGTCGTCTTCACTAAATTTGTAAGCCACAGTAAGGTTTTTCTCGGCACTATGTGAGGTCGAGCGAAGTCCCATAACTGCCAATAGCGTAACAGGAACAAGTGCAATGAGATATTTCTTCATAGAGATTCGATGCGAAGGTAATTGAGTGACTGACTATAAAACCAATCACTCAACCCTAGATTCGCTTTATTATTTTTCGATACTTAGTAATTCAACTTCAAAAATTAAAGCTGAATATGGTTTGATTACTGGACCGCTACCGCGAGAACCGTAAGCCAATTCTTGAGGAATAAACAATTTCCATTTAGAACCTACTGGCATTAATTGTAACGCTTCGATCCATCCCTGAATTACACCAGTTACTGGAAAAGTGATAGGTTCGTCACGTTGAACAGAACTGTCAAATACAGTTCCATCTAATAAAGTACCATGATAATGTGTTTTTACTTTATCGTTAGCTGTTGGTTTTGGACCATCGCCTGCTTTCAAGATTTGGTATTGTAATCCGCTTGGTAAAGTAACAACGCCTTCTTTCTTTTTGTTCTCAGCCAAAAACTTTTCGCCTGCTTCTTTGATTGGCTTGTACTGAGCTGCTTGCGCTTCCATCATGAATTTTTGAAGGATTTGATTGGCTTGCATATCAGAAATCTGCGTACTAGCACCTTTCATTACTTCTCCAAAAGCCTTTGCCATCAATTCTGAATTGATTGGAATATTTTGCATTTTGAAGTTTTGAGCTACTAAAACTCCTAAACTATAACTTGCTGAGTCGGCTAAGTTTGTCAATTTCAATTCTTTGGTATCTGTTGCTACTTTTGCAACGGCAGGTTTAGTGGCAGCTTTCGATGCTGGAGTAGCTGACTTTTTCACTTGTGCATGCGTGGCAAATGACGTAAGTGCTACGCCCGAGCAGAGTACTATGTGTTTTAGATTCATGGTTTGATTTAATGTTTACTGCAATTTTGCAAAAGTTTATTCCAAATGCTATACTGCTCTTGCAGGCTAGAATGATGGAGTAGAATCAAGCCTTGTGTTCAAAAAAATGTTAGAATCGACTTGATAAGAACTACAAAAATAAACATTTGACGGACTTATTGTAGTATTTGCGATTGATAAATTATTGTTGGTTAAAACGCAAGATTTTATGAAAAAGTATGCAAAAAATAAATCATATACTTTCTTACAAATAGTTTTAACTACAATATATTGAAATGTGTAGAGAACACCGCTACAAATTGCGATGAGTGGTTGAAATGTATTGTGACTGGTCAACGAGTGTTTTCTAGTTATGAATTAGGCATCGACTAGTGTTTGAATATCAAATTTTTGCATTTTCATAAATGCTTGAACCACATTTTTACTTTTTGCTGGGTCACTCATGAGCTTTGGCAAAATACTTGGTACAATTTGCCAAGAAACACCATATTGATCTGCGAGCCAACCGCATTGGTCATATCTTCCATTTTTACCTAAATTTTCCCAGTAATAATCGATTTCCTCTTGGGTATCACATTCAACAACGAATGAATTGCCAGGAGAGAAATCAAAGTCGTGCGCATTGTGACTACTGATGGCATTAAACAAAATACTGCCTAATTGGTACTGACAAAAAAGAAGTCTTTCTTCTGGAAAGTTGAAGTGAGCTGGGTATGGGGACTCTATTTTTACACTAGAATTGTCAAAAATCTGTACGTACTGATAGACAGCTTCCTTGAGTTTTGGAAATTTATCATTGGCAAAAAGGAGGGTAGGAACGATTTTTTGAGGAGCTTCGATTGCTTGAATATCCAATTGCCAGTACACGCCAAACTTGTCGCAGAGCCATGCGTATTTCTTGCTCCAATCATATTCTCCTAATGGCATTACGGCGTTACCTCCTTCCAAAAGTGCTGTATATAATCGCTCTATTTCCTGTTCACTGCCACAATATACATAGTACGACACAGCTGGAGTTGGCTTATATCGTGGACCGCCATTTAATCCCATAAATTTAGTACCCATTAGCTCAAAGGAGCTTACCATTGGGTTCTGTTGGAGAATATGCGAATTAGGAAATAGTTTGGTATAAAAATCAGCAGCCTCTGTGGCTTGGTGATTGTACCAAATACAAGAGTAAATGGGCTTTTGCATGATTGTCTTTGAATTTTTAAGTACTAGTTCAAGACTTAGTCTTGGACCTATCTTTTACATAGTTTTAAATTGAAATAAAGGCTATTTCGATACTAAATCTTGAACTAGGTATCTACACAAACTTATCCTACATCAGATTTAATACTTCTTTATATCTCCCAGATTCTGCAAATTCTTTGATAATTCTGTTTCTTTCAGAAAGGAGCTTTGTCATGTATTTAGTTAAAAATAAGTGATTTGCCAACTTTCCAAGAAATCCTAATGGCGATTCAAACTCAAACCAATCTGTCATAAGCACCTTACCTCCAACATATTCAAATTGATGAATATGAGTCAGCGACTTGAAAGCTCCTTTAATCAATTCATCCTTAAAGTAATAGGGGCGCTCATACGCCGTAATATGTGCTGACAGGTGTTGTTTGATACCAAAATGTGTTGCTTCGAAGGTCACATATTCACCTAAGCCAATCAGCCCTGTGGTTTTTCCTTCGATGGCTTTTTCTTTAGTATGAGCCGTTGAGATAGTATGTAAATCAATGCTTCTAGCTAAATCAAAGCAGATTTCTAGACTGGATTCTATCTCGGTTTGAAGTTTAATCAGAGGCATTTGTAAATTGTGAATGAGCGATTTAGTGAATTGTGAATTAAAAATTGTGTAGGTAGAGACGCAAAGCCTTGCGTTTCCAGTAGACATTACCATTAACCATTTTTCTAGCTAACGGCTAACGGCTAACGGCTAACGGCTAACGGCTAGTTTCCCTTCTGACTATCTCTAGTATTTTTCTGTACGGCAATTGCACCGAAAAGTGCTAGAAGAAAAGCAAAAGCATAAAATCCCTTTTCGCTCGGAAGTAGCGTTGCATTCCATAAGCCCACGGTTAACAGAACAATCGTTAAAATGGTTGAAAACCAGCTTAGACTGTAATAAATAGCTGTAACGGGAATATTTTCTAGTTTGTCACGAACACTTTTTTGTAGTGAAATCACAGAGAAAAGGCCATACATCAAAACCGTGAAATAGTATCCTTTTTCGTTAAGTGCCATTTCGGCGTTCCATAAACCGATGAGGTATCCAATGATTCCTATGCCGAGTGCTACCCAAGAAGCGGCCACAAATGCACTAGAAGGTTGTTGATTCATATTTAAAGGGTTTTGTATTTGAGTTAGAACTTGTTGACAAGATACAAAGCATCTTGTCAATTGATAGAATGGTATTATTTTTTATGAGATAATCGATGTTATTCAGCTAAGTAAAAGGAAGTTATTAGTTAACAGTATGTCAGTTATCAGAATAAACTCATAATCAGAAGGATACATATCACTATGTGCCGCAGATATTGTTAATCCATATCATCTTGTATCCTAGTTGAGGTTTTTTACAAAACATACAATCCTTCCAACTTCTTCGAAACCAGCTTTTTGATGGAATATAATACTGCCTGAATTGGCAAGTTCCGAGTCTGAACAAAGTTGCGTGTATCCTTGTGAGCGAGCCCATTGCTCAGCTTTGTGGATGAGTTGAATGGCTAAGCCTTTTTTACGAAAAACATTGTCAACGTAAATTCCTTCGACGTAGGCTACAGGCATATCTTCGGCACCTTCTACATAGTCTTGACGAACACTCAATTCAATAAATCCAATAGGTTTTTGATCTTGTAGTAATAGAAAAGCTGTTGGGTGCTCTGCCAATAATACTTCTTCAAAATGCTCTGACATTTCGTCGAAATGAGTATCAGTCCAAAGTTGGGTGGCTAAATGGGCTAGGATGGAGATGTTTTCTCTCGATATTTCTTGAATGCTTGTCATTAGAGGTATGGTTTTTTACCTAAAAATAAGGATTATTCTTAATTAATAGTCTAGGTTTCAGAAAAATCATATTCCTTGAAAGTAAAAAAGCTGATTCAAAGAGATAATGATCTACCTTGAATCAGCTTAAGTATTAATGGATTTTCAAATAATCACTAATTGTATGTTAGGACTGTCGAAGGATTTCAAATTTTTGCAGATTTGGGATTTCTGATTTCGGAAATAAAGAAAAATACATTTATTTTCTACCAATAAAAAGGTAGATTACACTTCCGAAATCCAACATCCAATATCCGAAATAAATGCTTCTAGCAGCCCTAATTCTTACATTCAGTACTAACGTTTAATTGTATCCATTGTTTTGCGTAATTACTGGATTTTGAGACCTTACGATTTGAGGAATAGGAAGCAATAGCTTATCTGTCGTAATGGCTTTTCCTTTTGGTTGCAATACTGTAATGGCACGGTTGGTACGTTTCAAATCAAACCAACGATGGAATTCTATAGCAAGTTCTACCCTTCTTTCGTGCTCAATAGCAGTACTCAATGAACCTGCAAAAGCAGTTGGGTAGCCTGCGTCGCCAAATTTAGGTAGCCCTGCTCTTGTTCTTACTTGGTTCAGATAAGTAGCATCGCCTGTAGCTTCGGACAGCATTAATAGTACATCAGCATAGCGTAATACCATAAAGTTGTTATTGGCTAAAGGGTTACCGCTTCCAATTGGCGCATTGGTATGAGTCCATTTGATAGGATATTTTTGCGCAATAAAGGTTGTACCATTATTATATCCTAAAGCAATAGACAAGTCTCTACGTGGGTCGTTAGCTTCGTATTCGTTGTACAAATCGTCAGTTACTTGGTTCATGCCACTACCATAAAATCCAAGGAAGTTATTGTTTGGATAAAAAGTTTGGTAGTAACGACTGTAAGGTGCTGATGCCGAACCTCCCAAAAACTGAATTTCGAAAATAGATTCTTTGGTGTTTTTGACATTAGGTCCCCAAAGACTACCATAGGTACTCAATAAAGCATATTGGTTACTATTGTACACATCCTTCAATACATTTGCTGCGGAGGTTTTGTCGCCCAAGGTCAAATATACTTTTCCTAACAGTGCTTGTGCAGCACCTTTTGAGGCACGACCGATTTTAGTACTAGGAATGGCAGAAGCCAAAGGCAAATTTTCGATAGCAAAGCCTAAATCCTTCTTAATCAAATCATACACATCGGCTTGTGGCGAGCGAGGTACGGCATAGGCCTCGTCACCCGAAAGAGGCTTTGTTACCAAAGGAATATCGCCCCAAGTTTGAACCATATTAAAGTAAAATAAGGCTCTCAAAAAACGCATTTGCGAACGAACATCATTTTTGTAGGCTTCACTCAATGAGGCTGTCTCGATTTTATCCAAAACGATATTTGTACTAAAAACAGCACGGTAATAGTCTTGCCAGAACTGATACACCATCGTATTGGTGGTCATCAAGCTATAATCTTTAAACTGCCATTTGTCTGCCTGAATCCCTGAAATATTGTACATAATGGCGTTGTCGCTCATTTGTTCATTACAATACGAAACGGGTCCCTCTGGGTGATAAACGGTGTATAAAGAAGCGTATGCCGAATTGATGGCAAGTTCAAAGTCGTCGGTTGATTTGAAATTGTCTGCCGTTGCATTCGAAATAGGCGCAAGTTCTAAAAATGAATCACTACAACTGGTAGTAAGCAAACTTGCGGCAAGGAGAAGGTATATTTTTACAATTTTTTTCATGTCTATCCTGTTTTTTGAAGTTTAAAAAACATTGATTAAAAATCTATCTTAGCACCAATCGTAATAACTCTTGGAATTGGGTATGAGCCATAATCTACGCCTATAAAAGCACCATTTGGCGCATTTCCTGAGGCGTTCAAACCACTTGAAGAGTTACCATTGGCTTCACCCGAAAAGTTGGATGCGTTATAAGTAGTATTTTCAGGGTCGTAATTGGTGTACTTACTCCACAAATACACGTTTTCGGCATTTACGTACACACGTGCCGTTTTCAAATGTAATTTTTGAGTGATAGACGCTGGGATAGTGTACGAAACGCGAATGTTTTTCAATCTCACAAATGAGGCATCTTCTACCCAAAGACTTGTGAATTGGTCTTGCAAACCTGTCAAACCTAATGTAGCTCTGAAGTGTGTGCCATCGCCTGGGTCAGATTCTGAGCGCCAACGATTGGCTACACCTGCGTACATATTACGTCCGTTGTTCCAAAAACCAGAGTAACGGAAGTTTTGATTAACGATTTCGCCTCCGAATGAGCCTTGGAACATAAACGACAAGTCAAAGCCTTTATAAGAGAAATTGTTGGTGATACCCGCCATAAAGTCAGGTTGATAATTACCCAAGGTTGTACGGTCGTCAACTGTAATTTTTCCATCACCATTGACATCTCTGATGATTGGGTCACCAGGTTTTGTGGTCGAATAATGCGGTGTTGCATCTACCTGTGCTTGATTTTTGAAAACACCATCCACTACATAGCCATAGAAATTAGAAATCGGCTGTCCAACTTCTGTTTTTACAGTGACCACAAAGTCTGTGTAAGTAATAGGAGCGTTGTTTTGACCTAATTGTAATACTTTGTTTCGGTTTGAGCTAAAGTTGAAATCAGTTGACCAGCTAAATTTCGGCGTTTGAATGTTCTGTGTATTCAAGTTTAATTCAACACCCTTGTTTTCCATTTTACCGATATTTGTCAACTGCGTAGAGAAGCCCGTAATATCTGGAACAGGCACGTTCAACAACATATCGTTGGTCGTTGAATTGTAATATTCAGCAGATAAACCAATACGGTTGTTCAGCAATTTTAAGTCTAGCCCAAGGTTAAATTGAGTTGTACGTTCCCATTGCAAATTGGTATTGGCAATATTCGAAATCGCTAAACCAGAAGCTAGGGTTGAGCCTGAAACATAGTTAGATGAACTTAATAAACTCGTAGAGCCATAATTAGGGATTTGATTGTTACCCGACATACCATAACTTACTCTGAATTTCAGGTTATTGATAGCTCGAATATCTTTCATGAAGTTTTCGTCTGAAACTACCCACGCACCAGATACTGAAGGAAAATATCCCCAACGGCTGTTGCCTCCAAATCTTGAACTACCATCACGACGGATAGCGGCAGTGAAGAAATATCTATTCAAATAATTATACTGTGCTCTTGCCAAATACGAAATCATAGCCCATTCTGAGGCATTGGTAAAGCCACTTGATACTACTCCAGCGTTGAGGGTTTCAACCAAGTCATTTGGAAAACTACCAGAAGTAATCGAAGCAAATTCGTTGCGTTGTTTTTGAACAGAATAGCCCAAGAGTAAAGCCAAATTGTGATCGCCAAAGCTTTTGTCATAGTTCAAGGTATTCTCACTTAACCAGTTTAAACTATATCCACTTGTTGAATAACCTTCAGCAGGGAGAATCCCAGAATAGCCATAGCCTTGTTTGTTGACACGATAAGAGTTGTAACGTGTATTGTACAAATTGGCGCTAATACTGGTTTTGAATTTTAAATCATCCAAAATTTTATATTCCAAAAAGCCTGTAGCTAGTGTGTTGAAAGTCTTATTTTGCTTGTGGATATAGCGTGTCAATGAATATGGATGCCATAAGTTTAGGTCATTGTAGGCTACATATTTGTTCCAAACCGAGTTAGGGTCGCGATAACCGATATTACCATTTTCGTTGTAAACTGGAAAAATAGGGTCACTCTGCAATGCCAAACTTACCACATCACTTTTTCCTTGAGTACCATCGGTTCTATCAAAAATTCCTGTAACACCAAGATTTAAGCCAATCGTAAACTTATTACTCAATTGATGTTTGATATTTGAACGTAACGAAAGGCGCTTATAGTAGTTTTCGTCCAAAACGGCATCTTGACTCAAATACGCTGCCGAAAACATAAACTGTGTTTTGTCTGTACCGCCCGAAGCAGAGAACTGTGCATTCTGCGAAGGAGCTACTCTAAACATTACATCTTGCCAATCTGTACCTTTTCCAAACTGTTGAGGATTAGTCAAAAACTCATCAGGGATTTTGTAAACCGAGCCTCTCAAACTGTTAGGATCAGAAGCTTTGTTTTTAGCTGGATTCAAATCAACCCAAGCATTATTGTGAACATCGATGTAATAGTCAATCCACTGCTGAGCATCCATCATTTTAACGCGTCTTTCTACGCTTTGTACACCCGATTCATAGCCAACGCTGAAGGTGGTTTTGCCTGCTTTTCCTAATTTGGTTGTCACCAAAATAACGCCATTGGCACCTCTTGAACCATAAATTGCTGCTGAAGAGGCATCTTTCAATACCTCCACAGATTCAATATCCTGAGGGTTTACCATATTCAAGTTGAAGTTTTCGAGCGGTACACCATCCACCACAAAAAGTGGGTTTGTTCCAGCCGTAATGGAGCTTACACCACGAATACGAATAATAGGAGATACCCCTGGAGCACCTTGACTTTGGCTAATATTTACACCAGCAATCTGACCAGAAAGTGCTTGAGTCACATTGCTAAATGAACGGTCTTGGAACTGCTTAAAACCTACTGATGATACCGCACCAGATACTGCTCTTTTGCTTTGGGTACCATAACCTACCACGACAACTTCGTCTAATGATTGAAGTTCGAGTGCCAAAGAAATATTGAAAACGGTACGATTACCAACCACTATTTCTTGTTTAACGTAGCCCACATAACTAAAAACCAAGGTCGTATTTTCGGAAGGTACCTCAATTTTGAAATGCCCACTTGCGTCTGAATTCGTTCCTTTGGTCGTGCCTTTGATGGTAATATTTACCCCTGGGAGGGCTTTTCCTTTTTCGTCGGTAATAGTTCCTGAAACAGTTGGTAAAGCCACCACGTTTTCTCGCTCTGTTTCGGGCGTGCTGGGAGTACTGGGTGCTTCGATTTTACGTAAAACAATTTGATTGTTAAACATTACATACGTCACCGAAAGAGGTTTGAGTAAACGCTCTAATACATCGCCTACACGCTCGTTGCTTGCCAAAAGAGTGACAGTTCTGTTGAGAGGCACAACTTGCGAGTTGTAAGAGATTCTTATTTGAGCAGTTTTTTCAATTTTTTGTAAAGCTGATTTTAGGACTATTCCGTCGATAGAGATACTAATCTTTTTGTTGAGTTCTTCTTGTGCTGAGGTTTTTGCCCAAGCAAAACTCGTGAGGAATAGAATCATGAAAAACTGCATTCCAGTAATTCTCATAATAGTAAGCCAAAAAGCCTTTGATTGTCGATTTTTTTTCATAAACTTGAATGGTTTTCTGTTAAGTAAAACAAAAACATCCCCTTACCCTTTTTTGAAAGGGCATGTTGAGCAGACAGGAAGGGGAAAAATGCTAGGTGTTTGTTGTGTGCCACCACGACATACACCTTTTTTTATTGCTATGGAGGGAAGGAGTTAAGTAGGTTTTTCATTGCGATTGTTTTATTTATTGGTTACACCCTAGTGATTGAATAATAATTTTCTCGTTGACTACTTCAAATTTGGTATTGGGTCCAATGGCCTCACAAATGATTTGAAGTTTGGTAAATAAAGGCTCTTCGCCTAGCGTGGTCGTGAGCGAACAATCTTCTAATAACTTTTGGTCAAAATAGATATGTACGCCGTATAGATTTTCGAGTTTCTTGAAAATCTGGGCAACTGGACTTTCGTTAAACTCTAGTACTGTGCTAGTTCTTGAGGTAATTGCTACTACTTGTTCTTCACTAATTGCTGAGGCTTGCATCAGATTTTGCTCATCTACAATAACCTGCTGGTTAGGTAATAGAGTCACTCGGTTATTGTCTTCCTCTTCTTTTTCATAGACCATTACTTTACCTGTTTTTACTACTACTTTTACTTCTTTTTCGGTGTTAAAAGACTGTACTGTAAAACTGGTACCTAAGACTTTGACGACCGTAGTTTTGGCATGAACCAAAAAAGGTTGTTGAGGGTTTTTGACGACTTCAAAAAATGCCTGCCCATCCAAATACACCTCTCGGTTGGGCGAATCCTCAAAACTTTCAGGAAACTGAATGGTACTATTGGGTTCAAGTAGCAAAGAACTTCCATCAGGTAATTTGACTGGCATTTTCAAGGTACTTTTGTTGGTTTTTGTGACCAACTCTTCAATCGCTTTTTGCGAAAGATGCGACAATTGTGGATTCACATTTTTGTCGGTATACCACCAAATACCAACACTGAGTAATAGGAATATTGTGGCGGCAATAGACCATTTCCAGGTGTTATGTTGGTACCATGGTAGGTGTTCATCAAATACGATATCAGCGTTCTCTTCCAGCTGAATTCGATTCAATGTATTGGTGATGATGTTTTCTACTTGTTGGTCAGTAATGGGTTTTTCATGGATATAAGAAGCCAAAATAAACTCTCGTGCTTGCTTGACAAGGTACTGCTGACTTTGATGCGTTTGATACCATTGTGTCCATGGGTGCGAAATATCTTTATGACCTTCAGATTTTACCCATTCTACAAAGGTTAAATCCAAAAGAAAATCTTCTATCGTGTAATCACCATATTTTTTCATAAAATAGTAATAAGTCGTCTTCTATATACAGTAGAAGGGTTATAGGTTTTATATACTGCTTTTTGTAAAAAAAAATGAAAAAATATTGTTTTGGGGGGAGGCGCAAAGGCACAAAGTAGCAGAGGGACAAAGGGTTTTTGAGGGGTTAGGGTATAGGGTTTAGGCAAGGCGTTTTTATTTAGGCACAAAGGTGCAACTTCACTTTGTGCCTCTGTGCCTTATGCCTTTGCCACTTATTGTAACAAAATACACTTTGTACCTAAGTGCCTTTGCCACTTCTTCACCACTCAAAAAAACAAACTAACAACCCAAACCATATAGCTTCGTCAGGGAAAAGGGTGCGTAGTAGAGTGAGGGCTTCATGGACTAAATTGCTGACAGATTGGTATTTAACTCCCATCGTCTCGGCAATTTCTTGATTGGATAATTCTTTATAGAATTTGAGATAGACAACTTCTTTTTGTCTTTTGGGAAGATGATTTAAGCGTTCGTTGATCAGCCGTACACGGTGAAGTTCAGTTTCGTCTTTAACGATTTTTTCTTCGATCGAAAAGTCAATGTCAAAATAGCTTTCAGAACTTGAGTGTTCGTCAAGAGAAATTGTTTCATTTTTTTTGATTTCAGAAATGATTCTTCTTCGTACTGCCGCAAACAAATAGGCTTTTACTGAGCCTACGTCAATTTTGAGATTCTGACGATATTGCCATAATTGAATAAAAACTTCTTGAATACAGTCTTCAATCAAAGCGTCGTCATTGATCATTTTGCGGCCATAGCTAATCAAGGATTTGGCATATAGTCGGAGAAGTGTAGCAAGTGCTGCTTCATCGCCATTGCGCAAATCATTCCATAGCTTTAATTCATCATATCGAGGAGATGAATTGGACATAATCAGGTTTTAGATCAGGTAAATATTATTATTCATAAAGACTGTAACTAAGGGTGTTATACTCAAAAAATAGTTGCTTTGGTAGGATACGTTAGTAATTGGATAAGATGCTACCAAAAATTGGATATAGCCTTTTCTTGATAATTTTAAATTGGTATTATTCTTGATAAACATTTATTAACAACTGTGATTTGCAAAATTGTTTTGTATTGCTATTGAACAATAAATATATAAATGCCTTCATTACTACTATGGTAAAATTGATTAGGAATCGCCAGCCTGTCAAAGTTTTAGTAATCGAAGAAGATCCGTCTTCGTTAGAAATTATAAAAACATTACTAAATCAAAATGACTTCGAGTTATTGACTATTGCCCCCACAATGGTCAAGGTTGATCTATTGTTAGATTCTTTTCTTCCCAACATTATTGTTGCTGGGGCTGATCTCAATCGGGTGGGTGTTTTTGATTTTATTACAACGCCACAATACCTCAATACTCCACTTGTGTTTTTGTCTCATGTTCTTGACGATGAGATATTTGGGGTATGTCTGAATCATGCTAGATGTCTACTTTTAGAAAAACCCATCAATCCTTACACCTTTCTAGCTTCGGTAAAGCTGTTGTTATTGGCTTATCCACCTATCCAACACAAATACGTGGAGGTGATTGATCGAAATCAACAGGTATTAAAAATCCAATTGGCAGATATTGTGTATGTAGAAGCAGATGGGAATTACACTTTTATTCATACAATTCAAAATAAGGTTTATGCTAGGAAAAAGCCTCTCAAGAATCTTAAAGAAGAGCTAGATGAAAAGTTTATTCAAATAAATAAATCTCATTTAATTAATACAGATTTTATTCAAAGACTAGAGTTAGGTAAGCGATTATTGGTGTTGAATAACAAAGAAATAAAAATAGGAAGATCTTTTCGTTCGGATTTAGATGCATTTATCTGCCCATTATCTTGACTTTTGTTAATTTTTGCTCATGATTTTATAGCCTTTAACGTGTAGTGAGATAGAAAATACTTACCAGAGATTTATTGAATATATAGGAGAATATATTTTGTATTTCTAATATAATGAGGTGATTCTAATCAAACAAGCCAGTTGATTTCTTGAATAATTGGCTTTTTGTCACCTTTTATGGCTTTTTGTCACCATAATGTGATAGAGAAGGAGGCTTTGGTTTCAAAATTGTACTTTCAATTTACATGTGTGATTATTTTTCTAAACAAGTGCATATTTTTTAATGTGTAAATTATGAGTTCGCGCTGTTGAACAATTAGCTCTATAAAAAACTTTTTCGTACGTATATTTTTCATTTACCTTAACTATGATTAATATTTTTAAATATTTGGAGTAATACTCTGTTTGTAGTTGATACCTTTTTAATAAAATTGATTTAAAAAGATTTGCCCTAAAGCTACGACAGTGTAAGTTTTATCCCAGAAGATTTAAAAGAAGTAGTATCGTACAAATTTTCCTTTTGATATCCGCTATGATCAAAAAATTACTAATTCTTCGCCCTTATAAACCGAAGTTTGCCTTTGTTAGTCTTAAGGTTTATGCTCTCTTCAAATCAAATTTGAGGAAACGGCTATCGTCCGCTTTTCATATCGCTTCTTTACAGCCCACCTTGTATGATAATTTTGATTTTGAATAATTCGTAAGAATTAGTCTGCTCAATATCTCTGAGTGTGTGGTATGATAGATGTATCGTATTTTTTATGGTGCTTAAGCTAGTTTACTGGTAAGCAGTAAATACTACAGTGCTAAAACTACAGGTAATAGTAGTTTTAGGATTACTGATATGCAAGTGTTATTCGTTTGTAGAACGTACTGCCATGCGTCTACAAAAGATTTGATTTTAAGATAGTGTCCTTCTCTGAAAGCCTTAATAATTTTAATTCTATCAAATTGCTCAAACTACTTTTCGCCAAAGTTGTATAGATAAATTTTTTGAAAGTGGTACCTAAGTAAGATGGTTTGGAATTGTTGGGCTATATGCAAATAATTAAACAATCCTCATCATGATAAAGAATTTTGTCAGATGTCTAATCTCTTTCCTGTGTCTTTTTCTTCTTTGGGGTAGCCATTCTATTGCGATAGGTGCAGATATACCCTCAAAAACCAACCTCATTCCCGTCGACCCAGGTAATACAAGTTGTAACACAAAAACACCTTGGACGAATGCTTCGTATACAAATCTTGTCGCAAATCGTCAAAACAATGGTAGTATTTTGTGTATAAATATTACTACGGCTCCTGAATCTAATTTAGTTGACTCTGACTTAACTAACTATGCTGGCTTTAATATAACAGGTGCTGGTTGTGGAGTTACTTTTAGTGTAAAGGATAATGATGCTGCAGATACTTATCCAGCTGGATATTTTGCAGGTTATAAGATTTCATCTGGTAGTTTGTTAAGTGGAAGTGTTGGGGCAGTAGTTACTGTTACCACTTATAATAATGGTACTCAAGTAGAGACTAAAGATGTGGTAACGAGTTTGCTTGGAATCGAATCAAGCTTGGTTGATGCGAGCGGTAATACGACGGTTGGTTTTATTACCACTTCAGCTTTTGATGAAGTTAGAATTACATATACAACCTTAGTGGGGGTTCTTTTTGCTGGTCAAGTATATTATCCTGTCATAGAAAAGTTCTGTGCAGGATCAGCCTTGGTTTGTAATACTCAAACAAATGTTTCCAATCCTTCCTATCCAGTTAATATCGATGCTACACAAACTGGCATTACAGGCGTGGCTTGTGCTGGATGTTCGGTAGCTAATCCTGAAAATGTAATCAGCTCAAGCACGAGTGATTACGCTACCATCACGATGGCAGTATCAGTAGGCAGTGTGGCATCATTAGCCGTTAAAGATGTCTTGACGACTTATCCCATCGGAACTTTTGCAGGGTTTAATATTTCCAATCCTAGTTTAATCAATGCGAATTTATTATCAGGAATTACCTTAAAAACGTATAAAGCAGGGGTATTGCAAGAAACGTCTTTATCGAGTAGCTTGCTTTCGGTGAATTCCTCTTTATTAACAGGAACAGGTGAACAGTTGGTAGGCTTTATTACGACAAAAAGTTTTGATGAAGTAAAGTTAGAGTTGACGAATTTACTAGGGATTTTGAGTACGACAAAGGTCTATAATGTGGTATTAGAAAGTTTTTGTGCAGGTCCAGCGTTGAGTTGTACCGATACATATTTGGTATCACCAAGTTTTCCAGCAGTTTTGAATGGGAGCTTAACAGGAATTAGTGGAGCCGTTTGTGCAGGTTGTGCAATCAATAACAGCCAAAATGTGGTAGATGCTAGCACTTCAAACTATGCAGATATAGTTTTGACAGCAGGTTTATTAAGTAGCGGTTCAATATCGGTAAAAGATGCAGTGACGACGTATCCTATCGGAACATTTGCAGGATTTGATATTGAAAATACAAGTATACTTGGAGCGAGTCTTTTGAGTAATGCTACCGTCAGTACTTATCTGAATGGGGTTTTACAAGAGAGTAATGCAGGTGGGTTAATCAGCTTATCTATTCTAAGTTCTACCCGTCAGGTTGTTGGCTTTAAAACTACCAAAACATTCAACGAAGTTCGTTTTACGATAGCGAATTTAGTAGGAATAGATGTTGGTACAACGCGAGTATATGGCGCAGTGTTGCGCTTAGCGAATGCAGCAGGTTTTGTTGCGCCAAGTTTATTGAGTAGCAGTGTGAGTAATGTTTGTCCTGCTACCACAGGAAACTTATCAAGTGCCATCGGTAGTGCGCCATCAGGGGCAGTGATACAGTGGTTTACAAACAATACCCACTCAGGAAGTGCTTATGCGACCCCAAGTACAGCCGCAGCGGGCACGTATTATGCCTTTTATTACGATTCAGTATTAGGTTGTTACAGTCCAGCGTCGACAGGAGTAGTTGTTACAGTGAATGCTTGTGATACCGACGGCGATGGAGATGTGGACGGTACCGACCCAGCACCAAACAATCCATGTATTTGGAGTGTAAATCAGGTATTAGCGAATACGACAACAACTTGGCGGAATGCAGATTGTGATGGAGATGGTATTAGTAACTACGCAGAAAAATTGGCAGGAACAGATCCGTTAAATGCTTGTGACCCAGCTTTGGTTGTTCCAACAGTGAGTGTTAGTAGTATCAATAACATTTGTCCTGCTACGACAGCGAACTTGACAACTGCGATAAGTAGTACAGCACCTTCGGGTAGTAGTTTGGTATGGTTTACGAATACTACCCATACAGGTACGGCATATTCAACCCCAACAGCAGCGACGGATGGTACCTATTATGCATTTTATTACAATGCCACGACAGGCTGTTATAGTGCAACAAGCGTAGGAATCGATGTATTTATCACTTCCTGTACAGGTCTTGACCCAAGTGGTGCAACGTGTAACACGAAGGTTGCGTTGACGAATGGTTTGTTTACGAACTTATCAGCCACGAAGACCAATAGTTCATTAGGCTGTGTGAATTTGACGACAGCTTCGACTAACAATCTGGTAGATTCGGATTTGAATAATTACGCTGGATTTAGTGTGACGGGTTTAGGCTGTAATGTGACCTATAGTGCTAAAGATAATGATGTGGCAGATACTTATCCTGCGGGTTATTATGCAGGGTTTAAGATTGCCTCAACGAGCTTGTTGAGTGGTAGTATCGGTTCAACCGTACGAATCGAGACTTACAACAATGGCGTTTTTGTAGAAGGGAAAGACGTTGTAACGAGCTCGATAGGTTTAGAGTCGAGTTTGTTGGATGGCAGTGGCTTGGCAACTGTAGGCTTTATCACAACACAAGGTTTTGACGAAGTACGGATAGTTTACAATACATTAGTAGGGGTAGGTTTTAGTGGACAAGTATATTATCCAGTAATAGAGAAATTCTGTGCTGGTTCGGCATTGGTGTGTAACACTCAGACGAATGCTTCTGCTCCATCATATCCAGTCATTGTAGATGATAGTCAGACGGGTATTACTGGTGTCGCCTGTGTTGGATGTTCGATAAGTAATGCCGAAAATGTAATCAGTTCAAGCACGAGTGATTATGCCATCATCACAATGACAGCCTCAGTAAGCAGTATTGCATCCTTAGCTGTAAAAGATGTTTTGACGACTTATCCCATCGGAACTTTTGCCGGGTTTAATATTTCTAATCCTAATCTGATCAATGCGAATCTTTTATCAGGTATTACCATTCGCACCTACAAAGCAGGGGTTTTGCAAGAGAGTTCGGGAGTCGGAACTTTATTGTCTGTTAATTCTTCACTTTTGACTGGCACAGGAGAACAATTGGTAGGCTTTATCAGTACGAAGGAGTTTGATGAAGTAAAACTAGAAATAACGAATGTATTAGGCGTATTGAGTACGACAAAGGTATATAATGTAGTCTTAGAGAGTTTCTGTGCAGGTCCAGCATTAAGTTGTACCGATACGTATTTGGTATCACCAAGTTTTCCAGCAGTTTTGAATGGGAGCTTAACAGGAATTAGTGGAGCCGTTTGTGCAGGTTGTTCTATCAATAACAGCCAAAATGTAGTAGATGCTAGCACTTCAAACTATGCAGATATAGTTTTGACAGCAGGTTTGCTGAGTAGCGGTTCAATATCGGTAAAAGACGCAGTGACTACGTATCCCATCGGAACATTTGCAGGATTTGATATTGAAAATACAAGTATTCTTGGAGCGAGTCTTCTGAGTAATGCCACCGTCAGTACTTATTTGAATGGGGTTTTACAAGAAAGTAACGCAGGTGGGTTAATCAGTTTATCTATTCTAAGTTCTAGTCGACAGGTAGTAGGTTTTGCTGCAACGAAGCCATTTAACGAAGTACGTTTTACGATAGCTAATTTAGTAGGAATAGATGCAGGTACAACGCGAGTATATGGTGCTGTGTTGCGCTTAGCGAATGCAGCAGGTTTTGTTGCGCCAAGTTTATTGAGTAGTAGTGTGAGTAATGTTTGTCCTGCCACAACAGGAAACTTATCAAGTGCCATCGGCAGTGCACCATCAGGGGCAGTGATACAATGGTTTACGAACAATGCGCATACAGGAACAGCTTACAGTACACCAAGTACAGCAGCTGCGGGGACATACTATGCCTTTTATTATGATTCAGTATTAGGTTGTTACAGTCCAGCGTCGACAGGAGTAGTTGTTACGGTAAATGCTTGTGATACCGATGGCGATGGAGATTTGGATACGACAGACCCAGCACCTAATGATCCATGTGTATGGAGTGTAAATCAGGTCTTAGCGAATACGACAACAACTTGGCGCAATGCAGATTGTGATGGAGATGGTATTAGTAACTATGCAGAGAAGTTGGCAGGAACAGACCCATTAAACGCTTGTGACCCAGCTTTGATTGTTCCAACAGTGAGTGTTAGTAGCGTTAATAACATTTGTCCTGCTACGACAGCGAACTTGACAACAGCGATAAGTGGCACAGCACCTTCAGGTAGTAGTTTGGTATGGTTTACGAATAATACCCATACAGGTACGGCATATTCAACCCCAACAGCAGCGACAGATGGAACCTATTATGCATTTTATTACAATGCCACGACAGGCTGTTATAGTGCAGCAAGCGTAGGAATCGATGTATTTATCACTTCTTGTACAGGTCTTGATCCAAGTGGCGCAACGTGTAACACGAAGGTTGCGT
>NZ_JASHIE010000021.1:0-118568 GCF_030056655.1 Flectobacillus rivi
ACACCCTTCTTGGGCTTCGTTCCGCTACGCTACACTCAGCCCAAGAAGGGTTAAAAACATAATCAAAGTAGACAGATTATGTATATTTTTAAACTGTACTAAAAATGGGAAGCCGACAATCTTGTAAAGTTTTTTCATCATATACATAAATACGTAATTGCTTTGTAGATGACGTTGAAAACATACTATCCCAATATCGAGAACCACCAATTGGATGAACATATTCACTATGAGGTTCTCTTCTGGGGTAGAAAGTAAATTCAGCGTTTTTATTTAATGGATATTTTGCATCATTAAATAATATGTCAAGCTCTTCATTAGTCACAACAAAGAACAACGTAACATCGCAGCTATTTTTAATGGTTAATCGAGTATCCATAGTCTCGCAACCAATCAAAAAGGAAAAGCTTAAGACTAATATCAATAGGTTATTCGAAATTCGATACATTTTGCTAGATGATTAGAATACTTTAACAAGATACTGCATGACAAAAAGAGATTGATGGTATTATAATTGATTAACATCGTGTAATTCATTTTGAACACAAACAACTCCATTTTGAACACATCCCAACTCTTTACACTTCAGACCTTTGTACCTCACAAATAAACAAAGCAATGAATAATAAATTAGAAAACAAAGTGGTAGTGGTAACGGGTGCATCTAAAGGAATCGGTGCTGGAATTGCCAAACAAATGAGTGCATCTGGAGCAAAAGTAGTAGTAAATTATGCTTCGAGTAAAGAAAGTGCTGATGCAGTGGTTGCCGAAATAGTTAGCGCGGGCGGCAATGCGGTTGCCATTCAAGGAGATATGTCAAAGCAGCGCGATGTAAAACGTCTTTTTGAAGAAACCATAAATCTTTTTGGTGGTTTAGATGTTTTGGTAAATAACGCAGGTGTTTACGAATTTGCCTTATTAGACTCATTCTCTGAGGATTCGTACCGACGAACTTTCGACCTAAACGTTTTAGGTGTACTTCTCTCATCTCAAGAAGCAGTCAAGCTTTTTGGAGAAAACGGCGGAAGTATCATTAATATCAGTTCATTTGCGGGAACAAGACCAGAGCCTTACTCAGTTGTTTATGCGGCTTCGAAAGGTGCGGTTGATTCCATTACTTATGCTCTTTCACAAGAATTAGGTTCAAAAAAGATTCGAGTTAATTCTATACGTCCAGGGGGTGTTTGGACAGAAGGAGTCGCAAAATTAGGACCTACCAAAGAGTCAGAGTCGATACAGTCTGTTGTTGACAGAAGTGCTTTGGGACGCATGGCTACTCCAAATGATATTGGAAGTATGGCCGTATTTTTTGCTTCAGATGAATCGAGCATTATCACTGGACAAACGGTTGAAGTTTCAGGTGGTTTTAAGTAAAACAGTATTAAAAGTCAGAATGCGATAGCAATAGAGAAGTCTCATCGCTTCTCTATTTTCCTTATCATTTTACAAAATGGAAAAAAGCCACAGAAATATTCAAATCATCAATTCTGTTTCGGAATTGCATCGTTTGATGTCATTGCCCAAACCTTTACATCCTCTCATTACCTTTATTGACCATTCTACAGTTACGGCTATACGTGATGAAGAAAAGCCAAATTTGTTACTCAATTTTTATAATATTTCCATTAAAAGAAGTTTTAAAGGACAGTTAAAATACGGCAAAAACTACTATGATTTTGATGAGGGGACAATGTCATTTATGGCACCTAACCAAGTAATCAACATTGATAATGAGGAAGATAGAAATAAAGATGGCTGGTCATTATTATTCCATCCTGATTTAATTAGAGAATACCAATTAGGAAAACTTATCAAAAACTACGGCTTTTTTTCATACTCAGTCAATGAAGCGCTACATCTTTCGGACGAAGAAGAAATGACTGTTGAAGCGATTATTCAGAATATTCAAAAAGAGGTAAATGCAAGGGTAGATAATTTCAGTCAAGATATTATCGTATCAAATCTCGAATTGCTTTTGAGCTATTGTAACCGTTTTTATAGTCGTCAGTTTATCACTAGAAAAATGGCTACGAATGACCTTCTAACCAATTTTGAACGCCTATTAGAAAACTATTTTGCTGATAATAAAGATATGACATTGCCAACCGTCGACAAACTTGCAAGTGAACTGAATGTATCCTCCGCCTATTTGAGTGATATGCTTAGAAATTTGACGGGACAGAATACCCAGCAACATATTCACAATAAATTGATTGAAAAAGCCAAAGAGATCCTCATAATGACCGATTTAACCGTAAGCGAAATAGCTTATCAATTAGGATTTGAATACTCACAATCCTTCAGTAAGCTATTCAAAAGTAAAACTAATTTCACACCGATTGAATACCGACAGAGTTATAATTAGGAGATATCCTTTTGAAGAATTAAAGCTATGTTTGAAAACATCTTCTTTAACTAATAAAATTTCTGTCCTTGATAGGATTGGAAACCTTAGATGAAGTAAGTACTGGCTTGGAAGCTAGTACTAGCGGGGTCTGCTTTAAGTAAAGAACCAGCCTTACTTACACATATTAAAAGATTCTGGCGGTTGAATCCAGTCAATAAATATTTTTTTGCCTTTCTCTATTAGCATATTATCCTTAGAGTAAAAAAAACAGCTATCTGCTCTTTCTTCATAAATCTCCTATGTTTAAGGTATTCATGCCTGTTGATTTAACTATTGCTCTTTTGTTATCAATTATACACAAGTAATCATCAAGACTATCTGATGGATTAAATCTTTCAATATCAGAACTAATCAAATCTAAACAAATATATCCAGAGTTATGATCAATCTCTTTTTTTGCAATTATTCTACCTCGAAAATTAAATTTGTAAGTACTCAAATAGTAATCACTATTTTTTTTCTCAGGAGCAATAATCAGAAGATATACACAAACATAAAAAAAGCATATGATAGCTATTATCCAATTATATTTTTTTAAAAAAATTATCATGATTTTCTTTTTTTAGATATCCCCAATACTAAAATCCTAATAAGTTAGATACAGGATTAAAATGCATTAGATGCATTTCGAATAATATCACTCCATGAACGCTGAGAAGTTGGAATTATTGGAGTTAAAAGTTGTGAGATTCCCCCAGTTACAGCTAATCCAAATTGCCCCCCAAAGCCAACTCCTACACCTGCTCCAAAGACTACATTCCCTCGCTGGTCTAAGTGAAAAACACTTAGACCAGCGAGGGAATGCTACGCTTAACCTACGACTTGACGGAAGCCCTATCTGTACCTTTTGTTTGTGGTGTACTTCATCCTTTTTGTGTTGCTGACGCATGTGTTGTTGGTCTTGACGCCCCCGTGAAATACTACTAACAAAGGCGAAGTAACGCTTTGTATTTGAGTGCAGTCAAAGACTGCTTTTATTTGTGGGTCTAAGTGAAAAAACACTTAGACCAGCGAGGGGAGAGTCATCGTAATTACGATATTTCCATCTTTATCTTGTTCTCTAGTAATGGTACAATCTTTACCAGTTGGGTCGTTCAAAATAATTGGATTATTAGCCATATAACTATATCCAGACAACGGGTAAAATTTTTCCGCTAATGGATCCACTATTAATAATTGAGGTCACTGAGACCAGTGCGATTATTACTTATTTATACCCAAATAAATACCATAGCTAATAATAAAAAAGTATGAATATATTAAATAGATTATTGCTATCATGGATAAAATTATTTTCTTCGTTTTTGATAAAGCAAGAATAATTTGGTCTATCTTTTCAAATGGCATGTGTCTAAAATACCGTATGTATAAAGGTATCCCAATTATTAGAGATATTCCAAAAGCTATTAATAGTTGATTCAATCTGCTTTTAATCATGAATTCAATTATTGCATATTTAGTCATTGAAGAATGCAATAATACTACTATTAGCATTACATTCATTAGAACTGAATTAACCATTAATATTAAACCACTTCCCTTAAAGGTTTCTTTTTCTCTATTTTTATAAAATAGGCAACATATATAATAAATACTATCTAGAACAATCATAAATTCTTAATTAAAAATATTTCTAATTTCCAACTGCTTTTATATTCTCTATAAGCATCTTTCCATTTATATCTATAGCTGCAGAATCGATATGTTGACCAATGTCTTTACCAGTAGTTAAAATTGTAGCGCTATTAAGTAAAAAATACCCCCCTGCAATAGCTGTACCAAATCCTAATAAAGCTAAGCCAGACATAGCCAAGTCTAAAGAGTTAGAAATTGAAACGCCATTTACAGACATATCAACAACTGAAGTTGCTATACCTAAGCTTCCTATAGTTTTACTTGCATATTTTAATACAGTACTTATTTGACCTGCCCCTATAGCATTTATTGTCTCTAGAAGTAAGTATTGGAAGCTAGTACCAGCGGAGGATATTATCTTTTATTGTTTATCGCCAGCTTTTGGGTCACTAGAACAAGTGAACCTTGTAAAAATGAATATACAAAATCTGTTTTTTGAGTACTTGCTTCTAAACGATAGGGGATAAATAAGGTATCTATTTGTAATAATGCCTTGGTGATTTTACGTGATGATTGCTCTGTAATTTTAATTGACTCGTTTGACTCTGTATTGCCCAAATAAATCAATTTTCCTTTTTGCAAATTCTTTTTTAAAACCTCAAAACCTCCTTTTCTAAACAATTGATTTGATGTGTACATTCCACTCACTGTAAATGAGGTTTTGCTGTATTCATTAAAAATTATTAAACTATCCAAAAAACTAAACCGAATAGTGTCATTATCTGCAGAAATAAATATCATGTTCTTATTAAACTTCTTATTCACATCAGGCTTAAATAACATTGCTATTTTTTTATTTGTCTTGTTGGTAAATCTCAAGCGTATAGGAAACATAAGTACTTCGGGAGGAAACATAATACTGTCCACTTCTAGCTCTAACATATTCGCTTCGTCATAGTAAGGCGCTGTTACTACACTTCTGTTTTTATTACAATTCCAAAGAAGAATCATCAACAAAGGAAACATTGATATTAAAGTACCTTTAATTTTCATAATCTCTAAGTGTTTTTATAAACCATTATTGGGGAGCAGGAGATGGTTTGCTGACAAGTTTTATAATTCATCTGCAAACTAATCACCTTTGCATATTCATTATTAGGCATACCCAACCTTTTTTATGGTGACTTCCAACTTCTTGGGCATAAATGATTTGCCAAATTCGTTTTTTAGATTCTTGACTTATCCTATTAGAATGAGTATACTTTTGATTGTCATATATCAAAGTATTGGTAAATTCTTTGGTATCTCCTGAATAGGTAAACATACTGTTATTATAACCAAACTTTGAAATATCGTATAAAAAAAGGCGTTCGAAATGAATTTCTCGAACGCCCTTTTCTATAAACGGTAAATAAACTCCTAGCATTTGAGTACTTTTTAGTAAACTCTCTTTTGATGATGGTAGTTGGTAATCTCAATTTGTTTTACGCTTGAGTTAAGATACAGATTACGAGCCGATTGAGACAAATAAGTATTACCATAATAAAACTCTTCTTTTCGCTTTTTACCATTTTTCAACCAAACAATAGCCGATTGGTCTTTGGCTTGTAAAGGAATGATTTTCGTTGGTTTTTGTGATAAAAGCACTTCCCTTAAAGCTCCTCTATTTTGCGAACTCAATAATCCTATTTGCGCCTTCGCTGTTGGAATCATTACCAAAGCTTTGGTATCTCCATCAAGACATAAGCCTGTTTTGGCTAATGGTAAAGTACTAAAGTTGCCCTTCCCATCTCCTAGTAATACTTCTCCCATCCCTGCATCTAATCTACCAATACTGATTTCATTGCCATAATCATTGCCACTGAGTAATAAGTCCAAATTACCATCGGCATTCCAGTCGGATACTAACATGGCATTGACACTCGAAAATTGCGCTACATTTGGTAAAGCTTTCAGCTTGAAAGAGCCATTACCCAAGTTTTCAATGTAACTTGTTTTTGTCCAATTAGCAGTCAATATCGTAGCGGTACTCAATTCGCTTGGGGTAAGTACTTCATGGATAGTAGCTTTGGCATATTTATGATACTTATCAAACCGTTTTCGAGTCTGAATCATCTGTTTCACCATATCATCACGTGTATTAAATGGAAACTCTTGACGCTTGCCCAAGGTGTCTTTGAGATATACCGTCGGAATAGCATCATAACTTCCATCAGTATTAAAATCGCCATGATATAGCCTTACTGGCATATCGTCGCTAGCGCGATAGAGGGTATTTTCACCTTGGTTTCCTAATACATAATCCGTATCACCATCATTGTCAAAGTCACCAGCTACAATACTATTCCAAAAGCCTTTATAGTTTGCTAACTCTGTATTCGAAGTATTCTGAAGGCGTCCTTTATTATTTTTCAAAAAGGTTGGCGACATCCATTCTCCTGCTAGTAGCAAATCTTCCCAACCATCATTATCATAATCTGTCCACAAGGCGTCACATACCAATCCTATATCTTTCAAAGCAGGCGCCATGGTCGTTGTCACGTCAGAAAATTTCAATAATGGGGCTTCGTTACGAAGGATGTAGCTATTGGTGGCTTTAGGGTATTTATTGGGTTCAACACGCCCACCAATAAAGAGGTCTAGGTCGCCATCGTGGTCAAAATCACAAGCTTTAACACAAGAGCCACTTTTCAAGAAACTTGGTAAAATACCATTTCCTAGTACAAACTTTCCTTTACCTTGATTAATATAGATATGGTCTTGATAGCCATTATCACCCACAGGCAATTCATTACTTCCACTTACAACATATAAATCTAAATCGCCATCATTTTCTAAATCGAACAATAAGGCTCCCATTTCTTCCCAATTCTTATCAATCGCTTTTTCGGGTAGTAAGTCTTTTTTCTCGAAACTTCCGTCTGGTCTTTGTAACCCAAACACTCCTTTACGACGAAGCGATCCTCCCATATAAAAATCCTCCAAACCATCTTGGTTGACATCGCCAACGGCTATGCATGGTCCCAATTGAGACAATTTATGTGGAATGAGTTTTTGAACATTAAAGTCTATAAAATCCTCCTCTTCATGCACAAAGTCTTTACCGATTTTTTCTTGGTTTTTCGTAAAAAGAAAGTCAGTATTCGGTTCCGATTTTATAGCTGGCTTGGCTTGAGACTCATACACCACAAGTTGTTGATTGGCTGGCACATTCGTTATCGTTTGCACCAATCCACTTGACCAAGTAACTACTAATTGGCCAATTTTTTTATGAGAACCTAGTCCAAAATGCGCACCAGTTTCTACTGAGGATAAATAACCTCGGTAAGGTGTATTTTCATAGAATTGTTGTTCTCCTTTACCATAAATAGCCTTCACAGTCGCACCTAGTCCATTTTTATTAGAAGCATTGCCTACAAATTTGAGACGCAGGTAGTTACTTTTTTCTGGTAATTGTTGGCGTACATTATTACAAAAAACCGAAGCCGAATCATTGATATTGTTAATGATATAATCCAAATCGCCATCGTTATCCAAATCCGCATAGGCAGCGCCATTTGAAAAACTTGGTTCGGTGATTCCCCAAGATTCTGTCACTTCTTCAAATTGTAAATTACCTTTGTTGCGATAAGCTTTATTCTTAACTTTTACCGAAGGAATTAAATCCAACAACTGCACAGGAGCAACATAAGCACCCACTTCAGCACGGTATACCATAAAATCTTGATCAGTAATATCTTGCGGAAAACCATTGGTAATAATTACATCTCGTAACCCGTCATTATCAAAATCGGTCACCAGTGGCGTCCAACTCCAATCAGATTCTGCCAGGCCCGTCAGCAAGCCTACTTCGCTAAATACTGGTCGGTGGGTATAGGGGTTTATCCCACGATTGAGCTGAAGGGTATTGCGAGGATATTGGAATACATATCCAAACTTTTCGTTGTTTTGATAGGCTTGGTAATTGTTACCTAGTGTCATCATCTTTTTACGATAATTATCCTCAGGCATCATATCCAAAGCCAAAATATCAACCAAACCGTCGTTGTTAATATCTGTCACATCATTCCCCATCGCAGAGTGTGAGGTATGCTTAAAATACAAAGCGGCTTCATCTTTAAAACCAATATGTTTACCATTTTCATGCTGGTTGATATACAGCAGGTCATTGGTCAGGTAGTCGTTGGTGATGTAGACATCTTTCCAGCCATCTTGGTTGATATCAGTAATATTGATCCCTAAACCAAAACCTTCAAACAGAATTCCTTCTTTGTGTGAAACATCTGTAAAAACGGCATGCTTCAGCGTTGGATTCCAATCATTGCGATATAATTTATCTGTCAAAGGCGAACTTCCATCTGAAACACGAGGGTGATACATATTAGGAAAACGAACATCCGCCATCTCATTTACGGCGATATACACGTCCAAATCGCCATCATTGTCATAATCAAAAAAAGCGGCTTGGGTAGAATGTGTTGTATCGGCAAGCCCATACTCTTGCGCCATTTCCTTAAAATGCGGAATTCCTGCCCTATCTACTCCCTGATTGACATACAGCAAATTAGCTCGCTGACCAGCGGTTTTTCGAGCAGTTGTACAAACATAAATATCCATCAAATTATCTTGATTGATGTCTACAACCGCCACACCAGAGCACCAGCGACCTTCGCCTGTCACCTTTGCTTCTTTGGTAATATCTTTAAAATGTAGTTGGTTCGTTTTGGAGTCGTTGAGGTATAGCTGGTTAGAAACGTGGTTGCCTGTGAAATACACGTCCACCAAACTATCATTATTAAAATCGGCCATAGCCACTCCTCCCCCATTATTGATATATTCGAAAGTCAGAATATTCATAGTATCATTTTCAGAAATACGATTCGAAAAATGAATACCAGAGTCTTTGGGGTCAATTTTCTTAAAAAGCCCATCTTTTGATGCACTTCCACAAGCATAAAGCCCTAGTAAGCCTAAGCCTACTAGGGTGATTAAATATAGAAAACGGTATGCAGTTACGGTAGAGGTTTGAGGCATATTATAAGTAAAAAAGTTATTAGTTAAATTAGTAGGCAAAATTAAAATAAATTTTACCCGCTTTAAGCTCTAGGCTTTATGCGGTAGGCAAAAAGTTAAATAGTATTTCTCATGAAGTAATAGAAACTTTTTTGCCTAATGCTTACGGCTTATAGCCTAGAGCATATTAATGCAATTTTATTTTGCATTAATACTTAAGTAATCGTGCAGAATAAGATTTAATAAATTTTAAATGTAAGATATTGATAATTAAAGTTTTATATTCACAATTTACAACTCATAATTCAGCACTCATACTTAAGTTTGTACGCAAAATAAAGTTTAAAATTGTGCTTTAAGCTTTCAGGTATCGGCTTTCGGCGGTGGGTTTTGGAAAAAGCATGGCTGTGGGTAATAAAAAACATTTTAACACTCTGTGCCTGTTGCCTTATCCCTAAGACAAAAAACTTAAATATAATTTTGCACTAACACTTGATTAACAATTTTATATACAGTAAAAACAGAGATGGCACAGGGTACCATCTCTGTAAAGACACCATTTTTCAGTTATCAATCCAATCTATTTATAAGCTGGGTCTTGAGTAAGGGTTGGTTTACCATCCTTCTCAGAGCGGTCGATTGCTTCTTGAGGAATTGGGAAAAACTCATGTTTACCTTTTACAAATACACCACCTTTTTTGTAAACACGTTTAGTGCTTTCTACGGCATTGTAAGCATTCAATGTTTCGGCAGCAATACCCCAACGCACTAGGTCGAAGAAGCGGTGACCTTCCATCGCAAACTCCAAGCGAGTTTCGAAACGAACTGCCTTACGAGCCGTAGCTTGATTTGACCAAGCAGATGCATAAGGCTTCACATTGTAGTTGGCAGCAGGAACTGGAGCACCTTTTGAATCAAACACCAATGTGTAGGCATCACGAGTAGCACCTTGCGTAGCCTTCTGAACAAAACCAGCAGGGTTGGCAGCACGAGCACGAATTTGGTTAACCAAGTCTCTTGCTCTTTCAAGGTTACCTAATTCTACCTCACATTCAGCTAACCACAACAAAATCATACTATAACGCATAATGCGGTAGTTGTTACTTGTAAGGTTTGCCCAGCCATTTACACCAGTAAAGGCTTTTGAAGGAATGTGTTTTTTCGGAGAATAAGGACCAGCATACGTTTGGTCACGAATGAAGTCACTACTATGAATTTTGTAGTCAATAAACAAAATACCACGACGGCCAACAGTATGATCTAAACGAGGGTCTAGCATACCTTCATATGGAGTAAATGGATCTTTTATATCAACTCCTTGGTCATTCTTTACGTCAGAATCATTGAAAGTATCCAATAATGGCAAGCCATTAGCATCTGTTTTATAGGCATTTACCAAGTTTTGAGATGGTTGATAAAAACCACAACATCCCCAAGGCGATGTATATGGGTGAGCCAAACCTACACCAGCATCAGCAGCATCACCACTAGCACTTGATGATGCATATTGAATTTCGAAGATAGACTCTGCGTTATTACGAGTATTAGCATCATGGTTGTCTCTGAAATTATCCATCAACTTAAATTTACCACTCGCTACAATCTGATCTAACAATGCTTTAGCTGCTTGTAACTTAGTAGTATTTGCTGCCCCTGTAGAAACATTCCAGCCTTGGTACATGTAAGCTTTTGCCAAGAAAGCCATCGCAGCCCATTTTGTTGGGCGACCAACTTGTGCCTGAGTCGCAGGTAAAGCATCCATCGCAGCCTTGAAATCAGCTTCAATAAATGGCCAAGCATCTTTATCATTTGGTACTTTGGTACTTTCCAAGTCGTTCAAATTATAGATATTCTCGTCGATATATGGGATATTCCTCCACATTTTTTTAGCTTCAAAATGGAAAAGTCCACGTAAGAAACGAGCCTCTGCTACAATTTGTTTACGACGATCATCGCTAACATCCTTTACATTTTTAAGGGTATTTATCACATCATTTGAGCGTGCAACCCCTTTAAACAATCCTCTCCATTTATTTTTGATATGGTTATTGGTAGATTGAAAGTCCCACTTTTCAATGAACGACTGTTCTGGTTGGTCACCCGCATCAGTACCTTTATAGGCATCATCAGAGGCAATTCCACCAAATACCCAGCTTTGAATATCGTTATTCCAAGCATCTTGTCCATCCAAACCTTGGCCATCAATCATGGCATAAGCACCCAAGAGGATACCTTCTACCCCTTTGGCTGTTTGGAGAGACGATGGGCTATATTGACCTTGTGGCTCACGCGTCAAGAATTCATCACTACAAGCCGTAGCAATACCAACAACGAGACCAGCCGACAAGCACAGTTTTATAATATTTTTACGTTTCATATTTTTTCTCTTTTGGTAAAAAACGAACATTAGTTTTCTTACAAATCAGATACCGTCATCGTGCCTAGAATCCTAGATTAACACCCAAAATGAATGTTCTAGAAACTGGCATATAACCACCATCAAAGCCTAAAGTGTTATCTGTTCCTGTTTGAATTTCAGGGTTTAAACCAGTATACTTTGTAAATGTTGCCAAGTTTTGTGCTTGCAAATACACCTGAGCATTGTCAAGACCTAGCTTGCTACCAATTTTACGAGACAAGTTGTAAGTAAGTTGAACGTTTTTGATACGGAAATACGAACCATCTTCGATAAAGTAGCTTGATGGACGGCTACTGATTTGATCGTTAGCATCCATGATAGGTACAGTACCTGACTTGTTGGTTGGCTGCCAAGCATCATACAATGCACGTTTCGAACGGTTACCTTGGAAAGTGTTGAAGTCAGAGAAATAACGAGTATAGTTGAATACATCATTACCCTGAGTACCGTTGCAGAAGATAGTCAAATCAAAGCTTTTATAACCAAAATTGAGGTTCAATCCATACGTAAAGTCCGGGTGTGGATTACCAATAATAGTACGGTCATCCTCCGTGATTTTACCATCGCCATTAATATCTGCAATCTTGAATTTACCTGCCTTATTATAGTCACCATAAGCTGGCCAAGCTTTAGCTTCATCATCAGACTGGAAAATACCCAATACTTTATAACCATAGAAAGAAGAAATTGGTAAACCCGCTTGCGTCACTGTAACAGCAGGTACACGCGAACTATAACCAAGGTAACGTGTGTTAGGGCTAGCATCTAATTTATCTACGTTGTTGCGATACGTAGATAAATTAGCACCAATTCCATAGCGGAAATCACCTACCGAGTTTTTGTAGTTTATCCCGAAATCAATCCCTTTATTTGTCATCTCACCTACGTTAAATGCTGGCGCCGTTGCATCACCTGCTGTAAAGGTAATAGGTGTTGTGAATAACATATCAGTAGTCTTACGGTTCCAAATATCCAATTCAAAAGTCAATTTGCTACCCAATAATGCGGCATCCAAACCTATGTTTGTTGAGGTTGTTGATTCCCATTTTGCATTCGGGTTACCAAACGCACTAGCGTCATAACCAATCGTTGGTGTAACTTGATTTCCATCGATAGGATAACCAGCGTGGTAAATATCAGAGCGATAGGTAGTGTAGGCATTGTACTTACCAATTTTTTGGTTACCTGTTTTACCCCAACCAAAACGCAATTTCAAGTCATTGAAAAACGGTAGTTGATCTTTGATAAATTTCTCTTCAGATAAACGCCATCCAAAGCTGGCCGCAGGGAAAAACGCATTACGTGAAGCAGATAAGAAACGAGACGAAGCATCGTTACGAACAATCAACTGAAGTAAATATTTACCTTCATAAGAATAGTTAAATTTACCAAATTGTGAAGACAATGTATAGTCATTACCTACTGATCCATAGTTAGATACCTTTGTTGGGTCTCCAAGATCAAGATAGCTCATAATAGGCACAACCTCGAAAGCATAACCATTACGACTAGCACCAAAATACTCACCAAATTGCTTGATTGATTCTAACCCAATGTAAGCATCAATTTTGTGAGATTCATTAAAGGTCTTGTTGTACGACAAGGTATTTTGCCATACCCATTGGTAATCATAATTGGTACGTGAGGTAGAGCTATTGTTAAAGCTACCTTCAACATATTCTGGGTTTGCACGACCTAATTCTTTCTTATTCTCAGTGGTAATATCTACCCCAAAGCTAGTTTTAGCAGTAAGGTTTGGCAAAATGTCAAACTCCATAAATACGTTACCAAATCCACGCATACGATACAAACGGTCATCTTTTTGACGGTACAATGTAGCATAAGGATTGGAATTATTCCCCAAATTTAAACCACGGCTACCTGCAAAGTTGCCAGCGATATCGTAAATTGGCAACAATGGGTGGTGTTTGTACGAACCTGAAACAGCGTTTTGTTCTTCATTGTTATTATATCCACCTTTACGGTTATCAATTGATACCGTGAAGTTTTCACCAACTCTCAAGCGTTTTTTCAGGGCTGAAAATTCGGTGTTAGTACGCAATGTATAACGATCATAACCGATGAATTTTACCACACCGTCTTGGCTAAAATAACCCAAAGACAAAGCATAGCGGCTATTATCAGTACCGCCAGATGCGGTTAATTGGTAGTTTGAAATTGGAGCCGTTTGGGTTAGCTCACCCCACCAATAGGTATCTGCTGATTTAGTGATAGCATAAATGTTATCTGGTGTCAGTGAATATAACTTAGGATCTACCTCAGGTGTACCAGCTTTCCCTTTACTTGGATATACATAATCAGGGATTGTTATTTCACCATTTGGACCAAAGGTATATTGACCATGTTGGGGATCTTTATTTGCATATTTATCTGCCAAATATAGATACTGACCTAATTCTTTGGCATTCAAAGATTGTACATCATTCGACACTTTTTGGCTACCATAGTAGGCACTGAACGTAATTTTTGGTACACCTGCTTTTCCTTTTTTCGTAGTGATGATTACTACACCATTGGCAGCACGCGAACCATAGATAGATGCAGAAGATGCATCTTTCAAAATTTGAATAGTTTCAATGTCATTTGGATTAAGGTTACCCTGATTTTCAGTAGGTACACCATCGATAATGAAAAGAGGGTCGTTGTTACCAATCGTACCGAAGCCGCGGATACGAACGGTTGCATTACCTCCTGGCGTAGCATCGTTCACGATACTCAAACCAGAGGCACGACCTTGTAATTGTTGAGCAAACGTAGTTGCAGGAACAGACTGTAAGTCTTTAGCATTCACTGTAGTTACAGCACCTGTAATATCTCGTTTTGACTGTGTACCATAACCTGTTACAACCACCTCTGTTAGGTTGGCTACATCTTCTGATAATCTTACTGTAATATTGGATTGAGATCCAACTCTAACTTCTTGGTTTTGAAAACCCACAGACGTAACAAGTAATACATCGCTAGCTCCTTTAACTGCGATAGTAAACTCTCCGCCTGCACCCGTAGCAACCCCCACCTTAGTGCCCTTTACCATAACTGAAGCTCCAGGTAAACCTTGTCCGTCGGCCGCTGACAAAACTTTACCTGTTACTTTTCTTTCTTGGGCTTGGGCAGTCCAAGTAATCAAAAATAGACAACACAGGGCAATGACCCCCGCTAGTTTTTGTAGTAATTTGTTGTTCATAGAAATAGTGTTTGGAAAAATGTAACAATGATATTGAAGCGATTTTTTGTTGCTTAATATACCTCCTTTCTTTGCTTAAACGTTTAACTGATTATTTATAAAAAAAACTTTTTCAAAAAGCTCTACACCAATGACTCAAAGTGAAACAATAAGTATATACGTAGTCCATCATAGCAAAACAAACGTCTTGCTCAATTATGATAGGGTTGCTGGAAATGTGATTGTATGCTACAGTAGCCTTGGTAACTCTATGATTTAGAATTGGTTTAAATTGTTGGTTTTGAATAAAGCATATAAGTGCCAGTCTGTGCGTATAACACACAGAAACATGAGAGCATTTTATCGATCTCCTATGCTAGAAAGCATACGCCAATAACATAACACCATGACTATCAAGGCATTTGTTACATTCATAAAATAATTTAAAAATTCAGAAGCTAATAGATAAAGACTATCACTCAACGGACATGAGCAAGCCTATGGGAGCTTCACTTTCATATTTGTTTTTTGTGTGGGTATTAGAAGACAGCTTTTGAGCTTTTGTAATGGAAATTATAGAGCAAAAGAGAGCTAATCAATCCAACAACCGATATACATGTTTTTTGGAATAATTGTTTAACATCCACTAAGAGCGGCCCTTCCTAGGAGATTGTTTAAAGTGGGTGATTGTACTTATTTATAGAAAACTGATTTATAACATTCATTTTTTGTGAAAACAACACAGAGATGTGTTAAAGGAGCTTGAGAATTTAACCACGTAAAGTGCAACGACGAGTTAAATAGGTCATATTTCACGGTGTAAATTTTAAAATTATTTCTTAATTAAAAAAATAAAAAATTGTTTTTTTAAGATATTTTTTTGAATCGTACAAAGTTTTTAACAATTGCTAATAAAGCAGGATAGGCTTTATTATGATAAGCCTACTTTGCATTTCTAATATTTGTACTATCGTAGAAATTCTTTTACAAGAAGTGTTCTATAGTGTTATACGTTTCAAAAGTCTGTTATTTTCTTAATAAAAACTTCTAGTTTACGTCTCCAGCTCAAACCCACTCTTTCTAAACTTTACTATCATGCCTTTTAAGGAATAGGCGTGTATTGTCTATCAATTTAGCGTTTATCCATTTTTCTAAAATCTCTCAGTGGTATAGCCATATCTATCGTAAAAACTCAACTATAATAGTCAATTTCTTTGCTTCAGAGTTTGCTGTTTTAAGGAATAGGAGGTTACTCATTCAATTAGATTGCTGAATGATGCTGTAGAAGCTTTTTCCAACAAATCTATCTTTTCTCTGCGATAGTTGTTCCTCCATAATATTATCCATCTTTTTCGTTAAAATTGCTATTTAAATCAAATCATACAAACACTAAATTTGCATTGAAACTAATATCTCTTTTTAAAAAATACGGGTATAAACGCTAATGAATTTTCAGAGAAGTAAAAGATGTAATACACTTATGTCTCTGCTTCTTAATTCTGCTGTAATGAGAATCAAAACCTTGTTATCTTAATAAAAGTCTAAACGCCATTTACAAACAATGTTATTGCTCATATTCAAGTTTATACAATTCCGTAATTTATCCATCTTAAAATTATTTTCTACCTTAAAATCATATTGATAAAAGCCTGTTCACAGCGCTATCACTGCACTTACAGACAGTATTTAAAAATTTTATTTTCTACTTAGAGTATAAAAAAATCATTATTCATTACAATTATGTAAGAGCTATGAGATGATATATTTATTTTTCTCTGACCTTACACTTCTACATCTGTATTAAGCCTTTAAACCCAACATTTACTCACACGCTTATTCCATAAATTAACTCATTACGGAATTATAACTCTTATGAATACCAATAAATTACTCTTCATTAGTGGCATCATTTTAATCGGAGGATACTCTGTATACTCTTTTTGGGGAGGAAACAACACCGTTGATTACAGCACAGAAGTTAAACCGATTTTAAATAAACACTGTATTTCCTGCCATGGTGGTGTAAAAAAGCAGGGAGGATTTAGTCTATTATTCAGAGAAGAAGCATTGGGTAAAACAGAATCAGGAAAGCCTGCGATTATCCCAGGCGATGCCAAACATTCTGAGTTTATCATCCGTCTGACGCATAAAGACCCAGAGGAAAGAATGCCATTGAAGAAAGAACCTCTGAAAAAAGAAGAAATAGAAATCTTGACAAAATGGGTGAACCAAGGTGCTAATTGGGGTGAACACTGGGCTTTTGTCAAACCAGAAATGCCTCAAGTTCCTAACAAAAGCTTTTTTGCAGGTTTGTTTAATTGGTTTTCTCAAAAATGGGAAAAAAATGATATTGACTATTTTATAAAACATAAGCTTGATGAAGAGGGGCTCTCTCCTTCGAAACAAGCCGAAAAATCTATTTTACTTCGCAGAGTTTGCTTAGATTTAACTGGCTTACCTCCTACCGAAAAGCAATTACAGAGCTTTTTGAATGACAACTCAGAAAATGCTTATGAAAAAGTCGTGGATTCTTTACTGGATTCGCCTCAGTACGGCGAGCGTTGGGCTGGTATGTGGCTAGACATGGCAAGGTATTCAGATACCAAAGGTTACGAAAAAGACGAAGCTAGGAATATCTGGCAATATCGTGACTATGTCATCAAGGCTTTTAACAAGGACATTCCTTACAATCAATTTATCAAGGAACAATTAGCAGGTGATTTACTAAAAAATCCTTCTGAAGAACAATACATCGCCACGGCATTTCATCGCAATACCGTCAATAATGATGAAGGAGGTACTGATGATGAAGAATTTAGAAACGCCTCGATGGTTGACCGCGTCAACACGACTTGGGAGATGTTTCAGGGGACTACTATGGCTTGTGTACAATGTCACTCTCATCCTTATGACCCGATTCGACATGAGGACTATTACAAGTCAATGGCATTTTTTTACAATACTCGTGACGAAGATATTCCTGACGATTCGCCATATCTCCGACAATTTAACCAACCAGAAGATAAGGCAAAGCTTACCCAGTTGAAAAGTTGGTTGAAAAGCAATTTTGGCACAGCCAAGGAGCAGGAACTATCCCACTATTTGACTTTTCTAGAACCTAAAATTCACCCACACGCAGGAGACCAATTTATCAATGGCGCTTTAGCAGACAATAAGTATTTGGGCGTTCGTAATGGAGGCTCTGTTCGCTTCAAAGCTCTACCTGTAGAAGGCAAACGACAGTTATTAGTAGCCTATGGCAACAAAACTGGCAGCCCAACTTTTATGGAAATACACCTTGGGTCACTGACAGGCAAACTCCTAACAACTATCAAACTAGATACCACCCAAAAAGGCGGATGGACCAATTCGTGGGATTATCAACTATATGATTTACCTGCCATGAGTGGTCGTCAGGATTGGTATCTTGTTTTTAAAAATGCCAAAGTAAAACCTGATCAAAGTACTTGTGTCATAGGAAGTTTTACTTTACTACCCGAATTTCCTGGAAAAGATAGAGCTGATTTTAGTCAAAGAAAAAAGGATTTTCTAGCCTTAATCAGTGCCAGCACCGAAAACACACCAGTGATGCTAGATTCTCCCAAAGAGTTTACTCGTCAAACTCACGTTTGGGAGCGGGGTAATTGGTTGGCCAAAACACAGGTGGTAGAGCCAGATGTCCCTGCCATATTTGGTGGATTACCTAAAAATGCCCCTAAAAATCGTCTCGGACTAGCCATGTGGTTGGGAAGTGAAGAGAATCCATTAACTGCTAGAGTAGCGGTCAATCGCTTTTGGGAACAAATTTTTGGCATAGGGCTAGTCGAAACCTTAGAAGATTTTGGCACACAAGGATTCACGCCTATGCATCCAGCGTTGTTGGACTATTTAGCAGTGAAATTTATGACCGAGTACGAATGGAAACCAAAGCGGTTATTAAAAGAAATGGTCATGTCGGCTACGTATCAACAAGATTCTAAAGCTACACCAGATTTGTTAGAAAAAGACCCGATGAACCGACTCTTAGCCCGTGGACCAAGAGTTCGTCTATCTGCTGAACAGATTCGAGACCAAGCCTTGCTAGTAAGTGGTTTATTAAGTCCGAAAATGTATGGAAAAAGCGTAATGCCATATCAACCAGATGGGATTTGGAATTCGCCTTATAGTAGCATGGCTTGGAAAACTAGTGAAAAAGACGATCAATATAGAAGAGCCTTATATACCTATTGGCGACGTTCGACGCCCTATCCTTCAATGATTACTTTTGATGGTGCTAATCGTGATATTTGTTTGGCAAGAAGAATCCGAACCAATACGCCTTTGCAGGCTCTTGTCACGCTAAATGACCCTGTGTATTTGGAATGTGCCAAACATTTAGCCCAGAAGATGGACCTGATTCAAGGCTCGTTTGACTCGCAAATTAGTAATACTTATCAATTTGCTATCGGTAAACCCATCTCTGAGAGAAAATTAGCAGTGTTTAAAAAGCTTTATACAAATTCACTACAGGCATATCGAAAGAATAAAAGTGAGGCAGAAAAGCTTCTCAATATTTGTCCTGATGATAACATAAAACCCAAAAATATTCCAGATTTGGCCGCTAAAACCCTTGTAGCTAGTACCCTACTAAATCTGGATGAGTTTATTATGAAAGAATAATATTAATTGGGGATTTGTGATTTCGGAGGTCGGATTTTTTTGAAACCTAAAAGCTTTTGTTCATTGAATAAACGTATGAAAAATTTACAGCAAGAACTTCTTTTTGAAAAACTTCGCTACGAAACCCGTCGGCATTTTCTCAAACAATGCACTACGGGCTTGGGTATGATGGCGATGGGCTCTTTTCTGCAAAGTTGTGGAAGTACTCCTCAAAATACTGTGGCGAGTGCTGCCAATCCGCTAGCACCTAAAATGCCTCATTTTGCTGGAAAAGCCAAATCTGTCATTTACTTGCACATGGCAGGCGCACCTTCGCAACTAGAGTTATTTGATTACAAACCCGATTTAATGAAATTGGATGGTAAAGACTGTCCGCCTTCATTTTTGGAAGGGAAAAAGTTTGCCTTTATTCGTGGTGTTCCGCAAATGATGGGACCACAAGCCCAATTCCAACAAGTAGGTCAAAGCGGTGCATGGGTTTCGGATAAAATGCCGTATTTACAATCTGTGGCAGACGACATTTCTTTTATCAAGGCCATGTACACCGACCAATTTAACCATGCGCCTGCGCAATTGCTACTTCATACAGGTTCGGCTCGCTTGGGGCGCCCAAGCACTGGCACTTGGGCAACGTATGGTTTGGGCTCTGAGAATCAGAATTTGCCTGGATATATGGTGCTTACTTCTGGCGGAAAAAACCCAGATGGAGGCAAAGCCTTATGGGGCAGCGGATTTTTACCTTCGGTGTACCAAGGCGTTCAATGTCGTAATCAGGGCGAGCCTGTTTTATATATTTCAGATCCAGCAGGTATGAGTCGTGATTTACGCAAAAGTACCATAGATGCCATTACTGAAATCAATAAAGAATCTTACGAAGAATTCCACGACCCTGAAACTTTAGCTCGCATTTCGCAATACGAAATGGCTTTCAGAATGCAAACTACTGTGCCAGAAGTGATGGATATTACCAAAGAACCAGCCTATATCCACGAAATGTATGGCACGCAATTAGGCAAAGAATCCTTTGCGAACAACTGCCTATTAGCCCGAAAATTAGTAGAACAAGGTGTACGTTTTGTACAACTTTTTGATTGGGGCTGGGATTCTCACGGTGGAGGTTCGGAAGATTCTGATGTGGCAAATGGTTTGACCAAAAAATGTTCGACCGTCGACAAAGCGATTACAGCTTTAATCCAAGACTTAAAACAAAGGGGGTTACTAGACGAAACTCTCATTGTTTGGGGGGCAGAATTTGGGAGAACTCCTATGGCCGAAAACCGAGAAGGCAAAGCAGCAGCCTTCAAGGGAAGAGACCATCATACTGAAGCTTTTACAGTTTGGATGGCAGGCGGAGGCATCAAGGGTGGTTACTCGCATGGCGAAACTGACCCTGTGGGCTATGTGGGCATCAAAGACCGCACCTCGGTTTTTGATTTACAAGCAACTATTATGCATTGCTTGGGCTTCAACCATGAGGAATTTACCTATCCATTTCAAGGAAGGAATTTTAGATTAACCGACACCAGTGGAAAAGTCATCCGTTCGGTTATAGCTTGATTGGGCTGTAGGTATTAACATTCTGGTGACTGGACAAAATTAGACTAGCCTATATCTATAATTCTCAATTATTACTGTACGAAGAATTTCCAAACTATTTCAGATTTGGGATTTCTGATTTCTGAAATAAAAAAATAGAAGATTACACTTCCGAAATCCGATATCCGCTATCCGAAATAGACAGTTTTAGAAGCCTTCGTACAGTATTGATTCGCAATTCGTAATTTACCATTAACATACTATCATTTATGTACGAGCATCAATCAAGAAGAAATTTCCTCAAAACCAGCACCTTAGCTGTAGGAGCAGGTTTAATCACCAATACTAGTTTAGGCAATAAAACATCTCAAAAAATGGAAGAAATCATCATTGGACACAATTCCCACAAATACAAAGTAGTAGCAGGATGGGGCGTATTAGATGCTGCTAAAAACCCCGTAAACGACTGTCATGAAATGGTAGAAGATGCCAAAGGTCGTTTGATTATGTGTACCAACGAAACCAAAAATAACATCTTGATTTATGATAAATCAGGAAAATTATTGGAGGCTTGGGGCACAAGCTATCCTGGCGCACATGGACTATCTATCTCTAACGAAGGTGCCGAACAGTTTTTATTTATTTGTGATAACAATCGTCACCAAGTCATCAAAACTGACTTGAAAGGGCGTGAAATCATGAAATTGGAATATCCCAAAGAAACGGGGGTTTATGAATCTCCCAACCGTTTTGTGCCTACTGAAACAGCTATTAACCCTGCCAATGGCGATATCTATGTAGCTGATGGTTATGGTTCTCAATACATTATTCAATATGATAGCAAAGGAAGATACATTCGTCATTTTGGAGGGTATTCAAGTGAATATACTGATGATAAATTTGATACTTGTCACGGTGTTTTAGTAGATACACGTGATAAAAAGAATCCAACTTTATTGATTACAGACCGTTCACATACCTGTATCAAAAGATTTACACTCGATGGAAAATTCTTAGCGGTCTATCATTTACCGGGCACTTTCGTATGTAGACCCGTACTACATGGCGACTATATTTTTGCAGCAGCCTACAGAAGCTCCGACCAATCTTGGAATAACTCAGGTTATATTCAGGTTATGGATAAAAATATGAAAGTAATCTCAACTCCTGGTGGGTCTGAGCCAACTTACAAAGATGGTAAGCTACAACGTCAGTACAAAGACGACCCTCACAACGTGTTTATGCACCCACATGACGTATATGTAGACTCTGACGAAAACGTGTATGTTCCTCAATGGAATTCTAAAAAAACCTATCCCATCAAACTAGAAAGAATTGTTTAAGAGTGGTGAGTTTTGAATGCGGAATGAGGAGTGATTTTTAGAGCGATGGGGGCTGAGTCGTGAATTGTGAATCATGACCAATAACATCTTACTTTATTACTTATCATACTTAAATATTGGGCTTTCGGTGGTCAGCTATGTACATTGGTCATAAAGCAAAAAAATATTAAAATATTTTGCCTAATGCATACGGCTTACAGCCTAAAGTCCACGTTTACAGGATTTTCCAAATTAACATATAATGATAGTATTACAAACCAATGCCTCTTCGGATTGGGCCATTTTTCTAGGGCATTTTCACCCTGTTGTGGTTCATTTACCTATTGGAATGTTGGTAATGGCGGCCATTTTAGAATGGTTTTCTGGTAGAAAAAATTTACAGACTCTTCAGCCAGCCGTTGCCCCTATTCTTTTTACGGGCTCACTTACAGCTGTGCTGTCTTGTATTTTTGGCTATTTGCTTTCCTCCTCTGGCGAGTACAACGAAGATACGCTCTTTTGGCATCAGTGGTTAGGTATCGCCGTAGCGGTTATTTCCTTGTTGGCGTGGTACCTAAAAGTATATTGGCAGCATATTGCTACAATGAAAAAAGTCTATCTCCCTACCCTGTATATCATGGTTGCCTTTATTACCATCACGGGGCACCTTGGGGGAAATATGACACATGGTGAAGATTATTTGTATGCCAATACACCTGAGCCTTTTCGCTCGATGTTTGGACTACCTAAACGAACAGCTACTGGAACAGCCACAAGGGAAATAGAGAATATCGATGAGGCGTTAGTCTATCAAGATATTATAGCCCCAGTCATGGAGCAAAAATGCTGGTCTTGCCATAATGCCAATAAAATCAAAGGAGAGTTGCGCATGGATCAGCAAGACTTACTCTTGAAAGGAGGTAAACATGGTGCTATTATCAAAGCAAATGATCCTGCCAATAGCGAGCTTATAAAGCGTTTATTATTGCCAGAGGAAGACGAACATCACATGCCTCCAAAAGGCAAAACGCCACTTACTGAGCAAGAAATTGCACTATTGCATTGGTGGATTCAACAGGGTGCGCCTTTTGACAAAAAGGTTTCCCAATTAAAACCTGATGAAAAAGTAAAGCCCTTCCTGACATCACTATCAAGTGGTGACAATCCTCAAGCAAATGGTGAAAGTATTTCAGCCGTTTTTAAAGAAAGTGTATCGGCAGCCAATGATGAGGATATTCAAAAACTCCGTGCCTTAAACGTGGTTATTATGCCAGTTGCCAACGGACAGCATTTTCTACAAGCCAACTTTGTGAATGCTCCTAACTTTGATGATGCGCAAATCAATTTACTGAACAACTTATCAGAGCAAATCATTTGGTTAAAATTGGGGCGTACAAAAATAACGGATAGGGCTATGGTGGAGGTTGCAAAGTGTAAACATCTTACGCATTTACACTTAGAGCATACAGCCATTACAGACGCAGGTTTAGCACAATTACAAGAGTTACAATATTTGGAATATCTTAATCTATTTGACACTAAGATTACCGATTCAGGCATTCAATCTTTAGCTAAATTAAAGTCCCTAAAAAATATCTATTGCTGGAAAAGCAAAGTCACCAAGACAGGTATTCAAGCATTGAAAAAAGCCTTACCGCATGTTGAAATACATACAGGTTGGGAAGAAACCACGCAAGTTTCGACGAAGGAATAGAACTGAATTACCATTAATCCTGAATTTTAAGATTGGGGTTATTCTCTAAGTTATCATCAAAAAAGCAGTCGGAAAATATTTTCCGACTGCTTTTTTGATGATAACTATGCTAGATTTCACTCAGCTTAAGACGCAATCATTGCGTCTCTACTGCCAGAATACAAATTTTAAATTAATCACTCATTCATTCAATCACTAAATTAGGGATGACTCATGTTTGCTAAACAGTTGTCTTATACAAGAAAAAGCTACACAAAATCTTCCATCTTAAAATTAGTCACTTTGAAAGGCTTCTTTAGGTTTTTAATAGTTTTCTCATACTTCTCAGGGCTATATTTATCGAAAGAACTCGTTATGATATTCTTTAAATAAAAGCTATTGTTTTCATAAATAAATTGGAAGTTCTTTTGAACATAAAACCTTGAACCATACTCTATTGATATTTCAAAGCCAACATTTGTTTCCTTAATCCAATTTACGGAGAACCCCTGCGCTACATCAGGAGTTAAAAAAAATATTTTACCTTGGGTTACATGATCTTTTTGAATAAGCAATTGTCTTTTGCCTGTCTTGTAATCTTTAATATCCAGCAAAGCGTATTTTAATTTTTTCAATACAATTATAGTTGTATCAGCACTCTTCAAACCATTGTCGTTGTTTACTGCTATTGGAGTAATTGCTTTATAATGAGCACTTGACGCGAAAGTTTCGCAATGCATATTCAATTGATTACAAGTTGTGAGAATAAAGCTCAAACAAATGCTTAAACTGACCATGTGATGTTATTGTGTTTTAGATATTTTGTGTTGTAGATTACCTGAGCAAGTTGAACTAATAGGCGAATTATTTTACACTTTATTCAAAGTCTTTTTTATTTATAATCTTACCCTTCTTCCATAACTCATAAGTCATCAATTTACCATTATGGCTGTAGTAAAACCAATTCTCCTGAGTAGATTTTCGTGTGATTCTAGGAGTATTTAAACTAATCTTATACATATATTATTCTTGTAAAAAGCAGTTAGAACAAATGATTCAAAGCTAATACAATGCTATCTCCTGCAACTTTGAGTGCTACAATATCTTGAAAATGGCAGGCATTTCCAAATTCTGTCTGAAGGTATAATTTTGCTTAATCTGCCACTTTAAGAATTAGCAACATTGGCACTTGTTAAAGAATGTTAAATCCAGAAAAGGCTTACAACCATCCTCTGAAGTCATGCCTCATTGAGATAAATTTAAACCTTCTCTTTTATGAAATTTACACACATCTCTTTTGCTCTTGTGGCAGTATTGTCTGTTTCTTGTAAGAAAGTTTACGAGGTAAATCCCAACGTAGAACCCAAACCAGCTAAGCTATCGGTATTCAACGCCTGTACAGATTGTGGAGCAGTAAGTTTTTACCTAGGTACCAAAAAGTTTCTTGACAAGGATATTGACTTTATGACTGAGCTTGGCTACCAAGATTCCCCAACGAATAAAATGGAGTTAAGTTTTAGTGCTAAAGGTTCGACAACTACCATGGCAAAAAAAGAAATTACCTTATCAGAACAAGGTAACTACACCGCATTTGTGGCTGGCACTAAAGCCAATCCTTCTATTATGGTTTACAATGACGATTTATCCAAACCTAGTCCTAAGTTTGCTCATATTCGTTTTGCCAATTTTATGGCCGAGAACAAGGGTTTACATTTGTATGTGAAAGGTCAGAGCACTCCTTTATTTTCCCAAACGGGTTTTGCTGGAGTGCAGACATTTGAAGCTATTACGCCAGGTTCTAACTATACATTTGTAGTGAAAGATGCAAGTAATGACTCTCTATTATTCCAACTCGACAAGATATCGATTGCTACTGGTAAAATTTATACCCTTGTAGCAAAAGGAAGTTTGACAGGTACTGGAAATCAGAAAGCTTCTTTATCCTTGATTACCAATAAATAAGAAATTACAATACGCCGTAGGTATGACACAATCTAGTATTTTTTGTCATATCTACGGCATTTTAAAATAATATCAAGGATTAAAACCATTTACTAAACAGTCCCTTAAATTCGAAACTAGTACTGTATGAAGATTTTGGTTTGTGATTGCACAAAAAATGAAATACTGGTAATTCTGTTGAACAACATAAAAGCCTTCATACCATTTAAATTGTCATGATTCATTTATCATTCTAAGAACCTTTCTATCTCACAATCTGAATAACCTTTACGGGACAAGCTTCCAAGGCTTGTTCATTCTCGGGGAGTTCGTCCTCGGTAAGTTGAACTTGATAAATCCCTTTTTTTTCGATAGCACCCAGCAACACCGCCTTACCATCTTTTTTGGACATGCGCCAACGATGATAGGCTATTTCAACACAGGCATTACAACCAATACAACGATTTCGGTAATGAATCAACTTAAACATGAGCAGATATAATTTTATAGAGTTTATCAGATGGACGTATCTTTTCAGCCACTCGTATCGCTATGGTTTCGCCCCTACCCGCCTTTATGACTGGACTTCCCTCATGATTTCGGATTTCCTCCGCTACGGCCTCCACGTATCCTGTGGTTGGTCCAGTAATAATCAATTGGTCACCTATATTAATTTCTTGACTTTCAAGTAAAAACTCACCCACTCCGATTTTTTCAAAATACTTCACTCCTTTTCCTAGATATACCTTTTTCTGAGTAGCGACAGAACCGTATTGGTTACTCCACTCGCCCATTTTACGACCTAGGTAATACCCATCCCAAAAGCCCCGATTATATACTTTGCTTAGTTCTGCTTTCCAATGTTCAATCTTTTCTGGCGTATAAGTACCTTCTGCGATAGCATCCACAGCCTGTCGGTAACACTGCGTAGTGGTAAATACATAATCGGCAGCACGTCCACGGCCTTCAATTTTTAAGACCTTCACTCCTGCGTCAATGATTTTGTCCAAAAAATCAATGGTACATAAATCCTTTGCCGACATAATATATTCGTTATCGATTTCGAGTTCAATTCCCTCTTCTTTATCAATGACTGTATATTCTCGACGACAATTTTGGATACAAGCCCCACGATTTGCCGAAGCATTATGAGAATGTAAACTCAAATAACATTTTCCAGAAACAGCCATACACAAAGCCCCATGCGCAAAAATCTCGACTTGTACCAAGTTACCCGATGGACCAGTAATCTGATTTCGTTGAATATTTTTTACGATATCTCCAACCTGTTTTAAAGTCAACTCACGAGCCATCACCACCACATCGGCATAATCAGCATATAATTCGACAGTTTCGATATTGGTAATATTGGACTGTGTAGAGATATGGAGTTCCATCCCTTTTTTGCGACAGTAATTCATCACAGCCAAGTCAGAAGCAATCACAGCCGTGATTCCAGCATCTTTAGCTTGATCGATAATTCTTCGCATCAAAGAAATATCATGGTCGTAAATAATGGTATTGAGGGTGATATAACTTTTAACCCCGTGTTCGGCACACACACGAGCCACTTCGGGCAGGTCATCGACAAGAAAGTTGTTGGTTTGGCGGGCGCGCATATTAAGTTGTTCAACCCCAAAATATACCGAATTAGCCCCTGCTTTGATAGCGGCCATCATCGACTCCCAAGAGCCAGCTGGAGCCATGATTTCTATAGATGATTGTGTCATTTTGCAAAATTCTTTGAAAATCTATCTCAAATGAGATACGATATAGACCTGTCTTTTGAAAAACAAGTCTTCCTGAAAACCCGCAAAATTAGGCATAGAGTTATTTCTTCTATATAATAAAAGTAGGTATCACAAACTGATAAATATCAATTTTGAATACCTACTTTTATATATTAACACGGGTGAATAAATTCACCCGCTAAATGGAATAACTGCTTAAGAAATCGTCATATTGATACTCTTAAACGCAAAAAAGTGTTAAACTTCAATCTAAGGGGCTTTTTTTCCTTAGACGAATAGAGTTTAAACAGCTACTTTTCGCTCATTACTCCTTTATCACCTTACGGCTAAAAGTTTTATCTCCAACGGTCATTTGCAGAAAATAAACGCCTGCTGGTAATGTACTAATATTCAATTGACCTTCATGCGCTTGGGAACGTGTTGTATTATGCTGAACCTCTAGCACTCGTCCTTGGGTATCACTTAAGCGCAAATCATAAGAAGCAGGCTTATCGGTTCTAACTTTCCAGGTCAAATAATCTGAGGCAGGAACGGGATACACCTCCACATGAATACCGCTTTCTTCTTCTATACCTAAAACCAACACAGTTACTTTGGCTGTTCCACTTACTGTACCTGTACCGCAGATATTTTTCACCTCTGAAAGCGCATAAGAGGTCGTTGATAAAGGATTTACCGTAATCTCAAATGGTGTTTTCTGAGCGGTAAATTCTCGTCCATCCGACAATTTAAAAGTCCATGGAGCATGAGAACCCAAATCCACCTTCAACTTAGCTTCCTTGCCATAATCAATCGATTGGTCGCCTGAGATACTGGCTGTAGCGGGGATGTTGGTGTATAATCCGACAAACACACTTGGCGAGTATTCGTAGCATCCATCTTTTTGTACTAATACTCTATAACGGCCAGTTTGAGTAGCTTGGTAAGAAAAGGATATCGCATTGGGGATTTCTTCATTATTTTTCTCCCATTGATAAGACAGTCCTATTTCTTTGCTAGCCTGAAAAAGTAATTTATCTATCCCACAATATGACATGGAGTCTTTTGGCGAGATAGCACTTAGGAACCTTGTTTTAGAAATATTGAGTTTATCAGATAAACCTTGGCAAACTCCATTGGCAGTTTTTAGTTCAGCTTTGAGTTGATAAACACCTTCTGATTGAGTAAATAAATTAGGACTGGTACCAATCACCTGATTATTTTTTACCCATGAATAAGAAAGTAGTTTGGAGTCTATCGTGTTATTATTCACATTGGCCCGAAGATTTATTAATTGATCTTGACAAAGCGAAGAATCTATTCCAACAATATCTGTTTTTAACTTATTAAGTTTTATCGTAATTGGCCCAGTAGTCATAACGCACCCTGATTTGTGAGAAATTTTCAAATGGTATATCCCCTCCTGATTAGTCGAAAATCCTTTCACAGAATCTTTATCAAAGGCGGTTTTAACTTTTACTCCATTTCTAAAAACCTCATATTGATAAGGTCTCATTTGAGTATCCAACCCTCCTATTTTAGCAAATGGATGTATTTGACTTGCACAACTCGTCAAAAACGTTTGATTTTTGAGAATACTATAGGTTACTAACGCTTCATCAGAGTCATTAAATTGGAAAGCACTCAATTCATTTACGATACCAATCGTAACGACTTTAGATAACATAGAACAAGTTCTATCATCGGAATATTTAAGTTTCAGTAACGCTTGATACTTTCCTGGCTCGGCCAAACGTGCTACTCCAAACGTATAATTGGTGCCATCTATCCTACTAGGTGCTACCAAACTGGTCTTCTCCGTAGTTACTCCATTTTCATTTTCGCTACGATAAATCTCTACCCCATCTTTGTACCAGATTTGACTATATCCAATCAATTTCGATGAGGTTGGATTCCAAAATCCATTTCCACTAATATTAAAGCTTAGCATAGCTACATCTCCCTTACAAAGAGAGTAGTTGTTGGTTGAGTCATTGTTAGTAGTAGCATCATATACGGGGAGTTCAAATGGTTTATTTAGATAAGCCGTTTTTTCAGATATTCCGAAACAATCTCCAAATTTTACACGTACTTGGTAATTTCCTGTTTCGCTTAATACTAATGAGGAAGCTGTTGCATTCGGTATAATCTGATCATTTTTATACCATTGATATGCGTATAATGCATTTGGGTTGTTTACTTGAAGTATATACTCAGGCTTATTACAGTTATAAAAAGCACTTACTTCATTCTGATTTAATGATGTTATTATGGAAAGTGCCTTGGTTGTATTCTCTTTCACTTCAAAAGTATCAGATATGGACTCACATGAATTCAACTTCATTTTCACTTGATATAAACCACTTTCTTTAGCTTTAAGCTCAGACCCACCATTTTCTGAAATAGAACCGCCTATCTTTATCCACTCATATCGGGCAACAAAAGCTGGTACAGGATTACGTCTAACATTGAGAGTAGTATAATCACAAGAGATAATTTGGGAACCTTCAATATAGGGTTTAGATAATGTTTTTAACTTAACCGATACCGATTCTGACTCCCACATGCATCCAGATGGCATTTTTTCTACTACTTTATAAATACCAGCTTTGGTAACTTCATAATTAAGTGAAGTGGCTCCCGTAATCAAAGTATCATTCAAGTACCACTGTACCAGATTAGTCTGTGTGTAAGCGGCTCTTAGATGCAATGTGTCACAACCAATGTAATTATTGTGAGTAACCTCTTCTCCATCGCTTAGTAGATTAATAACTGGGTAAGTATTATATTCTCCAGGACCATACCTTACATTGAGGTATTTGGGGGTAGACTTCAAAGTACCATCTTCAGATTCAATCCATATACGAGCTTGTCCTTTGATTTGCGGCACGGTTATCTCAATAGGATTTGTTCCTTGACCTATTACCTTCCCTTCCTCGGACAAAACTTTGAAGGTAGTACCAGCAGGTACATTACCTAAAACCTTGAAAGGTATTGTAAGCTTTGTTCCATAACACGGTGGAGAACTCGTTAAATTAGACAGAACATCCTGATCTAGCACAACCTGACTGCATTCAGAAGGACTAATGGTTACTGTAGTTTTTAAGGTACTAGTACATATTGTATTGTTTGAAAAACCTGTAATCAAATACTCTCCTTGTTGCGCTGCGGTAAATTTGTTTATGATGATAGGATTTGTATAACTATAACGATTATTTAGATCAAGGTTATTAGGACCTTTCACTTGGTAATATTCGACATTCTCAAAATTTTGACTGAGTGCTGATTGAGGTTTTGGAAAGATAAATTCACCATTTTCACAAACGGTAAAAGAGGTTGGATAGTGCATATCCAGAGGTTGATTGACGTCGACAGTTACGGTGGCTGATGCCACACAAGTATTTCCATTATTAATTGTAACAGTATAAACTCCTGCATGGGAGTCATTTACATTAGGTATTACAATATCGTTTTGTGTAGCTGTAAATCCATTCGGCCCCACCCATTTAAAATCCTTGAAATTACTAATCTTAGGAATCGACAAGCTACTGCCGTGACAAACACTTAATTTGCTTGGGACATCCAGTCCAATTGCAGTCGGCATTGACATTACAGAGCAATAATCGTTTAGTATCTGCACTTGATACTTGGCAGCATTGGCACCATTTAGTGTAATTTTAGGTAAGGATGCCACCTTCATTAAGATGTCATTTTTGTACCACAAATATTTGGAGTTCGTCTGGATTGGAATTTCTAGCGAATATTGCCCTTGTGAAACACAAGCCACCTGAATTGGCACATTTTGAGCCTTATCTATTTCAACAACCAGTGTATCTGTAGCGTATGTGCAAAACATATCAGTATATTCAATCCAATATTTTCCAGCTTCGCTAATCAACAGTTTACAACCAACTATTTTACTGTTATCTATAATTTTGCCATCTTTTTTCCATACTTTCTTCAGATCTGTTGAAGCGCATCGAGGATCTATCATCGGGTAGCTTGTTCCTTTGCATAAATGTATCACTCCTTTGTTCTCAAAGTCGGAGTCTACGCTCTCCATCTTTATATCATTCAGCGTTATGGTATCACTATAAACCACACAGCCATTGATATTATTCATAGCTTTGAAGCGGTAAAGACCTTTTTGGGTTAGGTTTTTAGCCCAATATCCTCCCCATACAAGCGTATCATTTCTATACCACTGTAGAGTCCATTCATTCTCGTTAGGAAAGTACGAATTGATATACATAGTTCTATTGGTCCTCTTGTAAAGACAGGCAAATGGATCGATAGTATCCATAACATTGATTGCTGTCACACTTTGCTTTCCTTGCTTTACGATTAGAGTATCTCTTGAAATACATCCACCTTGTTTCACCTCTAAAGTATATGTCCCTACTTCATTGTATTTGATTATATGGGCATTTCCATTTACCTCCAATTTATTCTGTAACACCCCATCTTTAAAAAAGCTAGCATTACCTTGTGCCAAAAAACTGACCCCAACAAAACTAGGGTAGTTGTTACAAATCAAAAACTCTTTGCCATAGTAGTTAGGACCTCCAGCAAAAGCGTACAAATCACTTAAAACGTTATCGCTCAAGATTACTTCCTGCTTAGCTGAAGTACCCGAACACAAACCATCACTAAGCGTATATCGATAAACGCCAGGTTCTTTTACTGTTAAATCATACCAATTTTGACCTACCAGAGGCTCGTCATTCTTAAACCATTGAATTTTCCAAGTTTGTGTATTATAAACGTCTTGATTGTAAACACTGGAATATAGAGTAACTTCGCCATCATTTTTGCACAATTTGATTGGAGTACTTGAACGGTCATAATTATATGAAACATTAAAGGACTCTACTGTTTTCACAGCAAATGAATTTGTTGTGTATTCACAATCTTTTGTTTTAATAATGGCATAATAGGAAGCAGTTTCTGATACATATATAGAAGCAAAAGAGGAAATTTTCTGACCATTTTTATACCAACTCACCTGATCGGAGCTAGCAAAATTGGTTGTATCGACAAAAAGTTGCGGTTTAGCGCCTTCACATAAATTAATAAGAGTTGTTCCTGATTTATTAATATCCGCATTAATATACCCTCTATCATCGAATGCTTTTTCTCCAAATTTTAATTTTACAATATTTTCATAAAGACAATCGGGTTTTGAAAATTTTACAGATGTTGAATCCTGAACGATACAATTATATTTATCTTTAATTTTAAGGCGATACATTCCTTCAGACTTCTTGGTAATACCTTTTAAGACAGCAAATACATCATTTGATGTAAAATTATTCGCCCCGGTCCACTCATAACTCAGTCCATCAATGTATCTATTAAAATACGTCTCAAAATACAATCCTCCGCCAACAACCGTCTGACTGATTGGCGTTCGACCAGACAAATCCTCTTGACCGACAATAACATTTAGGTAGGTAATTTTACCATCGATCGTGACATAATATACTCCTGAGCTTGCGAGAGTAGTTTTTTCAATAACTGGATTTTGAAGAGTGGAACTAAACCCATTTGGACCACTCCATTGATACTTTGTACCTCCAGAGGCTGTAAGCGTCAGTGTTTTCCCAAGGCAAACAGGTGAGTTAGATGACGCTTGTTGTCCATAGAGCCCACAAGAAGCATATAATAATAGAAGAATAAGGTAAAGGTGTTTCATGATGTTTTAACTTTTTGGATAATAATCTATATGTACAGCTACTTTTCGCTCATTACTCCTTTATCACCTTACGGCTAAAAGTTTTATCTCCGACGGTTAGTTGTAAGAAATAAACCCCTGTAGGTAATGTACTAATATTCATTTGACCTTCGTGCGCTTGGGAACGAGTGGTATTATGTTGTACCTCTAATACTCGTCCTTGAGTGTCGCTTAGGCGTAAATCATAAGAAGTAGGTTTATCGGTTCTAACTTTCCATGTCAAATAATCTGAGGCAGGAACGGGATATACTTCCACATGAATACCGCTTTCCTCCTCCATACCTAAAACCAACACGGTTACCTTGGCTGTTCCAGTTACTGTACCTGTACCGCAGATATTTTTCACCTCTGAAAGTGTATAAGAGGTCGTTGATAAAGGATTTACCGCAATTTCAAATGGCGTTTTCTGAGCGGTAAATTCTCGTCCATCCGACAATTTAAAAGTCCATGGAGCGTGAGAACCCAAATCAACCTTCAACTTAGCCTCCTTGCCATAATCAATCGATTGGTCGCCTGAGATACTGGCTGTGGCTGGGATGTTGGGTAGTTGCCCAATTTTAACAGATGGGCTCATATCCCAACATTTTTCATCGTAAACTAAGCTTCGATAAACTCCTAATTTATTTACTGTCAAAGATGCGGTCGTGGCATTTTCGATTTCTTGTTGATTCATTTGCCAATGATATCGTAATCCTTTTGCTTCTGGCAATTTCAATTCTACCGTTTTACCTTCACAGAAATACGCAGAATCAGCAGGAGTAATGGGCAAGGATAACTTAGGTTTGTATACAACTATTTTTTTTGATTCGCCTGTACAATTTCCTGAAGATACTTTCAACTGATAAATACCCTCAGAGACTTGTTTCACATGCGCATCTGTATTCTTGATTGGACTATTGTCCTTATACCATACGTACTGATAGTTTTTTGAAAACTGGTCTGAAGCAGCAACATATATCGATGATTCAATACCATCATCTATTGTGTTACAAATTTTCAGAGAGTCATTCGTAATATAAAAAGGGAAATCAGATCTTAGCTCAACCTTGATTGAATTAGGATAATAATTGATTGGTTGTGTTTTAGCAACACAACCTGTTACATAATTTACAATCAAGCGATAGGTCGCCTTTTCTGAAATCGTAAACTTATTTAGTGTATCTAAGGATGTGGTTGTTTTGACTGTTACATTATTTTTCTGGATCGTGTATTTCGCTACATTAACCCTTCCCGTCGTTGATTTTATATATTCCTCAAATGGTCTTATCTCATTAGAACATCCTCTCAATTCTCTTACGTTAGGATACAAAGCGGTACTTAAGCCTGAATGAATAAATCGAAGACCAACGGTATCTTTTGCCCAGACTAGCGTAAGGTTTTTTGAAGAAAAATCACAACTTGAACCATCTTTAAATTTTGTACTCACCACCACTTTATAGGTACCAACTTCTTGAAGCCCTGCCTGACCCCAATCATAGGAGTAAGTGGAAAAAGTATTAGTTGAAAAAGACGAGGTGGTATTGGTATTATTTTCATATTTATGGACATAAATAACTTGATTGTCTTTATACCATGTTTGGGTACCACTTACCAAGTTTTTCTCTTGCGCCGAAGTAAGATTATTAAACATCGAAAAACTTAGGTTTATACCACTTCCACTACAAATACTGATGGTATCTGGCTGAATACTATTGTAACGGTTTAGATCATCAGCTAACGTAGTAATAGAAAATTCAATAGTGGGTGGTACTAATGGATTATTAATCACGACCTCATTTGATAACCCAAAACAATCTCCTGAGCTTACTTGAAGCCTATATCTCCCCGACTCAGTTACTGGCAAATTCTCAGTGTTTACATTAGGAATTTTAACATCATTCTTTAACCAAGAAAACACGATACTTTTGGGTTCTATTATACTCGAATAGAGAACATAATTGGAGGAATTACAAGCAAGAGGTTGTGCTACTGCCATATCTCCCAAATAAATAGAAACAGGTATTAGTTTATCTTTCCGGGTATTAATTTGCAAGGTTTCAGAATTTGAACGACAGGCACCCAGAGACATCGATACCTTATACACACCTTCCTTGTTAATTTCTAAAGTTGGCGATTTTGTTGTGGCAATAAGCGTATCATTCCGACTCCAAGAATAGCTTGCATTATTATATGAGCTGGCTCTAATAGTCATCCTCTCTCTGCCACAATACAAATAGTTATCGTTATTATAAGTGTAAACATTAATGGGTGGATAAATATATTGAAAGCTAACATTTACCTCCTCACTTTTTAACGAACAGCCCGAAGCAAATGCTACTTGAACAGCATATTGCCCTCCTTTATTCTGTTTGACAGTATAGTTTAAATCCTTTGTCGTGGTCAAAGTTTGATTATAAAACCATTGAGTATTTGATTTGTCCAGCGCTAAAGCAGATATATTAGTAATCTTCAATACCAGCGAGTCACATCCTGAAAAATTGGTTTTACTAATCAGTTCACTCTCTAAGGATGGTAATAATTGGGGTACACTATTTTTATCTACTGAATTGATGGTAAGGGTTCTTCTGGAAGAAACAACTCTTCCATCTGATGTTTCAACCCACACATTGGCTACATCAAACCATTGAGGAATCGTAATTTTAATGGGACTACTTGTTCCAGTACCTACAGTGATAATGGTACCATTTTTCTCCATTTTAGCCACAATCGGTTGATTAGAAGGAAAATCTCCTATCAAAGTGAAAGGTAAATCAAATGTTCCATTAGGACAAGGTGGCTTAAGGGAGTTGAGGGTTTGTTGGTCTATCTGGAGGTCTTTACAAGTAGATACAGTTTTTAATTGAGTAGTAACTTTCACAGGACACGACGAATAAGGGGAGTAACCTACCAGCGTGTAAGTCCCTTCATAGGTCTTGTTATAAACAGGAATTGTAACATCAAAGGTATTTAATGTACCCTTCTGATTGATATTTGGCCCGTATAACTCGTAGGTTTCAGCAGGAAAAGATACATTCTTATTTTCGGGTAAAGACAAAGGATTAGGAAACTTAAAAGTAAATCCTTCACAAGCCTCTAGAGTCGAAACATAAGTCATTGTAGGAACGGCTGATACATACACTGAAACATCTGCTGTAAGAGCACAAGCAATATGGGTATCCCATGCTTTCACTGTGTAAACACCACTGTTGGCAAGTGAAGGATTAGATATTTGTAGTTGTGCATTTGAAGAAGTAAAACTATTTGGTCCACTCCACTGAATATTTTTTAAATTGGTTTGTGCTGACAAAGTGAACGGTGTGCCAGAACAGGCCGTTATCATACTTTTTTCGACTGCAAGTATATTCTTGACATTCAAAAAAGAAGAAATGGAAGGACAGCTTCCTTGTGTATATGCCACAACTTGATAGCTATTATTACCTCCTTGACCTATTGGTAAATTTGGCGAAGTAGTTGCGCCTAAATAAACTCCCTTTGAGTACCAAAAGAAGGTATTTGCAGTACTAGAACCAGCGTTTAGTTGCAATGAGGTTCCATTACAGCTCATACTTAATATTGGCTGTGCTAGTGTTGGGGTAATTTCAACTGTTACTGTATCTGAGTAATTAGTACAATCTTGTAACTGCCATTCTACCCAGTACTTCCCTCCTTCACTGACTGTTAAGTTACAAGGATTATCGGTATCTGGCGAAATAGTTTTACCATCTTTTTTCCATGTTTGAGTAATATAAGTGCTCTGACACTCTGGGCTTGAAAGTGTGTATTCATTACCTGTGCAAATTTTTATATTCTTCTTTTCAAAAGTTTTATAGACAAATGGTGTTTTAGCTGGAGAAATAGTTAATAATTGACTTTGAGCCACACAACCAGTCTTGCTATTTTTAGCAATAAACTGATATACCCCAGGTTCTCTCATGGATGTCCCATAGCCAGTTTTAAACTCTTGTCCATCTTTATACCAAATACTACTCCAATCACCACCAATATAATCTTTCATATAAAGATAGGACGTAGCCTCATTAGGGTTTTTGCAAATGTCAAAGTTCATTATGCTATTTCTAATGGGTACTGCAGTTGCTTTACTTCCTTTCGTAATCGTTAATGTGTCGTAAGCCTCACAGGCACCATTCTGTACCTTCAGCACAAAAGTTCCAAATTTATCATCAGTTGAAACGAGGGTCTCCCATTCAGAATAACTTCCAATGAGTTTTCCGTCTAGAAATAACTGCTTTGCTCCTGCTCCTTCAACCCACAAATAAGTGTAATCTGACCAGTCGTTACAAACCAAAAACTCTCTGGTGTCATATTTATTAAGAAGGCTAGTTCTAACAGATAGATTAGCCTCTATCTTATTAGTCTTTTTTACGACAAAACCTTCCGATATACCTGAGCAAAACGCATCACGTACTACTAATTTGTACGTACCCTCATCTGATACCGTAATACTTGATCGAGATGTGTTGTCGATAGGTTTATCATTTCTTAACCATTGCCAATTCACATAGTTTTGGTCTACAGTTTGCCCATCAGCACTACCATTCAAAGTTATTGAGCCATTTTTATCACAAATAATATTGCTATTGACACTGGTCGTTATTAAAACTGATGTATTGGCTGTTAGCTTGATATTAATGGGAGAAGAAACATACCTACATGCACCTTTGGTCACAATGGCGCTATAAGTTCCATCAGTATCTATACCAATTGTTGGTGACCCTATTGAAACTTGCTGTTGATTTTTAAACCAAGTAACCTTCACATCACTTCCCCAGTAGGTGGTATCGATGGTTAATTTATCAAATGTATTTTTACAGAAAGTGTAATCACGAGGAGATGATGATGCTATATAAATTTCCTTACTTGTACCAGTCTGACTTGACTGAAGAAATGCTGTTAATGAATAAGGACAATCTGCATTTGTGAGTTTGATATTAATCGAGTCCTTTTGAATACAACCGTAATCATCTGTTATTTTCACTTTATATAGTCCTTGTACCTTCTCATTGAAGCCCTTAAATACAGGAATCTTGTCATTGCTACTAAATCCATTGGGGCCTGTCCAAGCATAGGTTATATAGTCGGATTCTAACCCTGGAACAGAGATTAACGACAATTTTGCGCCTGTAATTTCTTGAAACATGTATCTTGGATACTGCGGGCGTTGCCCCACAACTACTTCTTGAGTAAAGCTTTTTTGGTCAATGATTACAGTATATCTTCCAGAGGCTAATGCAGTCGCATTGGGTATCGAAGGATTTTGGAGATTTGAAGAAAAGCCATTGGGTCCTGTCCAACTGTAAGAGCTTCCTCCACTGGCAGTCAGCGAAACTGTACTCCCAATACATACAGGTGAATTTGATGAAGCTTTTTGAGCGGAAACTAACTGATAGTTAAATAGTAGTAAAATAATTAGGTAAAGGTGTTTCATAATATGATGTTGAATTTTAGACTACAAAGAAATGAAGTTTTTCACTCGATAAAAAACTTATTCTTCACTCAAAATCAAAAAAGGCTTAGTGATATCAATCACCAAGCCTCTCGGTATAATCGCAGTTAATTTTACGTTACTTTATCGTATTGGGAAATATTATCCCCTACAACGCATCTGCAAATTTTAAACATACAGGCATCGACACTTCTATTGAGTAGCCTGTGTATTTGAGCTTACCTGTTTTTTTATCTCTACTAAATACAGTAACATTATCGCTGTCCTGATTAGCAACTAATACATAATTACCTGTTGGATCAATGGCAAAGTTTCTTGGAGTTTTACCTTCCACTGGTGTATTATCTACCCAAGTGAGTTTACCTGTTTTGGCATCAATGGCATATACCGTAATGCTTTCATGTGCACGATTGGAAGCATACAAAAATTTACCATCAGCTGAAATATGAATATCTGCATCCCACTTGAGTCCTGTGTAGTCAGACGGTACTGTCGAAATCGTCTGTATGGGTTTCAAGGCACCTTTTTCATAACGATATGCCGTAACTGTTGCCGTTAATTCTTCAATAACGTAAGCGTATTTATTGTTAGGAGAAAATACAAAATGGCGCGGTCCTGAACCTGGTGTCGAGCTGGTAAAGGCTGGTTTACCAGGGTTTAAAAGTCCTTTTTGTGTATCTAACTTATAGGTATAAACTTTATCCACACCCAAATCTGGCACAAAAACATCGGTATTATTTACTGCAACATTCACAGAGTGAACATGTGGTTTTTCTTGACGATTTTTATTTACCGAACTCCCTGTGTGTTGAATAGTCTGTGTGGCTTTCCCTAGCGTTCCATCTGATTCTACAGGGAGAATACTCAAACTTCCTCCTCCGTAATTACCTACCATAACCCATTTGCCTGTACGGTCGGTAGTTACATGGCAAGAACCTGGCCCTCCCGCTGATTGTGAATTGAGATACGATAATACCCCTTGTTTTCTGTCAAATCTGAAAGAATTTACCGTGCCATCGCCATCGGTTTCTCCTACCGAATACACCATTTCTTGGGTTGGTGAAACTGCTACAAAGGAAGGATTTTTGACACCACTAACCGAACTAGCATATTGCAGTTTTCCTGTCGCTGGGTTAAAACGATACACATAAATGCCTTTACTAGTTTTGGCAGTGTATGTGCCCACAATCATGTAAAATTCTTTAGATGCTGTTTGGGCTAGGACATTGACCATGGTCATCATGGTAAGTCCGACGAGTAGAAATAGTTTTTTCACGGGATAGCTGAAGGTTTGAAATAAAATACTTTGATAAAACGAAGTTAGTATTCTGAAAGTAAAATATTGTACTTTAACCAATAAAAAACCACGCTCTCACAACGAGAGCGTGGTTATGTACATTACACAAATTACACTTTTAAATTATTTTATCTGCCATAAGCTGTTGGCGTTATGCTGTAAGCAATCATTGAACATTAGGTCATTTTCAAATCTTCAAATTCCCTAATTTTCAAATGATCAATGTCCTCTGCCTTTTCCTTTGCCACGACCACCATTCATTGGAGGAATATCGGCTACTTTAACAAAGTTACCAGCTGAATCAAATATCAAAACAACTCTGGTTGTATCGTTTGCAATACCTACAAACAAGTTACCATCTGCGTTTGTACCTGCTTTTTTGATGGTATAACCTGCGTAGTTTTTAGTCACATAACTAGTTACAGAAGCTGACAATGTCGAAATATCTACGTCTGTCAGTTTTGCTTTATTTCCATATCTTTCTATAACTTGAATAAAGTTACCGCTTGCGTCAAACAATAAACCTGTATGAGTTTTATTTACAAACACACCAACAACATATTGCCCTAATGAGTCTTTCGCTGCAAATTTCACCTGAGCACCAGCATAATTTGTACTAATATAAGAAATAACTTTGCTAGGTAAAGCGGTAGAATCAATAGGAGTTAGTTTGCCTTTACATTTAGTTTTTGTAGTCGAATCAGCAGCAGTACGTGCAGCTGACACTTGGATTGCCTCTAAATCACCATCACTTGAAGGCGTAGCATCTTGTGATTGACAAGCCACCATATAAAGGCCAACGACAGCCATCAACAATAATAACAATTGTTTTTTCATGTGTACTTATTGGTTTAACTTTTATGAGATTAAAAAATATAGTTGAAACGTTTCATAAGTACATGACTGCTGGTCGACAAAAACCGTTGCCTACTCGACAAAATTTATTCAAAAATCTCTACTGATTGTATTTCTTTAAAAAGCTCCATCAATGATTCGCTTGGGGCTTGACCTTTTCCTTCTTTGCTATTTTTAAAATATTCTACAAAAAGCTCTTCCATGCTTTTGTTATCAATACTCACAATTTTGGAAGTCCCATCATTTCCCTTTTGCAGATTTTTCACTTCAGGAATAATAGGCATCATCATCGGATGCGCCTCCATTAGCCTTTTCTTATCTGCCGATTCTAAGTAACTTTCTGTTACCATCGTAATCTGAACAATAGCATCTTGGTTGTCTTCCAACCAAGTCATAGCCTCCTCTATTTCGGTAAATTTGTTTCGCAACAGTTTTTTACCCTTAGTCAATGCCACTGGCGTAAGACTCACAGGCTGACCAGCTTCTGCTTCTACGACAACAACATACTTCGTCTGATTAGCTTCCGAAAAACTATACGCCAAAGGGCTACTCGAATAAATAATCGGACAAGGCTCTATATCAATCGTTTGGAATCTGTGTAAATGTCCTAAAGCTACATATTGAGTCTGAGGAGGAATATTTTCAGAGAAAATAGCTGATGCTCCTCCTACATGGAGAATCGGTTTCTCATCATCTGGTTCCTCTGGCTGTTCTCCTCCATTTTTCATCATAAAGAGGTGTGTCACCAAGAAGTTAACCCCTTTTTCGTCGAAATATTGGTCTGCCAACTGCTTCCAATGCTGTGCCAAATGCTGGCGGAGGCTATCTTCTGTATCCTCCACTCCCAAATAGGTTTTCAAGCGCACCTCGTTGGCGTATGGTGTCAAAATCAAACGTAGAGGCGTTTGCTGCTTGGGTAATGCCAACTCAATATATCCATTATCTACATGCAATACCTCAATGCCTCCCTCAGTAGAGAACGGACGCAAATACGCGTTTGGATACCCCACAAACACGATTCCACAAGCACGGGCTAAAGCATCGGGCACTTCGATACGCTCAGGAGAATCATGATTTCCTGCAATGGCAATCACGGCTCGTGTACCATTTTTGGACAATCTGTGTAAAGTTGAATACAACAATTCGGTGGCTTCTGAAGAAGGATTAAAGTTATCGAACAAATCACCCGCTACAATCACGGCATCTACGTCCTCTTTGTCGGCAATCTCAACGATTTCGGTTAGTACCTCTCGTTGTTCTTCCAAACGAGAGAACATATCCAATCTTTTACCCAAATGCCAATCTGCTGTATGTAATATTTTCATTTTCAAAATCAATTATATTTTATGAGGCTGTGGGCTATGGTTTTGCACAATACATCGAACTCAAACCTCAGCACTCTTACTTATTTTCCATCTGTCACAGCATTAATTAAGGAGGTTTTATCCCCTACAAGCGAGAAAAAGAATCCTCCAAAACCAGAAATCACGGCAATTACGATAGCCGCTGCGAATATAGAAAGTAATGTTTTTCCAATCGCTGACCAAGTGCTTTTCTCCTCGAAAAACTGCTTATATGCCCAAATCATATATACCATACTTATGAGGGAAGATATCATGGATTGAACATAAAAACCAACAATACTATTTTTCAAAAAAAACAAAAATGGAAACAAAAGTAACTTAATCAGCTCAGAATGTGAAAGTACAAAAAGATGTAAAACAATGCCTTCAACCCAGTTGTATCGTTCTTTTCCTAAAATTTTAATCGAGAAAAAACCATACAATATAATACTAAACATGAGTTGATAGGTATAGTTTTCAAAAGCAAAGTGTAAGGCTTTTTTGACAAAAGGCATCACAGCTTTTTGTTCTTTGGATTTCATATTCTGGAACATAATTCCCATATTGAAAAGATCGTCCCAATAATGTATGTAGATCCAAGTTGCTACCCCGCCTATCAATAACAGATAATTGACAGGATGAAAATGATTCACTCTTTTTCCCTGCACATACTCACGTACCGAATGCCCTGGACGGGTGCTCATCATTTTTAAGGTATATAACAAGCCTCTATTGAAATAGGTAAAGGCATTGAGCAATTCCGAAAATATGTCGTTGAAAACAAGTCTTTTGGTAGTAGCTTTTTGTCCACAATTAGGACAATAGTGCCCGTGGTATTCGTTTTGACAGTTTTTACAATGAATTAAATCGTGCGAATGACTCATACAAATATAGGTTTGGCTAATAATGGAGAGGGTGAAAATGGTGAGTTGCAAGTTCGTACTGTACGAAGGATTGAGTTATTGATTTCAGATATCGGATGTTGGATTTCGGAAATATAGCCTACTCTTCACCTGCAAAATACTGAATTCTTTGTCAATGAGCAATCAGAAAAACTTGAACACCCCATTGAAGCTTTTTAAACTTTTTCGTTATGGGTGAATAAATTCACCCGCTAAGCGGAAAAGTTGCATATTGTTAGCCATTCACCTAGCGCCTCACCCCTATCCCCTAAAAAAACACTCAAACACTCAAACACTCTGTGCCTTTGTGCCTGTTCACTAAAACTAAAACCTATCCCCTAGTGCCTATACCCTATCCCCTGACTCCCAAAAAATTACCATTTCAGCAATTTAAGTATCCTTTTTTTATCAAGTTTACAAAAAATAAAAGCCAATATTAATTAATCAAAAAAAAGTTAGTTTAAGCAATCTCCTTCAAGTAACTTTGTGCAATTTTGGGGGTGACTGTAATTTGCTCAAATCTTCCTCGTTTTTTTCATAATCCGAAACAACAAAAACAATGTCTGTCGAATTATTATCAAGTCGAATCAACGCATTAGAAGAGTCGGCTACGTTGGGAATGACCAAAAAAGCTCGCGAATTGGCAGCTCAAGGTCACAAAGTGATTAGTTTATCTGTAGGTGAACCAGATTTCAAAACACCAAAGCACATTTGTGATGCTGCTAAGGACGCTATCGATGCTGGTTTTCACGGTTACTCACCAGTGGCTGGTTATCCTGACTTGCGTAAAGCAATTGCCGATAAATTAAAACGTGACAACAACCTTGAGTGGGGTCCAGAAAATATCGTAGTTTCTACAGGAGCAAAACACGCATTGGCAAATGCTATTTCGGTATTGGTAAACCCTGGCGAAGAAGTAATCATCTTTGCTCCTTATTGGGTATCATACTCTGAAATGGTAAAATTAGCTGAAGGTACTTCTGTAATTGTAGAAGGTGCTTTTGATAATAACTTCAAAGTAACTCCAGAGCAATTTGAAGCAGCAATCACACCTAAAACGAAATTGGTGATGTTTGCTTCTCCAAACAACCCTACTGGTTCGGTATATACTGAAGAAGAATTGAGAGCTATTGCTGCTATTGTTGAAAAACATCCAAATATCTTCGTTTTAGCTGACGAGATTTATGAATATATCAACTTTACAGCGGGTGGTCACTTCTCAATCGGTTCTATTCCAGCTATCAAAGACCGTGTAATCACTGTAAATGGTGTTGCAAAAGGTCATGCGATGACTGGTTGGAGAATTGGTTTTACAGCATCTGCAAAATGGATTGCTGAAGGTCTTGAGAAATTACAAGGTCAAGTTACTTCTGGTACTTGTTCAATCGCTCAGAAAGCTGCTACTGCTGCTTTCAATGGTCCTTTGGATGAGGCTTACAAAATGAAGGAAGCTTACGACCGTCGTCGTCACCTTGTAGTTGGCTTGTTACGTGAAATCCCAGGTTTCAAAGTAAACATGCCAGACGGAGCATTCTACGCATTCCCAGATATTAGCTACTACTTTGGTAAAACAGATGGCAAAACAATGATCAACAATTCAGATGATTTCTGTATGTGGTTGTTGGCTGAGGCTTTTGTTGCTACTGTAGCTGGTTCGGGCTTTGGTGCTCCAAACTGTATGCGTATTTCAACTGCTGCTGCTGACGAACAATTAGCAGAAGCTTGCGAAAGAATTAAAACTGCTGTTGCTAAATTGAAATAAGGTTTTGCAACTTACTAATACTATTAATCCTCAGTGTATTTCAGATATACTGGGGATTTTTTTATGAAACACTTGTTTTACAACTACCCTATCTCTTCTTGTTCATTTAAAAGCCTTTATGATTATTTTAGGTTTATCTCTCTCTGATGATGTGAGATTTGTAAAAAATCTGTATTTTCCTCCTCTGAAATAAGAACCACCAACTAATAACAAAACCTTTTAACAACACTTAGATGAACATTTTCTACTCCAAGACTAAGTTTTCCTTTATTCTTCTTGCCACACTATGCTTTTCTTGGTTAAGCTATGGTCAATCAACGACCAATCAGATAACTACCGCTTGGCAAGCTTTCTATCAAAACCAACGTCTCGAAGCCCAAAAACAATTTGAAATTGCTAGTCAAAATCCTAATACTAAAGCCGATGCGTATTTAGGCTTAGGGCTACTCAACTGGTACGATGAACAACGCGACAAAGGATTTGACTACATGGTCAAGTTTTACGAAAGTAGCCCTAATCCATATCCATACCTGTATTCGTTATGGTCTTCGGAAGTTTTATATGGTAGCGCCAAACCTATTCAACCTAAACACGTTGATTTTTTGCAACGTATTATCAAAGACAACAAAGCCCCTGGAACCTTACGTGCTATGGCGCACGCAAGCCTAGGAGATTATTATCAAAAAACGATGAATATTGAGGCTGCCAAAGCCGAATATCAAAAAATCGGGGCTATTGATAATTGGGCAGTATTAGGCACTTTTGAAAATACTTCAGGTAGCGGCTTTGATAAAGATTTTGGTGTTTTGCAAAATCCAGACTTAAATGCTACTTACAAAAATAAAGTACAGGCCAAAATAACTTGGTTTAAACCTCCTGTGGAACGCCTCGACAAATGGTTTGACTTTGACCAATTGTTCGATACTGATAACTCCTTGATGTATGCACAATCATTTGTCAATAGTCCAAGTGACCAGACTGTATATTTACGTGCAGGATGCTCAGGCTCTATGAAGGTTTGGGTAAACGACCAGCTAGTGATTAATGAATCAACTGAGCGAAATTGTGACCTTGATATCTATACTTACAAAATCACCTTGAACAAAGGATATAACCGATTCTTGGTTCAGATAGGACAAAGTATCTCGGGACGCGCTAACTTCATGCTTCGTTTAACCGACGATAAGGCTACTCCAATCGTAGGGTTTTCATCGACTACTCAACCGCAGGCTTACAATAAAACCACTAAAGTTGAAGAGAAAAACTTACCATTTTTTGCTGAAAACTTTTTTGAAGACCTCATCAAAAAAGATGCAAAAAGTGTGGCAGACTACGTGCTGTTAGCGAGTGTTTTTAATCGTAATGATAAAACTTACGAGGCAAAAAAAGCTATCCGTAAGGCGCGTGAAATTATGCCGAATAGCACGCTCATCAGTCGTATCAATACAGAAATTTCTATACGAGAAAGTAATCGTACCGAACTTGCTAAAGACGCAGAGTTTATCAATAGCAATGACCCGACCTCCAATTTTAGTTTAACCTATCAGCTAACCACCGCTATGAGTAAACAGGATTATGTGGAAGCGGCTAAGGTAATTGAAGAGTCTAAGAAATACTTTGGCGTAAATCAAGCAACAGATTTGGGAGAACTATTAATCTACGCCCGACAAAACCAAATGGATAACCTCTTGAAGGCTGTAGATAAAGTGTACAAGCTATATCCTAATAGCTATGAATGTATTCAGATGTACTGCTTGGTTCAGATTGGCGTGCACAAAAACACGCAAGCGGCGATTGATGCTTACAAAGCTTATTTAGACAAAAATTACAATCTCACTGGTATTCGGGAGCTCGCAAAGCTTTACTATCAAAATGGAGACAAAGCTGCGGCCTTAGAATTATTTAAAACTGCCATTAAAATGGCGCCTCACGAAATTAGAAGATATACAGACCTTGTCAATGAATATTACTCTTTGGCAGACTATCAAAATGCTTTGAGCCTTCAGCAAAAAGCACTAGAGTTTGTACCTTATGAGGGTTCTTATTGGCAAGATTTAGGAAAAATATACCGTGAGTTAAACAAAACCCAAGAAGCAATACAGGCATATAAAAAAGCCTTAGAATACTCTCCTACCCTGTTTTCGGCTCATAAAGCATTACGTACTTTAGAGAATAAATCTGATTTATTTGCGAGTTTCTCACAAGTAAATCCAGAGGAAGTTTTCAAGAAATCTCCTACTACCAAAGAGTATCCAACCGATAATAGTGTGATTTTGGTGGACAATAAACAACGTATTGTGTATCCTCAAGGAGCCAGTGAAGAACGTGTCGAAACAATCATTAAAGTCCTTACCCAAGAAGGCATCGATGCTTGGAAGGAATATGAAATTCCTTATAATTCGAATACACAAACTTTAGAAATCGAAAAAGCTGACTTGCTAAAAGCCGATGGCACAAAAACCAAAGCCGAAACCAACGATAACCAATTGGTGTTTGCCAGCCTTCAAGCAGGAGATGCTATCCATATCGTTTACAGGCTCGAAAATTATACCTCTGGTATGCTGGCAGGGCATTTTAGCGATCGTTTTTACTTTAACATTGGGTATCCTATTGTATCCTCAAACTATAGTTTATTGATTCACAAAGATCGCCAGTTTCAGTACAAAACCCACAACTTCAGTTTAGAGCCAAGTATCAAAACGGTAGATGACTTTAAACTGTATTCATGGATAAAAGAAAAAACTCCCGCCATTGAAGCTGAATATTATATGCCTCCACTCGACGATGTGGCACAATTGTTAGAGGTATCAACTATGCCAAGTTGGCAATTTATTGGCGACTGGTACAGCGATTTGGTTTCGATTAAATCCAACTCAGATGTCGAGGTTCAAGATGCTGCTAAGGAGATTTTTCAAAATCAACCTAAAAACTTGACGACTATTCAAAAAGCGAAACTGATTTATGAATACATTGAAAAGAATGTTAATTATCTCAGTGTAGCCTTTATGCAAAGTGGATTGGTACCACAAAAGGCCTCTCAAACCCTCAATAACAAACTGGGCGATTGTAAAGATGTGTCCACTCTATTTGTAGCACTTTGTAATGAAGTAGGCATCAAAGCAAATTTGGTATTGGTTTCGACACGTGACAATGGTTTGTATGGAATGCTTTTGCCAAACATTCAGTTCAATCACTGTATTGCAAGTTTGGAAGATGGAGGCAAAAAATATTACATTGAACTTACCGATAACAAAAACCCTTTTGCAGCAGGTTCATATATGCTTAGAGGCGCCAATATCTTACCTATTCCACGCAAGGATACGCCAGTTAGTACAACATTACAACAATTAAAAGAGGCTGTTCCATATACTGATGCGATTGTTCGCAAAACTACAATGGACATTAATCAACGTGATTTGACTATCAAAATTGTTTCGAAAAAATCAGGAAGTTTAAGTAGTGAATCTCGACACTCAAACATTGATTTGAGTCAGGAAGACCGTGAAAAGCAATTGACTACTGCTTTGTCGGAAGGGTTTACAACACCTGTAAAGGTCAATAACCTTTCATTTGAAAACCTTGATAATTTGAAAGATTCTGTCATTACTAAATATTCTTATTCGGTAAAAAATCAAATCAACGAGGTGGCTGGCATGAAGATATTCTCATTGCCTTGGTCGGAGAAAATTGCCACTTCTGATTTTATTGCTTCCGAAACGCGTGTTTTTCCTTTTGAGTTGTGGAAAATTAATGCTGCAACCTTGATGAGTGAAGAAATCACTTTGACTTTACCTGTAGGCAAAAAACTAGCTGAAATCCCTAAACCTGTAAAGCTCAGTACCAGCTTTGCTGATTATGAAATGACCTACACTGCTATCAGTGGCAAAGTTGTGGCAAAACGTGTTTTAATAATCAAAAAAGACCAAGTTGACGCCAAAGACTATAAGCTATTTAGGGACTTTTTCTTGCAAGTAATCGAGGCAGATACCAAACAATTAGCAATCAAATAGTCACTTTGGGAGTCTATTTTACAAAAACGTTGATACGTTAATTTTACTAAAAAATACAATACTCCAATAAAGTTTTTATAGCTTTGAGTCGTTTGAAAAATATTCATTTCAAACGACTCAAAGCTTTTTTATTTTATCAGTAACAAATATCCATGCTATCAGGAATCGTTATATTATTCACTCTTGGCTACTTAGCCATCGCTCTCGAACATCCTATCAAAGTCAATAAAACAGCAACAGCATTACTTACAGGCGTGGCTTGCTGGACGGTCTATGCACTCGGAAGTGCCCACGAACCAGAAAAGGTAGTCAACGAGCTTTCACACCATTTAGGAAGTGTTGCCGAAATCCTTTTCTTCTTATTAGGTGCTATGACCATTGTGGAGCTCGTTGATGCCCACCAAGGCTTTAAACTTATTACCGACCGTATTACTTCTAAAAATAAAGTAACGCTTCTTTGGATTTTAGGGTTAATTACGTTTTTCCTTTCAGCTGCCTTAGACAACCTAACTACAGCTATTGTCATGATTTCGGTGGTTCGAAAACTCATTAAAGAACCAGAGACGCGTAAGCTTTTTGCAGGTATTGTAATCATTGCCGCCAATGCAGGTGGAGCTTGGTCTCCGATTGGGGATGTTACTACCACCATGTTGTGGATTGGAGGACAAATCACAGCGAGTAAAATCATGAAAGGGCTATTTTTACCAAGCTTAATTTCTTTGTTAATTCCACTGTTGTTTATGACCTCTCGACTCAAAGGAAAAGTAAAATCTTTACCTGCCGAAGAGGATGTCCATTCGTCCGAAAATGCACATCAACTCATTGTAGAGGCTCAAAACTCAACCATTATGCTTGTTCTGGGGCTAGGAAGTTTATTATTTGTACCAATTTTCAAAACTATAACACATTTACCTCCTTATATGGGAGTTCTATTAGGACTAGGAATCGTTTGGGTTGTTTCCGAAATTTTACATAGTGGAAAAGACGAAGAAGAACGTAAGCCGTTTTCGGTAGCACACGCACTTAGTAAAATTGATACCTCAAGTATTCTATTCTTCTTGGGGATTCTTATTGCCATTGCGGCCTTAGAATCAACGCATTTGCTTACAGACTTGGCGATGTGGATGGATAAAACTATTGGTAATCAAGATATTATTGTCACTACCATTGGTTTAGCTTCTGCCGTGATCGACAACGTTCCCTTAGTGGCTGCGTCGATGGGCATGTATGATTTGGCTCAATATCCTGCTGATAGTAAACTTTGGGAATTTATGGCATACTGTGCTGGTACAGGCGGGAGTATCTTAATTATAGGTTCGGCGGCAGGTGTAGCAGTTATGGGTATGGAAAAAATTGATTTTATCTGGTATATGCGTAAAATCAGTCTTCCAGCTCTATTGGGTTATTTTGCAGGAATTGCTGTATTTTTGTTACTTTATTAGAAGCCAAAGCTTCATTTCTTCATTGCGCTATACATTTTGATTCAAATGTATAGCGCAATTTTTATTTAAAAACATACTTAGTATCGCTCATGGAAAAGAATCTACTAGTTCAAGACTTAGTCTTGGACTCACTTTTTTAAGCAGTTTTAAAACTGAAAATCAATCGTATACAATTCCTGCATTCAATACCTTTTAACACTTCCTAAAACTTCTTCAAACAATTTACCAGTCCCAGAGGTTTTATATATGTTTTTGAACTATTACAAAAAATATAGTACGAAAACACATATAAAATACTAATAATTGTATTACTTTTGACAAAGTAAAATGTTATCGTACTATTTATGGAAATTGTAGCAAGTGTATCTAATGCCTCAAAGCAGTACAAAACTGGCGATACAGTAATTACTGCCCTACAACCTTCTAGCTGTGAATTCCGAAAAAATGAGTTAACACTCATTATAGGCCCTTCGGGTTCTGGAAAAACTACATTGCTATCACTCCTAGGCTGTGTGATTTTCCCGAGTACGGGCGAGGTTACTATTTGCGACCAAGTAATCAATGGGCTTAATCAGAATCAACTTGCTAAGGTTCGCCTTCAAAATATTGGATTCGTTTTCCAGAGCTTCAATTTATTGGCACCACTCAATGCCCTCGAAAATGTCATGCAACCACTATTATTATTAGGCATTTCTAGAAAAGAAGCACGTCAGCGCGCTACAGAGGCCTTACGCAAGGTCAGTATGGAAGACCGTATGTATAACCTTCCGAAGATGCTGAGTGGTGGACAACAACAAAGAGTTGCCATTGCTCGTGCGCTAGTAACCAACCCTCCCTTGATGCTATGTGACGAACCTACAGCCGCCCTCGATACCAAAAGCGTATCTGTAGTCATGGAAGAGCTCAAAACACTCTCGACTTCAGGGAAATCTGTGGCAGTTGTTACCCACGATTTACGATTAAAAAAGTTCGCAGATAGAATTATTTACGTCAATAACGGCATGATTTCCGACCATCAGGAAGAGGAAGATATGCTTCTTTAACTGACAACTAAGGTTTGTTACGTATAACAAAAAGAGTTTGATTTTATAGAAATATGCTTTTGTACTTTCATTCAAAATAACTTTCCAAATGAAGCATTACATACTATTGTGCCTATCAGTAGCTCTACTGATGAGCTGTAATAAAGACCAGTCAAAAGAATCATCTAATCAAAAACAATCCAATCCTAAAGCTCCTACAAAATTGGTAGTAGCCATCGGAAGAGTAGAACCACAAGAAGGTATTATTAAGCTATCGGCACCTGTGGGAGGTATTGTCAAAAAAGTCATGAAAGATGATGGTGACAAGATACAACTCAATGAAGTTATTTTACAACTCGATGACGATACCGAACAAAATAAAATCAGTGAATTGAAAGTCAAAATAGCGACTCAACGTACCCAAATAGACATTTCACAATCGAAAGTAGCAGAGGTTACGGCCAATCTAAAAAACAAAAAACTACTTTTGGAAAGAGCAAGACAGCTGATTGCTAAGGGTGCCGAAACCCAACAAGTTTACGATAATTTAACAACAGACCTAGAGGTTTTGGAAGCCAATCTCAGCGCTGCCAAAACGCAAGTACAATTGGCAAATAGTGAGTTGAATGAACTTCAAACACAATTACAAACCCTTTATCGTGAGGCTAACAAAAAGATATTCAGAGCTCCTTTTTCGGGTATAATCCTTGACCGAACCGTCAATCAAGGCGAATCTGTTAGTCAATTTGCCAGTTATGCAGAGGTGGCTCCTCAAGGAAAGCTTATCATCAGAGCCGAGGTAGATGAAATGTTTAGTAGCAGTATCAAAATTGGTGACGCTGTCGAAATCGTCAATATTGGTAGTAGCAATGTTATTGCAAAAGGACAAATTTCGTCGATGGCTCCTTACTTGAAAAAGAAATCGCTCTTTTCTGAAAAAGCAGATGACCAAGAAGATCGAAGAGTTCGTGAAATACGCATTTCCGTAGTTGATGATAAAAACTTAGTAATCAATGCCAAAATTGAATGTAACATCAAGCTATGATACAAACGGCCTTTAAATTTATCAAATACGACACCGCCAAAAGTATTGGCGTAATCGTGGGTATTGTGATTAGTATTTTCCTGATTGGTCAACAAATTGGTATCCTTGGCTTCTTGACAGGGCTAATGGGAGGACTCGTAGAAAACTCCCGTAAGGATATTGCCCAAATTTGGGTCATCGATAATATTACCCGCAATGCCAATGAACTTGGCAAGCTAGACGAACGGTACGTTCGAGAAATTAGAAGTGTTGATGGGGTAGCCAATACTTACCCAGTAGTAGTATCAAATGGTCTAGTAAAATTCAAAAACGGAAAAACAGCCTCTGTTTTATTAATTGGAAGTGAAGCACCTGTTTTTGTGGCAGGCCCAAATCCTGTAAAGGTTTTTAAAGGAAAAATTAATGACCTTGCCCAAGACCAAGCTGTGTCGGCAGAATTCTTTGACCAAAAAACCTTTGACGCAGAACTAGAAGTAGGTACAAGAGTCGAAATTAATGGAAAGGAAGCCCAAATTAGCCTGCAAACCAAAAATGCCAGAGGCTTTGCAGGAGCGTTCTTTTACACTACACTCAGCAAAGCACGCTACTATGGTGGATTTCCTGAAAATAAAGTCAGCCTCGTCGCTATTAAAGTAAAACCAGGCTACGATGTAGCGTCGGTCATCAAAAGCATTAATACCAAGTTTTACGGTATTCGTGCTTGGGATGCCAACGAGCTTCAGGCTTCCACGATTAGCTTTATCACCATCTCATCCAATATTGGTACAAGTATTGGGTCGTTGGTTGTTTTTGCTATCATCAGCGGCTTCTTTATAATTGGGCTCACACTGTATTCGGCGGCACTCGACCGTATCAAGGATTATGGAACTCTCAAAGCCATTGGTGCAACCAACAGTTATGTGCGAAATTTGATTTTACTCCAATCCTTCTTTTTTGCCATCATTGGTTTTGTAATAGCCTTTGCACTTTTACTTGGTTTCAAAAAAGGGGTAGAAAATGCTGGGTTAGCGATTAACTATTCGACATTGGAGATATTGGGCTTGTTTATCATTACCCTATTTATCTCAATGGGTGGTTCTTTGTTTGCCATCAAAAAAATCAATGGAGTCGAGCCAGCCTCGGTATTTAGAGGATAGCGGTGAGTTTTCAATTGTGAATGGTGAATTAGGGTTGTACGAAGGATTTCTAATAATTGCGGATTTGGGATTTCGGAAATAAAGTAAAACACCTCTATTTTTTTACACTTCCGAAATCCAACATCCGATATCTGAAATAAACAGTTTTCATATTCCTCATTACAGCGCTAATTCACAACTCATCATTCACAATTATTAGTGTATGAAGGATTTTCAACTATTGCGGATTTGGGATTTTTGATTTCGGAAATAAAGTAAAACACCTCTATTTTCTTACACTTCCGAAATCCCACATCCAATATCCAAAATAGACAGTTTTCATATTCCTTCGTACAGCACTAATTCACAACTCATCTTTCACAATTCATCATTCGACATATCTTGATATTTTATGAAATCAATACTAATCATCATTCATCTGCTTTTGGGACATTCAATGTATGCTCAAATTACACTCAATGAATGTATCGAAAATGGTTTAAAACATAAACCTAATATCAAAACAGCCCAAGCAGATCTTGCTGTGGCTGCGCTAAAAAGTTTGGATGCTCAATCTAAATTTTTGCCTCAAATTGCCTTAGCGTATGAATACCGCTACAACCCGATTATCTCCACACAGATAGTCCCAACGGGGTTATTTAGCGGTACGCCAACTTCGGAAACACAGGCTATTCGTTTTGGTACCAAATGGCAACAAAATGCAGGCGTTACTGTGTATCAGCCCTTGATTGATTTGTCACTAAAAAGTAAGATTAAGGAAAGTAAAATCAATGAGTCTTTGGCAAATTGGGATCTCAAAAAAGCAGAAGAAGATTTTGTCTTTGAAATAATCAAATCCTATAGCCAAATACTTCTTTATCAGCTTCAAAGTCAAGAGTCCGCCTCTGATTCTGTTCGTAGTTATATCTCTATGTCTATGTTAGAGGCAAAGTTTAAAGAAGGAAAAGTATTAAAAACCGAGTTGAATACAGCCAAAATCAATCATAACAATAACCTTTCGGCATTTCAGAAGGCTTTTTCAAACTTGATTAATGAAAAAATTTACTTGAACTATCTTACCAATATCAGTCTCGAAAAGCTATTATCTGATTCATATACTCCTATCAACGATATTATGGACAATACGCCCAATAATGCCGCATTTGAATCAAGTATTGATTTTCAGAAATTCTTAACAAAAGAACAACTGCTCAATCAGCAGATTCAAACTGAACAAACCCAATATCGACCAACATTGGGAGTTCAAGGATTTATTGGCGCCAACCAATACACACAAAGCATCAATCCCTTTATGGCTAATTCATGGTTTGGCAATAGCTACGTAGGATTAGCGGTAAAACTGCCCATTTTTGCACCTGACAAATCCATTAATTTGAGCAAACAACTCCAAAAACAACTTACAGTAGTCGAAAACCAGAAGGAAGAATTTAAGTCTCAAAAAAATAAGGATATTTTACAAAACACCAATACCATCGAAAGGCTACAGAAAGAGATTGTTTTTGCCGAAAAAAACATCGCCCTTTTAAAAGAAAACCTAGATATTTATCAAGCTCGACTTCAAACAGGACAGCTTGAAGCCTCAGAGTTAAATACGCAAGAAAGCGCTTTACAAAAAGCCCTTGTGCAACAGTTACAACTCAAAGAGCAACTCAATAAGACCTTTATGGATAGGCTATATATTAGTGGTAACCTTCTCGAAAAATTCAAAAAATAAATCACATGACTCTCAAACCTGATACCATCAAGCACAGCATTCTAATAACTCATTCATCGATTGAGTCTTTTGGTTTCGAGTTAAAAACCTGGAATTTTGATGCTGACAATTTTAGTTTATCATTTTCCAAAAAGAATATTTTTCCAAATGATGATAAAAGCTTTTCGATTGACGCTTTACTGCTTCAATCCCTTGAGCTATACAAACGATTTGTAGAATATGGCGACCATTTCCAGCTCACTAATTTTCACTGTATTAATTTGATTATAAATAAGCAGTCTATCCATGATTTCATTATTGAGATAGATTGGTTATCTACCCCAAACACCCACCAGAAATTTCTTGAGGCTTATTGCTACAATGAATCTGGACAGCTTTTGGGCAAAGGCACTGCCCTGTTGAATAAGTAATAATTACGTACCTTTGAGAAAAAAAATTATCCGTTTTAAGCTCTAGGCTTTATGCTATAAGCAAAAAGAATCAAAATATTTCATACGAAATTACTAGCTCATTGCTTACAGCTTATTGCCTAAAGCTCAATAATGCCAGTTTGCATTATTACGTATCACTTCATAACGGTTTTGAGACCCATGAATAAGCAAGTTTTAATTGAAGTAATAGAACATCTCGACAAATTTCATTCAGAATATAAAGGTGGGGATGATTATACCATGGATGATTTCTTGGGGTATCTCAACACACAACGTCCAAGTAAAGATATTGAGATGCGTAAAGTGGGCGGCGACCAAGCGCAACATTTAGATACTGTACGACAAGAGAGTAACAGCGATGTGGCGATCTTGGTAACATTGTTGTTTCGTTATGCCAAAGGATATATCAAGAAAGCCTTACAAGACAGCATCATTCAAACTGCTGACGAATTTGCCTTTTTGATTACTCTTATCACTTTTGAAAGCCTGACCAAAACCGAATTGATTTCGAAACAGGTCATGGAAAAAACGTCTGGAGTGGAAGTAATCAAGCGCTTGGTTGGACAAGGGTTGATTCATGAATTTTCTGATTTGACAGACAAAAGAAGTGTGAGGGTAAGTATAACAGACAAGGGTAAAATGGAGGTAATGAAAGTGCTTCCAGAAATGAGTAAAGTCTCTCGAATCGTAGTAGGAAATTTAGTGCCATCAGAAATTACGACACTCTCCTATCTCATGAAAAAGCTCGATTTCTATCATAACGACATTTTTATGAATAACAAAAATGCCAGTCTGGACGAGTTACTGAAATAGGGGTTAGGGGTTAGGGATTAGGGATTAGGGATTAGGGATTAGGGATTAGGGATTAGGGATTAGGGATTAGGGATTAGGGATTAGGGATTAGGGATTAGGGATTAGGGATTAGGGATTAGGGATTAGGGATTAGGGTAAATAAAATCCTACACGCCATCTACTCACTTCTAACCTACTTTTTCTCACTTTTTTCAAAAAAACTATACCCTCACCCCTATCCCCTAAAAACACTTTGTGCCTCTGTGCCTTTGCCCCTGTTCACTTAAAAAAACCTAATCCGAAATCATACGTTCATCACTTTTCACGGTAAACTTAAACTGTCTTTCGCCACCAGGAGAACGGAGTTTGACGATATAACTTCCAGAATTTAAAGGGTATAGCGATTTCAACACAACACTATTAGCATCAGAACTAGCTTCTTGTTCACAAGGAACGCCCAAACCAGACTCTGTACCTACTAATGCCGTAACGTTGGTATTACTTTCTACGGTAACTGTAATCACATTGCGATCATTTTGTCTAGCAACAATAACAGGCGATGTAATTTTGGCTGCAATCGAGGTATAAACATTAAACTGCCCGTCTTGCTCATATTCTACAATACGATAATATTCTGAATAACGAAGGATTTTGGAGTCAGTAAACGTAAACTGTAACCTTTCATCGGCCATGTTTTCTTTTACTGGAATTTCACGAATGTCGAAGAAAGTGTCGTTGTCTTTACTTCGTTGTACAATGAATCTTGCAGGACGATGCCCCTCTGTACTTACCCAGCTGAGTACGGCTCGACTATCATCATTTACTTTTACATCAAATAGAACATCGCGACTCGAACGAGCTTTGATTTGAGACTGTGCACAAAAGGAAAATCCCATGACAAGGAGACCCATCATAGCAAAAGCTAAGGAAAACTGTTTCATAGAGGTTGTTTAGGAAATAAAGTTTGGGTTCAATAAAGATAGGCATCTGCTACAAATGGCGGGATAGCAAATATTATTTCAAATTTAGCACTATTTTAATAATATTCTTACATAAAATTATAAAATTTCAATATTTAGTTGCAAAAAAAGGCTTTAATTCAAAAGTGTCTAAACTCTAAAAAAGTTTATAACTAAAGAATTAAAGCCTTAACAGAAAAGCTATTTTACTGAAAATCAAGCATTTTACTAAAAATATTATTTCTTAGCTCTTTGCATTTTTACCATGGCAGGAGTAATAACGCTTGCTTTATTACCAAAACTTTTACGAATGTACGTAAGCACATTAGCAATGTCTTTATCACTTAAAAAATCATGAGAAGGCATTTCATTTGAATAACTTTCTCCTGCAACTTCTACGCCTTTCAAGCCATTTAGAACAACTTTAATCAGTCGTACTGAATCACCCAAAACCCATTCATTTTGAATCAGTGGAGGATTCAGATTGGGTACTCCACTCCCATCTTCTTGGTGACAAGCCAGACAATAGTTTTCATAAACTAGCTGACCTGAGTCTGCCTGTATGGCTTTATGTATTGTATTTTTTTGACCGTATCTTGCTGAAACTGCCGAACCTAACATTCCTACCAACAACAGACCAGTAACAATATATTTGAACATGAGATGATGTTTAGTTTTTGATAACTCTCCAAACTTTTCCTTTCACCGAATCACTGATATACAATGAACCATCAGGACCTTGTGCCAAGCCCATCGGGCGCGCCTTTGCTTCGTTAGGATTTTTGATTTCGCTACCACCAGCAAAACCTTCTGCAAATACTTCATATTCTCCTGATGGTTTTCCATTTTTACCAAAAGGAACAAAGGCCACAAAATAGCCTCCTTGTTTTAATGGAGCGCGGTTCCACGAGCCATGAAAACAAATAAATGCGCCATTTTTATATTTAGCTGGCAATAGATTTCCTGTATAAAACAACAAGGCGTTTGGTGCCCAGTGAGCAGGAAAAGCCATAATAGGCTGGTCTTTGCCTTCGCAACGTTCTTGAATTTTACCATCACCACCATATTCTGGCGCTAACATTTTTTTGTTTTGGAAACGATCATGGTAACAATATGGCCAACCGAAATCAGAGCCTTTTTTCACTAAACAAAACTCTTCAGAAGGTAATTCTGCATTTTGTTCGGCATTATACAAAGTCGAGAACATGGTATTCAACTGGTCACGACCGTGTTGCATTGCATACAATTCACCTTGTTGTTTGTTCCAATCCAAGCCTACTACGTTACGTAAACCCGTTGCATAACGCACGCCATCAGCTTGTTTTTGGTTTTTCTTGTTGGCATCAAATTGCCAAATACCACCATGCCATTCCAAAATAGGACAAGGATCCATTCCTTTAGAACCTTTTTGGCGGTTTTTCTCCTGACAAGCGTTTGATGGTGCACCAAAAGTTACATACAAATGTCCTTTGTCATCCAACTCGATAGACTTTGAACCGTGTTCGCTGTAGTGTTCCAACCCAGTTACGATTGTTTCTCCAGCAGCCTCATCGAACTTTCCGTCTTTCATTGGATAGCGCACTACCGATGTATCAGACGAAGCATATAAATAGCCGTTACCAATGACGATACCAGTACCCAAAAAATTACCAAAAGATGTATTTTGGTCTGCTTTCCCATCACCATCAGTATCTTTCAATACAACAGTACCTTTGCCGTTTACCAATTTGTTCAAACGAACATATACGTCGCCATTAGGAGCTACAGCCAAGTGACGAGCTTTACCCAAACCATCGGCTACTACTAGGGCGCCAATACCTTTTGGGAGTGTCAAACCACCGTTATCAACATCAGCTTTTAACTTAATAGATTTCTGTGCTTTAGGAGATTTCTTAGGAGCTGTGTTGGCCAACAAGGAAGTGTTTACTAATAGCCCAAACAAAGCGGAGAGAATAATGCTTTTTTTCATTGGAAAATGATTTTAATGCTGATTTTTAGTCTTTACCTATGGACATACGCCATAAGCTTGGTTAATGATGTTTTAACCAAAACTACAAAATTCGGTAAAATGTTCTATTGGGCTTTATTGGTTATGGCTGAATCTGGGGAAATACCTCGTTTTCTAAGGCAATAAAATTGACTAGCTCATACGATTTATTGAACATTGGAATAATCTGCACTTTACACAAATAAGGCTCTCCATCAGGTCGATAATTCGTCAAAACACCTTCTACAGGAATTCGCTTTTGGATATGCTCACGTATCAAAGTTCGCACTTCAGCTTCGGTATCTTTTCCTTGTAAAAACTTGGGCTTTTTACCTCTGGCAAATTTAGGCGTATAACCAGTCATACGCTCAAAACCAGTACTGGCTAACAGAATAGTTTGTTGAGGGTCTGTAATCACAACGGCATGAGAAGGATTTTTAAGGTGTAAACGAAAATCTGCCCAGCGAATCCAACCTTGTTTGATGGCATAACGGCAAATTAGTTCATAATCATTTTGTGCCTCTTCGGACAAGGCAATAGGTGGTGTCATAAATTCATTGCCAATCAGTAGTGGATGAATTAATCGGATGTTCATAAAAGCATCCGAACTACTGTCTGAGGACAAATCAAACATACAAGTTTTGTTTAAGGTCTATCGATATTTTTAGTAAAGAATAAAGAATGAATGTCTAAAAAAGGTCGATTTTGTTTGAGCTTTTTATAAAACAGTCAAACAAAACACAAAATTAATACATTGATTATCAATTACTTAATTTTAAATATACATGAAAACTTGCTATTTGATTCTCATTAGACCAAAGAAATTTTTTAGAGCAATACTCTAAACTTCCTTATATCTATTTGAAAGTCAGAGTGGTTATGGGAAGGGTTAGTATAAATTGTAGAGATATGAATCAGGACTATACAAAAGTTTTTATTTTGCTCATAAGAAGTCTGATTTATTGGTATTTTCTATCGTAGTGTCAACCTTTTAGATCAATTAAAACCTTTTTGTTACGGGCGAATAAATTCACCCACTAAGTAGAATCACATATTCACAATACAAAAAAAGAGTCCGTAAAACCCTAGTTCCACGGACTCTTTTTTATTGAAAAATCATTCACAACTCACTCATTCATCATTCACAATTATTCAATCGTTACGATTTTAGATAAGTGATTCCAGAAACTTGGATATGATTTTACTACCACATCTGGCTCTTCGATTACTACATCTTCTACCAATGCCAACGGAGCAAAAGCCATTGCCATGCGGTGGTCGTCATAAGTGTGCACCGATACAGGCACCACTTGACGCTCAGCCGCAGCAGGAGTCAATTGGTATTTATGATTGGTTTCGACTTCTTTTAAGGTTGCGCCAAACTTGATTAACTCATTTTGAAGCGCCATGATACGGTCTGTCTCTTTTACTTTCAAAGACTCAATTCCTGTCAAGGTCAATGGAATATTTTTAGCAGCAGCCACCACACAAATCGTTTGTGCTAAATCTGGACAGTTCGTAAAATCCCATTCTAATGAAGTAGCAGGCTCTATTTTAGTCAATTTAAACCCACGACCCGTGTACTCTGATTTCACGCCCAAGTGACTCATAATGTCAGTAACTACTGAGTCGCCTTGTAAAGAGTTTTCTTTTAATCCTAACAATTCCAAAGAAGCATCAGCATTATCTGACAAAGCCACTACCGAGAACCAATAACTCGCCCCAGACCAGTCTGATTCTACGGCATACTGGATAGGATTATAGGCTTGTGGTGCTACAGTGATCGTTTTTGCGTCCCAATCTGCCTGAGCTTGTACGCCAAATGCTTCCATTTGTTTCAAGGTCATTTCGATATAGGGTTTTGAACCCAACTCTCCTGTAATTTCCAAAGTTAAGCCTTCTGGCAACAAAGGCGCTACCATCAACAATGCCGAAATATATTGTGAACTTACATCGCCACGTATCGCCAAACGATTGTTTCCTTTAAAATCAAAACCATTTAATTGTAATGGAGGATAGCCTTCAGTTTTTACATAGTCAATTTGAGCACCTAACTCGCGCAAGGCATCTACCAAAATACCAATAGGGCGCTCGCACATACGAGGTGTACCTGTCATGGTTTTGATTTGACCAGTTACCGCATAATAGGCTGTCAAAAAACGCATGGTTGTACCAGCATCAATAACGTCAGCAATAGGGTCATTGGACGCTAATAAACGCATCATGGTTTGCGTATCACGAGCCTCTGCCAAGTTTGACAAATTATCATGCCCTTTGGCAAGTGCGTTGATAATCAAAGCACGGTTAGATTCTGATTTTGAAGACGGTAAAGGAATTTCCGTTTGGAAAGACTGTTGTACTTTGTGTAATAATAACTTTTTCAAGGTCAATGTCGGATTGTGGATGTCAAAGTCGAGCCTTGGCATCGTTTATTTGGTTAATTAGAATCTTCCAAAGCATTAGCAAACGCCAGCGTTTGGATTCTTTTCAGAAGAATAACAAAATTAATCCATGAACCTAATCTTTCCTAATTTGTTACATGAATCGCACGACCAAGCGTCGTTTCTGGCTGATTTTGTATTGAGGATAAGATAAAGGTTTGGCAATAAGACCTATTCCAATACATACCCCGCTAAACGCCAATAACCCTGGACTAAGTTTAATGGGTTGGTTGCGCTGCACTTGGTTAAGGACATCAATTAATGAAAACATTATCCCTCCTGCTGCGATAGTCCCCGCTCCTTTGGATACAAAAGGAATATGACGATAGGGTGAAAATATCATTGCGATATTCTTCAAGGCTATTTCGGAAGTAACATGACTTTCTTCATCTGTAAAGAAAAAAGTACTATCAGCAATCTGTTCAATACGACCAGTATAGCGGGTTTTGTTTCCATTCAATTGGAACGATATATCGCTTTCCTCAAAGAATCTTAGCTTTCGAGCATAGCCTTTAGCATACTCTATTGCCAAATATTTGATTGGTGTGTATTTACCCGTACTATCCACTGCTTTCCGAATACGCCCCAGACGAGTATTTTGGCTCAAAACACTCCAACTTATTAAACTCAATAATAATACAAGCAAAAATCTCATGGTGTAATGTTAAAGATGTTATCAGTTAATGGTATATCTGTTACAAAATCAAAAAAGTATCTTGTCGCTTGCCTAAGGGATATTGCCATTGGAAGTTACGGCTTGGAAGCCTTAGCATTTGCTAGTACTGGCTTGGAAGCCAGCACTAGCAAGACAGATATACCAATAACAGATAACGATTCATCCTATTCAGGAAACTGACTTTTATCTAATCCTGGAATAAGTCTTAAGGCATTTTTATAATAAACTTTTTTCAAGATACTATCTGAAAGACCTAAGCCATACATTCTCCAGAATGCGTGATATTTCTTGTGATAAGGAAAATACTCGTCGTTGGTTTCTAATACTCTAAAATAAGTAGCATACTCAGAAGGTACCCATGAGTCTTTTCCAAACAGGATTCGGTCTTGACGTTTTTCAAAAAATCTTTTAGCCGTATGTGGCTGACGACCCAACTCCGCTATCACCGCTCCAATTTCGACATACATATTGGGCATTTCGTCCATCAAGCTATCCAATTTGGGTAAGTTATTCGGATACCAGCCCATGTGCGCTGCGATAAAATTGGTTTTAGGATTTTTCTTAAAAACATTATGTTGTTGCTCAATAAGCTGCTCCCATGTAAAGTCATTAGACTTTTCGCCTGCATTTCGCTTTCTGTCTGGGTGCAATTTAAGTTCAAGCCAACGCTCATTAAAACGGTCGACAGGTTGCCAAAAACGCTCTGGGTCAGCCGTATGAATTAGTACAGGGATGCCTAATTCACCTGCTTTTTTCCAAATTGGATCTAGTCGTGGGTCATCGACACGCACCAATTTATCTCCATCTTTTACCGAAAAACCAAGGTTTTTATAAATTTTCAACCCTTTAGCACCACGCAGCTTTACATCTTCTTCTAAAGTTTTAACCGCTTTTTCAGTCCAGCCTTTGGTATTGATATTGGCAAAATCAATATTCGTAAATACCGCAAAACGACTTGGATAATACTGTTTTATCTGCTCGATTTGCTTGGTTAGAGTTTGAGTACTTTTGGCTTCGTCGCTTGTCCAACCTCTACCGCTCAAATTGACCATCAACTTCATATTGAGGGCATTCATATCGGTAATTAACTTGTCCAAATTTTCTTTTTCTTCATGCAAATTCCATTGATGATTATGAACGTCGATAAAAGGAAATTTGGCTTTTGTGGTAATATGCTCGGGTACTACTAAGGTAGATTTGGGCTCGTACTCTTCAAAATTTACTGTGATTTGTTGAGCATAAGAGCTCATACTCAGTAGTAAAGCAGACAATAGTAAATAATTAGATTTCATACAATTGGAGAAATTAATTCAGGTAGTTATGAAGGGGAAATATGATACAGACTATAACTATTCAAGGGATAATTGAGGTTTTTCTTCATCGTCGGGCAAAATCGTAACGGAGCCATAACGGAAACGGCCTTGATATATTTCGAGCAAATGCTCTAATCGCCACGAAGTAATATCGAGTTGGCTGATGGGTATTTCTTGAATTCGTCCGTTATTGACAAAAATCAGGTTTTCGGTATATACATTTTTCTTTACCTCTGGCTTGATATGTAACCCATGCACCAAAGCCCACGAAACAAAAGGTTGACCAAGCAATTGTATGCCTTCTTGCGAAAGAATAATTTTAGGTTGTGGTTTATTATGTTTCACATAAATCCAACCCAAATAAGAAGATAGTATCAACATGCAAAGCCCTGACCATAGTTCTGCTTGATTCAAAAAATACACCATATATAGCAGCGCCCCCAAAGCTCCAACCAATAACATATAGCGGTCTTGTGCTTTGGTAAAAATTGTGGTAAGCTCTGGAATATCTGGGTCATCTTCAAATACAGATAGTTCGTTAGGGTCCGTCATACTTGATTAATTATGAATTAGTGAATGATGAATTGTGAACTTTTTAACCTATTTCGAATTTGTTTTTTTGATTTCTTAAGTATAGCCAGTCCCCCGTTCACAACTTCGTTTTGGACTTACTTTTAAACAGTTTACAACTGTACTAATAAAAGTTGAGCGATCAAGTCTAAACACCTGAGTACTCCTTACTCGGTTTGTCCAGTAATAAGACTATTACCTAATCACTTCTTTTACTTATTCTGAATTATTGCTCTAAATAAAACATTTTCTTACCAGAATCATTCCATTTTTAGATACTTTAACATTTGTCTATAAAAATAGGGCAGCCAACAAACCTATTTGTCAGCTGCCCTATACTATGTCAAAAGTCTATTTCGAAAGCACACAACTTAGGGTGTTACAATTCCTCCAATATTAATTCAGTCGCGGATCTGTAGGATAATTGGCCATTACCTTAAAATCACCGCCCATTCCTTTAAGAACAGTTCGCCAAAAAGAATCTGAAGGCGTATCAAATACAATTTCGGAGGTAGCTGAAGCGACAATCCAAGAATCTTGTTCAAGTTCATTTTTGAGTTGCTCGCCACTCCAACCCGAATAGCCCAAAAAACAACGAATATCTTCGGGGTGAAGTACTCCATTGTTCAAAAGACGTTTGACTTGTTCGAAATTTCCACCCCAAACAACGCCTTTGAGTAACTCTTGCCCACCATCTATCAAATCAGGTCGACGATGCACAAAATGTAGGGTATTTTGTTGGACAGGCCCTCCGATAAACAAAGGAACGTCAGGATATACATTTTCTTCTAGGACATCGGCTAGTACTAGATTAGAAGTTTGATTGAGCACCAAACCAAAAGACCCGTAGGAATTATGATGCTCACAAATTAACACTACGCTTCGCTCAAAATTAGGGTCGCCCAAGAAAGGCTCTGAAATAAGCAAGTTGCCCCTATTTACATTCCTGTTCTTCATAATATTCCACGTTTGAGTGTTAAACTAGTACTACAAAAACTAACTTTGTACTGCTTTCTGGCAATAGAGTAAGCATCCAAAAATTAATTGCTGATAGGTTTATCAGCGTATATCGTTTATATTAAAAATACAATGCAAGCGCCAAAACTCCAAACGCTTTTTCTGTCTCTGGGCTCAAATTTGGGCAATCGTGAAGAGAATTTGAATCAAGCAATACAACTTATTAGACAAAACATAAGTACAAATCTTTCTATTTCAAATATTTATGAAACAGAGCCTTGGGGCAACTTAAATCAAGCAGGTTTTTTGAATTTGATATTAAAAATTGAAAATTCTTCTTTACTTCCACATGAGGTTTTAGAAAAAATCCAAAAAATAGAAATTGAACTAGGGAGAGTACGTGTAGAAAAATGGGGCGAACGTTGTATTGATATTGATATTATTTATTTCAACGACTTAGTTCTTGAGGATACTCAACTGGTGATTCCTCATCCATTTGTACAAGAACGCAAATTTGTGTTAGTGCCTCTTGCCGATGTTGCCCCTGATTGGGTTCATCCTGTTTTGCAAAAAACAACCTTACAAATGCTACAAGATTGCCCTGATGGCGGTTGGATTAAAGTATATGCAGGATTGTGATATTGGATAGCGGATTGGGAATTTCGGAAGTGACCTCACTTCATTAGGTAGATGGTTAAAACTAATCTATTACACCATAAAGAAAAGTTTGTTTGCAAGGAAAAATATCAAGAACGAATCATAAAAAAAGGCGGTCGAAATGAGTTTTTCGACCGCCTTTTTTTATGCTAAAACTTATGATGACAAACCTTTAAACGCAAATAGTGCGTCTCTACGGATGAAGTACATATTAAAAGTTCATCTATATTTCTTACAAGTTTTCTGAAACTTTTGATTTGTCCATAGTATCCATTGTACCAAAAACATAATCCCAAAGTGGAGAAGAAACCCCAAATACAGCATTACCATCTTTGTAATGGTGTACTGCGTGGTTAATCCACAATTGCTTCAAGAAATTTTTTGGTGGTGCATACGCATGAACCGCATAATGAACCAACAAATAACTAGCATATCCCCAAATAAAGCCAGGGAAGAAAGCATAAGCAGCCTCGCCCATCAATACAAAAAATAATGAAAACAAGGTTACAGCCACTACTATAGCTAATACAGGAGGCATAGCCAAACGAGTTTTATCTTTTGGATATTCGTGGTGTACGCCATGTGCTACATATTGGAATTTGGCACGAGCCTCAGTAGTTGGGTCAATATGATAAACACTTCTATGAACCCAATATTCGATAAAAGTAAATGTGATAGCACCAACACCAAACAGCGTACCTATCAAAGCGTTTGAAAGGTCTGTATAAGTAAAGGCATACCATCCTAAAACCGCTCCAGATACAAAGAACATCGTTACAGGAACAGCAATGTGAGTTCTAGACAGTTTCTCTAAAATTGGGTTTTCAAACAATTGTTTGGTTCCACTGTTTTTGGGTCTCATTTTTTTCTGATTCGCTTCCATATCGTGATATACGTGATGAGTAGTCCTTCTATTAAAATTGCACTAAAACAATAATTTTAATAGGAATGAGGTCTTATTATTGAATTATAACAACAAAGATACAAACTTTTAAAGTTCCTATTTCCTAATTTTTATTGATTTTTGTCACAATTCACTTTTTTTCCTACTGTTCTAATCTGTTTTATTCTTCATCAATCATCTACTTTGGGCGATTTTTGTTTGATGATTAGTCGCAAAGACTGATCATAGGTAACATAATTCCAAAGCCAGTTGATGAAGATTAAAAGACGATTTTTGACACCTACAATCGACATAAGGTGTACAAACATCCATGTCAACCATGCAAAGAACCCCTGAAATCTCCAGAAGGGTAAATCCACTACAGCCAAGTTACGCCCAACCGTAGCCATCGAACCCAAATCTTTGTAGGTAAATTCTTCCAATGGATTACCTCTTAAAAGTCTTGGAAGGTTTTTAGATAGTAACTTTCCTTGTTGAATGGCTGGCTGTGCCACTTGCGGGTGACCGTTTGGATAGGCATCCTCGGTCATAAAGGCAACATCGCCAATGGCAAAAATGTTTTGATAACCTTCTATTTGGTTGTATCTATTGACCTTAATTCGTCCTCCGCGAGCCAGTATTTCTGGGTTTAGTCCTTCGATAAAATTAGCTTTAATTCCTGCTGCCCAAACCAAATTATTGGTACGGATTTTTTCACCATTATTCAAATACGCATACTTGCCATCAAAGTCAGTTACACGGGTATTTAGATAAACGTTAACACCCAATTGCTCTAAATATTCCTTCGATTTGATTTGTGCATTTTTTGACATTGGTCCCAACAATTCCCCTCCTGACTCAACGATATATACTTTCATTAAATCAAAATCTAATTCAGGGTAGTCCTTCGGCAATACATGGCGTTTCATTTCAGCCAAAGTACCTGACACTTCCACACCCGTAGGTCCTCCTCCCACAACTACCACTGTCATCAATCCTTGACGGACATCGTCACTATCGGAAACCAATGCATTCTCAAAGTTTTCTAACAGCCTATTTCTCAAACCTAAAGCCTCTCCCACTGATTTCATCGGTAGTGCCTTTTCTTGGATATTTTTTTGTCCAAAAAAATTGGTATCTGCCCCTATCGCCAAAATCAGATAATCATAGCGAATAGCGCCCAATTGCGTAATAATCTCCTTCGAGTCGGTACGCAATTCGGTTACTTCGGTAATACGGACATGTACGTCTTTGTGATGATGAAAGGCCAAGCGAAGCGGAAATGAAATGGCCGATGGTTCTAAGCCTGCGGTAGCTACTTGGTAAAAAAGAGGTTGGAACTGATGATAGTTGTTTTTATCGATCAACACTATCTGAAAGTCTTCGCTATCGGCTAGGTCTCTGGCAATTTTTAAACCACCAAAACCTGCGCCAATGATTACCACACGCTTTTTGGTAGTTTCAGGAATATTGGGTGTCATAGGCATCAATGGAAGTGCTGAAAGTTTTCTATACAACACTCACGGTCTAGTTGTTAATGGATAACGAATCTTGTTAATATTAAATCGGATTTTTGACATCAAACTACAAGCCTAAATCTGATCTTTTTAGCATCCTTTTACTTTAAAATAGAATGTAGAGTGACCCAGTAGTCCCTCTACACTCATCTATACACTTTGTGCCTATTGTACATTTAAGTTTTTGCTATTTTAGTTGCTAGCATAAACAGATTTTAGTCTACAAACATTTTTTCGGGAAATTTCCAGCTCTTTGCTGTAATCTGTTCGTAATACTGTTCGTACAAAGGTAAAATATTAGCAATGTCAAATTCTTTAGCTCGGTCGAGGGCATTTCTCTTGAAGGTTTGCAAACGTTCTTCATCTTCAAGAATGTAAATAGTGTTTTTGGCCATATCTTCTACATCGCCAATTTCACTGATAAACCCAGTTACACCATGAACATTTACTTCAGGAATACCGCCAGCATTTGACGAAATCACAGGCACTTCGCAGGCCATAGCTTCGAGCGCAGCCAAACCAAAACTTTCTTTTTCTGACAATAGTAAAAAAATATCTGCTAGTGACAAAACTTCCTCAATAACATCGAGTTTACCCAAAAAGCGTACATCGTTTTGCACCCCTAACTCACGACAAAGCATTTCGATAGAAGTACGCTCTGGACCATCACCAACTAATAGCAATTTGCTTGGTATTTTCTGATTTACCAAATGAAAAACTCTCACGACGTCTTCAATACGTTTTACTTTTCTAAAGTTGGACGTGTGCATGAGCAGTTTTTCGCCATGTGGACATATCGCAATTTTAAAATGGTCTTTTCTGAGTTTTTTAAAACGCTCTAAATCGATAAAATTGGGAATCACTTGAATATTACTGATAATTTCAAACTCCTCATAAGTATCATTTTTGAGACTTTCAGACACGGCAGTCACTCCATCAGACTCATTAATTGAAAAAGTTACCACAGGCTCGAAAGAAGGGTCTTTTCCCACCAAGGTAATATCAGTACCATGAAGCGTAGTAATAAAAGGAATATGTACCCCTTTGGATTTCAGAATTTGCTTTGCCAAATACGTTGCCGAAGCATGTGGAATCGCATAGTGTACGTGCAACAAATCGAGCTTTTCAGTCAATACCACATGGACAATTTTACTCGCCAAAGCCGACTCATACGGCAAGTATTGAAACAAAGGGTAGCTTGATACACTTACTTCGTGGTAATAAATATTTTCATTAAAAAAATCTAAACGCGACGGTTGACTGTAGGTAATAAAATGTACTTCATGCCCTGCTTTGGCAAGTGCTTTTCCAAGCTCTGTGGCTACAACACCACTACCGCCATAAGTGGGATAACATACTATTCCGATTTTCATTGAATTACTTGAGATTGAGTGTTTGATGGTAGTCTGATGTACTTCACATTAGATAGTCGAGATAACGAACAAGCTAATGGGGATCGATTTTTATTACTCGTTACTGTTTAAAACTACAAAATAGAATAATATTTATGGAACAGTTACCATTTGGTATCATCATTTAGCCAAGAGTCTTAATCTCTGGGCTGTAATCATTTGGGAATAAGCCAAAAGGATAACGGATATATCATGAATCCTGAAAATCTTTTTGCTTAACAAGCGTAATTTATAATTTTCCTCCTTCTTTATTAAAACATGATTTGAGAATACAACACCGAAAAATCAAAATTTTCTCCCTAATCAATAGAATTTCTTCAAGGGTATTCATGTTAGGTAGATAATTAGTCATATTGCAGATAGCTAATAAATCTATTTTGTAAAAAACATTAGATTTTTTGTGGATTAGCTTTTAACAGATACCTCGTTAACTCATAACAACAAATAAAACAAAGCGTGTAATTTTGTTTTCATGGAAAATACTTCTCATAAAGTCACTTTGGGTCAATCTATCTTGGCATTTGTTCGGCTTATTCGATGGCCTAATTTGCTGATTATTGCTTTCACCCAATACTTCACTCGAATCTTCTTGATCCTAGAAGCCGATTTGACGTGGAGCAATGTAATCGAGGTATTGTTAGACTACAAGCTTGCACTGATTGTATTATCAACGCTTTTTATTGCGGCATCTGGCTATATTATCAACGACTATTATGATATAAAGATAGACTTAGTTAACAAACCTCATCGGGTTGTTATTGGACGATATATCAAACGCCGTTGGGCTATGGTTATCAACCAAATCTTTAATGTAGCAGGACTTCTTTTAGGTTTATTAGTGGGCAAAAAAGTCTTCTTAGTCAATCTTTTAGCCGTATTTTGTTTGTGGTTATATTCCAATCAATTGAAACGTTTGCCGTTTTGGGGTAACTTAATGATTGCAATTCTCACGGGATTTTCGTTGTTGGTATTGGCAGTACACTATCCTGGGCATCAGCGCGAGGTGTGGATTTATGCAATATTCTCTTTTGAAATCACCCTAATTAGAGAGATTATCAAAGACATGGAAGACCTCAAAGGTGACGAAAAACACGGTTGCAAAACTTTGCCTATCATCTGGGGAATCGCCCGCACCAAATTACTCCTTTATGGCCTTATCGCCATCTTCACTGCTTTACTTTTCATTTTGGCAACCCAGCTCCCACATAGCCGTATTGGATATGTTTTTATGGCATTGATGCTTCCTTTAGGCTTTTTGACCTACCGCTTGGTATATGCAGACAAATCAAAAGATTTTGCTTTTTTGAGTGATGCCTGCAAAATTCTTATGATACTTGGCGTGCTAAGTATGATGCTGGCTTAGGAAAGAAAAAAGGTTTCTCAAATTGCACTAGAATGCTGATAAGTTTTTCTGTATTTTTGTGGGAATTGGTCTTTTATTAACCAGAGAAAAAAGTAGGCCTTATTGCAAATAAGGGAACAGGCACAAAGGCACAGAGTTATTGGAGGGAATCAAGTACTCGAATAACTATCACTTTATGCCTTTGTGCCTTTGGTACTTATCCCTTAACTTACTTTAATCACTTCATACCCTAAAAATCATGTATCACGAATCTGTAATGCTTCATGAGTGCGTAGAAGGACTCAATATACGCCCCGATGGCGTGTATGTTGACGTCACTTTTGGTGGAGGCGGGCACTCTAAAGCAATTTTGGACAAACTTGGCGAAAAAGGCAAACTTTATGCTTTTGATCAAGACCCAGATGCTAAAAAGAATGCCAATCTTATTGAGGATAAACGCTTAGTTTTTATTGAAGCCAACTTTAGATATATCAAAAAATATCTTCGCCTACACGGTGTCAAACAGGTAGATGGAATATTGGCTGACTTTGGTATTTCATCGCACCAAATCGACGAGCCAACTCGTGGATTTTCAACTCGTTTTGACGGCGAGCTAGATATGCGTATGAATCAAAAAGCAGAAGTATCGGCCTATACTGTTATTAATAAGTACCCTGAAGAGCAATTGCATAAAATTTTTGGTATGTACGGCGAAATCAAAAACGCTCGTACACTTGCTGGTGCTATCTGCTCTGAACGAATGAATCAGCCTATCAATACTACTGGTGAGCTCAAAGCAATTTTGGAAAAATATGCGCCAAAATTTAAGGAGTTCCGCTATTTTGCACAGGTATTCCAAGCTATTCGTATTGAAGTAAATCAGGAATTGGATGTCATTCAGGAGTTCCTTGAACAAACACCAGAATTATTGCGCGATACCGACAGTCGTTTGTGTATTATGACTTTCCACTCGTTAGAAGACCGTCTTGTGAAAAATTATATCAAAGCAGGCAACTTCTATGGCGAACTTCAAAAAGACATCGTTTACGGAACTGTTGACAAACCGCTCGAAGCTGTGTCTCGCAAACCTATTGAGGCCTCTGCTGATGAATTAGCTCGCAACAACCGCTCTCGTAGTGCCAAACTTCGTATTGCAACATTGTCTAAGTAACGACTCTCAACCTTCTCCTACAATGGCAAGAAACGTTTCGAAGAATGTAACACCCAAATCTAGCTCAACTCGCAAGGGTAATGGCAAGGGACTATTTTCGATTATTGATGCAATTTTCAATATGGATCGCCTCCTTGGGGGGGAGTTCCCTGCTTATCAATTGCGCTATCTGCTTTGGCTATCTTTTTTGATTGTACTCTACATTGCGTCGTCGCTACACTCTGAGAGTTTGATTCACCAAATAGACAAAACCAAAGCTGAAGTAGAAGAGCTACGTGCTGACTATACCACTCAACAAGCTGATTTTATGAAAGCAGGAAAACAGTCTGAAATCATCAAAAGAGTGGAGTCTATGGGCATTGAGGAAAACAAAACCCCTCCTACCAAAATCATTGTTAAAGATTGGTAAGCTTTAAGCCTAATTCCTATGGCTTACAGTCCAAAACGTAATAAGGCACTCAACCAATAGAAGTTTATATCTATCAAGCATTTTGTAATCTCGTCGAGCCTGTATTAATGGGTTCTTCAATCAATAATCCCTTTGTTATGAATATCAAGAAAGACATCGTCATACGTATTCGTGCTATGTTTTTGTTTATGCTCTTATTGGCTGCGGGTATTATCTGGAAGATATTTTTTCTACAAACTATCGAGGGTAATAAATGGCGTGAAAAAGCAAAAATGTCTTATGTAGAAGAGCGTACGATTGAGGCTGTTCGTGGAAATATATTTGCCGATGATGGTAGTTTATTAGCTACTTCTCTTCCCAAATACAAATTGGGTTTTGACCCTTTGGTAAGTAGAAGGAATAAGAAAAATGCTAAAATCTATGACGATGGTATAGACTCACTTTGTCATTCTTTAGCCAATTTTTATCATGATAAAACTGCCGAAGAATATTATTCTCAAATTGACCTAGCAAGACGTCGTAAAATCACCTATATCGTCCTCAACAATGACTTAATTTCTTATCAGGATGTTAAGAAAATGAGAAAATGGCCAGTGTTTCGAGCTGGTAAGTATAAGGGAGGCGTTGTATTTGAGAAAGTAAATGTGCGCTATAATCCATTTGAAAAAATGGGTGTAAGAACCATTGGCTATAAAAAAGATAAAGAAAAAGTAGGTATCGAAAATGCTTTCGATGTTGAGCTTTCGGGAACATCTGGCAAAGGTGTCTTCGAAAAAATTGTCGGAGGAAGTTGGCGACCTGTAGAAGGTGGCGAAAAAAGTATTCCTGTGCAGGGGCTAGATGTTCACAGTACGCTCAATGTCAATATTCAGGACGTTGCCGAAACATCGCTCATGAATGCACTTCGCAAGTACCGTGCAGACAAAGGCTGTGTGATTGTGATGGAAGTAGCCACTGGCGAAATCAAGGCAATGACCAATCTCTCAAAAGTTGGCAAAGATAGCTCCTATTATTCCGAAACTTATAACCACGCCGTACTCAATCGTACCGACCCAGGCTCGGTATTCAAACTTCCATCAATGATTGCCATTATGGAAGAAGGAGGTTTAGAAAATACTGAATTGGTCAATACGGGCGACGGTACTATCAAAATCGGAACACTCACCACCGAAGATTCAAAAAAGGGCGGTCATGGAATGATTCCTGCGCAAGAGGTTTTTGAAGTATCCTCCAACGTAGGGATTATGCGCTTGATGCAGAAATATTTTGGTGATGCAAAGCAAAAAAAATATTATGAGTATCTGAAAAAGTTTCACTTAAATGAACCACTCAAATTTCAGCTCAAACCAGATGTTTCTCCCGTAATCAACGAGCCAAAAGCTGGTGACAAAACAGCCATGTATTGGAACTCTATTGGTTATGGCGAACTTATCACGCCATTACAAATGCTTACTTTTTACAATGCCGTGGCTAATAATGGCAAATGGATTCAACCCATCATTGTGAAAAGCACCAAAATTGCGGACGAAGTTGTGCAAGATTTTCATGTTGGGCAAACAGTTTATCCAGACCCAATATGTTCAGAAAAAACTTTAGAAAAAGTTCGTAAGATGCTAGAAGGTGTTGTTGAGCACGGCACTGCCAAAAACATCAACAATCCTATGTACAAAATTGCTGGAAAAACGGGTACTTCTCAAAAACTCATCAATGGCAAATACCGAGAAGGAATGTACTATACCTCATTTATGGGTTTTTTCCCTGCCGAATCACCCAAATATAGTATTGCCGTAGTGATTGACAACCCTCGTGGCGTTAAGTTAGAAGCCCTCTATGCCAGTGATGCCTGTGCTCCTGTATTTAAAGAGATTGCGGATAAAATTTATGCTAATGATATTCAAATGCATAAGCTATTGATTAAGGAAGACGGCTCAAAACTAAATTTTGCTAAACAAAAAGTCATTGCACATTCGTCAGACATTAAGGTATTCAATGATGAAATGTCTATCGACAAAAGCCCTCAAACTGAAGGCTGGACTGCTGTAAAACAAGACAGCCAAAACTCGTTCAATTACGAAATCAAATACAATAAGAAGAACCGTGTACCCGACACTCGTGGTATGTCATTGCGCGATGCTATGTATGTCTTAGAAAATAAGGGTTTAAAAGTACGAGTAAAAGGAATTGGGAAAGTCACAAGTCAGAGTATCCCTCCTGGCGCAAACTTTACCTCAGGGCGTACCATCGAGCTTATTCTTCAGTAAACAAGAGACGTTATTAGTTAATAGTAATTCGTTATTTGAAGACAGAAATAATAGGAGCTTCAGGCAGCATCTATATGCCATAGGCTAAAAATTGTGCTTGCCTAACGCCTACGGCTTATAGCCTAGAGCGTATTAATGCATTTTTTGCTATTTTTTCAATGTATGTAGGTAAATATTCGTATTTTTAGTTTCCCGTATTAAAAATCACAAGCTATTTATCAAGCCATTAATCGCATGACATCTTTTGTGCCGAACCCACAATCAACCGAACCACCACAAAAAAATAAGACCATACGAAACAGCGTTATAGTTGGAGCAGGTCTACTCCTAGGATACTTTCTTTATCATCAATATATCCAAGCACAACTCCAAGTGAGTCAGATGCAAATGAATACTGAGGAAATCAAAACCATCAATACCGATATGGGACGACTCAGGGAAGATATTCAGGATAACAGAGATGGAATTCAAGAAAAGCAACGTAAAATCGATGAGCTAAAACAACAACTTGAGACAGTTCAAAAAGAAAGTAAGGAACAAAGCGAAGAACAACGTAGAGAAATGGTTCAAATGCTCCAACGCCAAATCAATCAGCTTTCAAAAGAGAAAGATGAATTGCAGGTTCGTTTGAATAAAACAATTGGTGAATACGAAACTAAAATCACCAGTTTCCAGAAAATTATCAAGCAAAAAGATAGCATTATTTCAGGGCAAAATACTACCATTCATCAGCTAGAAGATGTACTTGCTCAAAAGCAAAATGAGGTAAAAAAGCTTGAATTTGAGCTGAAAGAAACCAATGATGTCATAGAATCTCTCGACGATAAACTTCACGTAACTATTACCAACGTGAGTTTTTATGCCAACGGTTTTGATGATGCCGACGACGACCTGAGCAATAGCAATAACAAATCAAAAATTACCGAAGTTGGGGTATTTTATTCGCTTAGTCGTGAAATCCGTGGCGCTGAGCATATTCTCGTAGAGCTATCCCTTGGTAATCAACGCATTATTGGTAAGAAAGAATTTTCGAGTAAAGATATTGAAGAAATCCAGAAACAATCAAAGCAAAACGGCGTAGAACGTCCTCTGAGTATCAAAATTCAGAAAGGCTCTTTTGATGTTCCGCTCAAAATCAACTTCTATGTCAAGGTAGGTAGCCACAAGCAACGACTATTCTTGATTGACTCGAAAGTGATTCCTGCGATTAAAAGTAAAAAGTTTATATAATTCCTGAAAAGCGCTCACAAAGCGCTTTTTATGTTACCTTATGAAAACAGTTACACAAATTTTCCAACAAGTAAAAACAATCTCTGTTTTGGGTAATCCCGAAGTAGAGATTTCTCAACTCACCATCGACTCTCGTCAGGTTGGTCCACAAACGCTTTTTGCTGCCCTAAAAGGCACTCAAACCGATGGTCATTCGTACATCGAAAAAGCCATAGAATTGGGTGCTAGCGCGATTCTATGTCAGGACTTACCAGAAGTGATTCATCCTAATGTAACCTATATTCAAGTAAGCGATTCGGCCGAATCGTTGGGTTATGCTTCATCCAACTTTTATGATAATCCTTCTAGCAAACTTAAGCTAGTAGGGATTACTGGCACAAATGGTAAAACGACCACGGTTACATTACTGTTTAGACTTTTCAGAAAATTAGGATACCGTTGTGGTTTGATTTCGACAGTTCAAAACCAAATCGACGATACCATAATTCCTTCCACGCATACCACTCCCGATTCTATCAATTTGAATAAGCTTTTGGCAGAAATGGTAGAGGCGGGTTGTACCTATGCATTCATGGAGGTGAGCTCACACTCGGTTGTTCAGCACCGTATTACGGGCTTATCATTTACAGGAGCAATTTTCTCAAACATTACCCACGACCATTTAGATTTTCACAAAACTTTTGACAACTATATCAAAGCCAAAAAAGGATTCTTTGATATGTTGCCCAAAACAGCTTTTGCTTTGGTCAATATCGACGACCGTCGTGGCTCAGTGATGGTACAAAACACCAAAGCAAGCATTAGCACTTACTCGCTCGAAACGCTTGCTACCGTAAAAGGTCGTATTGTTTCAGACAGTATTTATGGATTGGAAATGGAAATTGACAACAAAGAAGTTCATTTCCAATTAATTGGTACTTTCAATGCCTACAATCTGATGGCTATTTATGGCGCAGCGATACTTTTGGGTGAAGACAAAGATGAAGTACTCATTAATATGTCGAGTCTACAAACTGCACCAGGGCGTTTTGAGCAAATTGTTTCGCCTGATACTCGCAAAGTTGGTATTGTAGATTATGCACACACACCAGATGCACTCGAAAATGTTCTGAAGACCATCAAGCAAATCAAAGATGGAAATCAGCAAGTAATTACGATTGTAGGCTGTGGAGGAAATCGTGATGCGACTAAGCGCCCAATTATGGCAAAAATAGCCTGTGAGCTCAGTGATAAAGTTATTCTGACCTCAGACAACCCTCGTTTTGAAGACCCTGAGGAGATTTTGGCACAAATGCAAAAAGGTGTCCCTCCTATCGACTTCAAAAAAACTAAAACTATTATCGACCGAAAAGAAGCGATTCATTTTGCCATTAATGAGCTATCTGAAAATGGAGATATTATTTTGGTAGCAGGTAAAGGACACGAAACCTATCAAGATATTCAAGGAGTAAAACACGATTTTGACGATAGAGTTATCATCCGTGAAGCTTTTGGTATATAGTCTAGACTTGAGACGATCAAAATATTTAGCGGCAAATTGTCTTGTAGATAGCGCAATGCTCCTGTTTAGGCAAAACTTTTCCATTTTTTAACAAAGTTTATTCAACAAAAAAGTAGAAATTTGACAAATAAAACATCCCTTTTTCATCAAATTTCTATCCACTGAACCATGCTTTATTATCTTTTTGATTATTTAGATAAACATTTTGACTTCCCAGGTGCAGGGGTATTTCAATATATCACATTCCGTGCCATTGCTGCCACGATAACCTCATTGGGTATTGCAGCAATCTGGGGCAAAACGGTTATTAACATGCTCCGTAAACTTCAAATCGGTGAGGATATCCGCGATTTGGGTCTTGAGGGACAAATGCAAAAAAAAGGTACGCCTACTATGGGTGGCTTTATTATCCTGTTATCATTGTTGGTACCAACCTTACTTTTTGCTAAGCTTCACAACGTCTATATTATTTTGTTGATTACAACAGCCGTATGGTTAGGCGCAGTGGGCTTTTTAGATGATTATATCAAGGTATTTCGTAAAAATAAAGAAGGACTTTCAGGACGATTTAAAATAGTTGGACAAGTTGGGCTTGGACTAATTGTTGGACTTACAATGTGGTTTAACGACGATATCAAAGTACGTACTTACGAAAAAGCGACTATTGCTGCCAATATTGGAGAAGTTCAAAAATTTACCGATTCCAAAGACTTAATCACTACGGTTCCTTTCTTAAAAAATAACCAGTTTGACTACAGTTATTTGTTGCCCGATTCGATGGACCAATACACATGGATCCTATATGTTCTTGTAGTTATTATCATCATTACAGCTATTTCAAACGGTGCTAACATTACTGATGGTATCGATGGACTCGCTGCAGGTACTTCAGTTATTATCGGTATAGGTTTAGCGATTTTGGCTTATGTGTCTGGGAATAAGGTTATTTCACAATACCTCAACATCATGTTTATTCCAAACAGTGGCGAGCTGGCGGTCTTTTGTGCCGCCTTTGTGGGAGCTTGTGTCGGATTTTTGTGGTATAATGCCTATCCTGCACAAGTATTTATGGGAGACACGGGTAGTTTAATGCTGGGTGGCGTAATTGCTACATTGGCCATCGTAATCCGTAAAGAGCTCTTGATTCCTGTATTGTGTGGTATTTTTGTAGTCGAAAACTTATCCGTAATCATTCAGGTAAGTTATTTTAAATACACCAAGAAAAAATATGGCGAAGGACGTCGTGTTTTCTTAATGTCACCTCTCCACCACCACTACCAGAAAAAAGGCTATAACGAATCCAAAATCGTAACCCGCTTCTGGATTGTATGTATTATCTTGGTTGTGGTATCATTGGTAACCTTAAAATTACGTTAGAAATAAAGGATAGACTATCTTTAGTCCCAAGAAATAGAGACATTTGTTATTCGGTTGTGACAAATTTCTCACCTAAAAAGGAGTTAACGCACAACGTTAACTCCTTTTTTTATGTCCATAATTATGGAGGTTCACCTCCGAATACAAAATCATTCGGCATTGATACCTTTGTTTATGCCTGTGGTCTAATCAAACAACCGTTTATAAAAACTTGTTAATTAGCCATAAAGTCAACTAAACATTTGATTAACTTTGATGTCAAAAGCCCAAGAAACCATTAATGGGAATTTATCGGTCATTTATCAAAACTGTTTATTGAAATGCTCAAATTCGTTCTTATAGTAGTGCTCATTTTCTTTGTATTTCCAAAATTATTGAAATGGGTATTGAGAGGCTTTGTGGTTTCACAAATCAACAAAGCCCAACAGGATTTTCAACAACAATATAATCCCAATACAAACACCAACCGTCCTAAAAAACGTGATGGTCAAGTAGATGTGGATTTTGTACCACCAAAGTCAGGCAAAAACTCAGATGACTTTAATGGCGGCGAATATATCGATTACGAAGAAGTAAAATAATAGTATTAGCGATTGGTAGTCAGCTTTCAGCAATATCCAAAGCATATTCCTTACAAGGTATCTGCTTTTTCATTTCTAGCTTTATAGAATGTTGTTATTTATCTGATAGCTGACTGTCCAAATCATTTTACTTAAAGACTAGCAAGTACTTGATTAATTGGATAATTCAAATATTACCCAACCACGATTTAAATACCTATTTTATCAGTGAACATCATTTTTCATCTATAAAAATAGGCTTTTCAAATCCTATTTTTATTCATTTATCTAAAAAATCACACAAACATCGACTTTTATCAACTATAAAATCGTATTTTTGTAAAAATCAGTAGAATGATTAAGTGTAAACCACATATAATATTTTCTATTTTCATTCTATTATTGATGTTCATACACATTAATTCAGTTGTAGCTCACAATAGTCAAAATTGTACAAAAGAAAGATTTTATACGCCAAAACGATTATACAAGTCTTTTCAATTGGCTCCTCTTAGCTCACAACAAACACAACATCCATCGGATGATTTTGACCTAACGACTTCTGATTCAAATCAAGAAGACGAAAATCAAGATTTTTCATCCAATACAAATTTGTGTTTGTTAGAAGAACCGAATCATTGGTTAGGAGTATCAATATTGACACGAATCACAACTGGGTATTTCTTAAACTATTATGGTGTAGAACTAAAGCAGTTTACACCCCCTCCTCGGTTATAACATATTATCTTTCCACTAGAATACCTACTAGATTCAAAAAACAGCCTCTGTTTCAGAGATGAAATAGAAAATGATACTTTTTGAATTATACTTCATCCAATTAATCAACAAACAAAAAACAACTGTTGGAGGTGCTTGTCGGAGCATCTCCAGCTACTTTCCTATTCAACACAGTAGGCTATAGCTCATAATTTCTCCTTTCCATAATCTTTGAATTTATAAAATTGTTACAGTTTGTTAGTAATAGCGTAGCATTGAAAAACCACATAATCAATGGTTTAGCTCCATATGACACCTTAACTCAACTAAAGCAATAAGCACTTTGATTCAATATATTGATAAGCTCAAAAGACAGGAGGAGTACATCCTTTTGTCACTTGAAGATTATCTCATTCAGACAAATAGAAAAATTATGAAGAGAATTCTGTTCGCAGCCAGCCTTTGCGTACTATTGGCATCCTGCAACAAAAAGGAAGAAAAAGCTGACATCACGCTTGAAAACTTTACAGTAACCTCGCCAATTGTGGTAGATACTTTTTTGCACAATGATTACGTAGCCGAAATCAATGCGGTACAAAATGTAGAAATCAGAGCTCGCATTAAAGGCTATTTAGAGAAAATTTACATCGATGAAGGTAAATATGTACAACAAGGTCAGTTGTTATTTACCATCAACAACCCCGAATTGAAAGAAGAGTACATGCGTACCAAGGCAGTAGTCAGAAGTACCATGACAGAACTCAAAGCCGCTGAACTCGACTTTAGTAATGTAAAAAAACTAGTTGATAAAAACGTAGTTTCGAAAACTGAACTTGAACTTGCTCAAAACAAAGTAGAGCTTGCTAGCGCCAAAGTAGAAGAAGCGCAAGCCAATGAGTCTTTTGCCAAAATCAAACTCACTTATCTTCAAATAAAAGCACCCTTTAATGGGATTGTCAACCGTATTCCAAACAAACCTGGGAGTTTGATGGAAGATGGAACTTTATTGACAACCATTTCTAAAAACGATGAAGTTTTTGCCTATTTTGATGTTTCTGAAAAAGAATATTTAGACATTGCTGATAATGCTCGAAAGCAAAAAGACACAGCACCACAAGTAACGCTCCTACTAGCCAACGGTGAAGAACATGATTACAAAGGTCATGTAGAAACTAGTGAAGGGGAATTTGATAAAAGCACTGGTAATATTGCCTTCCGTGCACGCTTTCCAAACCCTCAAAAAGTCTTAAAACATGGTGCAACGGGTAAAGTTCGCATTTTGCAACGCTACCGCAATGCAATGATTATTCCTCAAAAAGCTACTTTTGAGATTCAAGACCGCATGTATGTGTATGTAGTCGATAACAAAAACAAAGTAAAATCTAGGGCTATTAAAACCTCCAAACGTTTACCACATTTCTATATCATAGACTCAGGACTAAACACAGACGACCGAGTGGTATATGATGGTATTCAAAACTTAAAAGAAGGTTCGGAGATCAAACCGAAGTTTGTGGCACTCAAAACGATTGCCAAAGAGCTTTCTAAAACAGATTCCAATTAGTAGAGACCCTAAGATTTTTCACTATGTTTAGTAATTTCATCAATAGACCCGTGCTATCGTTGGTAATATCCATCTTCATTGTGATTTTGGGTTTATTATCAATGACTAGCCTCCCTGTGACGCAATATCCAGATATTGCTCCTCCAGCCGTAACTGTTACAACCAAATATACAGGCGCCAACGCCGAAGTTTGTGCCAAAGCTGTAGTGACTCCTCTCGAACGAGCCATCAATGGTGTGCCTGGCATGACCTATATGACTTCGGTATCGGGTAACGACGGTACGAGTATTATTCAAGTGTATTTTGAAGTAGGTACCGATCCCGACGTAGCAGCGGTAAACGTACAGAACCGTGCGACTACCGTGCTTGATGAATTACCTGAAGAAGTAATCAAAGCTGGGGTTGTAACCGAAAAAGAAGTCAATAGTATGCTTCTTTACATCAACTTGATTAGTGAAGATACTACGCTCGACGAAAAATTCATTTACAACTTTGCAGACATCAATGTTCTTGCCGAGTTAAAGCGTATCAATGGTGTAGGTTTTGTTGACATCATGGGTTCCCGAGAATATGCTATGCGTGTATGGCTTAAGCCAGGGCGTTTAGACGCCTATCAACTTTCGGCAGAAGATGTTATCAAAGCACTTCGTGAACAAAACGTAGAAGCAGCCCCAGGTAAAATCGGTGAAAGTTCTGGTCGTCAGGCTCAATCACTTCAGTATGTATTGCGCTATACGGGTAAAATGACCCAAAAAGAACAGTATGAAAATGTAGTGATCAAAGTAACTGATAGTGGTGAAATGCTCCGTCTAAAAGATGTGGCTGATATTGAATTTGGTTCATTGGATTATGATGTACTATCAAAAGAAAATGGAAAGCCATCAGCTGCTATTGTACTTAAACAGCGCCCGGGCTCGAATGCAAGTCAGGTTATTGCAGATATTAAAGCTCGTCTGGAATTTTTGAAGGAAACTTCTTTTCCTCCAGGAATGACTTATACGCTAAGTTATGATGTATCCAGATTCCTAGATGCCTCGATTCATGAAGTAGTCAAAACTTTGTTTGAAGCATTTATCTTGGTAGCTATTGTGGTATTCTTATTCTTACAGGATGTCCGTTCTACCTTGATTCCTGTGTTTGCTGTACCTGTGTCGTTGATTGGTACATTTGCTTTTATGCAATTGTTTGGCTTTTCGATTAACCTACTTACTTTGTTCGCATTGGTTTTGGCGATTGGTATTGTAGTCGATGATGCCATTGTTGTGGTAGAGTCTGTCCATGCCAAAATGGAAGAAAAGCATCTGAGCGCTAAACTTGCCACTATCGAATCTATCAACGAAATCAGTAGTGCTATTATCGCTATTACGTTAGTAATGTCAGCCGTATTTATTCCTGTAGCATTTTTGGATGGTCCTGTTGGGGTATTCTATCGACAGTTTTCAGTGACTATGGCGATTGCGATTGTAATTTCGGGGGTCAATGCTCTTACGCTTACACCAGCTTTGTGTGCCCTGATTTTACAGAATCCTCATCATGGTGAGAAAAAGCAAAATATTGTAACTCGTTTCTTTGATGCTTTCAACCATCAATTCAACCGACTGACTGGTCGCTATGGCTCATTACTCAAAGCGATTGTCAATCGTAAATTGGTTACGTTGGGAGTACTAATCGCATTTAGTATTGGCTCGTGGGGTGTAGCCAGTATCTTACCTACCAGCTTTATTCCTACCGAAGACCAAGGAACGATCTATGCTAGTGTAACCACACCTGTAGGTGCTACGCTTGAGCGAACAGAAGAGGTCATGAACCAAATTGATAAGATAGCTCAAACCTTACCAGAGGTATCTTCTATATCAAGTTTATCAGGTTTTAGTATGATGACCGACGGTGTGGGTGCCTCATTTGGCATGAGTACCATCAACCTTAAACCTTGGGAAGAAAGAAAAGCTACCGCAAACAAATTGATTGATGAGTTAATTACTAAAACAAAACATATCAAAGGCGCCGATATTCAATTTTTCCCTCCTCCTGCTGTACCTGGATTTGGTAATGCCAGTGGTTTCGAAATGCGTTTATTGGATAAAACAGGGACAGGTAATCTTCAAAATATTGCCAAGGTGGCGGATGATTTTATGGAAGAACTCCAAAAGCGTCCTGAAATCAAGAATGTATTTTCGAGCTTTAACCCTAACTTCCCTCAGTATCTCATTCATGTTGACCAAGATTTAGCCGCCAAAAAAGGTATCTCGGTAGACAACGCCATGAGTAACCTTCAATCTCTGATTGGTAGTTTTTATGCAACCAACTTTATTACTTATGGACAAATGTACAAAGTAATGGTTCAGTCTGACCCTAAATTTAGAGCACAGCCTGAGGATATTATGAAGTTGCGTATCAAAAACAAAAATGGAGAAATGGTTCCTTACGCCATTTTTAGTAGAATCGAGCGCGTGTATGGACCAGAGCAATTGACACGATATAATATGTATTTTTCGGCAATGCTCAATGGTGAGCCTGCCCCAGGCTATAGTACAGGTGACGCCATCAAAGCTATCAAAGAAGTGGCAAAAGCTAAACTTCCTCGTGGTTATACCTACGAATGGTCGGGCATGACACGTGAAGAAGTTTTATCTGGCAACCAAGTAGTTTATGTCTTCTTAATTTGTTTGTTGTTTGTGTATTTATTGCTTTCTGCACAATACGAAAGCTTTATTCTACCTCTAGCTGTATTGATTTCATTACCTATTGGGATTTTTGGCTCATTGTTTTTCTTGTACATCTTCGGTCTGGAAAACAATATTTACGCCCAAGTTGCCATGGTTATGTTGATCGGGTTGTTGGGTAAAAATGCCATTTTGATTGTAGAGTTTGCTATGCACGAACAATCTCAGGGACGAACCATAGTCCGAGCAGCAATTTCAGGAGCTATAGCTCGTTTCCGCCCAATTTTGATGACCTCTTTTGCTTTTATTGCTGGATTACTACCCCTTATGTCAGCGTCAGGTGCTGGCGCTATTGGTAACAGAACCATCGGTACGGCTGCGGCAGGCGGAATGCTATTTGGTACTGTTTTCGGTATTGTGATTATCCCTGGGCTTTATGTACTTTTTGCAAGCCTAGCTGGTAAAAAGAAATCCAAAAACAATAAAAAAATTGAAGAAGCTTATGTTTAGATATAAAAAAGGTCTTTTATTCGTCCTTGTAATGCTTGGATTCAGTGCTTGCAAAATCAAGCCTGAAATTCCACAAAACAAGCCTTTACTGGTAGCTTCTAGTACTTTTACCAGTTACTCTGATTCAACACAAAAAGAGATACCCAATATTGGGACATTTTTTGCTGATACTACGCTATCTGCGCTAATTGATACAGCTTTGCAAAACAACTTTGACTTGCAAGTAGCTATGCAACGTGTAGAAGTCGCACGAGCAGGGATTCGTTTTAGTCGAGGATTGGGTATTCCAGAAGTAAGCGCTGGCGTCGTTGCAGGTGGAAAAAAGTTTGGAGATTATACCATCGACGGGGTTGGGAATTATGATACTCAATTTTCAACCAATATCAACGATAAACAAAGTATCCCACAACCCTTCATTCCAGATTATATGCTTGGATTGCAGTCTTCATGGGAAATTGATATATGGGGAAAACTCAAAAGTCAAAAGAAAGCAGCTTTGGCTCGATTTCTTTCTTCAGAATTTGGGAAAAATTTAGTGCAAACTCAGCTAGTAGCCGAAATTGCAGATGCCTATTTTGAGCTTTTGATTTTAGATAATGAGTTAGACTTTTTAGAAGAAAACATTAAACTACAGCAGTTTTCGCTCGACATTGTCAGAGTAATGAAGCAAGCAGGTGAAGCCAATCAGCTAGGGGTAGAACTACTGAAAGCTCAATTATTGAGCTCAGCTGCAATGAAAGTGGAAGTAAATCAACAAATTATCCAGAATGAAAGTCGAATCAACTTTTTGATGGGTCGTTATCCACAGCCTATCAAGCGACCAAAATTTGCTTGGGAGAAAGTTATTCCACCAACACTTTCGGCTGGAGTACCATCTGGATTACTTAAAAACAGACCCGATATTCGTCAAGCGGAGTTGGAGTTGCAGGCACGAAATGCCGATTTATTTACGGCTAAAGCGGCATTCTATCCTTCTTTCAACATCAATGCCAACTTAGGCTTACAGTCTTTCAAGGCATTGCTTTTACTAAATCCAGCCTCAGCTGCATACGGTCTTGCAGGGAGTCTAATGGCTCCTATTGCCAATAGAAGAGCCTTGGCCGCAGATTTGATGGCGTCACGTGCCGAACAAAAAACCGCTTATATTGGCTATCAGAAAAGTATTGTAAATGCCTTTACTGAAGTTTACAATTACCTTTATTTGATAAAAACCAACGCTGATATTTATAAATTAAAATCAGAAGAAGTTAACACGCTGAAAAATTCGATTGGGATTTCGACAGACCTTTTCCGTTCGGGTCGCGCTACGTATTTGGAAGTAATTACTGCTCAAAAAAATGCACTACAGTCACAAATTGAGCTAATTAACGTGAAGAAAAAGCAATACAATGCCGTAGTGGGATTATACCGAGCACTGGGAGGTGGCTGGAAGTAAAGTTAGTTATGAATTTTAGAATTGAGATTATTCTCTAAATTTTCATCAAAAAAGCGGTCGGAAAATATTTTCCGACCGCTTTTTTGATAATATGACTCGGCTTAAGACGCAATCATTGCGTCTCTACCGCTAGAATACAAATTTTAAAATAATCACTCATTCGCTCAATCTCAATTCACTCAATAATTAAGAATGACTCATGATTAAAAGTCTCTTATCTTAAATCTCTTCTTTCAACAATTTTTCTACGACTTCAGGAAAGTGTTTATGTTCTAATACCTGTCCTTTTTTAGCTACATCTTCAGGAGTATCAATAGATGTTACAGGATAAGATGCTTGAAAAATGATAGCACCTTCATCATAATGCTCATTCACATAGTGAATTGTTATACCTGATTCGGTTTCTTTATTTTCTACCACCGCTTCGTGTACAAAATGCCCATACATACCTTTTCCTCCAAATTTTGGTAATAATGCGGGATGAATATTGATGATTTTGTTAGGAAATGCCGCTACCAAATTCGAAGGAATCAGCCACAAGAAACCTGCTAAAACTACCCAATCAATTTCGTTTTCTTTCAATAAGTCTACAATCTTATCTGACTTAAATTCGCTTCTATTAAACAATACCAAAGGAATATTTAAACGTTCTGCACGTTGGATTACACCAGCAGAAGGATTGTTACAAAGAATCAGTTTGACTTGAGCCAAATCTGAATCTTTGAAATATTCTACCAAACGCTCAGCGTTCGAGCCTGATCCAGAGGCAAATACGGCAAGATTTTTCAAGATTTTTGAGGGAGTTTTATTCTACATTTTTTTACAAATTTATAGGATACGTTCCAACCATACTACTGCAATTGTACTCTTTATTCAAAAATGAAAAAGATTCTAAACGCATTAACTTCAAAAATTATGAAAATTAGGCTTCTATTTTTGCTTATTATGATTGGAGCAAGTGCTTGTCATCCAATAGAGAATGATGCCACTGCTAAGGGAAGTATCAGTAATTTGGATAGCCTAAAAGGCACTTGGACACTCAAATATGTTTTCCTAGGTGATGTTATCGATCAACCATGTTCATCTAGCAAAATGCCACATGATATAACACTCAACATTACCAGCCAATTGGTCGAAAATACTTCTGACACTTATATTATAAATGGTCAATCTGCTGTCAATTCGATTTTTGGAGGACTGAAAATCCTATCGTTTGATGAGAATACTCAGACTGGGAAAGCAACTGTAACACAATTAGGAAGTACCAAAATGGCAGGACCAGAAGATTTAATGAATTGTGAGTTGAGATATTTCACTCTCTTAAATGCCACCAAAGATTTTAAGATATTTAAAGATACTGATGGGAAAACTTACTTACACCTTGGTGACTTCAAGACTGATAATCAACCCTCTAGGAATGGAGGAATGTATTTAATTTACACCAAAAATTAGGATAGACGTTTTTAAACCTTTTTTGAAAAAGTTGTCTTACTAATTAAATTTTGAAATTACATCGATTGAGATACCAAGATATTACACCTAAAGAGGTTCTAACACACAATATGCACCTCTATTAAAGTTATCATTGAATGGGCTAAATACAAGGATGATTTGCTTTGTGGAAACGCTCCAACTATCTTATTTAGATAGTATACTAGCAAGAATTCCTGCCTTTCCTATTCATTTTCAGACATTACACCGCTTAATGTATAAAAAATTGCTTACTTCTAACCTATCGATGGGGCTACTTTGGTAGCCCTTTATTTTTGTTATCCTGAATTTTAGTATTATGTCACTAAGTGGAATCGTCAGTCAAGAGCTAGTCATATTGTTTACTTTAACACCCAAGTGGTACTAAGCGTTAACCCAAGCATTTTTTATCTTTAATCAAAAAAAGCGGTCGAAAAATAATTTTCGACCGCTTTTTTTGATACTACATTTCAAATAATGTCTCTTAAGACGCAAGGCATTGCATCTCTGCTAGTGAATTTCTTCTTAAAATAATCACTCATTCGCCAAATCACTCAGTCACGATTTTTTACAAAATATAGTCCAAACGCCCATGATTTCTATGCCAAACTAAAACTCTAATAACTTTCTAAAATTTAGTATTGAAAAAATTCCTCTAATCACTATAACTTGCAATAAAAATACCACTTAACCATTTATGAGACCTCTGTTTATATTATACTTCATCAGTTGTACTGCATTTCTGACGGGCTGTGTCGTTGAGGAAAATCTCAATGTAAGTCCGCACGAGTTTGCAGACATAGTTAAGAATAATCCTGATATACAAATCATTGATGTGCGTACTCCTCAAGAATGGAAGGAAGGAAAAGTAACATCAGCCAAATGTATCGACTATTTCGACCCAGATATTTTAGAGAAAATTGAGTCATTAGATAGAGACAAACCCGTGTTGCTATATTGTGCTACTGGTGGAAGAAGCTCTGAGATAGCCGAGCTTTTGAAGGAATATGGCTTCAAAAAAATTTATAACCTTAGAGGTGGTTACAAAGATTTGCTGAAAGAAGGTCTACATTAAGACCCGAATCATACGATAGTACATACCACGTACTTACTCTAAATCTATTTTTTTTCAAAAATAAATACCTTTAAATAGCTTTCTTTTTCTACTATCCTATCCAATCTAAATTGATTTGCTTCTAGTAAATTTACGAGTTGAGTTTCTGAAAAAAGAGGTAACCCACAGCCTTCATGTATTTGTCCTTGAGTCAAGGCTATTTCTTCTTCAATAATAAGTTTTCCTACTGGCTTGAGAATTTGTGATACTTCATGCAACATTTCTTCCAGATATTGAAACTCGTGAAAAGCATTGATAATTAACACTTTATCGAAAGTACTCTTAGGTAAATTTGTTTTTTGTGGGGTTCCTAATATTGCGTAAAATGTCCCGTCTATTGCTCGCCCAAGTTGACGTTCCCAATACGCTTTTGCATAAGCGACTTCTTCGTCATTACAACTGTATTCATCAATATCTTGGATATAAAATGTTAAGCCCGATTGCATGCTGGCTAAGCCTATTTCCCACACCCCAGAGGCAGCTCCTATCGAGGCGATGACATCGCCTGTATGTAACTGGTATGCTTCAAATGATTTTTTCATTGGTCATAAAAACACAAAACCCTCACCGAAATGAGGGCTTTATTAGTTTTTTTCTGAAAATTAGACTAAATACTTTCTAATTCAATATGCTCTGGCTCTGCTGTTTCTGCAAACAAGCGAGCTTTCATTACATCTTCTAGTTTTACATTAAAGAATACCTTGTGAATATCAAAAGGTTCAATTCCTAAATCTTCTGGATTAGCCAAATGCTTGTATGAACCATCCTCTTGCATTTCATACGTATTGACGTTGTCACGTAAATTACATTGTAAAATATGAATCGCCTGTTGACGTACTTGGTTGGTCACCAACTCAAATAGCGACTCAATACGACGGTCAAAGCTTCGTACCATAACGTCGGCAGAACCACCATATACTCTAGGACTTCCATTGTTATGGAAATAATATACACGAGTATGTTCCAAGAAATCTCCTACGATTGAGCGTACTTTGATATTATCTGATAAACCTTTGCGTCCTGGACGAATACAACAAATCCCACGCACAATTAACTGGATTGGCACACCAGCCTGAGAAGCTTTGTACAGCTCATCGATGGTGATTTTATCCTGTAATGAGTTTATTTTGATACAAATACCGCTAGGCAAACCCGCTTGAGCATTTTTGGCCTCATTACGAATCATATCTACCAATTTATTACGCATCTCACGAGGAGCCGTAATCAAGTATTTATAACTATGAGGCTGCGAATGCCCTGTGATTACATTAAAAAATTCAGAAATATCACGTGTAATTACCTCATTGGTTGTCAACAAACCAATATCGGTATAAAGTTTTGCTGTATCTTCATTATAATTCCCTGACGACAAGTGAGCATAACTTACCACTTGATTACCTTCAGAACGAATCACCTGCAAAAGCTTCGTATGTGTTTTTAGACCTGGAATACCATAAATTACAAAACAGCCTGCATTTTGAAGGCGCAAGGCTTCACGGATATTGTTTTCTTCATCAAAACGAGCTTTCACCTCAAACAATACCGAAACGTGTTTACCATTTTCGGCAGCATGAAGGAGCGCATCTGCAATACGAGAATTTTTAGAAATACGATACAACGTAATCTTGATTGCCAAAACCTGAGGGTCGTCGGCAGCTTGTTCAAGCAATTGCAAAACAGGTTCAAAATTGTTGTACGGATGGTGCATCAAAATATCCCCTTGGCGTACTGTCTCAAAAATATCGGCCTGTTTTACCGTTGATAAGCCCAATGGAGGTACCGCAGGATGCTGCTGCACCAAACGACTTTTAAACTCTGGATATTTAATAATTTGCCAAAAAGCCGTAAAATCGATGAGGTTTTCATAGTAAAAGATACCATCTTTTTCTAGCTTCCAACGCTTCATCATCATTTCGAGCATCCATGGCGAACAATCAGGTTCGATTTCGATACGCGTTACACGACCCAAACGACGGTCTTTGATTTTCTTCTTGATTTCGTCGATAAAATCTGTTTCTGAATCTTCATGCTCTACCACATCAAAATCACCATTACGTGTGATACGGAAAAGGGCAATCGATTCAATTTCTACATTTTTGTAGAGTTTCCACATTTCATGACGAATAATCTCTTCGATTGGGAAGAAGACAATTTCATCCTCACGCTCAAAAACAAAAAAACGTTTAAGGTTTTGTGGAATTTGCACAAAGCTGATTTTACTATTATCACCTTTGAGAGGTTCATTTTTGATAAAATCTATTTCACCAGAAGGTATGCGAGTAACCACCCCAAAAATTAGCGTTTTGGCCAGCAAACTTGGAAAAGTGTGCGTTTGGTCAAACACCATTGGGGTAAGCATTGGATATATCGTGCGATTGAAGTAATCGGTTACTTTCTCAAGTTCTTCAGAATACAAATCACCAATCTTAATAATTCTAAAGCCGTTTTCAGTACATAGTGGTACGATTTCTTCTTTATAAAGGCGTTGTTTTTCTTGGACAAAAGCTTGAGTAGCAGCCATCAAAGTTTTTTTGAATGGAATTTCTCTCAAACCAGAATAGTCGCTACGCTCCTTACCAAAGTCGATGTAGTTATATAAAGAACCAACTCTAATCGAAAAAAACTCATCAAGATTTGAAGCCGTAATCGCCAAAAATTTCAGTCGGTCAAATACATTTCTTCGTGAGTCACGTGCTTGGTCTAATACCCTCTCATCGAATTTTAACCAACTCAAATCTCGACTGATATAATCCGACTTCTCTATAACGTCATAAGAGCGATTTATGACTTTTTCAAGACGACGTTTTTCCTCTGGTGTTTGTTTCGTATTCATAAAATTACCCAAAAATGAAAAAAGATTCTCGACTAGAGAACCTATTTCACCGCGTTTACGATATTTTCTTCTTAGTCGTTGCATAAATTTTCAGAGGTTATACTATAAAACCTTAACGAAAACCTTGCTATTTTATTCTTGCATCCCACCCTTAATTGCTTCATAATCAGAACGTAAACGACCCATTTCTTTTACCAAAAAGGTTTGTAATTGTGCATTAAATTCCTTTTGATCTTCTGGAGATAAAGAAGCGTATAAATCCTTCAATTCTTGGTTTATTGAGGCTCTTTCCTCAGCAGAAGAGGCATTCATTGAACGAATGTGAAACTGTTTAAAATTAAATTCTGACATTGTAAATGGTGGAATAGACAAATTTAAGGTTTATCATTCATTGTAATATTAACAAAACGTTAAATTAACAAATGCCAAGCCTTTTAAAAAATTTATGGAGCGAAATGTTTACCCTATTATAGAAAAAATATGATTCTATCATCAATAGAAAGGTATAAGGGACATAGATAGGGCTCTTGCGACTCATTTTTTTAAAGTCAGTCTCCTACTCTTGCTAAAACTATAACTTGTTACTCGCTTACTTTATTTCAAAATTGTATTTAAAAAAGATTACTCCTCACTTTGTCTCTCATTAACATCAAAGCCATGAGTCTTTCCTGATTGAGTGAATGGTGGTTGAGTGATTATGCAAAATTTGTATTCTCGCAGTAGAGACGCAATAATTGTGTCTTAAGCCAAGTCATATCTAACATAGTAGCATCAAAAAAGCGGTCGAAAAATATTTTTCGACCGCTTTTTTGATAAAAACTTGGAGAATAACCCTATCCTAAAAATTCGGGATGACTCATGTTTGATAATCTGTGAAGATAAATCTGTTGATTTTCTCGTTTGCGAAGCTTTATTATCTTTTGTAGTAAGATACGATAGACGCTTTCGCTAAGGTATTTTGCCACAAATAGAATCCTACAATCTCAGGATTTGTATTTTCGTCTAAGCCCAATTTATCTGTTTTCAAAGCATGAATTGTAAAAATATATTGGTGAATGCCATGTCCTACTGGTGGACAAGCTCCTCCAAATCCTTTGGCACCATACGAAGTAATACTCTGGATAGCACCTTTTGGAGCTAATCCTTTTGTCAAGTCACCTGCACCTGATTTTAATTCTTTAACATTAGCAGGAATATCAAAAACTACCCAATGCCAAAAACCACTTCCTGTTGGTGCATCTGGGTCATATACCGTAATGGCAAAGCTCTTTGTTCCTTCTGGAGCATTTTCCCACAACAATTGAGGTGAAATATTTTCACCACTACATCCGAAACCATTAAACTCTTGTTTTTTGGTAAACTGTCCACCAATATCGTTACTTTTTAAAGTAAAAGTTTGTGCATAAGTACCTGCAAAAGCTGTTAAAACAAAAGCTACAATAAGTAATAATTTTGAGCGTAACATATTAATAAGGTTTTAATTGATAAGAATAAAGGTTTTTAGCTAGTAAGATTATTCTTTCTGCTAATATCCTTTTGTACACTACAAAATTACAGGATTGAAATCTAATAGGGGTATTGCTTTCGGTTTAATTACTTATGAAAAAAGGTCAAACTAGGCAATCTGTCTTGGACTTACGCCAAACTGATGCTTAAAGGCAGCGCTGAAATTAGATAAATTCTCATAGCCAAATAACTGGTATATCTCCGAAGCTTTCATTTCCCCTTGGCTTAACATTTCCTTGGCTCGTGCGAGGCGCTTGGCTTGTAACCATTTACCAGGGCTTTCATGGTAGATACTCATAAAATGACGTTTGAAAGTAGACAAACTCATATTACACAAAAAAGCAAGCTCTTCTAAATTAAGATTGGTATAAAGATTATCCTCTATGACTTTTCTAAAGGAAACTTCTTGCTGATTGAGTAACAGTCCTTGTAGAAACACCACAAACGAGTCGCCATATTTGTCTATCAAATAAAGCATAATTTCTTCCCATTTTAAGGTCAATATAGCCGAATTGAGCAACTGAGGCTTTTGAAGATACAACCTCAGCGACGTAACCAAATGCTGAATGTAGTTATCTTGTTCTAGGACAAAAAAAGCATTTTGTCCTTCTGCTTTCGCTCGAACAAACTGAGGGTATTTCAGAAAAAAGTTAGATACATTTTCTGATGAAAAGAATAACAACACACTCTGATAAGAACTACTATCGCCCAAACATTCGGACATCAAACAATTGCCTGATGCCATCACTACAGCATATTGCCTATCAACCTGTACAGTATCATTCGAAAAATGTATTTTCTTTTGTCCATGTACCAAAAAACTAATCACATGCTGACGCAAAGTCACTTTGCTATTAAGATGATCTTCGGCAGCATGATAATCAAAGACATTCAATTCAGGTAAATCTCCCGTCTGAAACAAATCTTGTGGTATGGTATGCGTGGTCGCCTGCATGGATAATAGCTGATTGAGTGGGTGAGTGATTTAGTAATTTTTAAAAATCTGTATTCCAACAGTAGAGACGCAATGTTTTGCGTCTTAAGCCGATTCATTTCTGGTATATATTAAAAAGGCGGTCGAAAAACCAATTCCGACCGCCTTTTTAATAGAATATTTTAGCAAATAGTTCATGAGCTTTAGACACAAAATATTGTATCTCTACGAGTAAAAGTCATAAAAAACAATCACTCATTCACTCAATCACAACTCAAAAATAGTAAGATGACTAAACATCTACTTTCGCATATTTGGCATTTTTCTCAATAAACTCACGACGAGGAGCTACTTCATCGCCCATCAACATAGAGAACAAGTGATCTGCCTCAGCAGCCGATTCGATCGTTACTTGCTTCAAGGTACGGCTTTCTGGATCCATGGTTGTTTCCCAAAGCTGTTCGGCGTTCATTTCACCCAAACCTTTGTAACGTTGTACACCTACCGAACTTTCTTTATCACCTCCTAATTCACGAATCGCTTGGTCACGTTGTGGTTCAGTCCAACAGTAACGTGATTGTTGACCTTTTTTCACTAAATACAAAGGAGGTTGAGCAATATAGATATAACCATTGTCTACCAAATCCTTCATATAACGGAAGAAGAACGTCAAAATCAACGTACGGATGTGAGAACCATCGACGTCGGCATCGGTCATGATAATGATTTTGTGGTAACGCAACTTTTCGATATTCAAAGCACGCTCATCACCATCTTTACCAAAGCTTACACCCAACGCCGTAATCATATTCTTGATTTCGTCGTTTTCGTAAATTTTATATTCTTGCGCTTTTTCTACGTTCAAGATTTTACCACGCAAAGGCAAAATTGCTTGGAATGCACGGTTACGACCTTGTTTTGCCGTACCACCCGCAGAGTCCCCTTCTACAAGGTACAACTCACAAGTAGCAGGGTCACTATCCGAACAGTCAGCCAATTTACCTGGCAATGAGTTACCACCCAATACCGTTTTACGCTGCACCATTTCACGAGCCTTACGAGCTGCATGACGAGCTTGTGCTGCCAAGATAACTTTAGCAACGATTTGGCGAGCCTCTTTTGGATGCTCTTCCAACCAAGTTTCAAGCATATCAGACATCGCTGCTGATACCGCACCCGAAACTTCACCATTACCTAATTTTGTTTTAGTCTGACCTTCAAATTGCGGTTCAGCTACTTTTACTGAGATTACGGCAGTCAAACCTTCACGGAAGTCATCACCAGCAATATCAATTTTTAGTTTATCTAAAGCACCTGATTTATCTGCATAGTTTTTCAAAGTACGAGTCAACGCACCACGGAAACCAGCTACGTGAGTACCACCCTCGATGGTATTGATGTTGTTTACATACGACACAACGTTTTCTGAATACGAAGTGTTGTACATCATTGCCACCTGTACAGGAACGCCATTTTTGTCACCCTCCATGTAGATTGGTTCTGCAATCAAACGTTCACGAGTAGAGTCCAAATAAGTTACAAACTCACGCAAACCACCTTCAGAGAAAAATTCGTCTGATTTTGGCACGCCATTTTCATCCAAATCACGAAGGTCTGTCAAATATACTTTGATACCTGCATTCAAGAACGAAAGCTCACGCAAACGGTTTGCTACGGTTTCGTATTTGTACTCAGTAACCGTAAAAATCGTATCATCTGGTTTGAAATGTACGGTTGTACCTGTACGGTCTGCAATACCGATTTCTTTTACAGGGTATTGAGGTACCCCGATTTTATATTCTTGTTGGAAGATTTTTCCTTCACGATATACCGTCACTTTCAAGTCGGTAGACAAGGCGTTCACACAAGATACACCTACACCGTGCAAACCACCAGATACTTTATAGGTATCTTTATCAAACTTACCTCCTGCGTGTAATACTGTCATTACAACCTCCAAAGCAGACTTTTTCTCTTTAGAGTGCATTCCCGTAGGAATACCACGACCGTTATCTTCTACTGTAATCGAGTTATCTACGTTGATGGTTACTTTGATTGTATCACAATGACCCGCCAAAGCCTCATCAATTGAGTTATCTACAACTTCCCAAATTAGGTGGTGAAGTCCCTTAATACCCGTATCTCCAATATACATGGATGGGCGTTTACGTACTGCCTCTAAACCCTCTAGAACTTGGATATTGTCGGCACCATAGTTTGCTTTGTTGTCGATTGTTTCTTGAATTTCTGACATATCTTCTTTGAAGTTGTTACTTTAATTAGGGCGCAATAAGCATGCGTAGCTTGTTATAAATTACAGTTTGTTAATGATAAAACGTACCAGAAAGTAAAGGAAGTATAAGGTGCTTCCTTGAGTGGACTTGGGTAGCGATTGAAAACCTGAGCAATTCGTGGGTTTGTATGCTGAAAATTTTGTAAGGATAACAAGTCACTTTCTTTGAAATTTTGCTTTAAAACGTAAAAATACGAAAAAAGTATTGCTTTACCTACAAATAACGGCACTTTAAGGGCTTTAAAAGCCTAAAAAAAGGGCATTTTCAAGGGCTTGACTTTCGAAATTTTCAGGAAATATTTTTTTGAAGATAAAATCAAAAATAATTGAAGAAAAAGGAAGTGTTTTTACGATTCTTTTGAAGCCTACATATTGTGTAAGTGGTAGTACTGGAACCTACCCAATAGAGCATAAAAACGCCTCAATCTGGCTGATTGAGGCGTTGGATATTTTCTAGTGTTTGAAGTGTCTCACACCAGTCATTACCATTGCTAAGCCATTGGCATCGCAATAGGCAACAGAATCTTTATCTTTAATAGAACCACCAGGTTGTACAACCGCCGTGATTCCTGCTTTGTGAGCAATTTCAACACAGTCAGGGAATGGGAAGAACGCATCCGATGCCATTACTGAACCAGTCAAATCAAAACCAAACTCATTTGCTTTTTCGATGGCTTGTTTCAAGGCATCCACACGTGAGGTTTGACCTACACCTGAGGCGATTAATTGACCATCTTTTGCCAATACAATTGTGTTAGATTTTGTATGCTTACAAACTTTCAACGCAAATTCTAAAGCTTTCAATTCTGCTTCAGTAGGAGCTTTTTCAGTTACAGTACGCATTTGAGGAGCTGTTTCAGTAGCCAAATCTTTATCTTGCTCTAAAACACCATTCAACAAAGTTTTGAACATTTTCTTACCAAATGCCACTTCATTGCGTCTCAATAAAATACGATTTTTCTTTGTTTTCAAAATCTCAAGTGCTTCTGGTGTGAACGAAGGAGCAATCAAAATTTCGAAGAACAATGAGTTCATTGCCTCAGCTGCTTCAGCATCTACTTCGCCATTAGTCGCCAACACGCCACCAAACGCTGAAATAGTATCACAAGCAAATGCATTCAAGTACGCTTGTTTTACCGTTTCGGCAGAAGCCACACCACAAGCATTAGTATGCTTGATGATCACAAATGAAGTTTGAGTAAACTCATCCAACAATGTAATACAAGCATCTACGTCAACCAAGTTGTTATAAGAAAGTTCTTTACCATTTAATTTCTCGAAAAGCGCTTCCAAATCGCCATAGAATGTAGCAGTTTGGTGAGGGTTTTCACCATAACGCAACGAGTGGTTTGGTAAAGCTTTGAAATCATAAATATCTGTTGTGTTGCCAGAGAAATACGCATGAATAGCCGTATCATAATGAGATGACACGCCAAACGCCAACATGGCAAAACGCTTACGGTCTGCTAAGTCAGTTCCACCATTTTTAGCCTCTAACAATGCTAATACTTCTGCATACTGTGTACGAGAAGAAACAATCAATACGTCATTGAAGTTTTTAGCAGCACCACGAATCAATGAGATACCACCGATGTCGATTTTCTCGATGATGTCGTCTTCAGAAGCACCACCTGCTACAGTTTCTTCAAATGGATAAAGGTCCACAATTACCAAGTCAATCGAAGGAATTTCGAATTGAGCTGCTGTTTGCACATCGCCTTCATTGTCACGACGGTATAAAATTCCACCAAATACTTTTGGGTGCAAAGTTTTTACACGACCACCAAAAATAGAAGGATAGCTAGTAAGATCTTCTACGGCAGTTACAGGAATACCCATTTCTTCGATGAAAGTTTGAGTACCACCTGTTGAGTAAATTTTTACCCCGTTCTTGTGGAGGAGTTCAACAATTGGAGCGAGTCCGTCTTTGTAATAAACCGAAATGAGGGCTGATTGGATTTTTTTGGATGACATTGTTTTGATACATTTTCGGCTAGTTGCTCGTTAGGGCTTTAGTTTATGTGTGTTACCCTACAACTAACCTCGTCAGAATGAAAGTGCAAAAATAAGCAATTTTGTATTTTTCGTAGTGCTTTAAGGCAATTTTATCTAAAACAAATAACTATTTATAGGTCATTTAGATAAATCGTCTATCCTATCTACACAAGAGTTTGTGTAAAATTGACACAGCCAGCCCTTTTGTTTAAAGTCTTTTGGCTATATTTGAATGATGCTGTAACCTTCAAGGTGGTTAGCAAATGGCTTTATGCTGTTTTGCTTTCTGAGAGTCAACAGTCCACACCCAAATATCATAACCCTGTTATCCATTAAAGTCATGTTTTGGTACGAAGAAGAAGTTAAACGATTAGAGAAATTACAAAAAACCTTAGAATATCAACCCCAAACGGCTTTTTATGGAAGTTCGACTTTTACGCTTTGGCAATCGCTTTACCAAGACTTTGCACCTTTCCAACCTGTAAACTTAGGCTTTGGTGGCTCTACATTAGCAGCCTGTACTTGGTATTTTGATAGAGTATTCAAATACCAAAAGTCTCTCGATAATATTATCGTGTATGCGGGAGACAATGACTTGAGCAATAATCGCCATCCAGAGGAAATTTATATTTTTCTTTTTCAGCTTTTTGAAAAAGTCAAAGAACGCTATGGCGATATTCATTGCTCTTATGTTTCGATTAAGCCCAGTCCGATTCGTTGGTATCTCAACGACCAAGTAAAATATACTAATATGATTATCAAAAACGAGATTGAAGCTCGTCAGAATCCCTATTGGCATTTTGTAAATATTTATGATAATTATTTAGGATACGACAATCGTCCCAATCCACAATACTACGAAAACGACGGATTGCATTTCAATACACAAGGACATACTATTTTGAAGGAAATTTTATTGAAACATTTATCTCAAATTAAACAAGTTTAAAAGATTTCCTATTAAATTTCTGACCTATCAATCCCTTTTAAAATTCCGCTATCATGACCCGCTCATACCACCAATGGTTTAGTCCAAACCTTCAAAAAAACATGGAGTTACTGGTATTTGGGCATACTGGAACACGTGTACTATTTTTTCCTACAAGGGCTGCAAGGTTTTATGACTATGAAGACTGGGGAGTAATTGCTGCCATTCAAGACAAAATCGAAGCTGGATATTTACAGGTCTTTTGTGTAGATAGTGTAGACGCCGAAAGTTTATACAACGAATATATCACTCCTCGCGAACGCATTGTACGTCATATTGCTTACGAACAGTATATTATACAGGAGGTGATTCCGTTTATGCATCAAATCAATCCTTTTAGTGATATGATTTCGGCAGGTTGTAGCTTGGGGGCTTACCATGCTATCAATGTAGCAATGAAATATCCTCATTATTTCTGTAAAGCGGTAGGCATGAGTGGACGCTATGACTTGACTTGGGCGACAGGATATTTTAGGGATTTGTTTAGCGGCTACCACGATGAGGATATTTATTTCAACACGCCTATTCAATTTATTCCGAATCTTCAGGACGAGCAAACACTTGCCGATTTACGCAAAATGGATATTATTTTAGCCATCGGACAAGAAGATGCGTTTTTGGAAAATAACATTCATTTTAGCGAAATTCTTAACCATAAAGATATTCACCATCATTTGTACGTCTGGGACGAAGAAGCTCACAAAGCTCGCTATTGGCGCAAAATGGTACAGATATATCTTTAAATTGAGTGAATTGATATTGAGTGATTGAGTGTTTTACATTTACACAATCATTTATTTTACAGATAGTTAATCATCCATATAGGATTACACGAAGGATTTCTAACTATTACAGATTTGAGATTTCTGATTTCGAAAATACTGAAAAGTAAGTTACATTTCCGTAATCCAACATCCGATATCTGAAATGGGTAATTTTTAAAATCATTCATAAAGCACCAATACTCAACTCCTTTTATTTTACTAACAATCTATGTTTCTTAAAAAAGCTCCAGTGGTCAAAGGTGTGTTTTTCTTTGGACACGCATTAGAATTTGGACGGGATCCTCTTACTTTTTTGCTTAAACTTCAAGATAACTACGAGCGTATTGCACAATTACGGATTGTGTACCTCAAAGTCAACTTGCTGCTCAACGCAGAGGACATCAAATATGTGTTACAAGAAAACAGCAAAGCCTTCGTCAAAGGACGTGCTTACAGAGTTCTTGGACAGGTGTTAGGAAATGGTATTTTGACGAGTCATGGTGAATTTTGGCATCGCCAACGTAAGCTAGCACAGCCTGCTTTTTATAAGCAGCGTTTGGCCTTGTTAGTCGATATCATGAACGACGAGACGATGACTTTGATTAAACGTTGGGAAGCTAGCCTCCAACAAGAAAATGGTTCTTCTATCCTACCTATGACCAAAGAAATGATGGCGACTACCTTAGTAATTGTCACCAAATCGTTGTTTGGCACGGGTATAGACGCCAATAAAATCGCTCATATTTCTCAGGATATTGATACCCTCAATGAAATTTTGAGCTTACAGATGCGTACTCCTGTAAGATTCCCAATGTGGGTTCCCACCACAATCAATCAGCGCTTCAAAGCTTCGTCTCAGCGGTTAGATGCTGTCATTCAAGAAATTATTAGTACCCGCAGAAATGCCCTTGAATCTAATCCAGAGGCACAATTTGATGATTTATTGCAAATGCTTATCACTGCCAAGGACGAAGAAACGGGCGAACAAATGACCGACAAGCAACTACGAGACGAGATAGTTACGCTGTTTATTGCTGGTCATGAAACAACCGCCATGGCAATGTCTTGGGCCATGTATCTGTTGGCGCAACATCCTGATATAGTCCAAAAAATGCGTCGCGAGTCGAACGAGGTATTAGGAGAGAATTTACCCAATTTTGAGAATATCCGACAACTAACTTACACCGCACAAGTAGTGAACGAGGTACTAAGACTATATCCTCCAGCATGGGCAATTAGCAGACAAGTGATGAATGACCAAGCACTTGGAGAGTATTTGATTCCTGCTAAAGAACAAGTGTTTTTTTGTCCGTATTTGTTACACCGCAACAAAGCCTATTGGACAAATCCAGAGGAATTTAATCCTGACAATTTTTTGCCAGAGCGAATAAAACAACGCCCAAGTTATGCGTATTTACCATTTGGAGGCGGACCTAGACTTTGTATTGGAAACAATTTTGCCTTGATGGAAATGCAAATTATGTTAGCCCTATTAGTCAAACATTTTGATTTTGAAAAAATGGAAAATGTGATTCCTGATCCACAAATTACCCTCAAACCAAAAGGTAATATGCCCATCAAAGTAAGAATGAGTAGTGAGTTTTGAGTGTATTTTTTGATTACTAATATTTTACCAACTTAATTCTATACGACGGTTTAAAGCGGTAGGCTAAAAATTAAAAAGTATTTCTCATGAAGTAATAGAAACTTCTTTGCCTAATGCCTACTGCTGATTGCTAAAAGCAAACATTATAATAATCCAGTAAATGGTATCACTTACATGATGCTTATATGCTTAGAAAAACGTACATTAGTAAAGCTTTCTGAGTTATAAGCCTTATCCTTGTTTCTGCTAATTTCCAATTTGTCCATCTATATCCACGTTTGGATAGTTTTGCAACACGCACCATTACATTGAATTTCAATCAATAATCCCTAATTTTCATCAATACGCACAAAATATTGATATTTCAAATGAAAATTTATTTCGGTTCAAAACTTTATCTATTATTGCAACCGTAATTTATGGTAAAATATATCTTTTCATTTTTAGTACTTTATTATTATGAATAATCAAAATTCGCCTAACTCAAGCAACAATAGCCTTCTCAAAATTCTTTTGGGACTTGCGGCTGTTGTTATTTTGGTTTTAGGCTATATGCTATTTAATGCAAATCAAAAAACTGAAAGTCAGGAATCTATCATTAATCAAAAAATTGAAGAACTGACTGCGGTACGTACTCGTTTGGATTCTATTTCAACACAACTAGATGCCAAAATCGCTGAAATTAAGGAGCTTGGCGGCAAAGTTGAAGAACTGGAACACTTGAAGGCTCGCTTAAATCATGACAAAGCCGAACTAAAAAATACCAGTAAGTTTGACAAAAATACCTACGAAGAGAAAATCCAAGAATACATTGCTTTACTATCTGAAAAAGACCAACAAATCAATAAGCTTCGTTCAGAGAATGAAAGTTTGGTGAAGGAAAAAGGTATTCTTACACAAGAGAAGGAAGGCGTTGTACGTGAAAATACAGGCTTACGTGCCGAGCGTGAAGTCCTTACTCAATCTGTTACTGAAGAACGTAGTAAAAACGAAGAACTAAGCAAAAAAGTTAGAATTGGTGCTCAATTAAAAGCCATCAATATTCAGGCACTGGCAGTGAGTTCTCGTGGAAAGGTACAAGATGGAGGCAATTATAAATCAAAGAAAATGAACCAGTTATTGATTATTTTCACGCTTCCTTCTAACCCTTTAACAGAGCAAAATGAAAAGGAAATCATTCTTCGTATTCTAGATCCAACGGGTGCTGTGATTTCGGATAGTGCATTAGGCTCTGGAATTTTCCAATTTAATGGCATCGAAACGGCTTACACTTCCAAAAAAGTCATAGAATATACGAGTAATGACCAACGTGTTGAAATGCTTTTTAGTCGTGGCGAAAACTCAAGGTATAATGCTGGTAATTATACAATAGAATTGTATGCTGAAGGATTTAAAATTGGACAAGGCGTATTTAGCGTTAAATAAATTGAGTGAATAGAGATTGAGTGAATGAGTGATTATGTTAAAATTGGTATATCAACCGTAGAGACGTAATACTTTACGTCTAAAACTGAGTTCTATCTAGCATCAAAAAAAGCGTTCGAAAAACAATTTTCGAACGCTTTTTTTGATAAAAATTATTGAATCATGTTTGTTTCAAAATTCAGGATGACTCATGTTTTGATACTACTACGCTACCTCTGACTCGGCTTAAGACGTAAAATATTACGTCTCTACGAATTCAAATAATCACTCATTCACTCATTCACTCAACCACTAAATACTACAGCGTAATCTCTAAACCAGCTACAAAATTCTGCTGTGCTTGGCATGTTGATAAGATTGTGGATAAGTCTATTTCTTCCACAGTTCCAACCAATTTACCCGTAAAATGTAGTGTAATTGCCTCCGCATTGATTCGAGTCTGAGTAATCAATGGATGAACTGAACCATCTAATGCCTTCACAATATCTTCAGCAAATTCTTTAAACATGATGTTCGTAGGAAGTTTATAATATTTGGCTGAAGAAGCGTCATTTCCTGTCACAAAAATAGGAACAGGAAGCGAATCCGCGCTAGCTGCCAAACGACCATACGCTTTTTTTGCTTCGGCATAAGATGCCTCTTGCGCTTCGGCATCGAACCCACCAAACAAAAAGGCTACTTGCTTACGAGAAGCCAAACCTGCAATACGTGTAGCAATAGCTACATCTAATTTTTCCAATAATAACTGAAACTTGATGGTATTTTTTCCTGTACGAATACGCTCACGAATCGATTGACGAATGAAATAAGTAATCGCATCGGTCACATTCAAACCGATTTCAGCCATTTGCTTAAAAATCAAGGACGTTGGTGACATACCAGGAATAGTATTTGGGTCGTGCAATAGCACTTCGCCTTCTGGTGTCAAGAAGCCATCGATACGTGTACAAACGCCAAATTTTAAGGAGTCAAAAGCTTTCTTGACATCTGCTTGTACCTTATGTAGATTATCTAACGTAGTTTCAATAGGAATACGTTTGCGTGTTGCAGAAGATTGATATTTTGCTTTAAAATCAAAAACCTCTACACCAGCAATGATCTCGGTTGGTGGTAATGCCACCGACACGCAATCTGGCGTTTGGATTACCCCACAACTAAATTCTTGTCCTTTTACAAAACTTTCAAATAAAACAGCATCTTCAGCATTACTAGAAATCAACTCAGCTTTGGTATTTGCCTGTGCAAAATGTGCATCAAGTTTCGTCAATAATTCCGCAGGATGATATACTAATTCGTTGTTCAATGCCACTGGTAAACCGATCCCTTCATCGAGATTCGCCATTTTCTGAACATATTCTTTCTTGTCAGAGGTATTCCATTCTTCAGCACTTACTTCTCTAATAAAGAAGCACTGTTTTACCGCTTTTACAAAATCACTTACCTCATCTTTTTTCACAAAAGCTACCCCAATAGATGACCCTTGGTGTGGAGCTTTTACCACAAATGGTAATCCAACTTGTGCTTTGATTTGTTCGAACAAAACACTAGCCTCTTCTTGCTCAAAAGATTGACGAGTCAATGTTGCTGTTCTTTTGTTAAGACCTACTGCCAAGCGAATCAAATCATTTTGGGCAATTTTATCAATCCCAATCGAAGAGCCCATCACACTTGGACCTGAATATGGAATACCGTACCATTCCAACAAACCTTGAATACTGCCATCCTCGCAACCAGGACCGTGCATAGCAATAAAGGCAAAATCGAAGTGAGACTTAAACTTGTCGGGTGAAATACGTGTACCAATGGTTTGAAGCATGGTATCAAGTTCTTCATCAGACAATTGCCCTAACGATTCTGAGTATATCGTGTAGTCGCCTTGATAAGATTTTGGGGGATAAAAATCACGAATAGCGCTAGAATATACCAGCGACTCATTGAGAATGATGAAGTTTCCTGTGCCGTCTACAAAAATTGGAACAGGCGTAAAAAGTGATTTGTCGATGTTTTCCATCGCCGTTTTACCACCTGCAAAACTAATTTCACGTTCACGAGCGGGCCCGCCAAAGAAGATACCTATATTCATGCTTGAAACGCCCGATTAAGCAATCGGGATTAAACGTTGAAGAGAATGCTATTTTTGGCGTGCAATATAGCAAATTTAGACGAGACAGCAGGGTTTTGAAGAAGTTGAGGCAATAAAAATGAAATAGAAGCAAGAGAGAAGATATAGGAGTGATCGTTTCTTATTCTTCTACTTGCTTCTATTTTGATGATATTCTTGATATGATTAGCTTACTTCTTCTTGAAAATCCAGTCTAGTTTTTCAAGTGCTGCGGGATTAGTTGTTTTTGTTTTGACAAAATTCTCGATAAATGCTGCATCTTTCTTATCGATTTGCTTTACATTTTTACAAAAAGCATCTATCAAATTAGCTGCTTCTATGTCTTTGCCTGCCTTGAAAAGGATAGTCGATTCGGTCCATACAAAACGCCCACGAATGGATTGCTCGTCGATACCCAAACGACGAAGATATTCTTTCATTTGAGTGAATTTTTCAGGCGAATATTGTTGTGCTCGGCTGCAATACAAACTATACATCACGATATTTTCGGCTGTAACTTTGACATTTTGCGCACCAAACTTTTTATTAAATTCCTCCAAATGATTCATCATGTTGACAAACAAAGGGTTTTCGTCGTCCATGATGATTTTCTGTAAAACCACAAAATTGGTTGGACTAGACAGCATCTCTGGTTTTTGCTTTTGTGCATACGTGCGCATTGCCGCAAGATTGTCGGTTGTATCACATAGCAAACGGCAAGTGTAGGCATATTCAATCAAGAAATTATCATCATTCATTCCCTGTTTGAAATAGCTTTTCCAAATGGCCGATTGCATTTGTGGATTAATAGCACGCTCGCCCATATTGATGATATAAGCTTCGTTGTTTTGCTCATCACCAGCCGACTGGATATGCAGCAATTTTTCGTCTTTATCCCAAAAACTCATCAGGGGTGTTGACAATACATAAATATTATGTTTTTGACGAAAAGCTCTTGCCTCAGGAGAGTTTACTTCCAATTGGTAATTGATAAAGGTTTTATTGTAAAAAGCCCCTACTTTGGCATTAGCATCAAAAGTCTTCTTGAAATTTTCACAGTGAGGACAACCAATCGCATAAATTTCAACAAAAAGTGGTTTGTTTTGAGCTTGAGCTAGGGCAAAGGCACTTTTGAGTGTTCCTTTAAAGAAATTAATACCTCCTCGTACCTGTGCTTGCACCTGTACCAAACCTACTACAAAGGCAAATAGTAAAGCAATTTTTTTCATACGGTTGTTATTGAGTGAATGATTAAGTATTGCGGATTTCAGATATTTGATTTCGGAAGTATCTATTTTATAAACAAATACTATTATTAAAATCCGAATTTGCGAATGATTAAGTATTGCGAATTTCGAATGTTTGATTTCGGAAGTATCTATTTTTATAAACAAATACTATTATTAAAATCCCAAATCCGAATTTGCGAATGATTAAGTATTGCGGATTTCGGATATTTGATTTCGGAAGTATCGTTTATTATAAACAAATACTATTATTAAAATCCGAATTTGCGAATGATTAAGTATTGCGGATTTCGGATGTTTGATTTCGGAAGTATCTATTTTATAAACAAATACTATTATTAAAATCCGAAATCAAAAATCCCCAATCCAAAATTGATTATTGCTCCTACACAACGAATAGCCCCTGCAAAATAATTTGCAAGGGCTATATATATTTTGGACAAAGCTTTAAGTGAATTAAGCCACAACAGCTTCGATACGAGCAATTTCAGGAACTTCACGACGGATGGTTTCCTCTATACCAGCTTTGAAAGTCATGGCAGACATTGAACACGAACTGCATGCGCCCACAAATTGTAATCGAAGAACCAAATCGTTTGTGATTTCGATAACTTCCACATTGCCACCATCAGCTACCAAATAAGGACGAATCTTATTCAAGGCCGATTCTACTTTTTCTGCTAGAGAATTCTCAAACGTTGTTTCCATGCTTTATAACAAGTTGGTTGTATGGTCTTTTAGCAAGATCCATAAATATATTCAAGCTAGAATTTTGCTTCTGCCCTATTCGATTTTGCTAGTAATACAAATATCGTAATTATTTGATACCAAAGCCGACAGATGGCTAGGAAATTTAGCTATATGTATTTATCGTCTACACTTTCAACTGCACTGGCGTAGTTTTGTCTATCGTTGCATTACGAATAGCTACTTGTTGTGCTACGTTTTCGGCAAGATCTTTAAAGGCTTGTGTCATAATCGAATCACCCATTACTACAGGTTTGCCTTCATCACCACCTTCACGGATTCCTTGTACCAATGGAATTGAGCCTAATAATTCGGTTTCGTATTTTTCAGCCAATGCTTTACCACCATCTTTTCCGAAGATATAATACTTATTATTAGGTAATTCTTCTGGTGTGAAATAAGCCATATTTTCTACAACACCCAATACAGGAACATTGATTTGCACTTGACGGAAGAACATCAAACCTTTAGTAGCATCGGCCAAAGCTACTTTTTGTGGAGTTGTTACTACCACGGCACCTGTTACAGGCACAAGCTGTACCAACGACAAGTGAATATCTGAAGTACCTGGAGGAAGGTCAATCAATAAGTAATCTAATTCTCCCCAGTGTGTATCACCAAAGAACTGACGCAAAGCTTGTGTAGCCATCGGACCACGCCAAGGCACAGGGTTGTCTTGAGGAGCCAAAAAGCCCATCGAAATCATCTTGATGCCGTACTGCATGATTGGCTGAATCATGTTTTTGCCGTCTATCTGCTGTACCATTGGTTGCAAATCTTCAGCGCCAAACATCACAGGAATCGAAGGGCCAGAAATATCGGCATCGATAATACCAACCTTAGCACCAGACAATTTAAGCGCCATGGCTAAATTAGCTGTTACTGTAGACTTACCCACACCACCTTTACCTGAAGCCACTGCGATAATATTTTTGACATCAGGCAACAAGGTAGAATTACCAAAACGGGTCGTTGTTACGTCAGCAGTCATATTAATAACCACTCTCAGATTGGGGTCTACGTGTTCGTGGATCGCGTTTTCGCAGTCTTTTCTGATTTTTTCTTTCAAAGGACAAGCTGGTGTTGTAAGTACAACGGTAAAACGTACCTCTCCGATACCCAGCTCAATATCCTTAATCATATTGAGGGTAACAAGGTCTTTTTTCAAATCTGGTTCAGGAACCGTAGATAAAGCCTTGAGAATTTCTTCTTTATTGATTTTTAAATCGCCCATGATTGTTTTTCGAAATTAGTGGCAAATAACATTTATGCCATTTAGATAAGAATTGGTATCTTATCACTATCGTTTATTAAACTTAACCGCAAAGATAGCTTGTAAGTTTCTTTAAGCGATAGGAAGTAAAGAGGAAATTGCCAAATTGGAGATAGCTATAAATTACAAAGGACTCAACAAGTGAGTCCTTTGAAGGGAAAATAGGAGTAGAGACTATTAACTTTAAATGCTTTTGAGGTGTACTCATACCAAATATTATTTGGAAATCAAATTTCAATATTAATACACAATTCTAAAAATTATTTACGTAGACAGGTATATAAAGAGGGTCAACAAGTCAGATTTCTGTGTGAAGCTATTCTCAAAATAGGGCTAAATAAATGTTTCTCTTAACTTAGGTTATGAAATTCATAAAATGATGTTTTTTTTGATGGTAAGTGCGTTTCTTCATGGTAAATTTGGGAATGAATAACAAATTGAGGCTTATCTGGATATATCTTTTGGTATGGTTGTTATACATGTTTTGTGAAGTAGCAGTGTACTATGGACTAATAGAAGTACCCTTCAGCTTCAAGACGATTGTACCAATCATATTACACGGTGTTTGTAAGCTTTGTGTCTTTATATTAGTTACCCAATATGTACTCCCTCGCCAAGCCCAACCAAGCTCAGCAGGAATTTTAGTACCACGATTGGGGCTCAGCATTGGAATGGTTGTTGTATGGACTTTAACGGTTCATTTTGTCTTTATCCCACAATGGTTTGACCCCTCTCAATATTCGCACTGGCGCAAAGACCTTTGGTTTCAAGCCAGTACTTATACAGTTATTATTTCTTGGGCACTAGCCTTTTGGTATGCTCAAAGCTTTTTTGAACAAGCACAACAACAGCAAATTGAAAAACTAGAAAAAGAACGCTTGAACGACGCCATCAAACAAGCTGAGTTAACTAATCTAAAAAAACAAATCAGTCCACACTTTTTTTACAATACGCTTAATTTCTTTTATGCGCAGTCGGTGCAATATTCAGAAAATCTCTCACGAGGTATTTTATTATTATCTGAAATTATGCGTTATGCGATAAAAGATGACGACGAAGAAGGAAAAGTTCACTTGAATAAGGAGGTTGCTCAAATTCAGAATTATGTCGAACTCAACCAACTTAGATTCGATAATCAGTTGCATGTTCAGGTAGAAATAAAAGGCAATTTAGAGTATCGTCGCATTGTGCCTTTGATTCTATTAACCTTTGTAGAAAATGCTTTCAAATTTGGAGATTTATCGAACCCAACTCACCCACTTTTGATAGAAATTTCGGTCAAAGAAAACCACTTAACATTTAAAACTTATAATAAAAAGTGTTCCGAAGCTAAAAAACAATCAGGAGGTATTGGCTTGAGCAATACCCGCCGCCGTCTACTACTCGCCTATCCTAACAGGCACAAACTAACCACCAGTGACGAAGGCGATTTCTTTAGCTTGACGCTGCACTTAGTACTTTAAATACTTTATTAGAATGTTGAATTGTATCGTTATAGATGATGAACGCGCCGCCATTGATGTATTAAGCAACTATGTCAATCGTTTGCCTCAACTAAACTTACTAGCCACCTTTACAAGTCCCGTTGAAGCACTCGAATTAATCAGAACCCAGGCCGTTGATTTAGCTTTTGTAGATATAAGAATGCCTGAACTATCGGGCATTGAACTCATGAAATTGGCGGGCAGTCGCTGCCGATTCATTATTACTACTGCCTATGAAGAATATGCGCTTGAAGGATACCAATATCATAATATCGACTATCTGGTAAAGCCTGTTCCGTTCGAACGATTTGTACGTGCCATCGATAAAACTCAGTCTATTTTGAGAAGAAGCACAGAAAGCGAGCGCTCGGGTACAGCAGATGACTATGTTTTTATCAAAACTGAAAGTAGAATCCAGAAAATTGAACTCAATGACATACTCTTTGTAGAAGGCTTAGGAAATTATGTAACGGTGCATACCACCCGTGGAAAATTCGTATCACTGCTCAATGTAAAAGACTTAGAGGAAGCACTTTCGCCAGACTTATTTTTGAGGGTTCATCGCTCTTATATTATTTCTTTGGGTAAAATAGATTTTGTGGAAGGCAACCAAATTTTCTTGGATAACGAAACTTCTATTCCTCTCGGAGATACCTATCGTAACCAACTTTGGACAGCTTTAGATAAGAAAATTATTACTGGACGAAAATAAAGTCGTGAATCTTTCCGAACTTTGCTGAAATATACAATAGTCTAAATCGAAAGTGGATGTTGAATTCTTCACTCCTCTCTCTTGATTCAGCGCTATTAAGAATTCCCCCATTCAAAGAAACTATTCTATCGGCTGGGGGAGTTTATGTGTATAAGCATAGTTCATTGCCCGTTTGGGTAGAATTCTAGTAGTAAAATTTCTTTAACATTAATCCAATCAATGGCTATTCCCCAACGACCGTATCTCGTAGGTATTACTGGTGGCAGTGCTTCGGGCAAAACTTTGTTCCTGAAGCGATTGCTTGAGGCTTTTCCAGAAAATGAAATTTGTTTGATTTCTCAAGACAATTATTATCGCCCACGTCATCTTCAATTGAAAGATGAAAATGGTGTTGAAAATTTTGACCTTCCCGAATCAATTGATGGAGAGGCTTTTGCCCACGATGTTGAGCTGTTGAAAAAAGGATTGGAAGTACACAAAGAAGAATACACTTTCAATAATAAGGCTGTAACTCCTAAAATGTTATGCTTTAAGCCAGCTCCAATTGTAGTTGTTGAAGGTATTTTCGTATTCCATTACCCTGAAGTAGCCAACCAGTTGGATTTGAAGGTATTTATTGATGCCACCAACAAAATCAAACTTAATCGCCGTATCAAACGCGACGCCGAAGAAAGAGGATATGATTTGATGGACGTGATGTATCGTTGGAAAAATCACGTAAACCCTACCTATAAGAAATTTATTAAGCCTTATAGAAAAGTAGCCGACATCGTAATCCCAAACAATCATAGCTTCGACCTTGGTTTGGATGTGCTGATTAATTTCTTGAAAGCAAAAATTCATCAGTAAGCTTTAAGACATTTACAAGAAAAGGGTAGAATATAGACTAATGGTTTATATCCTACCCTTTTCATTTTTTCTAGCTCTTATTCTAAAATGATATACCTACCGACAGCTTGGCAAAAAATGGTGTTCCTGCCGTAAAATGGATTTCATTTACGGGTTCTGTTTCATTTTTCAACTGACTTTCGGTAGCAAACTGCGTTTCTTTCCAACGCACATTAGCAAGGTTTTGGATAGATAAGCCAAAGTTGTATGCCTTGTATTGATAATTGACCTGCATATCATTGACAAAATATCCTTTGGCAATAATGGTATTATCGTCATTGGCTGGTCGGTCAGCCATGTATCTGTATCGCAACGAACCACTCCAGCCATTCTGTGTTCTTACATTCAAGCCTCCTGTTGAAGTTCGGGTTGGAGCCAAAGGCAAAAATGCTTGTAATTCGTTTACACCTAACGCTCTTGGTTTGGCTATGTTCCAATCCATATCAGCATACAACCAATCTGTAATTTGATAACGCAACGAAAAATCTAGTCCCATACGACGGGTTTTGCCACTTGGTTCTACGACGGCTTCGTCACCCACATATACAAACTCTTGGTCGAGCCATAAATACCATGCCGACATATTGAGCAACAATTTAGAAAACGGTTTCCAAACAACTCCCAAATCAGAACCGTAAGCTGCTGGCAATATCTCACGTCCCTGGGTAGCTACCACTACACGTGTATCGTTTGAGTGAAAACCTTTACCCGTATTCAAATACAATTGCAGGCGATTGTTTGGTGTGTAATATAGGTTGAATTTAGGACTTAATATCGAAGCATTGGCTTTCAAAGTATATTTACTCGAATCACTCAAAAAGTTGTTATAACGATTCCAGAACATATCATATCGCAAACCTACATTGGCTGTCAATCGCTCTGATAATCGCATGGTGTAGTCGTAATAAAAACCTAAGTTTTGTTCCATAACTTTGCCGTATTTCAACGAATCACTGACAAAAGTGCGGTTTACAGTTCGTGATAGTTCGAGGTTATTGACAAAATCTTGTCGATAATCTATACCAATATTCGAACTCGCACCATTACCATGTTCCAACGAATAGCTGGTGTTTCCTCCCCAAAGATTACGGTTTTCATGCTGCTTTATCTGGTCTCCATTTACAGGATCTTCTTTGAAAAAGGTAAAGTTGGAAAATAACAAAAAGTTGTAGTTGGAGTAAAATAATTGGTTTTTCAATACGCCATTGCCTAATTGTGTTACCAATTGCGCATTGAGATTCGTTCTACTGGTTTCGCCACCTTCGGTGTCATCGATGGCTCCATAAAATGAAATTTGCCCAGCATCTACCGCACGATCGGGGATTTGTCCTGAGTGATTCCATTTACTCCAGAAGGTAGAAGCAGTCAAAGTTAGTTGTGATTTACTCGAAAATTGTCGATTGTATTTGGTAACAGCATTGACACGACGAAAATGCTGAGGCGAGTCAAAATAACTATCAGAATAACTATATTCCCCTCCTACATACATTGATTCATTGCGCTCTTTGGCTTTTTGTCCTAAAAGATTAAAAGCACCTACAGCACGGTAAGTATTGAATTGCCCTGCTTCAACCTTTACAAAGTTTTTGTCCAAGACGTTTCTTGTTCTAAAATCTACCCAACCTGCTGTCGTAAAATTACCTTTATCGGCATAATATGGTCCTTTTTTGAAATCCACTCTTTCTATCAATTCAGGAATCACAAAGTGCAAATCGGCATATCCTTGTCCGTGTGCATGCGATACCATATTTACGGGCATACCATCCACTGTCAAGCGAATATCTGTACCATGATCAAGGTCAAATCCTCGTAAAAAAATCTGTTCAGCTTTGCCTCCTCCTGCGTGTTGACCAATAAATAATCCTGGCACCGAACGCAATACTTCTTGTGAGTTATTAATAGGACGCAATTGCAAATCTATACTGCTGATTGTTTGTTGTTGGTGCGCATTTTCGGGATGTACCTCTACCTCATCGAGCTGAACCATCGCTACGGGCAAAGCAATTTTAAGCGTTTGATTAGTTTTTACTTTGGCTTCGTATTTCTGATAACCAATATGCGAAACTTGCACCTGTACTTCAGCAGAAGTCAGTTTTGAGATAGAAAATTCTCCCAAAGAATTGGTAATCGCATAACCATTGGGCGTGGTTCGAACAATTGCCCCTTCGATAGGCAACTGCGTAGCTTGATTGATAATTTGTCCTTTTAGGGTAAAATTTTGCGCAATAGTACCAAAAGACAATAGCCATAATAGCCCCACTAAGGTTGTAAAAAGTTTTTGCATGTGATAAACATCGCTTTGTCTGAGCGAAAATAGGATTTAGTCTGTTATGAATGTTGGTTACTTATTCACAAAGATACTATCTGAATGCTCAAATATGTGGTTGGATTTACTATGAAATATTGACTGATATATAGGAAGTTTCGTTACCAAGAAGTCCTAATATACTGGTGAACAGGAAATTATTAGCCCTGAATAGGGTCTCTGAGGTATTTTGAAATACATTTTTGCGAAAATATATATTTTAGCGAAATTTCGCTTGTATTTAATTTTTACATTTATTAGATTTGATATAAGAACTCAAACAAGTAAAAAATACGACTATGGAAAGATTAATGTATCAAATCGCACAACATCAAGAAAAATTAATGCAAATGGGTGGCACAGTTCGTTTTGACTTGCCAGAAGGAAGTATCATGATTTGTACAAAGGGTCATGTAAGCGACGACTACCAAACAGCAGATTGTTCATTTAGAACAACCACTACAGTATTACAGAGCCTTATAAATGGTCATATTGACCCTATGAGCGCAGTAATCACAGGAAAATTAAAATTTGCAGGAAATGTTATGGTTGCCCTTAAACTAAAAGAATTGTTTAGCTAATGATATGGAGTGATTGTTTTCTAACTGTTCACTAAACATGAGGCATACCGAATTTGGAGATTGAGCAAATGAGTGATTATGTAAAAATTTGTATTCTCGCAGTAGAGACGCAATGATTGCGTCTTAAGCTAATTCATATCTAACATAGTAGCATCAAAAAAGCGGTCGAAAAATATTTTCGACCGCTTTTTTGATAAATCCCAATCCTAAAAATTCGGGATGACTCATGTTTGATACTATATTTCAGAAAGATACATCTTCAAATGCAAGTATTGTGTATCTACTGATGGAACGTAGATTTAAAGAATAATTTTCAAAACTCTTCACTCTAAACTCCTCACTTATCTGATATTATCTAAGTTATAATGCAAGCCTCTATTTTCTTTACGAGCAATGGCGTGTTTAATCACCAAATAAGCTGCATTAATCATATTTCTCAATTGACAAATCTGTACTGATAGTTTGGATTCACGATATAACTCTTCGTGTTCAATATAAATCAGTTCCAGACGGTCATACGCACGCTTCAAACGACGGTCAGTTCTTACAATACCAACATAATTACTCATAATGGATTCCAATTCACGAGTCATTTCGGTTACCAAAATCAATTCTTCGGGATGTGTCGTACCGTCATCATTCCAGTCTGGTATATTGTCAGGGATAGTATTTTCCTGATAAATTTCAATCGTTTTTTCAAATGCACGATGCGCATAAACAATCGCTTCGAGCAAAGAATTAGACGCCAAACGGTTTGCTCCGTGCAAGCCTGTGCACGAACATTCGCCTGCGGCAAAAAGATAATTAATCGTTGTTTGCGAATATTCATTTACCTTAATACCTCCGCACAAATAATGCTGTGCTGGCACCACAGGAATCATGTCATTGCCTGTAATATCCAAACCTAAATGATCTTTGCAATAGTTATAAATCATTGGGAAATGATGCTTGAAATCTTCCGCCTCCAAATGACGAGTATCCAAATACACATGGTCGACCCCATTCTTCTTCATTTCAGAGTCGATTGCTCTTGCAACAATATCACGCGGTGCTAAAGATAAACGAGGGTCATAATTTTCCATGAATGTCTCACCATCCTTATTTTTCAGAATACCGCCATGTCCACGTACAGCTTCCGAAATCAAGAAAGAAGGTTTTTTGCCAGGCTGATAAAGTGACGTTGGGTGAAACTGGATAAACTCCATATTGTCTACCAAAGCTTTGGCACGATATGCCATCGAAATACCATCGCCCGTAGCAATGGTAGGGTTGGTAGTACTTTGATATATTTGACCAATACCACCTGTCGCTAAAAGTGTCGTTTTAGCAAGAAAAGTCTCGGGCTTGCCTGTCAAAGTATTGAATACATAAACGCCATAACATTTTTTGTCAGGTGTATCTTTCGTTACTTTTTCACCTAAGTGGTGTTGTGTAATCAAATCAATGGCAAAATAATGGGTAAAAATCTCAACGCTTGGGAAAGATTTTACCTTTGCCAGTAAAGCACGTTCGATTTCGTTACCTGTAGAATCTTTATGGTGCAAAATACGATGATCTGAGTGTCCGCCTTCTTTTACCAAATCGTAAGAACCATCGGCTTTTTTATCAAACTCAGTACCATAGTCAATTAACTCTTGTAAACGAGCAGGTGCTTCTTTTACGACAATTTCTACAACCTTTGGATCTGACAAAAAATCACCCGCAATCATGGTATCTTCGATATGTTTTTCGAAAGAATCCTCATTATTCCAAACAGCTGCAATACCTCCTTGCGCATATTTGGTATTGGTTTCTTCGGCCACCGTTTTAGTGATGACTGCGATTTTGACATCTTGCTTTTTATCAGCAAAATGCGATGCAAGTTTGGCGGTGTAGGAAAGTCCTGCAATACCAGAGCCTATGACTAAAAAATCGTATTTGGGCATTATTTTGAAATAAGTTTGTGCGAATTATCTAAATATAAATTGGCTATTGGCTACCAGCTTTTAGCAATCAGCTATAGAATTATGTCCTAATCTAAGTAAAATATAGAGTAAAATTGCATTAATATGCTTTAGACTATAAGCCGTAGACACTAGAATAAAGTCTGTATTACTTCGATATAAAAAATATGATTAAGCTTAAAAGTGTATTTTAATAAAATTATAGAAATATTTTTGCCTAAAGCCTATGGCTCACAGCCTAAAGCCATTTTGAAATGTCGCCAAAGTTACGTGCAAAGACGACATCATCTTGAGTTAAAAAGAAAATATTTATAAGAAATCTCAAGTTAGTCATACAATCTCTAAAATTAATCACAAATATTAGTACGACACTAAGGTATTTTGAAAAACCACCAGAAACAGGATAATAGGCTATCTTCAAAATTCTATATTTGTTTATACAGTTTCGAGAAAGAGATTTCTTGAATCAGGCTAAATTGTTTAATTTCGGGCTTTGAAAAGTACTTTCAAGTTTTGAGAAAAACGAGTTATTTATCGTTTTCAACAAACATCTCAGTGAAAGTTCTCATATTTAATCAACTCTTTTATGGATGTAAACAAGTCCAACAATAGTCTCTGGAAAGCTGGTACAGGTGCATTTGCTATTTTGTCAGCTGTTTTAGGCTATTTACTATTTGAAGCAAAAGGTATTAGTAAAGACCAAAATCGAATGATAGACCAGCGTGTAGCCGAAATTTCGTCGGCACGTATGAGTTTGGACTCGATTGGGATGCAAATGGATGCCAAAATTGCAGAAATCAAATCTTTGGGTGGACGAGTAGAAGAGTTAGAAGCTGCCAAAAAACAGTTAGAAGCTGATGTTGCTGGACTCAAATCAGCAGGTGAACTTTCGAAACAACAATATGATGGCAAAATAGCCGAGTATATTAGTCTCCTCAACAACAAGGACGCCGAACTGAATCGCCTTCGTAAAGAAAATGGCATTTTGGCAGAAAAAAATCGTACACTAACTTCTGAAAATACCGACTTGAGTACCGAAAATGTTTCGTTGAAAGGCATCAAAAAATCTTTGAGCGATTCAGTCGAAAATGTATCTCGTAAAAACTCTGAGCTTTCGGCAAAAGTGAGTAGAGCCTCCGCTTTACAAGCACAGGAAGTACAAGTATTGGCCGTATCAGACAGAGGAAAAGAGCGTGATGGCGGTACCTACAGGGCATCAAAAGTGAGTAAAATCAAGGTGGCGTTTAGCTTAATGCCCAATCCAATTGCCAAACAAGACGAAAAAGCTATCTACCTTCGTGTGCTCGACCCTGATGGGGCAGTATTGTTTGACACGGCGGCTGGTTCGGGAAGTTTTACGGTATTCGGAAAAGAGACAAATTTCACTGCTAAAAAATCTATTTTTTTTCAGAATAATAACCAAAATGTAGAGATTACCTATCAACGTAGTGGTAATATTCCCTATCGTGCGGGCAACTATAAGGTAGAATTATACGCCGAAGGTTATCAAATCGGTACGGGAGGATTTACAGTGAAATAAGCCCTTACTATTGGGGAATTGGGATTTTTGATTGCGGAGTGTACGAAGGATTTTATTTTGTTCAACAGAGTTCTTATTTATTGTTTTTTTGGGGCGTAGCTGCAACCCTTGCGGTTGCCATTTCGAATGCGGTAACTGCAAGAGTTACCACTACATCAATTTTATTTTAAACCTTCGTACAGTTGTCCTTGCCTAAAATAGGTTGCCCTGAGTTTTAGCCAAGTTAAAGTAATCAAAATAGTAAAATAGTTTGATTTGGGTTTGTGTTTTTTGAATAATCACATGTCCAAATCGGCAAAT
>NZ_JASHIE010000022.1:0-114808 GCF_030056655.1 Flectobacillus rivi
AACGACTCACTAAAAATACGACTTTGACGAATCTCGTATTTTGTACTTTTTCCAGTTTTAGATTTTGAAGTTGCCATCATTAGTTGATTTTTGAGGGCAACCTATTTTAGGCAAGGACATGTCTTAACTCGCAATTCGCAACTCATTATTTACCTTTATTATCGTGGAATTGTATAGTACAGTAACACTCCAATACCGCTAAAAATAATATTAGGTAACCATACTGCTAGGAGAGGAGGCATCGTTCCTGACTCAGCCATGCCTTTACTCATCATAAAAAACATGATATAAACAAAGGCTAGCATAAAGCCCAAAGCAATCTGAAATCCAACGCCCCCACGCGATTTTCGTGCCGATACAATCAAACCAATCATCGTTAGGATGATAATCGCAAAAGGGTTGGCAAATCGCACATATTTTTCTACTACAAAAACCTCAACACCGTCGGCACCACGAGATTTTAACTTGGCAATATGCGCATTTAACTCTGGCAGCGTAAAGGTTTCATGAAGTTGATAATTACTATCAAAATCTTTTGGTGAAAGATTAATCGTGGAGTCGATTTTGGTGCCATAGGTCAACTTTTCTTTACCTTCTCCCTCAAAGGCACGAATACGATAATCATGGATTGTCCATTTGTGACGAGTGGTATCCCAAGTAATTCTTTCTGCCATCAACTTACTCATAAGCTGATTATTCTGAATTTTTTCTAGGGTAAATCTATAGCCTGTATTCGAGTTGTTGTCGTACGTTTCCATATAGGCGTACGTATCTGGTGCAACTTTGATATGGACATCTCTTCCACTGAAATAGTAGGTATCAATGACATATTTTCGTTCAAATTTGATACGAGTTTTGTTCGCAATCGGAATAATCCAAGCTACCATGAAAAAGGTAATAACCGCAACCAGTGCCGAACCCATCAAATATGGTCGCATTAATCTCAGAAAACTCACCCCAGTACTCAAAATTGCAATAAGTTCGGTTCGAGCTGCTAAGTTTGCCGTAAAAAATACCGTCGAAATAAATACCATTAAGGGACTAATATAATTGGCCCAATACGGTACAAAGTTGAGGTAATAGCTAAAAAGAATTTCTGAAGTAGGCGCTTGTTTTTTGATAAAGTTGTCAACCTTTTCGGTGTAGTCAATCACCAAAATAATAGCAACAATAATCAAAACAGCAAAAACGTATGTCTTGAGGAATTTTTTTAATATATATAAATCTAAAATCTTCATGCCTAAGCAAAGGTTGGTATATAGTCGAAGAACGAACGAGCTATGGATTTTTTTACAAAGCTAAATAAAAAACCTCTCATTTTCAGAGAGGTTTGAGATATGCCTAGTGTTAGGTTGTGTTAAATATATTTAAAAAAACCTAAAGTATCTGATTACAAGTTTTACAAACGCCTTGTACCAATAAATTGGTTTCGACACGTTGATAACCTTCGGGCAAGGCAACTTGCGGAATAGTTACGTGGTCGAGACAAGTGGTAAGCCCACACTTAGTGCATTTAAAATGCACATGATCATGATGATGCTTGTGGTCGTCGGCATGACAATTGTCTTTACAAAGGGCATATTTGATCCCCCCCTCATCGTCGAGTACTTTATGGATTAGTCCTTTGTCTAGAAATGTTTTGAGTGTACGATAAACCGTTACACGATCAAACTTTTCAGACATTTGAGTTTCCACATCAGCATGAGCCAATGCGTAGGCTTTTGTTAAGAATATATCTAGAATCTCTTCGCGACATTCTGTTTGGCGAAGGCTATAGGCCTTCAAGGTACTTTTAATTGCGCTCGCATTCATACGTTTACTCGCTTAAAATACTAGACTCATATTGTAGTTTCACAAGGTTGGCATAAATACCTTCTTCTTGCGAAAGCAATGCCTCATGACTTCCTGATTCGGCTATCTCTCCGTCTCTCAATACATAAATCGTATCAACATTTCTGATAGTTGCCAAACGGTGTGCAATGATAATCGTTGTACGATTTTGCATTAGCTTATCAAGCGCATCCTGTACCAATTTTTCTGATTCAGAATCCAACGCACTAGTTGCTTCGTCAAGTACCAAAATTGCAGGATCTTTCAAAATAGCTCTTGCAATAGCAATACGCTGACGTTGTCCACCCGATAATTTTACACCTCTTTCGCCAACGATAGTATCAAATTTTTCAGGGAAAGACTCAATAAAATCTAAAGCATTGGCTTTGCGAGCTGCCTCCGTAATTTCGGCTTCGGTAGCATTAGGTTTACCATAAGCAATGTTTTCACGAATGGTACCTCCAAACAACATCACTTCTTGTGGCACAACAGCAATATTTTGACGTAAAGCCGTTAGGTTATATGATTGAACATCTTGACCATCTACCAAAATCTTACCACTATTCAATCGATAGTAGCGAAGTAATAAACCTACAATTGTCGATTTCCCACCACCTGAATAGCCAACTAAAGCAATTTTTTTACCAGCTTCTACCTTCAGTGAAATATTTTTCAATACTTGCACATCTGGGCGAGATGGGTATGCAAAAGCAACATTATCATACACAATTTCACCTTTTACATGTACAGGTGTTACTGGCTCGCTGGTAGATACTTCCCCTTCTTCGTCCAAGATTTCAAGGATACGCTCTGAAGCGCCAATTGTTCTTTGGATTTGGGCATAAATATCACCTAAACCACCTACAGAACCACCAATAAAGCCAGTATAGATAATAAATGTCAATAATTTATCGAATGTCAATTCATGATTTTGTACCAAATGACCACCATACCAAACGACTCCTACAATAGCTCCAAACAAAACAAAAATGATAAATGAAATAAAGCTACCTCTAAAAGTGGCAGTGCGAAGTGCCCAGTTTAATACTTTTTCGAGTGAAGTTGTATAACGATTTACTTCAAAAGCTTCGTTGGTAAATGCTTTTACGACATTGACAGATTGAAGGGTTTCTTCTACGATTACATTGGTTTGTGCTAATTCATCTTGTACTTTTTTAGAGTTTTTACGAATAAACTTTCCAAAAAAGAATGCTGCTACTACCAAAATCGGGAAGGTAGAAAGCATGAATAACGTAAGTTTTCCTGAGAAATAAATAATCAAACAAATACCTCCAATCAACGTAAAGATTTGGCGGAAAAACTCAGCTAATGTAACCGAAAGAATATCCTGTAATTGAGTTACATCCGAAGTAATACGGCTCATTAGTTCGCCTACACGGTTTTTTTCGAAGAACGTTACAGGCAAAGAAATCATTTTGCCATAAAGCTCCTTACGAATATCTCGAATCGAGCGCTCTGTTACTCTCGAAAAAGTGTAAACTCTAAAAAATGAAAACAACGCTTGTGCTGCCAAAATTGCTAAAAACAACAGTGTCATTTGGTCGAGTGTTAGCTTTGGCAAGTTCATGACCGAGCTACTTTGCATTTGCTGCATCATAGGGTTACTCGACATCGCCTGCATTTGTTGAGCGTCATTGGGCGAAAGGATTGAAGCCACCATTTGTCCCATCAACAAAGGCACACTCATGGAGGTGATTTGTGATAAAATTAAAAAGATAAATCCGATCGCAAATGTTCCTTTGTAAGGTGCTGTAAATCTAAAAATCGATAACGCTTTACTTAATCCTTCTTTGGTAATTTTCTTTTTATCCTGTGGAGAAGCACTGTCTCCAAATCTATCGCTTCGCTTTGCCATATTTGAATAACACTGTCTTCAATTGGTTGAAAACAGTTGATATTAAATGAATTATTAGTTGGTTTGACTATTAGTTTAATAGTCTTAAATTTCTTTAATCAATCTCGAAATTATAACATAAAATCGAGCCAAATGGTTGACTCCTTGATATTATTCTTCGTCAGGTAGTCCTTTGTACTTAGATGCCTCAAAAATACGCTGTGCATCAGGCTCTTTCATCAAATCCTGAATAGTGAGTTTTTCGTCATCATAATAGTATTTCGAAACTATTCTGAAGCCTACCCATCTACCAATACCGCCAGGGCAGGCAGGACCAATTTCGGGTGTTGAAGGACGTTCGCCAATATACTTTCCTTTAACGGGGTCTTGAGTCGAATACAAAAGTTTGTTATCAATAAAATAGGCCCATACTACTTCTTGATTAGCATAGGTCGCATTCTGCTGTTCGTCAGAATAACCCAAAAATACGCTATCTGCTTTAGAGGGCATCATTACTTTTCCAAAAACATAACTTTTCCCATACCAAACCATTTCGGCTAGGAGTGTTCTATCTTGTGTATTGGTAGCGTTATATCGGCTCGAAAGTTGTAGTACAGCTTGTGGCGCTATGACTGATGGTGACATCTTTTTGATTTGATAATCATATACATCAGGTAGATATTTGCCTTTTTCACCCATAAAATAATCTATGCCAACAACAATTGTCGAATCATTTACGCGCAGCTCTGGATTAAGGATTGTTCCTTGACCGAAAAAGCCTGTAAAAATAGTATAAATTTTAGGTTCTTTAAAGTCTGGATAATAGTACTTGATATGCTGAAAGGCTTCTTTGAAGTCGTTTTCAAGATTTTGATTGCCAAAAAACTCCTTTTCTTGAGACTGTTGGTAAAATTCTTGTAAAGCTGGATTACTAATTTGTGGAAATAGTTTGTTTGCCAACGCAGGAAAAGAAGCAGGCGTTGTGTTGAAATATTGACTAGCAAAGTCTTCGTATTTTTTCAAGAAAACCAAAACGTCTTCTTCTGTTTTACAGGCAAAAAGTTCTTTGTCTAAATGCTGAATCTTAACGTCGACTTTAACATTACTTACATCGGGTTCGCCATCTGTATTGTTGTTACAAGCCCAAAGGCATACTGAAACTAAAAAGAGAAGTCCTATTTTTGCAAAAATTTTCATGCTTGTGGTAGCTGTTGAAAGCAATCAGGGTTCAAATGAATGAGTTGATTTATCGAAACAAAATATCGCAGGGATATTTTAAGTTACTTTTGAGCTTTTTAAGTAATAGGAAAGATTAAATTAATCATATATCTGTGGTACACTTCAATAGTATCCTTCTGATGATGAGTGTAATCCAATAACGGATATACTATTAGCTAATAACTTTTTTACTTATTTGTTAAAACGAGATATTGAAATGTTCAAACCAACACTATCGACAAAATAAATTGAATGATTGTCTGTTTTATAGTTTGAAAATCAAAAGTATAATCATACAACACTCCTTAAAAACTTACTTAGTCAATCAAAATATATCAGGTAAGTACCTGCAAAATTATGAAGAAAAACGTATTAATAACCCTTTTTATTCTGGCTACTGTTACAAATGTGCTAGCCCAGAATCAATTATGGTCATCGAGTTTGTCGTCGGCCTCTCGTGAATATTGGGGCGGGCGATTCAATAACATGTCAATCGGCTTTAAATTTTCGCCAGCTATTACTTTTGTTTCTTTCGAAGGCGTCAAAAACTTTAAAGGAATGTCAGATGGTGCAGCCAAAATAAATATGACCGTAGGACCAGTAGCCGATTTTTATTTTGCTCAGAAATATGCTTTTAGTACTGGTTTGTGGTACACAGTAAAAGGTGTCTCATATAATATTTACAATAGCTTTTATGATACAGATGTCTTTGTCCAAAAGCCTTTGACCAAAGATGAAATTAAAGCCAATGCCGCAGAGTTTAATCTTCAATATCTACAAATACCTGTTTCGCTTAAAATCTTTAGTGACCAAGTAACCCCAGGAATGCCTTTTTATATCCAGTTTGGAGGAACCTTGGACATTAATATTGCCGAAAAGCCTGTCAATTATGCCAAAAATGCTTTAGTGCAATACCGTGACAGAGTATCTCCTAATTCAGGAATTTTTGGTTTTGGAGAAGCCAATTTGCTATTAGGAGTTGGATTTGAGAAAAAATTAGGTACTGGAACAGATGCCTTTTTCTTTGGATTACAATATCAAAGAGGACTTTCAGAAATCAACAGAGGAAGTTCATTTGCAGATATGATTACCAAAACCAACCAATTAGTGATTGATTTTGGATTGAAGTTTTAGGAGATCCATAAGCTACTTTTAGAAAATCAGATATAATAAAACATGAGTCATCCGTAATTGAGTGATTTAGTGATTGAGCGGATGAGTGATTATTTTTAATCTACATTTTCTAGTATAGATGGAATGCTTTAGAGTATGTTTAAATTTCATAAGTCATTGAAACGATACGTATTTACTTTTCTGAAATCCTGTTGTTTGAGCCGCAGGCGAGTTTAGGATTTCTTGACTTTCTTTTGCGGCCGCCGCGCGGTTACTTTTCTTGTGTCAAGACAAGAAAAGTAAGGAGTGGCGAAAGGAAATATTGTTTCTTCTACAAATGCCAAATAAAATTTTCAAACATACTCTTCTCTCACAATTACACTATTCCCTAATTAACATTAGCCGTATTATTCTGATTAACTACTGCTAAAACGCTATCTAAATATTCTCGTGAGTTGCACAATCGTGGCACTTTGTGTTGTCCACCCAATTTACCTTTACTACGCATCCATGAATAAAAAGTATCTTTCTGCACCACGTTAATTTTGGGAGGAGTTAGTACCATATCTTTATAGCGCTTGGCATCATAATCTGAATTGATAGAACGTAGTGTCTGGTCTAAAACCTGATTGAATACCACTTGGTTATCAGGTTCTTGGTCAAACTCAATAATCCATTCGTGGCAACCACTTTTACCACCATCCATATACACTGGTCCCGCAGTATAATCATTGATAATCGCCCCTGTAGCTTCACACGCTTTGGTGATAGCTATATCTGAGTTTTCAACAATGATTTCTTCGCCAAAGGCATTGATAAATTGCTTGGTACGCCCTGAAATTTTGAAACGATAAGGATATTTAGTCGTAAATCGAATCGTATCGCCGATTTTATAGCGCCATAATCCTGCATTCGTAGAAATGATAATAGCGTAATTTTTTCCTATTTCTACTTCATCTAATGAAACTGCTTTGGGGTATTCTTTTTCGATTTCTTCCATGGGAATAAATTCATAAAAGATACCATAATCAAGCATCAACATCATTTCGTCTTTGCGTGAAATATCATCTTGTACACCAAAGAATCCTTCAGAAGCATTATAAATCTCTAGATAATTAACACTTTCAGAAGGAAAAACTTTATTTCGGAACATATCCCGATAAGGATGAAATGCTACTGCTCCATGAATGAAAAATTCAAAGTTGGGCCACACTTCAAGAATATTGTCTTTACCTGTAATTTCTAAAATTTTGTCAATTAACACCAATGTCCATGTAGGAACTCCCAATATACTTGTGACATTTTCTTGAGAGGTAACTTCCGCCATTTTTTGGATTTTCTCCTCCCAAACATCCATCAAAGCTACATCCAAGGAAGGCGTACGAATAATCTGAGCCCAGATAGGCAAGTTTTTCATCACTACCGCCGATACATCGCCCATGACACTACGTGAATTCAATTGATTGGACGATAAACTTCCACCAATTGATAAACCTTTGCCACTAAAGACTTCGGTATCTGGTTTGTTTTCTACCAAAAGCGTCATCATGTCTTTGCCACCCATAAAATGGCAATCATCGAGACATTCTTTTGACACAGGAATAAACTTACTACGGGCATTGGTAGTTCCAGAAGATTTGGCAAAATGTTGGATATTCGAAGGCCAAAGAATATTCTGTTCTCCTTTCATGATTCGTTCAATAAAAGGAAACAAATCTTCATAAGAAGAAATAGGAACACGTTGCTGAAAGTCCCGAATAGAAGAAATACTACGAAAATCGTATTTTTTACCCCACTCTGTATTCTTAGCAGTTTGGATTAATTGCCAAAACATCGTCTCTTGCGTATCCATAGGCCTATCCATAAAAGCCTGAATACGAGGAAGACGCTTTTTCATGAGCCAAACTAGCGTTTCATTTAGAAAATCCATTCGCTAACAAATCTTATAAGTGTTCTAAACAAACTTAACAGAATAAATTGATTGTGTCAATATCAGAAAACTAACTCGTAGGTATTTCTGCACAAATGCAGATTTATTTTTTATTCAGAAAACAATTCAAAAGAAGTGTGCAAAATGTTGTTTGAAGACTGAATGAGGCGGTAAATGTCAGAGTTAGAGGTTGAATAAGGATAATGCACAAAAGACAAGCAAGATAAGTATGAGTGCTGAATTATGAGTTGTAAATTGTGAATATAAAACTTTAATTATCAATATCTTACATTTAAAATTTATTAAATCTTATTCTGCACGATTACTTAAGTATTAGTGCAAAAATAAGATTTAAGTGATGCGCTTTAGGCTCTAGGCAACAGGTTTTCATAATTGTATAAACACACCTTTATTTTTTAGCTTATAACGAAATAAGGCTGTGGTTATTTAAAAACTATTTGCCTGATGCCTTTTGCCTAGTAACTTAAATCTTATTCTTTTATTTTGACATAAGAATCGTTTTATTTTCTTCTTTTCAATGCCAAATCATGAGACGTATCATAATACGTTCTTAGATTCGACCAGTCGAAAGTATCCGAAATGCTTTCGACACGGTTACGCTGGGTGATGCGTTCACGTAAACTTTGTTTGACAAACTTCAATAACATTTCCGACAACTGTTCTGCCGCTTTATAGAAGTCTTGCGTTTTACGATTTACTACCATAACGCCCCAATGTTCGTAATCACGCATGATTTGCATCATATAATCTCCAAAACCTGACAAGTCAGAAGTAATAGTTGGTACGCCACGAGCTATACATTCGAGCGGCGTGTAGCCCCAAGGTTCATAATAACTTGGGAAAACTCCAAGATTACAACCACGTACAAATTGTCCGTAATCAAGACCAAATAGTGGATTAGTCGAAACAATAAAGTCTGGGTGATAAACAATTTTTACCTTATCCTCAGGATTGTTCATCAAGTTAGATTTTTGAACAAAATCTGTAATACCGTCATTTTGTTTAAGCAAGTGCGTTACGACTTTTGGACGTTTGTTGTTTTTCCAAGTCTGAATCGTTCTTCTCAAACGCAAACGCCAATATTCATCCACAAAATTATTCAAGTCTGGCATTTGTAAATCGCTCGACGATGCAGATGCTTTGAAAAGCTGCTCGCCCACTTGTTTTTCGATAGAATTACAAGTTTCACGAATTTCATCCATTACCGCACGTGAATGCAATACTTCTGGGTCGATAGAGTGATAAGGTTGTTTTGTAATAAAGAACATTACGACCGTCTTATCAATCTTAGCTTGCTTCATTTTCCAGTTTAAGCGAGCCAACGCTTCAAGGGTCAAATCATAACCTTTGTTGCTATACTCATAACGCCCTGAGGTAAAGAAGTATAAAGTTTTCTCAAGATTGAATGGTTGACTTTGGAAGAAGTGCCCCATTACAAACTCATTGATACGGTCTTTGTATTTGGTATGTAAATTTTGATGCTCGTGCATAGCCGAGAATCTTGTGATATTCAGACCATTAGGTAAAATCAAGTCAGGGACTTTTCCTAATAAAAACTCACATTCTTTGGCAGTGACATCACTCACCGTGGTGGTAACATGTGCCTGTAATGCTGCCAAACGTTCTAACGTGGCTTGAGCTTCAATACCATAATGACGAGCTTCTTTGAGCCAGTCGAAAGTATCTATTTTATCGTAAAAATTTGGTACGTTTCCAGCCAGATAACGACCCAACATGGTAGCATGAGTAGTGAAAACTGTTGCTACTTTAATTTGGTCTTTGCGCAAATCAGGGATAGCCGAAGCTGCCATCCATTCGTGGAAATGCGCTACAATGTCAATCTTATTTTGTTGTTCTTTGGCTAATTCGGTCAAAAATACACGAACCATTTCACCAAAAGCAATCACATGACTTACTAACTCCTCAGTATTTAAGGTCGAAACCTGATGACGCTCCCATAGTCCAGCTTTGAGAGCATTGATATTGTTGTAGATTGACCAAAAATCAAATAGGACAATGCGTGGTTTTCCAGTTACGAGCCAGTAACCATAATGCACAGCATAGCCCATCGAGCGCATTTTCTGAACCGTTTTGCCTAAAACAGAGTCATCCAAATCATGAATAGGTTCAAACTCGGCAGAAGCTGTTTGTGGGAAATATGGACCTAGTAAGAAATAGTCATCGCCCCATTTCTCCACCATTGAAGGGACCTTTGTACGAATTACAGTATAAATACCACCTACTTGGTTGCAGGTTTCCCAGGCAATTTCTATTAATATCTTTTGTTTTTGGGTAGCAGATTGTAAAGGATTTTGTATTTCCATCGGCTCTTAGTTATAAGGTTTGGCTGCTTGTACCAAGCTATTAGGTTGCTAATATATAAGTATATTCAATGAATAGGAAACTTAATGCCATATTTCTATTTTGGCTCAAAATGGGCAATTTGAGGCATTTCTTAATAAAATCTAATTATCAAAAAATATAGATAAAAGCCCTCAAATCCGCTAAATACAAAAGCCTTACCGAAGTGCTTTTGTTGTAATTAATTAATAGTCAGATTGTTATGTTTGATATATGTCTTGAGGTAAATATAATGACTTTAATATATACTATTTTTACCATTTTATAAGTACGCCTATTTAGTTGTATAGAATAAGGTATGTACAATTATTTCTTTGAATAGTTCTTTAAGTCGTAGGCGGAAAATCTTTTCCCGAATAATAAGTTATTATTTTTTGGCTCATAAAAAATCCCTTCAAACTACAAATGAAAGCTTGAAGGGATTTGTTGCATCTACAGGAATTAAAGAATAGAATTAATAAAATATCGTCAACGCTATTTTATGTCTTTAAACGCTGTGTTATTCTTTTTACTTCATGTAATAATCTGAATCGTAAACTTTGGTGACACCTTCTTTGGTAAGCGTATAGCTAAAACCTTTTTGAATTGAATATGCACCATATTCGCCTTTTTTATTAACAGCCAAATAACCAATCTGGAATTCTTTGTAGTTATATCTTTTAACAATACGCATAATCGCAGCTTCACAAGCTTGTTGTGGTGTATGTCCATTGCGCATTAACTCTACAATAAGGAATGAACCTAGGGTTTTCAATACAAACTCTCCTAAGCCTGTGGCACAAGCACCACCTACTTCATCATCGCAAAATACTGCGGCACCAATTACTGGAGAGTCACCCACTCGACCGTGCATTTTGTAAGCCATACCGCTAGTGGTACAAGCTCCAGATACTTCACCTTTTTTGCCTAATGCCAAAAGTCCAATGGTATCGTGGCGTTCGATATTAATTTTTGGCTCGTATTTAGATTCCTTTTTCCATTTCAACCAAGCCTTTTTAGAACTTTCGGTTAGTAAGTTTTGCTTTTTGAAACCTTGCGAAAGAGCAAATTGCAAGGCTCCTTCACCCGATAACATTACGTGTGGAGTTTTTTCCATCACAGCACGTGCTACCGAAATAGGGTGCATAATGCCCTCAAGAAAAGTTACCGAGCCAGCGTTACCCTTTTCGTCCATGATGCAAGCATCCAAGGTAACATGACCATCACGGTCGGGCAAACCGCCATAACCTACCGTAATTTCATTGGGGTCTGCTTCAGGAACCCATGCGCCAGCCTCTACAGCATCGAGTGCACGACCTGTTTTTTGAACCATCGCCCAAGCTGCTTCATTAGCTTTGACGTTGTTCCAAGTAGAAATAATAATCGGAAACTCAGCAGGAGCTGAATTTTGAGCTTGTGTTTGATGAGCTGCTAAGGCAGAAAGACCAGCCAGAGCAGAGGTTTGTTGAATAAAGGTACGACGTTTCATATCTGAAAAATTGGATGTTTGGGGTACGGTGGAGGTATGTTCAGTTATTCAAATAAGTTGTTACTCAATCTATAAAAATAGAATTCAAAAATGCTAAGCAGATTTGAATAGTGCTACCACAGCACGAATTTTTTCGACATTTGAATACATCACACCATATTCGGGTACTTCCGAAAGACCGCCCATGACAATATCTTCTTTTCTATACTCCATTTCGGAATCTCTGGTTGATTTGCCCGTAAAATGTAATGCATTAGGTTTTAATTCTGCTAATTTCAAAGCATTACGAACATTTACCCCACTTCCAATCATCACCTCAATACGTCCATTGGCTTGCTCAATTAACGCTTTAAGATTGTCAGCTCCTTCTTCTGCTAGATTTTTTTGTCCTGAAGTTAGGATACGTTTACAACCTGCTTCAATAATATCTTCGAGTGCTTGAAGATAATCAGGAGTCATGTCGATGGCACGGTGAAAAGTAACTGGCAGAGGATGAGCTATTTCGACGAATGCCTTTGTCTGTTCAACGTTGACACGACCATTTTTTTCTAAAATACCTAAAACAAAACCATCTGCTCCGAGTTGTTTGGCAGAGAGCATATCTTGTTTCATTTGCTCAATTTCCAATGCTGAGTAGCAAAAATCGCTACCACGTGGACGAATCATGACATGCACCTCGATAGAAGTATGTTGTTTGGCTAGTTGAATAAGTCCTGCTGATGGAGTTGTGCCACCTTCGTAAGGCGACGCACACAGTTCGATACGATTGGCGCCTCCTTGCTCGGCAGCGATACATGATTCGAGCGAGTAAGCGCAAATTTCAATTTTCATAAAATATTACCAGAAAAAAGGGATTTTTAAAATATATGTAAAGGTATCATTTCACGTGACTTTTGATGAATCATTTAATAAAAAAATTTAATAAGTACTTAACAAGATTTTATTTAACGGTAAAAAAATACCAAAGTTTCATGTTTGAATAGCTTAGATACGGTAACCTAGGGTAAACATAATGCTGTAGCTTGAGCCGTAGGAGAGAATAATAAGAATAGTGCGTAGTAAAGGAGTTTTTTTAGACTGAAATGTTTCATAGAGTGTGAAGAATTAATGTAGTGTAAAATATGCTGCAAATATAGTTGTGATAGAATATTCTTCAAGACAATATCCAGAATCTTATTTAAGTAAAATCGTTGGGAGAAGATTTTGTTAGGATATAGGTATCTATAGATTCATAATCAATTAGTTATGTGTCTTTTTCGTAAAAACCCAAAAATTAAAGGCACTTTTCAGAAAAAAACAGGGTTTTGAATATACTTTTTTATAGAAAAATTAGTTAATTACGCATGAGAAAATCAAAATAGAGATAGTATTTGGGCTTTTTTTGTAGAAATAGAGAAAAAAGGTAGGCAAATAACCCCATATTTATCATTTTGAAAATTTATTTGAATTATCTAAATAATTACAAACCAGTAATGTTGGTAATTTCAAAAAACTTGTACTTTTGCAGTCCTATTAAATCAATCAAAAAAATAGGGGTAAAATAAGCATTTATAAAAGACATAATTAATTTATAGTCAGTTGTTTGCTCTATTACCTTCGTTTAATCAGTAACCAAATTTAGAGAAAGAATATGTATTGGACACTAGAACTTGCATCATACCTAGAAGATGCTCCTTGGCCAGCAACAAAAGATGAATTAATTGACTATGCGATCCGTACAGGTTCGCCGTTAGAAGTAGTCGAAAACCTACAAGAATTGGAAGATGATGGTCAACCTTACGAGAGTATCGAAGAAATCTGGCCAGATTATCCTACAAAAGACGACTTCTTCTTTAATGAAGACGAATATTAATTAATCCCCATAAAATGCCACCCCCAAGGTGGCATTTTTGGTTGATATACATTGGCAATCAACACTGCTACCCGATTGCCGTAAGCTTTCAAAACTATGTCTCTTATTCTTTCTTCTTCTTTCGATACTCAGGCGCAAAGCCGTTTATATGTCCTAAATCAAAGTGATGATTTATTGACACAATTACAAGTTATAGCCAATCAAGAAGCTTTTGATGCGGAGGTTTTGGCAAAAGAATTTAAGGCAGAGTTAAAGGAAACGTTTTCGTTTTATACCACTCAAGCCCAAAAAGTATTTTTCTTAGGACTAGGAAAAAATGCTGATTCTGCGCAAGTGATCAAGGCTTTACGCTATTTCTTCCACCATCAAAAAACGAGAATAGCTACCCAAATAAATGTTGTTGTTTCGTCCCTTAACCTTGAACAACTCGAATGGGTTGCCAATGGTATTGTGTTGGGACAATACAACAGCAAACTCTACAAAACAGAAAGTGAAACTGTTTCAGAGGTATTTGGTCAAAATGGTCAGATTAACCTAGTCGCTGGTGAATTATTCGGTGAAAATGCCAAAAATTTAGTTGATAAAGGCATTGCCACAGCCGAAACTCAGATGGAGATTTTTGATTTGATGAATGCTCCGGCCAACAAGAAAACGCCCCAGGTCTTATGTGACTGGGCTGTAGCTTCTGCACAAAAATTTGGTTATTCTGCTCATATCATCGACCGACCTGCCTTAGAGAAAGATGGTTTTGAGGCGTTATTAGCGGTAGGTCAAGGAAGCGAGCATGACCCTGCTATGATTGTGGTCGAATATCGTTTTCCTTTGCCACAAAAAACAATTGGGTTGGTAGGTAAAGGGGTAACTTTTGATACAGGAGGTATTTCTATCAAATCCTCTACGAATATGCACCTTATGAAATCGGATATGGGAGGAGCTGCCGCAGTGTTAGGTACGGTAGAATTAGCAGCCAAACTCAAACTTCCTGTGCATATTATAGGGGTTGTGCCTACTTGTGAAAATGCTGTAGACGCCAAATCTTTTAAGCCAAGCGATGTTATTGGTTCTTATTTAGGAAAAACCATCGAAATAATCGACACTGATGCTGAGGGACGCGTGATTTTGGCGGATGGATTGGGGTATATGGTCAAAAATTATAAAACCGATTATCTAATCGATTTGGCTACTTTGACAGGAAGTTGCATTTCGACATTGGGCTATCATGCGGCAGGCTTATTTACCAACAATGACCAATTGGCAACTCGTCTCAGTAACGCAGGTTCACGTACAGGAGAACGTTTGTGGAGACTGCCTTTGTGGGATTTGTATAAAGAAGATATAGCCTCTGACATTGCCGATGTGAAAAATTATTCGGGAAAACCTATGGCAGGAGCTATCTCTGCGGCTAAATTTTTGGAAGTATTTACCGAAAATCATAATAACTGGGCACACCTCGATATTGCAGGTACAGCCTTTGGTGATACAGAATTCGTTCCAAGCCGAGCGGGCACTGCCTATGGTATTCGTTTGTTGATTGATTTTATTGAAGGAGTTTTGTAAAAGAAGACAACAGGCAACGAGGCATAAGGCAAAGAGTGTTTGATTGAATGGCTAGTTCAAGACTAAGTCTTGGACTAGCTTTTTTAATAGTTTTGAAACTGAACCCATCACTCTTTATCTGAAGGTGTCGCAACGCTTGAATCGCTTTTATTCGTTTTGTCTAGTAACAAGATTATTTCTCACTTTATGCCTGTTCCCTAAATATTTTCCTTTCTGTTTTTCTTTCAATCCCCATCTTTTTTGCTATATTTAAGAAAGGTATCAAAGGCTTTAATCAATAAAGTCGTGTTGTTGCATAGCATTGAGACTTTCTGCCCTTTTAGTTCTGGTATCTTCTTTTAGTGTACCTCTAAGACACTCTAACCAAAACAGATATAGCCCTTTACTTTATGACAAAAGAATTAACCTTTTTATGTATCTCAACCTATTTCAAAGGCAATGAGTTTTTGCGTGCTTGTAAGCAAGCAGGAAATAGGGTTTTCTTGTTGACCAATAAAAAACTAGAGCATCGTCCGTGGGCACGTGAAGCCGTCGATGAGTTTTTTTACGTAGAAGAGAAACCCGATGGAAGTATAGATATTCAAGAGATTATTCTTGGGTTAGGTTATGCGATGCGCTCCCGAAAAATAGATCGTATTGTCGCACTCGATGATTTTGATGTAGAAAAAGCAGCTCATCTCCGCGAGCATTTTCGTATTCCTGGCATGGGACAAACCACAGGACGGTTGTTTAGAGATAAATTGGCGATGCGTATGAAGGCAGAGGAGGCAGGAATCAACGTGCCAATGTTTTCATCTTTGTTTAATGATAATGACGTATTTGAGTTTACCCAAAAAGTGCAGTTTCCTTGTGTGGTAAAACCTCGCTCAGAGGCTTCGGCTACAGGTATTCGTAAAGTCCATAACTCAGAACAACTGTGGGAGGTGGTGCATTACTTAGGCGAACGTCGTCCTGAATATCTGGTGGAGCAGTTTCGTCCTGGGGATGTTTACCACGTAGATTCCTTGACGGTGGGTGGTCAGCCGATTTTTACACGCTGTAGTCGCTATTTATCAACTCCAATGGAAGTAGCGCATGGTGGTGGAGTGTTTCGCTCTATGACCGTGGAAGTTGGCTCGGAGGAAGATTTGGCTTTAAAAGAAATGAATGAACAGGTATTGAAAGCCTTCGGAATGAAATTTAGTGCAAGCCATACCGAGTTTATTCGTGACCACGAGACAGGAAAGTTTATCTTTTTAGAAACAGCCTCAAGAGTAGGAGGGGCACATTTGGCCGAAATGGTTGAGGCTGCTACGGGTATTAACCTATGGCGCGAATGGGCAAATATCGAAACAGCTATGGCTCGTAACCTGGAATATACTTTACCCGAAGTGCAAAATACGTATGCTGGTATCTTGATTTCCTTGACTCGTCAGCGATATACCGATCCTATGATTTTTGATGATTCGGAAGTTTGTTGGCGTATGGACGAAGAGTTTCACGTAGGCGTAATTGTAAAGTCTGAATCGCAGGAGCGTGTAAAAGAACTTTTAGACAAATATGCCCAAGTGGTATTTTCGGGCTATCATGCTTCAGCCCCAGTACCCGATAAGCCAACAAATTAAAAAAGGCAATATGCCGTAGGCATTAAGCTATTCTTAAAATTGCTTAATGCCTACGGCATATTGCCTTTTTACATATATTTTTCCCAAAACTCATAATCATATTTTTCCCAAGCATGGCAACCGAAGGGGAGTTGTTGGTTATTGAGTTCATAGCAGAGTTGAGGATGTTGTTCAAATCCAAATTTTAATGCTTGTTGCCAATTAGGAAGCTTTAGTAATGGTCTGTATGGACGAAGCTGAATAAAGTGAAGCGAAAACAAACCATCTTCATTTGAAATCCACTCTTTTTTGAAAAACTTCAAAACCTTTAAGAAGCGAATCATAGCTTTGACCCTTCTCAAAGAAAAACCTCCATTCATAAAAATTCTACGAAATTGGTGATAATTCCCAGGAAGTTTGCTTCCGATATTCCATCGTTCAGGTTCGATATGAGGTGAGCCCACATAATCAAAACCTGCATTGCACCACTCTGTGAGTTGATCACTAAAAATAAAAGCATCCAACTGATAAATCAGCATATATTCGTAAGCCGTAAATGCTTCATAAAAATGCACAGTCGTTAGTAAGGCATTATAGCCTTCTATGCCTTTAAAATATTTATCCTCAAAGTTTTGAAATTGAATAGCGGTGTGCTGTTGCTTCAAATGCTCTAAATCCAAAGACTCGGGTTTGATAATTACGATAGGATAATGCCCCAAAATTTTGATACACTGTTCAAAAGCCTTTTGCTCAAACGGTGTCATATCAGGTTTATACATTGGTATCACCACTGCAACCTGATTTTTCTTTGGAGTAGCTTTTATATGTTTGGACATTATGTTTGCTGGTTGAGTGTATAAAATTAAAAGTGAACAGGCACAGAGCGAACAGGCACAAAGTGTAAGGTATATTTTATGTAAATAGAATTAAACACTTTGTGCCTTTGTACCTTTTTTACTTTGTCCCTTCATTCCACTATATCCCCCAATAAAGTTTTCCACCAATGTTTTTGAGGGTCGTAGTATTTGCCTGTCAAAAACTTAAGTGTAACAGGGAATATTCTTAACAAACGATTTTCAGGTAATTCAAGCCTAAATTTGACAAAATCTCGATGTGATTCCAATTTGGCGAATTGACTAGCAGGTACTTCTGGATAATGTTGTTTGAGTAAAGCCAAAGTAGATTCTAAACGATATAATTCTTCCTGAATGGGAAGGAGTTTTTCGGCTCGAGGTCTCGAAAAACGTTGTTTGAAACTAACAGTTTCGCCACCACCGCCAAAACCTACTTGCTGAGCACTATGACGACGATACAAAATGAGTTCCTCATTGACGAAACCAATCTGATTTTTGAGCGCCAATGAAATAGACATCCACGCATCATGAATCAAGTCTTTTACCAAAGTAGGGAAAGGCAACATTTTGGACAATGCACTTTTACGTAATGCTACCGTAGCACCTGTTACCACATAGCCTTTGTATAAAATCTGAGCAGCGCCACCTGCTTGCCAGATTTTTTGCATATTATCATCAAACATGACTTCCTGCCAAATATTTCCTGCTATGCGCTCTGATTTTTCATCCATCATACCAGCATTACTGAATACCATTTGTTGCTGAGGATTTTTTTCGAGATAGTCTACTAATTTTTCAACCTTTTCGGGCATCCAATAATCATCTTGATCACATAAGAAAATAATATCTCCTTGGCACAATTGAAGACATTTTTCAAAGTTTTTGGTTGAGCCTAGTTGTGAGTCATTTCTATAAAAATATATCGGAAAAGGAGCTTTGTCTTGAAAAGCTTTAACAATATCAGCAGTTGCATCGGTAGAGCGGTCGTCGCAAATTACGATTTCATTGACCGAGCGAGTTTGGTTCAGAATACTTTCTAATTGTTCACCTAGATATTTGGCACCATTGTAGGTGCAAAGCGCTACTGAAATCATCGAGATTGGTTGGTATATGAGCTTTTATAACCCTTTTTGTAAATTCTTGAAAAACTTAACTTTAGGAGTTATAAGCATAAAAAAATCTGCAAAAACACACAAATATAGAGGTTTTTGCAGATTCGATACTAAGAGGTATAGGTACAAAGTGTTGATAAAATGGATGAAATGCCAAAAGTATTTTATCACCACCACATTTTACTAGGCAAATTATTTGATTGTTACATTGAATTGTGCGTCAAAGTCTGTACTTCCTTTAGCTGTACCATCTTTGATTGGCACACCGTTTTGTGGTGGTTGGTGATACAATACGACTCTCAATGTTCCTGTGCCTGCATTGGTAGTCACAGCCGAAGCTTTTAAGCCCACTTCCAGATTTCTATTGTCTTTATCAGTACGAGTAATGGTCAACAAATTACTTGGCGTTGGCGTGTACACGAACAGGTGCTCAAAGCTTTCGGTTTCTATTTCTGATGTAATATCCTCTGCTGGACTTTTACTTTCGTCCAATACCTGTACCGTTACACTGTAGGTTTTGTTGGCATCTAAACTGATATTATCTACTACAGGAGCATTACCACCGATACCATCAATATCCTTAAATGCAAATGTTTTGGTGACACCTCCCGATGTAAAGTTGAGCTTTAACGTCGTAAGGTTTTCGCTATCCTGTACAGGGTCAGGAGCGTCTTTTTTACAACTACTAACGGTAATGACAGCAATGGCTAAAGCCAAAATTGTGAGGGGTTTACGTAAGTTTTTCATAAATGAGTGTATTAAAAAAAGGACTACGAATGTCAGTTGTAGCAAAAGGTAATTTGAGAGTGCCTGACAAAGTGTTTTCGTTGATTTTTGTTTGTTTTAATTAATGCAATAATGTTGCAAATATAAAAACATATTTTAAATATTCGCAATAATGTTGCAAAAATGAATTTTGATATTCTATATTTGCAACAATGTTGCATTTATGGAAAATTTGAGAAAAAACACTTTTGATTATGTAGGCATAGTTAGTTCGGGGATATGCCTCATACATTGTATGCTGATGCCGATTATACTATTGTTTAAATGGGAGGTTCAGTTGGAGAGCTTGGGGTTTGCGCATCATCCTAGTTGGGATTATTTATTTATAGGCTTGGGCTTGATAGCCGTTTGGATGAGTTCACACAAACATACGCCCAAAGGCATCCGCATAGGACTTTGGGTGGCATATCTCGTTTTTGTTTGGGCTTTACTTTATGAAGACCAAGTCTGGTTTGCGCAGTATTTGGGGTGGATTGCCTCTTTGGGGTTGATTACGACACATTATTTTAACATAAAATTTTGTAAAAAATGTCAAACAGAAAATTACCAGTAACAGTATTGAGTGGCTTTTTGGGTGCTGGAAAAACCTCTTTACTCAATCATATTTTACATAATAAAGAAGATCTGAAAGTAGCAGTGATTGTCAACGATATGAGTGAAGTCAATATAGATGCTCAGTTGGTCAAACAAGAAAATGTACTTTCAAGAACAGAAGAAAAGCTGGTCGAAATGTCCAATGGTTGTATCTGCTGTACACTTCGTGAAGATTTGATGGTGGAGGTTGAAAAACTCGCCAAAGACCAGCGTTTTGATTATTTGCTCATAGAGTCCACGGGTATATCGGAGCCTTTACCTGTGGCTCAAACTTTTTCGTATGTTGATGAAAACAGCGGAATTGACCTTTCTCGTTTTGCCCAACTAGACACGATGGTGACGGTGGTTGACTGTTTTAATTTTGCCAAAGACTTTGGCTCTATTGATACTGTCTGGACTCGCGGCCTCAATGACGAAGATCCTAATGACCAACGCACCATCGTAAACCTATTGACAGACCAAATAGAATTTGCCAATGTCATTGTTTTGAACAAAACGGATTTGCTTCCTCGTGAAAGGGTTGCGGAGTTAAAGACCATTATTCAGAAGCTGAACCCTGAGGCTAAAGTTGTAGAATCGACTTTTGGAAAAATTGAAACCTCCCATATTCTCAATACAGGCTTGTTTGATTTCGAAAAATCCTCGCAATCGGCAGGCTGGATTCAAGAATTAGAAAAGGGGAGTCATACGCCCGAAACGGAGGAATATGGCATTAGCTCTTTTGTCTTTAGAGACGTCCGTCCATTCCATCCTACACGTTTTTGGAATTACATTAATCAACATTGGCATACAGGAATTATTCGTTCTAAAGGCTTATTTTGGTTAGCTTCAAGACCTAAAGATGCTCTAAATTGGGGACAGGCGGGTGGTTCGCTTCGTGCAGATTACGCAGGGAAATGGTGGGCTGGCGTACCCAAGTGGGAGCGTTCTTTTTATCCTGCTTGGAAAGACTCAAAAGACGAAATTATGAAGCGTTGGGATGAACGATTTGGCGACCGTATCAATGAATTAGTGATTATTGGGCAAGATTTAGACAAAGAATTACTGATAAAGGAATTACAAGATTGTCTTTGTACTGAAGAAGAAATCAAACAAATGGAAGCCAAGAAAAAGTTTGAGGATCCATTTCCTGTGTTTTAAATAATTGTGAATGAGTGATTTGTGAATTAGTGAATATGCGCTTGTATTGTTATCTAGTGAGCGACTTGGTCTAGGACTAGTAATTTTTGAAATACAAAAATTTTATATAAAGGTAGTGTGATGCAAAAAGCCATCTTCCCGTGGGAGATGGCTTTTTTATGGGATAAAAAATCACTAAATCACTCATTTACAAATTACTCAATGAGAAGTCATCTTGACTTTTTCTAGACTTGCTTAAAAAATAAAAAAGGTTGCTGATATTTGTTTTGCGAACCATACCAAAGCAACCTTTTTATGTACTACGTACTCAGCAAAGATATAATAGAATCAGAAATAATTTGCCATTTACCTCTAAGAAAACGAGGTTTTAAGCCCCAAGTACCGACTTGTGAAATAATTAACTGTATTCTCTACAAGCTCAAAACGGGTATTCAATGGCATTTATTACCTGTCGAGAGTTTATTCAGTACTCATGTCCTCCATTATAAAACTGTTTTTGGGCATTATCGTCGATGGTGCAAAGAGGGAGTTTGGCAAAAATGCTGGGTAGAACTATTGAAAAAATACAAGTCTTCATTTGACCTTTCAGTGGTAAATATGGATGGAAGTCATACCTCATCTATTCGTGGTGGTGAAGAAGTTGCCTATCAAGGTAGAAAGAAGCGAAAGACAACCAATGCTCTTTACTTGACAGATAAACAAGGACTTGTGTTAGCTATGTCAACGCCTGTTTCTGGTAATCACAATGATTTATTTAACATTGAGAACACTTTTGAAGAACTCACTACGATATTAGAGGATGCTACTATTTCAGTGGATGGGTTATTTATGAATGCAGACGGAGGTTTCGATTCGGAAAACTTACATCAATTATGTCATCAAAAACAAATTATCGCCAATATTGCTCCCAACAAAAGGAACACTACTGACGATAATAGGTCTGGTATCATGGACGAAGAACTCTACAAAGAGAGGTATTCAATTGAAAGAACTAACGCATGAATAGATAGTTATAGATCTTTGTTAAATCGCTTCGACACAACGATTTCAAGTTGGATGGGGTTTAACTTTATAGCATTCATTATCATGGCAATTAAGAAAATTAAAAAGTCAAGATGACTTCTGATTAAAAGAATAACCATTCGATGGCTTTAGGGAATTCTTTGCCCCATTGTGATTCGTTATGTTTACCTTCAGGGTCGAGAGAAAGATTGATTTCAATCTTCTTGTTACCTTGACGAGTAAGTGTTTGTTTGAGCTTTTCAACATTGGGAATCATAGAATGACCTTCGCCACCACCCGCATAAGCATAAATCTTAGCAGGCAAATGACTCAAAAAGTCAATCGCATCGAAATAAATATTTGGAGAAATCCATAACGACGGCGAAAACAGCATTAATCTTCCAAATACCTCTGGATACATCAATCCTGCATAAATACTCACCAAACCACCCAACGAGCTACCACCAATACCTGTATGCTCACGATCGGTGAGGGTACGGAAGTTGGCATCGATATAAGGCTTCAAAGTACGGCTAATAAATTGTACATACTTACGACCTTCACCTTTACCCAATTTAGGGTTATTGTATGGAGAATACTCTTTGTAACGATTTTCGCCACCGTGTGCAATAGCCACAATAATCACATCGCCATGACCACGAGATGCCAATACCGCCAATTGCTTGTCGATACCCCAGTTGCCAAATTCAGAACCTTCTTGGAAAAGGTTTTGAGCATCTTGCAAATACATAACAGGGTATTTTTTGTCGGTTTTGTCATAATCATGAGGCAACAAGATATATACCGCACGTTTGGTATCAAACTGAGGCATATCGAATGAATCAGAAATCAAGCGGATTTCAGGCATTAAGTCTTGTTGCAAGTTGGAACCGTCTAAGCGCCAGTGTGGCACAAAGTCGTGCATGACACCTAGTTTTTTGGTAACTACTCTATTATAAGTAGCGTTACCAAACTCATCCAACTCAACTTGATTCCAGCCACCTTTGGTGTACTTGTATTCAAGTTTTTCAGGAAGTGGTACAGAGTGTGGAAACTTCAACACATATCGTCCTTCCTCTGTTTTCTTCAAGCGGAAATCTTCCTTGTCGGGGAGCCACCCGTTAAAATTGCCAGATATATAAATTGGGCGGTCGTCTTCAACTGGGGTGGTTAGTTCAAAATATAATACGTTGTTACTCATAGCTTTCTACTCAAAAATTGCTGTTCCTCAAAAGTGGACGCAAATTTAGCAAATTAGCTGTTCTATGCTATTCTAAATTTGAAAACTTCTATAATAAATTAGCAAAAACATGCTAAATTTTACCAAAATTGGACTTTGAGAAACGCATAATTAACAAATGATAACTATACATTGGGTGTTTATGATAGAATGATAAAGCCAATGTTAAGAACTTTCTACTCTAAAGTAAAAAACTTAGAAACAAGACAAAAGCCAAGGTTTAAAGTATCTAACTAATTATTAGATAATCTCTTATAATCGCATTATAGGCGATGAATAAACAAGAAAGTAAGCGAATTAGGAGAAAGCAACTCAAAACTATATATTTGATTATAATAATTGAAAATAGCTACATCATGAAATTCTACCAACCTACCATTCGCATCTTCGTTGATTCAGTTTTCAGGAAAAAATAATAGTAAAGAGTAAGATTGAATCAATTTTAAATATGGGGTATTAATAATTTACATTCACAATTTATCACTCACAATTCTACCTTACTACTTAATAGAAAAAGACCGCTTACGCTAAAGGTCATTAAAAACCTCTATCATCATTTAGGAATCCCTGCCGAGATATTGCTAGCCATGTAAAACCCCATCTTTAAAATATCTTTAAATCCTCTGAATAACCCACAGTTCGGTACGTTTTGATGAGCTTAGTGTTTATATTTGTAATAAAAACTGACTCATTTACAGACAGAAAATATTGTATTGTGCGAAATGAATGAAGGTATTAGCTTTTGGAACTGAAAATTATACCAATCCCTAAAAACCGATTCTTATCAAGCAGATATTTTGCTTGATCATAGCATTTGATGAATTACAAAGGCTTACTCGCTCAATTATCTATCAACCCAAAACATATTCATCAACTGTGATAGCTACTCAACAATTAACTTTTGCGTATCCGACTCAATCTAATGTTCCGACCAAACAATTTACGTTTCCCGATTTCAGTTGTGCTGATGGCGAAACTATGTTGATTTTGGGGAAATCTGGTCGTGGTAAAACTACTTTTTTGCACCTAATGGCGCTTTTATTGAAGCCAACGGGTGGTTCTATTCAAATTCACAATCAAGAAATAAGTCATTTTGATAGTGCTCAAGCAGCGGCGTTTCGTGCTGCCAATGTGGGGATTATTTATCAAAAACCTCATTTTGTACATTCACTAAGCGTATTAGACAATTTGCTGTTGGCTAACTATTTGGCAAACAAGTCTTTAGCTAAAGAAAAAGCTCAACACTTAGCCGAAAGTCTAGGCTTTGCAGACCATCTTGCTAAAAAAACAACACAATTGTCACAAGGTGAACAACAACGTGTGAGTATTGCCAGAGCGTTGATGAATAATGCTTCTGTAATTTTGGCAGATGAGCCTACGTCCAATCTCGATGACGATAACTGTTTGCGCGTAATAGATTTACTAAAAACTCAAACTTCTGAAATAGGAGCAAGTCTAGTGGTGGTAACCCATGATCAGCGTCTCAAAGATGTTTTCGAGAAGCACTTGTACTTATAGAGTTTTGAATAAATCTTGTGACAAATTACTAAATCGACTAAAAATGAACTTATTACATATTTCTTGGAAAAACCTAAAAGATAAACCCCTAACCAGTTTCCTGAGTATCTTACTGATGTCGTTAGGGATAGCTATTATCTCTTTGTTGTTACTGGTTGGCAAACAATTAGAAGAAAAATTTACCCGAAATATTCAAGGAATAGATATGGTATTGGGCGCCAAAGGAAGTCCTCTACAATTGATTTTGGCAGCAGTATATCAGATAGACTCGCCAACAGGTAATATCAATATGGATGAGGCGATGCGTTTTACCCGTAACCCAATGGTACAGTCAGCGATTCCACTTTCGATGGGCGATAGCTATCAAGGCTATCGTATTATTGGCACAACTCCCAAATATATTGAACATTTTCAGGGCGAGTTTGAGCAAGGAAAAGCATTCGAAAATGCCTTAGAAATCGTAGTCGGAGCCAAAGTTGCTCGTAACCTAGGTCTCAAAGTAGGTGATTCTTTTGCAAGTCAGCATGGCTACGATGGCGAGGGTGACCATCACGAAGAAAGTAAATTCAAAGTGGTGGGAGTTCTGAAGCAAAGCAACTCCGTTCTGGATCAAGTATTGATAACCCCACTTGAAAGTGTGTGGGCCGTACACGAGCATCATGAAGCAGAAGAAGCAGGAAAAGGAGCCAATGCCTTGAAATTGCTTACCGAAGACGAACACAGTGAACAAGGCGAAGAACACCACGAGGATACTAAGGAAATCACGGCGATGCTCGTAAAATTCAGAAACCCAGCCATGGGTATGATGATTTCGAGAAGTATCAACGAAAACTCTACGATGCAGACTGCTACGCCTGCTATTGAAATGAACCGCTTGTTTGCTTTGATGGGTGTTGGTATTGATACACTCAAGCTAATCGCTCTAGTCATTATCATTGTTTCGGGCATTAGTGTATTCGTTTCCTTATATAATTCGTTAAAAGAGCGAAAATATGAAATGGCTTTAATGCTATCGATGGGAGCAAGCCGTACAAAATTATTTTTACTTTTGTTGTCAGAAGGTTTGATTATCAGTGTGATAGGGTATGTTGTGGGTATCTTACTAAGTCGATTAGGCTTAGGAATTATGGCGCAGAATGTCGAACAAAACTTTCATTATGACTTTGGCGTTTTATCTTTGTTGACCGAAGAGGTTTGGCTATTAGCAGGAGCATTGGTAATCGGTTTATTAGCGGCAGCGATTCCTTCTTTAGGTATTTACAAAATAGATATATCAAGAACTCTGGCTGATGATTAAGTAGGAGTACTGAGTTAAGAGCGAAAATCCTACAGGCAAACTTGAATTTACGATTTCAACACTAAAAACTAAATTTTGTATCAATGAAAAAGAGCTTTCTATCTTTTGTATTTGCTAGCTTATTAATCAGCACGAGCGTCTTGGCTCATGAGCATCCTGCATTGCGCATGGTAGCACCAGGCGAAAAACTGACTTGGGAAATTTTGAAGGATGTAGTATTCAAAAAGAAATGGTACCCACAAGAATCTATTTATATGTTGTACCCAACCTTTGGGGCATCAATAAAAAAGTTAGAGCATAAGGAAGTTACCATCAAAGGATATGTGATTCCTGTAGATGCCGCTACCAACGTGTATGTCTTGTCGGCATTCCCTTACAGCCAATGTTTCTTTTGTGGTGGCGCTGGCCCTGAATCTGTAATGTCTTTGAAACCTAAAAAAGGAGGTTCAAAAAAATACAAAACAGACGAAATGCACACTTTCACAGGTAAATTGAAACTGAATGCAGATGATATTTACGAAATGAATTACATTCTTGAAGACGCTGACTTAGTGGAATAAGAGTAGAATAAATTCTGGATATATTAAGAAAGTCTCGCTAGTTTAGTGGGACTTTTTTTATGCCCTTACACAGGTTTATACAAGATATAATTGTAACAAATGTTTGGGAAAAAAAGCTAGTTTTTGACTTCTTCGTGAACTTATCAAGATTTGTAACTATTTTTTAAGTAGCTTGTTTATTTATAGTACTTTATACTCAAAACAATCTCAGTGGCTTTTTCCTTTGAAAGGCATGTAAGAGATTATTAAATTCAGACGATTTTCTAATAATAATTTCCCCATATCGAAGTACTCAGCTTCTTTATATCCCTAATCAAATTTATAAAATGAATAGAAATTCTCAACTCCAAAAACTACGTCAAACTGAGCAATTTGATTTGTGTATCATCGGGGCAGGTGCTACGGGCGCAGGGATTGCCCTCGATGCAGTACTGCGAGGTTTGAAAGTGGTAATCATTGATAAAAATGATTTTGCTTCACAAACTTCTTCCAAATCCACTAAACTTATTCATGGAGGTGTTCGATATTTGGAACAAGCAGTCAAAAAACTGGATTGGGAACAATATAAGATGGTAAAAAAGGCATTGAAAGAGCGTGAGATATTGTTGAAAAATGCCCCACATCTTTCTCGTCCTTTAGCTTTGCTAACGCCTTGTTTTAGTTTTATCGAAAGCATTTACTATACCATCGGACTCAAAATGTATGAGTGGATTGCTGGTTCGCAAAATATTTCGTCCAGTGAAAGACTTTCGAAAAAAGAGGCTTTGGAATTAATACCTGAGCTAAAGAAAAAGCGTTTGAACTCGGCGGTGTTATACTATGATGGACAGCTCGACGATGCTCGCTACTGTTTAGCCCTTATGCAAACAGCGGTAGAAAAGGGTGCTTTGGCATTCAATTATGTACAGGCAAATAAGTTTGTTAAAAACGAAGATACAGGTCGTATCAAAACGCTACATGCGCAAGACTTGCTTTCGGGAGATGAAATTCAGATTCATGCAAAAGCATTTGTCAATGCCACTGGACCTTTTGCCGATCATATTCGTAAAATGGCCAATAGCAAAATGAAGCCACGTATCAAGGTAAGCCGTGGTGCACATATTGTTTTGCCTAAAAAGTATCTTCAAGGTGATGCAGCTATCTTGGTTCCGAAAACCGATGACGGTAGGGTAATTTTTATGATACCTTGGCAAGACCATCTTTTGGTAGGTACAACAGATGAAGAAGACCAACTGAGCGAAAACCCTAAACTAGAGGATTACGAACGTACATATCTGATTGATTATGTGAACCGCTATTTGGAAACACCTGTGACAGAAAAAGATGTTACTTCAGGTTTTGCGGGACAACGTCCTTTGTTGGAGGCTAAGCTTCATACAGCACTGGATTCTGAAACCAAATCGCTTGTGCGTGACCATGAGGTAGAAATCGATAAGCGTTCGAAATTGGTTAGTATCATGGGTGGAAAGTGGACAACCTATCGTTTGATGGCGAAAGACACAGTGGATATGGTACAAGAAAATATACTTAAACAACCTGTTGCGGAATGTTCTACCGATAGGCAAATATTATTTGGAGGTGAGGGTTATCAGTTTGATGATTGGAAAGTGCTAGTAAATAAATACCAAGTTTCGACTGAAGTTGCACAGCATTTAATGAAAAAATATGGTAACAATGCAGGAAAAGTCCTTGAGTTATCTAACGAAGATACCGATCTCAAAAGCCTATTAGTAGTAGGGCATCCGTTTATCAAAGCTGAAGTAGTGTATGCAGTACGTGACGAAATGGCTTGTACAAAAGAAGACGTCCTTTTCAGAAGACTAGGGCTTGCCCTCAGAGATGCCGACGCCGCAGCCAAAGCAGAGTGGTATGTGGAGGAGGTATTGAAAGGTTAGGGGTTCCTTTAGAGTGAACAGGCACAGAGGCACAAAGTGTTTTTAGGGTATAGGGGTGAGGGTATAGGGTTTAGTTTTTTCGAAAAAAGTTGAAAAAGCGAGTAGATAGGATGTGGAAGCGTTTTGCCCTAACCCCTAACCCCTAACCCCTAACCCCTAACCCCTAACCCCTAACCCCTAACCCCTAACCCCTAACCCCTAACCCCTAACTTAAAATCTATACTGCACTCTCAACGAAATATTTCTTCCCATTTCGTCGGTAAAATATCTGAAGCGATTCATATAGTCTCGATAAGATTTGTTGAGCAGATTGCTTACACCCAGACCAAAGGTGAAATTTTTGTAAGGATACGAAGCATTCATACTCCACAAACTATAACCAGAAGGAGGTGCCAAGAAATCGCTATTGGCTTCTACACGAGTTTGACGAGCTACTAATAAATTGGTTAGACTCACGTAAGCCTGATTTTTCCCAAAAGTATAACGCAGACTACTCTCCAAACGGTCGGCAGGAATATTGACCATATAAACATCGTTGCGAGTATCTTTGGCTCTTACCATTGAGTATTTTTCAGTAATGGTAAAATGTTTTGAAATCAAATATTTGACAGATGCATCTATACCTGCAAAACGAGCGTCCACCTGCGTGTAATCAAAAGCTGGAAATGCACCTCTTACCGACAATACTGTTTGGATTTCGCCATTTTCTACACGAGGTTTTAGGTAAATAAAGTCGTTGATTAAGTTCAAATACGGACTAATCTCCCATGCCCACTTGCTTCCAGAGTATTCGGCAGAAACTGAAAAGTTATGTGCTACTTCAGGCTGTAGATTGATATTGCCTTTTTCGTAAGCTGCTGCACCATGGTGTACTCCATTAGAGAACAATTCATTCATATTGGGTGCACGCCAAGCAATAGCCGCATTTCCTTTAATCGATAATGACTCCGAACTATTCCATGCAAAGCCAATTGTTGAGGAGGCATTATTAAAAGTAAAAGAATAATTGAAAAGTTTGCTAGAGGCATCTAACCCATAAGCATCAGAAGAACGAATATCATAACGCAAACCACCTTCGAGTTCCCAACGATTTTTAACCCAACGTTCAATCAAAAATATGCCACCACTTTTAGTCTGATAGTTTGGAATTAATACGGTATTGATAAGCGGTTTGGTGAGTTCGTATGAAGAAGAAAGGTTTTCCTGATACATACCACTTGCTCCAACTGTACCACTTAGTGTATTCCAAAGCGGTTTGTGGTCGAGTAATAACTCTGCTTGGTAAGTCGTGAGTTTAAAATTGAGGGTATTCAATGTACGATTTCCTCTTGGTACATCATATTCCAAACGCCAGTCGTATTGACGAGAAAGAGTCAGTTGCCACTTTCCAAGATTTTCATTTACTAAAAAAGATTTTACTTTAAAGAGATTATGCGCCAAATCCTGATTAGGACGATTGATGGTATAACTCGCCGAAGTAGGCGTGTAGTCACTATTGGGGCGTGAACTATTAATGGCAGTGAGTAAGTCTGTAATATTGCCGATATGCGAACCAGAAAAGATTCCTAATTGAGTATCAAAGTAGCTAAAATAGGCTTCTGTACCCCAGTGAGCGGTATTATAACCAACTGTTGCCGAAAAATTTCGTTCTTGAATACCTGTATTGGCTAAATAATAATCGGCAGTTTTGATGTCGGCACCTCTTTTGTAAGTGCCTTGCAAACGCCAAGCCCAGCCTTTTTTCTTCAGCAAACCTCCCTCAATAATCCCAGAGGCAATCCCTTGCTGACCATTCGAAAAGCCTACCAAATTTGCTTCACCATGAATCGCTGCCGAATCGGGTAGGGGATTTGGTTCTACCATAATAACGCCAGCAATAGCATCAGAGCCATAGCGAACACCCGCAGCGCCTTTAATGACCGTAAGTTTTTGTGCCATAAACGGGTCAATTTCTGGTGCATGCTCGCTACCCCACTGTTGTCCTTCCTGACGAATCCCGTTATTAAGAATCAATACACGATTTGAGTGCATCCCATGAATCACGGGTTTGGCAATACTACTGCCTGTTTGAAGCGTGGTTACGCCTGTTGCAGCTTTGAGGGCTTCGCCAAGACTTTGTCCACGAGTTTCGGCAAGATCGCTACCTTCAATGATTGATTTGGCTTTGGTTTGATTCTCAGTTTTTTTCCCTGAAACTACTACCTCTTGCAAATGCTCATCATCGTTGGCAAGGGTAAGCTCTTTAGAATGCTCTTGAGTTAAGTTAATGGGCACTTCTATCTTTTGGAAACCCACCGCCTGACATACAAGCGTGTAAGCACCCTGACAAAGTTTTGGAAATTGATACTCACCTTTGGCATCGGTGAATACAGCATATTTTGTGCCTTTCAAATACACCACAGCTCCTGGAATTGGATTGTGCGCATTGGTTTCGTGTACGACACCTTTGAGAGTACAGTTACAATTAGTTGTATTTTGTGCAATAGTGTTCAACCCAAAGCTGAGTAATACCGTAAGTATAAAAAAAAGTTTTTTCACGTTTGTCGATAATTGTTGGTAAACAAAGATAATAATTGACAGGCTAATAATTGCAACAAAGTTGCAATTAAGGAGGTTCTAAAATTTGGATATTTTTAAGGAGAGGGGGAATTTTTGTTTAACTTTTTAAGGGTATAAACTTAAACAAAATGCTTTGTTTAACAAAATTGGCTTGCTGTTAAACTTTTTTCTAAATTTTTGAACTTTTTTAAACAAATAAGAAACTTATATTTTTTTGATAAATACTTGATTTAAGCCTTATTGGCTATTAATTCTAATTTAATTTTAATATAAAATTTATTCGAAAAAGTTTTGAAGTTTGTTTAATGTTGTAATATATTTGTTAAACAAATCAACAAATAAACTCAACACGATTATGACTGCTATTGAATTTTCATTCCACATAGGTAGAGTTTCAAAGTCATTGAAACCGTTTGCTATGAAGTTGACTAGAGATTACGAAGATGCAAATGATTTGTTACAGGACACTTTGTTGAAGGCATTCACCAACAGAGATAAATATACAGAAGGTACCAACTTGAAAGCATGGTTGTACACTATCATGAAAAATACTTTTATTACGAATTATCAAAAAATGGTTCGTAAAAATACCTTCATTGATACTTCTGATAACTTGCATTATATCAACTCTTTAGAATCAAGCACCGACAACAGTGCAGCAAGTGCTTTTGCTCTTAATGATATAGAAAATGCCGTTAAATCGTTAGATGAGGCATATCGTATGCCTTTTGTCATGTATTTCAGAGGCTTTAAATACCATGAAATAGCCGACAAATTGAACATCCCAATTGGTACTGTTAAGAATCGTATCCATATAGCCAGAAAGGAATTAAAAGATAAGCTTCACATGTATGCTTATTGGAATTAAGGCTTAAACGTTGTAACTTGGTGCCTAAAATTAATTAGGACAAGTCGTTCCAGCTGGAGTTACACTTCATCAACACCAAAAGTATTGACTCCAAAAACGACAATTGTGAAATAATTGATTAGTTTTTTGGTTAACAGAAGAAAGTTGCAAAGGGTCGAGCGCTTGCTCGACTTTTTTGTTTTTGTTTAATTTTTAAAAACTAAACCTTTTACAAAACATTCTTTAGGCTTCTCAGTTTATTACAGTATAAAGTTTCTATTCTAAGATTTCTCAATACCATTTTACAAGAATTGCACAACGAAATAAAATTCCTACGTAGATTTAGACGTAAAAGGTAAAATTGTATCGTATGGCATTAGTTTGACTAGACACTTTCTATCTCAATCACTCTTAAGAACTTTAACTACCTAAAAGTATCTATCTCAAAACCACAAACAGAATAATCGCTGATTTGGATACTTAAACAAAACTATACATGAAAAAAGTAATTGTAATTGGAGCGGGATTTTCGGGTTTAGCCGCCGCAACTGGCTTGGCCGATAAAGGTTATGACGTTACGATTCTAGAAAAAAATAGCATGGCGGGTGGTCGTGCAAGAGTTTTTGAGGCAGAGGGTTTTACATTTGATATGGGACCAAGTTGGTATTGGATGCCTGATATTTTTGACAACTATTTTGCCAAGTTCAACAAAAAAACTTCTGATTATTATGATTTAGTGCGTCTTGACCCTTCGTACGCTGTGATTTTGGAAGGAAACGAAACTATTGCATTACCTGCTGGAGTCGATAAGCTTGAAGCGTTATTTGAAGAAATGGAGTCTGGTAGTGGTGCAAAGTTTAGAGAGTTTCTTCGACAAGCCGAATACAAATACGAAGTAGGGATCAATAAGTTTGTTTGGAAACCTTCTCGCAGTATTTCAGAATTTGTAAGTGTAAAATTATTATATGATGTAGTTCGATTAGACGTATTTCAGTCTTTTGCTAAGCATATTCGTAAGTTTTTTACAGACGATAAAATATTAAAATTGATGGAGTTTCCTATTCTGTTTTTGGGAGCTACGCCCGAAAATACTCCAGCAATGTATAGCTTGATGAACTACGCCGAAATGCAATTAGGCACATGGTACCCGATGGGAGGTATGCACAAAATTGTACAAGGAATGGTTGCATTGGCAGAAGAGAAAGGCGTAAAAATACTTTATAATCAAGAAGTTGAAAAAGTAGTGATAAACAATGGCATAGCCAAACAAGTTATTACTAATCAAGGAACTTTTGATGCTGATGCCGTAGTGGCTAGTGCCGACTATCATCATGTTGAAGATAAAATTTTAGGACAAAATTATCGAAACTACGATGAAGAGTATTGGGATAAACGAGTGATGGCTCCATCATCTTTATTGTTTTATTTGGGGGTCAACAAGCGTATTCCAAAGTTGTTACACCATAATTTATTTTTTGACGAAGATTTTAGTCTTCATGCACACGAAATTTATACTGAACCGAAATGGCCTTCGAAGCCCTTATTTTATGCTTCAGCACCATCAGTAACAGATAGTAGTGTTGCCCCTGAGGGTTGTGAAAATATATTTTTATTAATTCCTGTAGCTCCAGATTTGGAAGATACAGACGAAATGAGAGAAAAATATTATGATATTTTGATGGAGCGTCTTGAAAAATACTGCGGTACCTCGATTCGAGATGCCGTGGTGTATAAAAGAAGCTATGCACATCATGATTTCAAACAAGATTATCATGCTTTCAAAGGTAATGCGTATGGTTTGGCAAACACACTAATGCAAACAGCTTTGTTGAAGCCAACCTTGAAAAATAAAAAGATACAAAACTTTTATTATACAGGTCAGCTGACAGTTCCAGGTCCTGGAGTTCCCCCCTCTCTGATATCAGGCTTATTAGTAGCGAACGAATTGGATAAGGAGATGAGATAGAAAAATCACCCAACCACATACTTACTAAACATTACTAAATCACTTTTAAACCTTTAACGGCAAAAAGGCTTTGGCTTTGATGCAATGATGCTTTAAGGACATGATGGATTTGTATAACACCACGACTTTCGAATGTAGTAAGCTCATCACTGAGTATTACAGTACTTCGTTTACACTAGGTATCAAAACGCTCGATAAGCGTTTTCATTTCCCTATTTATGCGATTTATGGCTTCGTACGCTATGCCGACGAGATTGTGGATACTTTCCATGGTTTTGATAAAAAAACGTTGTTGAGCACTTTTAGAGATGATACTTTTAAGGCAATTGAAGATAAAATTAGCCTTAATCCAGTAATACATTCGTTTCAAATGGTGGTAAATGAATATCAAATAGACCATGATTTGATTAAGGCGTTCTTACACTCTATGGAAATGGATTTGTATCAATCAGAATATAATCAAGTGGGCTACGAGGAGTATATTTACGGCTCAGCCGAGGTGGTGGGTTTGATGTGTTTAAGAGTATTTTGTGAAGGAAACAACGAGATGTACCAAGCGCTGAAGGATGATGCCAGAAGTCTAGGTTCGGCTTTTCAAAAGGTAAATTTCTTGCGTGATATTAAATCAGATTTTCAGGAAAGAGGTAGAACTTATTTTCCTAATGTAGATTTTACCAATTTTACTCTTAAGGATAAACAACTTATTGAGGATGATATTCAGGCCGATTTTGATGCTGCTTACAGAGGTATCATGAATTTGCCTAAAGGTGCCAAAGCAGGCGTGTACTTAGCTTACAAATATTATCTTCGTTTGTTTGATAAAATAAAAGGTTGTCCAGCCTCAAAAATCCAAAACGAAAGAATTAGAGTGCCTGATTTTCAGAAGGTTGCTTTGCTTGCAAAAACCTATTTTCAGTTTAGGTTAAATGTGCTTTAATGAGTTAGGTATATTTTATTATGATGGCTAATTGAGTGGTTATTGCCAGTATAGATGCCATATCTTGAATTCCAAACTAATTTTAGCATGAAAAAAGGCGGTCGAAAAACAATTTTCGACCGCCTTTTTTCATGCTAAAATGCTATGTCAGACTCGGCTTAAGACGCAAAGCATTGCGTCTCTGCTGTGAATACAAATTGAAAATTAATCACTCAACCACTCATTCACACAATAACATTGATTACATCAATGTATCCCAAAGTAAATACATATTAAAAGCAATAATAATAATCGATACTACCCACGAAGTGATTTGTACCAATTTCGAGTTGGCAAATTCTCCCATTTTCTTCTTAGAACTTGTAAACATCACAAGTGGGACTACCGCAAAACTCAATTGAAGCGATAGGATTACCTGACTCAAAACCAATAACTCTCCCGTTCCTTTTTCTCCGTAAATCAAGGTGACAATCAATGCTGGAATGACTGCTAGTAAACGAGTGATTAGGCGACGTAACCAAGGTTTTAAGTGCAGATTCAAAAATCCTTCCATCACAATTTGTCCAGCCAAGGTACCTGTCAAAGTAGAATTTTGTCCTGAGGCTAATAAGGCTACGGCAAAACAAATACCTGCCATTTTTACACCCAATACAGGGTCAAGTAAGTGATAGGCATCATGTATATCTGCCACTTGTTGGTTGCCAGAAGTATGAAAAGCAGCTGCCGATACAATCAGAATAGCAGCGTTGATAAAAAAGGCAAATCCAAGTGAAATAGTAGAATCAATCGTAGCAAATTTGATTGCAGAACGCTTTCCTTCAGCCGATTTTTCAAAATCACGTGTTTGTACAATACTTGAATGCAAGTACAAATTGTGTGGCATGACCGTAGCACCCAAAATCCCAATGGCCACATAGAGCATATCTGGGTTTAAAATGATTTCCTTTTTTGGAACAAGATTACCTACAATCTGAGAAAACGAAGGATGTGAAACGGCTATTTCGTAAGAAAAACAAAGGAAAATCATGAATATCAAGGCCGCTACAATACTTTCCAGCATTCTGAACCCTTTGTTTTGGAAATATAACAATACTAAAACGTCTAATACCGTCACTACAACTCCAATACTTAGAGGCATTCCGAATAGCAGATTTAGAGCAATGGCAGAGCCAATTACCTCGGCTAAGTCACAAGCAGCAATGGCAATTTCACACAGTAACCACAAGGCGATAACCGTGGGTTTTGAGTAAGCATCACGACACGCTTGAGCAAGATCTTTGCCTGTGGCAATTCCTAATTTGAGCGATAAATGTTGTAAAAGCATCGCAAACAAATTAGAAATGAGAATAACTGAAAGAAGAGTATATCCAAATTTGGAGCCACCAGCTATGTCAGTAGCCCAGTTGCCTGGGTCCATATAGCCAACGGCGACCATTAATCCTGGTCCTGTAAATGCCCAAAGCTTACGCCAGAACGAACCCGTTTTGGGTACATCTATCGAGGCATATACTTCAGGGAGAGAAGGTGTTACTTGTTCATTTTTCCAACTCATAGTTTTGGTAATATTAGGTTTTAATCTTTGAGAGTGTTTATGTATTGAGTAGCTGATTTCTAAGATTAAAATCTCAAAAAAACAGCTATTGGGTTTTTACAATCCATTTGAGGCTTTTAAGCTTTCAGAAAACTGTTTCTTACTTTTGAATCAAGGGCTAAGTAGTTATCCTAAACTTTGAGCTCCAAGCTATTACTAAATGCTTAACAAACTTAAAATGTATTTTTTATAATTCAAAACAAATTTTTAGATTAGTCTAAAATTTACTTTTGTTCAAGTAAAAAATTACCTTTGCATAAATTAAAAGCATAGTTAAAGGCTTAGTTTACTGAAAGAAGGATTTGTTTTTCATAAATCAAGTAATTGTATCTGTGTTACAAGTAAAAGGAAGGATTAAATTAATGATATATCTGTAGCATACTTTGACAGTATCTTTCTAATTATGCGTGCATTCCAATAACTGATATACTATTAACTTTTTACTTAAATTTTAAATTTTGTTATTTGACAACTACTCATTTCTTTGGAAAACGCATCAACGAACCCTTTTCAAAGAAGTATAACTATAAAATTCATGCAAATCACTTCGTTCACAGAAGAAAACTACCTGAAAATAATCTATAAACTTTCTGCCGAAACCGATGCAGATATTAGTACCAATGCTGTAGCTGAACTCACACAGACTAAAGCGGCGTCGGTATCAGATATGCTTCGTAAATTGTCAGAAAAGCATTTGGTTAATTATCAAAAATACCAAGGGGTGCGTTTAACAGAAGCTGGCGAACAGGTGGCACTCAAAGTGATTCGTAAGCATCGTTTATGGGAAGTATTTCTGGTAGAAAAATTGGGTTTCAATTGGGATGAAGTACACGATATTGCTGAGCAATTAGAGCATATAGACTCAGAGGAGTTAGTTGAAAAGTTAGATGAGTTTTTGGGTTTTCCTAAGTTTGACCCACATGGCGACCCTATTCCAGATCCTAATGGAAGAATGCCAAAACTAACTTATCAAAATTTATCGGAAGTCAAACAAGGAGAGCGCGTGTTGATGATGGGTGTTTCGGAGCACTCTTCTGCGTTTTTGCAGTATGTAGCCAAATTAGGCATAAGTCTAGGTTCGGAATTGTACATTTTAGAAATCAATGATTTTGATAAATCTTTATCTGTACAAATAGCCCAAGCCAATCCACAATTTATGAGTCATGAAGTAGCTAAAAACCTTTTGGTAAAGGTGGTAAAATAAAACATGAGACATTGAGAATTGAGTGATTTAGTGGTTGAGTGAACGAGCGATTATGTTAAAAATTATATTACTATCAGTAAAGACGTAAAGCATTGTGTCTCTACCAGTAAAATTCTAATGAAACAATCACTCATTCGCTCAACCACTAAATCACTCAATATAAAAGCTTCCCTTGCATTTCGTCTTTCAAATTTACCCCACTGATTTGTTGGGTCTTCATTTCGGTGAGTAAATAGAGTATTTTTTCGATAGCCGCAGGATAATTCAACCCTTCAGGACGAATATTAGATACACAGTTTCTTCTTTCATCGGTAATGCCTACACTCGGCTGATATGTCAAATAAGCTCCCATACTATCTGGAGAACTCAGTCCGGGGCGCTCACCAATCAAAATAAGTACTATTTCAGCTTTGAAGGCACTCGCTATTTCATCAGCCACGGCTACTCTGCCTTGTTCTACCAAAGCAATAGGAGCAATACGCCAATGATGCTGAATCAATACATTCAATAAACCATTTACCACAGGTATGGCATGAGTATTTACGGCATTGGCAGATAAACCATCAGCCACGACAATAGCAATATCCTGAGGCGTATCAATTATGTCCTTTAATATTTGTTTAGACGGCTCAGACAATTGCCTTCCCCAATCTGGACGCTGTAAATATTGTGCACGAGTATTAGCCTTGCTTTGTAATACAACAGTCTCATGCAAAATTCTATCTTGAATATTTTGTATGTCTAAAGAAGAATACACAGCATCACGCGCCTGAGCATGGTCAGCCTGAAACTGGAGGAGTTCTTTGGTAGGTAAGCTATGTCCAGCACGTCCGCGAGCGATACGAGCAGAGGTATAGCTTTGCAAAAAATCCCAAATATCAGTCTGAACCAGTTGTTTTTCTGTTGTCATAATTCATTTAGTGATTTGTGAATGAGTGATTTCGAGAGTGAAACGTCAATAAATATAGGTTATTTATATTTGAGAATTGGGTTTCACAAGTGGCACTTACTTTTGTAGTTAGATTTTGTGAAAAATAAAGGTATCTTTCTATATTTCCGAAATCAGAAATCCCCAATCTACAATAGTTTGAAAAGCTCTGACCACTCAGTCACAAATCACCAACTCACTCAATTAATGCAATGGTAATTTCTTAATCATACCACCTTTTACGTCGTTGAGACTTTGCTGTACGACGAAGGCAGTTGGGTCAATATTTTCGATTTCGTTGGTGAGTTTTTGGATTTCCAAACGAGTCAATACCGTATAAACTACATCCAAGTCTTCATCTTTACGCCCTCTTTTACCAAAACCTCTTTTCGCTTTAAAAATCGTTACACCACGTCCGAGTTGTTCGATAATCATCACTCTGATTTCTTCACTTTTTTCAGAAATAATTGTCACACCCGTGTATTCCTCAATACCATGAATCAAAAAGTCAATCGTTTTTGAAGCCGATAAATAAGTAAGCATGGCATACAAAGCTGTTTCGATATTAATTAAGAAAGCAGCAACTGAGAAAATCAACACGTTGATAATAATAATGACGTCACCTACCGATAAAACCGTTTTACGGCTAATATACAAGGCTAATACTTCGGTTCCGTCCAATACGCCACCACCTCTGATAGACATACCAATACCAGCCCCTAGGAAGAACCCTCCAAATATCGCAATCAGGAGTTTGTCAGAAGTAACGAGAGGGATTTCGATAAAAGCGATACAGATCGCAAGCCCAACAATGCCTAAAAGTGTTTTGATGGCAAAAAATTTAGATACTTGGCTGTACGCCAAAAATATAAACGGAAGGTTTACGATAACAATTAAATAAGGAAGCGGAATGTCGGTTGTGATGTTAATCAACAAAGACATACCCATTACGCCCCCATCCAAAAAGCTATTGGGAAGTAAAAATCCTTTGAGACCAATTCCTGCGAGTAACACACCTAAGGCAATCAGAGAAACGTTCTTGACGCTTTGTGCAGGGTTATATTCATTAATGCCTAGGGTTTTGAGGAGAATTTTTTGTACCATTGTAGATGTGAATAGGGTTTTTACAGTTTCCTTTATGCGTTAAGCTGGCATACCCATGTGTATGTTCAAGTCGAAGATACTCGCATCCGTCAATCACCACAACGGTGTATTCAGGAACGGATTCTTTCATTTTCTTGACATTTTCTAAAGATTTTTCCTGAATTTGATCACAGCTTAAAGTAGCTAAGCTAAGTAACACAAGAAGACTTTTTGAAATGAGACTTTTCATACAATGTAAAGATTTTGACTGCTTAACGTATATTGTTAACACTGATTTTGGAATAATAACTCCGTGGATTACCCTATTCTAATAGTATTCTAATATGAGATAAAGTTAAAAGTTACTGGTGTAACTGTTAGTGGAAAGTGTTCGTAATCAGAAGAATATTATCAACATAAGTAAATTCGCCACATAAAATTGCATTAATACGCTTTAAGCTTTAAGTCCCAAAGCTTTTTTGAATTCATTGGGTTGCCGAATTAAAACTCTTTGCCTAGTGCCTGTTGCCTAATTTACACAACTTAAGATATTGATTGTTGTAAAAGACGGTGTTCGTTAGAGATACTTTTTAATCTAAAATTATCATCAACGATATTCATATTGAGTAGCCATTCTTCAAACTCTGGAGCTGGTTTTAGTCCTAATAAATGACGAATATAGAGAGCATCGTGAAATGATGTACTTTGGTAATGTAACATCACATCGTCAGCACCAGGAACACCCATAATAAAGTTACAACCTGCCGTACCGAGTAATGTCAATAGCGAATCCATATCATCTTGGTCGGCTTCGGCGTGGTTGGTATAGCAAACATCCACACCCATAGGTAAGCCCAATAATTTGGCACAAAAGTGATCTTCCAAGCCTGCTCGAATAATCTGTTTTCCATCAAATAAATACTCAGGTCCAATGAATCCCACCACAGTATTTACCAGTAGTGGATTAAAGTGACGAGCCACCGCATAAGCTCTTGTTTCGCAAGTTTGCTGATCTAGCCCCCAGTGTGCATTGGCCGATAAGGCTGAGCCTTGCCCTGTTTCAAAATACATGAGATTATTACCGACTGTGCCACGATTGAGCGATAAACCTGCTTCATAACCTTCTTTTAGTATGTCTAGATTTATTCCAAAAGAAGTATTGGTTGCTTCTGTACCTCCAATAGATTGAAATACCAAATCAATTGGGGCACCTCTTTCTATGGCTTTTATCGTTGTGGTAATATGGCTCAAAATACAGGTTTGAATAGGAATATCAAATTTTTGACGGACACTATCCAGCATCGAAACCAGTTGTATAACGGTAGGCACGCTATCGGTAGCAGGATTAATGCCAATGACGGCATCGCCATTACCATAAAACAAACCATCAATCATACTGGCTGCTATGCCACGATAATCGTCGGTGGGGTGATTGGGCTGTAAACGAGTCGAAAAATGCCCTTTCAGGCCAATGGTATTTCTAAATTTGGTAACGACACTACATTTGGAGGCAACATTGATTAAATCTTGTACTCGCATCAGCTTAGATACTGCTGCTGCCATTTCGGGAGTTATGCCTTTACTGATTTGTTGTAAAACCTCCGTCGTGGTATTTTCGGATAAAAGGAAATTTCGAAAATCACCGACCGTCAAATGACTTATAGGGGAGAAGGCTGATAGATCATGTGTATCGATAATCAGACGAGTAACTTCATCTTTTTCGTAGGGAACAAGTGCTTCGTTGAGAAAAACCTTCAATGGAACTTCTGCCAAGGCCATTTGGGCGGCTACTCTTTCTTCCGCACTGTTGGCAGCCACACCAGCCAGTTCGTCTCCCGACCTTTTGGGGGTAGCTTTTGCCATAAGCGTTTTGAGGTCGGCAAATTGATAGGTTTTGTATTTAATCGTTTGTTGAAACATATCGTAAGACTGTCGTGACTTAAAGGAAGAGATTAATGAAAAAGAAGTCCTATGCTTCGTATTAAGGACATATTGCTTTTCTTTTTGACTTAATTTAAAAACTTTTTGAGTTTGATTCTGTTTTTCAATTGAATAAATTTATCCTCGAAGAGCTGATTAGTCTAATCAGTCAATAAGAATCCTCCAAACATAACTTTTTCTATGTTATATTAAAACGTTATTTTTTGATGATAAATATCCTCTAATAACGAATACACTATTAACTGATAACTATTTTTACCTATAGCCAACAAAGCGTATGACAGGCGAACAAAATCCTGAAAAATTAGATAAAATCATTGAAGCGAGAATGAAACTCAAAGCTCGTTTTGAAGAGAAAATGAAGGAAACTCCATCTATGGCTGATCCAAATCCGATGGGACGAGGACCAATCAATCGCCATGGAATGCCTCAAACACCCATAGGACAAACTATCACACAAAAGTGGCCTGTGCTTGACTTGGGTTATCATCCACAAATTCCGATGGACAAGTGGCGCTTAATTATTGATGGCGAAGTAGAAAACCCTGTGGTCTTGAAATGGGAGGACTTTTTGGCACTTCCTCAAACAGACGATATTTCTGATTTTCATTGTGTGACAACTTGGTCAAAACTAGATATGTCTTGGAGTGGCGTGCGTTTGATGGACTTGGCGGCTTTGGTGCAACCTAAAGAAACTGCCACGCATTTGATGTGTTATGGCTATGATACCTATACGACCAATATATCGTTGGAGGAGGCTCTCAAACCCGACGTGATGCTCGTACATACTGTCGAAGGAGAACCACTACCATTAGAACATGGAGGGCCTTTGCGTATGATTACCCCACAATTATATGCTTGGAAAGGGTCAAAATGGATTAAAAGAATCGAATTTTTATCTGCTAATAAGCTAGGTTTTTGGGAAGAAAGAGGATATTCAAATACAGCTTATCCTTGGCGCAATGATAGATATAGTTAAGTGCTGAGTTTGGAGTGTAGAATGCGGAGTTTTTATTAAGGTACAAATACTAATTGTGTGATTTGTGATTGAGTGATTATTTTGATTTGAATTTTACTTGTAGCGACGCAATGCTTTGCATTTAAGTACAAATTTTAAAATAATCACTCATTCACTCAACCACTCAATCGCGACATTATGCTTTCCCTCTATTCCAGCGCTGAGCTATTTGGATAGAATAATCTACAAAAGCTTTTACTGAATTTTCGTAAACCGTATTGTCATTGGCTAATTCGCCATTTTCGTTGAGATTGATATGTGTCTCGTGCGATTCATAAATACGAGATGAAATCACAGAGTATTGATTCAAGAAATTGATGAGTTTACCCAACATAACCGTCATTTCAATGGCTGGTAGCTTACCGCCACGACCACTTGATACGCCAGCTAAGGCAAAGGTTTTTTCTCCAAAAAGATGTGCAAAATCTTTTCCTCCCAACTGATTCAATAAGTTAATTAATTCTGCATCTGGAAACCAGTTGTATTCGGGCATTACTATAAAAACTAAATCTGCTTTAGCCCAAGCGCCAATTAGTTTTTCTTGAAAAGCACTCAAGCTATCTTTTTTGATAAAACCCTGACCAAAAAATGGTACATCGTAATTTTCGAAGTCAACAATTTCGATTTGGTCAAAGCCTGCTTCTTGGCTAAGAGATTTTAAGTATTTTGAAAAACGAAGAGAACTACTGTTTTTTCTGGGTGAGGTCGATAAAATCGTAATATTCATGGTTGTATGAGTTATCAATAACCGTGGTTGTAGGTTAAATTAAAGTTGATTGTTAGATTTTTGACTATTAAGTAAGTAACTCAACTCACTAGGGATAAGTTTACAAAAGTAGTTTTTTATGAAAAATATATGTCTACTACAAAGCCTGATATAAAGACATAGATTCTTACAAATGATTTGCTATCTTGTAATCAAACACAAAAATCTATTCAAAAATGAAAAATACATCTCGAAGAAATTTTATTGAAAAATCTCTCCAAGTAGCCACAGCTGGCACAGCCCTAACCGTTATGACACAAAGCAATTCTGAAGCAGCTGTACCAAAAGCACTTCCTATTTTTTCACATCACGTATTTTTTTGGTTGAAAGATAGCAAGGATAAAAAGGCTTACGACCAATTGCTTGCAGGTTTGAAAGGACTCGGTAAGATTGAGCAAATCAAACAAGCACATATCGGAAAGGCATCAATCAATGATTTTGATAAACCTGTTACGGATGCTTCCTATACATTCTCAGTACTGTTATTATTTGCTTCAAAAGAGGATGAGGAGAAATATTTAGTGCACCCGCTTCACAAAAAATTTATTGAAGATCATAAACACTTGTGGTCAAAAGTAGTGGTGTATGACTCAATAGCACTCTAGTTTGAGGAAATAGCCACAAGGTGTGGTTATGCTAAAAATAGAAATATTTAGACTTGCCGATTGTGATAAATCTACACAATCGGCATTTTAATGCTGATTATGAAAGCAGAGGTTTAGTTTTTAAGTTATTTTAAAAAGTAAAGATAATTTTTGCCAGAAAAAGTAGTAGTTTTAAGCTAAAGTTGTCTATTCTCTTTTTTAAAAAGTACTAAACTATGTCTAATTCCTCAACGCAAAGTAATCAGTCTGCGCTCTACACGCTGGTAACAGTGTGGTTCTTTTGGAGTTTTGTAGCTGCTTCAAACGGTATTCTTATCCCACTATTCAAAGACAAATTCGAATTGCAACAATGGCAAGCTCAATTAGTAGACTTTGCCTTTTACGCTGCTTATTTCGTAGGTTCTATCCTCTATTTTGTGGTTTCTGGCATCATTAAAGGTGATGTGCTTAACAGAATTGGATACAAAAATGGTATCATTTATGGCTTGATTATTTCGGCTGTAGGTACAATTTTGTTTTATCCAGCTGCCGAACTAAAATCATTTCCAATTCTACTTTCAGCACTATTTATTGTAGGCTTAGGCTTTTCATTACAACAGACCGCTACCCAGCCATTTATGATTGCTTTGGGTGACCCTGCCACAGGTGCACAACGTATCAACTTAGGAGGTGCTGTTAATAACCTTGGTGGTACCATTGGGCCAGCTTTGATTAGCTATGCTATCTTTGGTTCGATTTCGGCTGACGCTGCCAAAAATGCTTCGATTGATTCGGTAAAAGCTCCTTACTTGATATTAGGAGTTGTATTTGCCTTATTTGCAGTATTTTTCAAACTTTCAAAACTTCCACGTATCACCAATGACGAAGACGTAGAAATTGGAACGGGTGCCTTGAAATATCCACAATTGTTGTTGGGTATGTCGGCTATCTTCGTATACGTAGGCGTTGAGGTGACTATTGGTAGTAACTTGGGTGAATATTTGAAAGTAACCGAAAACTTAGAGTCTTCACAAATTGCTAAATACGTATCTCTTTTCTGGGGAAGTATGATGGTAGGTCGCTGGACTGCTTCAATCGGAAACTTTAATTTTAGCCAAAGCACTCAAACGATTCTAAAAGTAATCGTTCCGTTCGTCGCATTTGCCATAGTGTTAGGAGTAAATGCCTTGGGTGGTAGTGCTGTTCAAGACTTATTACCTTATGGTTTTTGTGTTGTTATGATGATTGCTGCATTCTTTGCTAGTCAAGAAAAACCAGTAAAAACTTTGTTGATTTACACAGCTTGTGGCGCAGTAACATCGTTATTAGGTGTAATTTTTACAGGAAAAATTGCTTTGTTCTTATTGATTAGCGGAGGTTTATTCTGTTCTGTATTGTGGCCTTCGATTTTCTCATTGGGCACTGCTGGTTTGGGTAAATACACTAACCAAGGTGCAGCCTTCTTGATTATGATGATTTTGGGTGGTGCTGTTATTCCAGTTGTTCAAGGTATTCTAGCAGATAGCATTGGTATCCAGTTATCATATTTGTTGGCGGTAGCTTGTTTTGGTTACTTATTCTTCTTTGGTATTCGTGTTCAAGCCGTATTGCGCAAACAGAATATCGACTTTGATAAAGAAGTAGTTAAAAACACAGGTAAAGGACACTAGGTATTAATGTAGAATTATGAGTTGTGAATTGTGAATGTAAAATTTTAATTATCAATATCTTATATTTAAAATTGATTAAATATAATTTTGCGAGATAACTTGGTTTTAAACAGAAGTGTTACATAGAATTATATTTATTAACTCATCGCCAAATCTTCCTCATGATGTTGAATTATCATAAAATAGGAAATGGCCCTAAAATCCTGCTCGCATTCCACGGAATCGGGCAGGATTTTTCGTGTTTCATGACCTTTGCTCAAACTTTTGCAGATAGATATACAACCTATCTTTTCGACCTGCCTTTTCATGGAAGCAATATCCATCAAACGCCGTTTATGGTGACAAAGCAGCTATGGAAAGATAGTCTAGTTCAATTTTTTGAAAATGAAAATATTCAAGAATTTGATGTAATAGGTTTTAGCATAGGGGGGCGTTTTGTGCTAGCTACTTTTGAAGCATTTGCTGAAAAAATAAATCAAGTACTGCTTTTAGCACCAGATGGTATAAAAGTAAATCCTTTGTATCGACTGGCTACAGGAAGTAAATTGGGAAGATGGGGCTTTAGACGAGTCATTGCACATCAGCCAACTTTTTTGAAAATGGGTAATTCTCTTCAAAAATTGGGAATAGTATCTAAAAGTACGGTTCGTATGGCCGATTTTATGTTAGGTACGCCACTCAAACAAAAGCAAATTTACCATGCTTGGGTAGGATTTAAAGAGCTACAATTTGACATCCCTAAGTTGATACAACTTGCACAAAGGTTTCAGACCAAGTTTAGCTTTTTTGTAGGAAAGTATGATCAACTACTTCCTCCTCAACAAATTTTACCCTTAAGTAAATATCTACAGAAACAACAAACTATTTTGCTTGATACAGGCCATACCAAATTGGTTGACAAGGTTGTAGCCTATTTAAAGAAAGAAGGTTTTTCTTCAAAAAACTGAACAATTGTGTTGATATAATCGTATATAGAATGATTAAGTAACTATACCCAATAAGTCTACTTTAATCTACAAAGGTAATTCACACATTATACCGAAAATCTATGAGCTATATTACTGCTATCGGAACAGCAGTTCCTTCTAATCGTTTTGCACAACTCGAAATCGCTGATTTCATGGCACGGTCATTAGAGTTGGACGAAATAGAAAAGCATAAGCTCATAGCGCTTTATAGAAGTACCAAAATCCAATATCGCCACTCTGTTTTACCAGATTATGGCCTTCCTGTTGAAGCTTATCAATTTTATCCTCATGCTCAAAATTTAGAACCATTCCCTTCGGTTGCCCAGCGAATGCAGGTATATAAGCAAACTGCTCTGCCACTTTGTGTGGAGGCTACGAAAGGCTTATCTCTTGAGGGGATTACTCACCTAATCACAGTAAGTTGTACAGGTATGTATGCACCTGGGTTAGATATTGAGTTAGTACAAGCCTTGGGGTTGCCAACCTATACGAAAAGAACTGCCATTAATTTTATGGGTTGTTATGGCGCTTTTAATGGCTTGAAAGTCGCTAATGATATATGTCTAGCCAATCCTGATGCCAAAGTTTTATTAGTTAGTGTCGAGCTGTGTACGCTTCATTTTCAGAAGAAAAAAGATTTAGATTTTTTACTTTCCAATGCACTATTCTCTGATGGAGCAGCAGCCGTGATTATTGAACCTAAGGCTCCTCATGAAAAGGTTTTGAAATTAGAATCTTTTTATTGTGACTTATTCACTGAAGGACAGTCAGATATGGCGTGGCACATTGCTGATTTTGGTTTTGAAATGACCTTAACTTCTTATGTTCCTCAATTAATAAAAAATGGTATCAATCAGTTAGTAGAGAGCCTTCTCGAAGCGAACGGCACCCGTCGGGATGAAATACAATATTATGCTATTCATCCAGGGGGAAGAGCAATCTTGGAGTCCGTAGAGCTAGCGTTAGGGATAAGTTCATTGGATAATCAATATGCTTATGAGGTCTTACGGGATTATGGTAATATGTCTTCCACCACAATCCTCTTTGTGTTAAATAAGATTTTAGGGCAGGTAAATGAAGAAAATAAAGGCTGTAGAATTTTAAGTTGTGCTTTTGGTCCAGGATTGACAGTAGAGTCTTTAATAGCAAAAATGGGCGTTTAGATATGTTTTTCATCGATTATAAAACATTCATATCTTAACTTCATCTAGTAACCAAAAAAGATTAGTTTTGCTATAGATTCATAGATTCCTATGAGTCTATTTAGGAGCTCAATTATAACATTTGTCTTTTTCAATTACCGCCCCTCTTTATAAGACAACCGCCGTCGAAATATATTGAATATCCTACTATGAATCATCTATGCAACTCTGATGAGAGTTATTGATGTGCTAATAAGTAGTTTAATTATTGAACGCAGGCAGGGGTTGTTTTTCCCAAGCTGACTTTCTTGAAACTTTCGACATTTAGCTTATAGCTAATATGTTTATTTCATGGGCTAGTTAAGTAGTTTACTGTCCATATCTAAGTTGATGTCATTATTTCATTCATCTTACGATTAAAGAGCCTTTACCAATTCGTCCTAAGTAGTTTATTAATCTAATGTGCATAACTTGTTATTCAAGCTATAACCTAGTCAAAGGTTTAAAAGTAAAACAGTTTGTCTTTTAAGACTTCTTAGACTTTGCAAATAACAAGTTATGCATATTATTTAGTGAGTTCTTCTGCATTCTCCCCACAACAAATATCACGGATTCCTAATACGACAGGTCTTTACCAATCAAAAAAATCCTTACCTTTGTAGAAACCATATTTCCCTAAAGCAAAGTATGACAATTCACAAAGAAGGTACAGGTACCATTTTGGTAACAGTTGTTTTTTTAGCTGTACTGAATTCAGCTGTTTATTATTTCTTTCCAGACAATGATCTAATTCGTAAGATTGCGGTAGTTTTTAGCGTCTTATTTTCAATCATTATCTTACAGTTTTTTAGAGTTCCTAAAAGAGTAACTGTAAAGAATCCAAAGCATATCATCGCTCCAGCCGATGGGAAGGTTGTGGTAATTGAAGAAGTAGAAGAACCTGAATACTTCAAAGGTCGTCGTCGCCAGATTTCGATTTTCATGTCTCCAGTGAATGTGCATATCAATTTTAACCCACTTTCAGGGATTGTTTCTTTCTTTAAATATCATCCTGGAAAATATTTGGTAGCTTGGCATCCAAAAGCAAGTACTGAAAATGAACGCACCACTATTGTTGTTCGTCATGAAAGTGGCACAGAGGTAATGTTCCGTCAGATTGCAGGTGCTTTAGCAAGACGTATTTGTTGGTATGTAGAAGAAGGAAAGCAAGTAGAACAAGGTTCTGAATTCGGTTTTATTAAATTTGGTTCACGTGTTGATATCTTTTTGCCTTTAGATGCAAAGGTATTAGTCAATCTTGATGACCGTCCGGTAGGAGGAGAAACAGTAATTGCTGAATTAGCTTAATAATCAGAAATTTATATATAAAAAAGCCTTTGCAATAGATTTGCAAAGGCTTTTTTATTGTGTTATAAATATTTTATTGGATTTCTACGTTATGTAGTTTGTGAATTTAATAATAAAAAATTGTAAAATTTTAACAAAATTAATTTGTATGCTTTGCTAAAAGAAATTACCTTTATATCACTTAAATCAAAAATTAACCACTTAAAGTACAATAAAATCGTTTACAACCATTAAAATCTAAAAGTTATGAAAAAGGTAAATCAATTTATGCTTCTACAATGGCTTGTGTTTTTACCATTAATACTTCCATTGAGTATCGCATCCGGAATTTTGCAAGGAGTCAAACAAGCAGTGTCAAGTCTGATACTACAAATTTGGTCCGATGTGTCGTCACCGATTATTCATGAAGAAAACCCAGATTTTTTTGCTTAATATCCTCAGGGTCTAATTCTAAGAACTCTTCCCAGAATGGAATCGGAGGCACAGCAGCCTTACAAATAATAGGCTCTTTTTTGATAGGATGGGTAAAATAGAGACGACGTGCATGTAAGTTAATACTGCCATCAGCGTTTGGTCTATCGTAACCATATTTAAGGTCACCCCTGATTGGGCACCCCATGCTTGCTAGTTGTACTCGAATTTGATGTGGACGTCCTGAGATAGGCTCAACTTCAAGCAAATAATGTTTATTAATCGTACCTAAAACTTTATAATATAGTTCAGCTTTTTGAGAACCATTGACTTCGGTATCGTGAGCTGTTACAACATTACGCTTTTCATCTTTAACCAGCCAGTGAGTAAGTTTGCCTTTCTCATTGGCTGGTTTTTTTCTTACTACAGCCCAATAGGTCTTTTGAATTTCACGTTTACGGAAAACTTCCATCATACGCTCCAAACCTTTTGAGGTACGTGCAAAAATAACCAATCCACTTACAGGACGGTCTAGTCTATGAACTGGATGTAAGAAAACATCACCAGGTTTATCATATTTCTTTTTGATATATTCTTTTACAGCATCTGTAAGTGTACGGTCGCCAGTAGAGTCTCCTTGTACGAGAATCCCAGCTCTTTTGCTTACAATGATGATATGATTATCCTCGTAAACTACATGGAAATCTTTCATAATAATAATTGATTAATAGGAGCGTTAGCTCCTGAAGATTAATAACTTTCTTTGGCATTAGGGAAGTCGACGGCTTTGACATCTGCTACGTATTGCCCTATGGCTTCGTGCATAATAGTATCTAAGTCGGCATATCTTCTCAAAAAGCGCGGTTTAAATTCCTTATTGATACCGAGCATATCGTGTACCACCAGAATTTGACCATCAGCATCAGGACCTGCTCCAATACCTACAGTTGGAATAGTGAGTTGTTCAGACACTTTTTTAGTAAGTGCCGCAGGAATTTTTTCAAGAACAACACTAAATGCTCCACATTGCTCAAGCATCTTAGCGTCTTCGATGAGTTTGGTGGCTTCATCGTCTTCTTTGGCACGTACAGAGTAAGTACCAAATTTGTAAATAGATTGTGGGGTTAATCCCAAGTGCCCCATTACTGGAATACCCGCACTTAGCACACGAATAATCGATTCTTTGATTTCTGCACCACCCTCCATTTTAACAGCATGCGCTCCCGATTCCTTCATTATTCGAATAGCCGAACGAAGTGCTTCCGAAGAATTTCCTTGGTAAGAGCCAAAGGGAATGTCAACAACTACAAGTGCTCTTTTAACACCTTTGACAACCGATGAGGCATGGTAAATCATTTGGTCGAGGGTAATAGGGAGCGTTGTTTCGTGTCCTGCCATTACATTGGAGGCTGAATCTCCAACTAAAATCAGGTCAACACCTGCTGCATCGACAATACGAGCCATCGAGTAATCGTAGGCAGTCAAACAACTAATTTTTTCACCACGATTTTTCATTTCTTGCAAAATGTGGGTGGTGATTCTCTTAATTTCACTATGTACAGACATGGTAGTTCTATCTAACGAATGGTACTTATTTCAAAATTGAGATCAAGAATTGATGAAATAACAAAAATTAAATCATTGTAAAACAAATGATTAATTATACGAATAAGAAATTCTTCTTAAAAACCGTTTATTAAGCGGTATTCAATATTAAATAATGAGACGTATCTTTGCTTGTAAAATTTCAATTGTGCAAATTTACAGGATTCTTGTCAAAAAACTCTAGCAGAGGGTTTGATAATCCAATGTTTAGCAATTTGGCAATATGACTTTTTTACTTTATATTGTTTCTGTTAGTGACTTTTTGGCTATATTTTTGTCTAAACTAAAGCATTACCAGTAAATCCTATATTAATAATTATAAAACAAGCAGTTATGAAACAAAGTTTTTCAACATCCAGTTTCGCTGTCAATGTTTCTAAGCGACTGTCTATGGGGGTTATTTCATGCCTTTTAGCTAGTCAAGTAGCAACTGCACAGACCGAAAGCAAGCCGTCGATTGTTAGTTCAGTGACAGAAAGTGGAATTACTACTACTACCTACTCTAACGGTAAAATTGTAAAATCAGTAGCAGATGGTTATCATCTTGATACTGCTTTTTATAAAAATAGTAATGTAGTTCTTTCTACTAAACAAAAGCAATATTGGAAAATTACTGATCGTATAGGTATTGCAACTCCGTTCTGTAAAGAGGGTGAAGATATTACCATGTTCCTTAAGCCAGGTGCATATAACTATTTAACAGTTAATCATTTCTGGGGAAAGGTTGGTTTTGGTATCCTTGGTGGTTATCAAAATTTTGGTGTTAGTGATGACTACAAAGGCCCGCAAGGTTTGATTGCTCGTAATGCTGCAACAAGAGGTATTCCTACAAGCGCCTTAAACTATGATAAAATAGGTAGCTATGAAGACTTCCTTTTAATGATTGGACCAGCTGTATCTTTGCCATTAGGAACAAAATTCTCACTAGATATCGATGCTAAAGGAGGTTTAATGAATACTTCTGCTCCTCGTTTTGGTGCTACGATGCCTGCAAATTTAGGAGTAGATCAGATAATATTTCGTTTAACTCCATCAGCATCAAAAAATCAGTTGGGTGGAGTTTTAAGTGTTGATTTATTGTATAATTTGTCAAAAAATTGGTCGCTAGGGTTAAATGCGATTGGATTTGTGACAAAAACTCCATTTACGACAATTGGTCAAGATGCTGCTCCTGGTAATATCTTGTTGACTAAAGAAGATACAAGAACTCATGGTGGTTGTAACTTTGGTTTGGCATTAGCGCACACATTTGGTACTTGTAGTGCTCAAACAGTTTATGAATTGTTGCCTCCTCCTCCAGCTCCAGTAGTTTGTGCAGTTCCAACGCTTGAATCTGAAAGTGGAAGAATGTATGACTATGGTTCGACTGAAAAACCCACTTTCCGTTGGAAAAGTACTTCTGGTACTCCAGAAAACGAAGAGTATATTTTCAAGTTGTATAAAGCTGATGGCTCAGGTATTCCAGTGTATCAGCAAACTACTAAGTCTACAACGTTAAATTTACCTAATAATGTTTCGCTTGTAAACGGTGATGAGTGTAGCTTCTATTACTATACAATTCAATCAAGTGTACAAGGTAAGTGTTTGTCTGAAGCTAATGCAGCTAGTTTTGGCTACAAAGCAAAACCTGCTCCAATAGCTCCAGTTGCAAAAACAGAAGATCAATATATCTTTAAAATCTTCGGTGGTTCAACTGCTACTAAATACTTCGGAACAGGTAAGCCAGTGCGTAAGCCTCGCAAGATTGCTAAAGCTGCAGCTCCAGCTACAGTAACAGCTGCTCCTGCTAAAAAACTTATTCCAAGACGTAAAAAAGCTAGTGCTGGAACAGCTACAGGTGTGAAAAAATACAGTACAGTGGTTAACTACGAAAACGTAGCTACCAATCCAAATATCAAATGGCCAGAAGATCTTCCTCTTCCTAAATCGCCAGCGGTTTATGAATACGAAGTTCAACGTTTGAGTGCGGGTGATTGTAAGCCAACTGGACAAGTAGCGAAATATAAATTCTATATTGATCCTAAGAAACCAAATGATATCAGAATTATTCCTGATTCTCCAAAAAGAAAATAGTTTCTAAGGATTATTATTAAAGCCCCTGATTGAAAAATCAGGGGCTTTTTATTTTTTATACGTTACAACCTTTTTACGATTAATAATATCTTTAATAGGGAATAGGGAATAGGGAATAGGGAATAGGGAATAGGGAATGTAACGAAGGTATTGCAGATTTGGGATTTCTGATTTCTGATTTCGGAAATATTGGAAATACCTGTTTTTACAAAAAATAGTAGATTACAATTCCGAAACCCAACATCCGATACCCGAAATGGATGGGTAATTGTATTCCTTTGTACGCTACTAATTCCTAGTAGGAAATACTATTGCCATTTTAGGTTTATGAAATACCCTCAAATGTTATTTGAGAATTGAGCCTACGTGAGCATCTTGAATTATAAGGGAATGGAATAGATTAAACAAAACATTAACACAAATATCTTGGATTCCTAATACAGATGAAGTGGAATGACAAAGAGCGAAAAGGGCATTACAATTATTAGAATGCAAGCAGCCTAATGATTGATTTAGAAAGACTCAAGAAAGTAATAAAGGAATTATCAAAGCTTATGGAGAATTTAGAAAGCTCTCGGAATTTTTCTGGGAGTTTTTTTATTGCCTTGATTATCAAGAAGAAATAGATTTTTTTGAAAAAATATTAAAAAAATCTTACTGGGCATACAACCCTTTTGTAGAAACTACTGTCTATATATATAGAAATTATAAAGCAATTAGTGGTAAAAGGACAACCCCTCCGACTTGAATCAGAGGGGTTTTGTTTTTTATGACTAAGCCATTTCCATTTTTTGTTCCATACGTTTACGTACACTTGGATCTAAATAGATTTTACGCATACGAATCGATTGAGGAGTTACTTCTAAGTACTCATCTTTCTGGATATATTCCATTGACTCTTCTAATGAGAACTGGATTTTCGGAGCAATTTTAACGTTAGTATCCGTACCAGAAGCACGCATGTTCGTTAATTGTTTCGCATTTTGAAGGTTTACTTCAATGTCATTTTGACGGTTATGCTCTCCAACTACCATACCTGCATAAACCTCCTCACCTGGATCGATAAAGAATACCCCTCTGTCTTGTAATTTATCTACTGCATAAGCGGTAACCGAACCTGAGTTCATCGAAATCAATGAACCGTTGATACGACCAGGGATTGGACCTTTGTAAGGCTCATACGCTTTGAAACGGTGTGCCATGATAGCCTCACCAAAAGTAGCAGTCAATACTTTAGAACGCATACCAATCAAACCACGTGAAGGAATGTTGAATTCTAAGTGTTGTAAGTCACCTTTTGGTTCCATAATCAATAACTCACCTTTACCTTGTGTAGCTAATTCGATTACTTTACCTGCAGACTCATCTGGAACGTCTACTACCAATGTTTCGATTGGTTCTAAACGCTCACCATTTTCGCCTTCTTTAAAAATTACTTGAGGTTGTCCTACTTGTAATTCATAACCTTCACGACGCATCGTTTCGATTAATACAGACAAGTGAAGGATACCACGACCAAATACTAAGAATTTATCTTCTGAATCTGTTGTAACAACACGTAGAGCTAAGTTCTTCTCTGTTTCTTTGAACAAACGATCACGTAAGTGACGAGATGTTACAAATTTACCTTCTTTACCAAAGAATGGAGAGTTGTTGATTGTAAACAACATGTTCATTGTTGGCTCATCAATCGAAATACGTGGCAATGCTTCTTGAACTTCAACATCCGAAATAGTATCACCAATTTCGAAGTCATCAATACCCATCATTGCACAAATTTCGCCAGAAGAAACTTCCTCAGCTTTTGCTCTACCAAGACCTTCAAATGTTTGAAGTTCTTTGATTTTCATTTTCTTCACAGTACCGTCAGACTTCATCAAAGCAACTTGTTGTCCTTCTTTGAAAGTACCACGGTGAACACGACCAATAGCAATACGACCAACAAATGAAGAGTAGTCTAATGAAGTGATTTGCATTTGAGCAGGACCTTCATTGATTGGAGCAGCAGGGATATTATCGATGATTACATCTAATAATTCAGTAATATCTTCAGTTTTGCGTTTCCAGTCAGTACTCATCCATCCTTGTTTAGATGAACCGTAAAGTGTTTGGAAGTCTAATTGATCTTCTGTTGCACCTAAGTTGAACATCAAGTCAAATACTTGCTCGTGTACTTCGTCAGGGCGACAGTTTTCTTTATCAACTTTGTTGATAATTACGATTGGCTTAAGACCTAAGTCAATTGCTTTTCCTAATACGAAACGAGTTTGAGGCATTGGACCTTCGAAAGCATCCACCAAAAGGCAAACACCATCAGCCAATTTCAATACACGTTCCACTTCTCCTCCAAAGTCGGAGTGACCAGGAGTATCAATGATATTAATTTTTACGCCTTTGTAGCGAACTGATACGTTTTTAGATACAATTGTGATACCACGTTCACGTTCCAAGTCATTGTTATCAAGAATCAAATCTCCGAATTCTTGGTTATCACGAAATAATTTCGATGCGTGGATGATTTTGTCAACAAGGGTCGTTTTACCGTGGTCAACGTGCGCTATAATTGCAATGTTACGAATGCTTTGCATCTTCGATGAATGTTATCTGTTATTTACTAATCGTTAATCGCCATTTTGCTTTTGTAACACGAATAACTATTAACGTAGCTCTTGAATGAGGGTGCAAAGGTACGGAGTTTTTCTTAGAAAAGTGCTATTGACCTTCAAATAAAAATGGTATTTTTTTTATCTAAATGATTTTTAATGTATTATTATTCAATTGTTTATAATTATTTTTTCTTCATATTTACGATAAGCCCCTATTCGCTACTGCCAACTTATTCCAACTTCGTCGCTAAGAATGCTTTCTTGGTTTTGTGAATCAACGACCGAAACTTTATAGAAGTAGTCTTTTCCCTTAGGTAATCCCGAATCTTTATAAGTGTTTATACCTACAGGTAAAGTTTGGACTAAAAGGGGGGTTCTGCTTTGAGAATCGAATCGGTAGACCTTATAATTCTTGAGATTTTTGATCGCTGGATTGTCCCATTCTACAATAATAGATTGATTATCAGTGATTACTTTTAGACCTGCAGGGGGAGGTGGTAATACCTTATTGAGTAAAATCGTAGTGGATGCACTCATGGCGCTTTGGAAGTTGTGGTGACCAATAGATTTTACCGCATATTCATAACTTTTGCCGGCTATGCCAAGCGAATCAACGAAGGAGTTTTGGATATTTGCCACTGAATTTTGAAAGATGATTTTGTAATCATCTAGCGCTTTGTTACTTGTTGGGTTTACTTCTCGTCGATATAATTCATACCCAACTACATAAGGGCTAATAACAGTCATGTCTTTCCAAATGAGTAATACCTTATTGTTTGCTTGTCGGTAAGCTGCTAATCCAATAGGAGTTGGTAATGACAATGCTGCCGAAGGTACTGTATAAACTGAACTAGAATTTGGGCTCGTATTATAGCTAGTATTAAAAGATACTACAGAATACGAATAAACCTGTGTAGAATCAAGATTTTGAATATTGTCGGTATAGGACACTAAAGAATCTTTACTATAAACAAGGTCGGATACTTGTACCTGCTTGCCTTTGTATCCTTCGCCTCGGTATACATAGTAGCCACGAGTATTGCGTTCTGAACGAGTCCAAGAAAGTGTCACTGTAGTACCTTGTTGTTTAATAGTTAGGTTTTTAGGAGATAATACTGCCTGTTCAATTCCTTGTAACATACCCGCAACTTTTACCGAAGGGTAACCTTGGTTATAAAGAGAATTCATTTTGAGGTAATAAAAATAGGTTTCAATTGGCTCAACTTTGCTGTCCAAGTACGTTGTGTCGGTTGGTTGTAAAGTGGCAATTGACTGATATGGACCTTCGAAGCTTTTGCTTCGATAAAGCTGGAGGTCTTTTAAGGCAGTGGCTTTATCAAAACTCCATTTTAACAAAATACCTCTACGCTGATTATCACTATCAGCAGTAAAGTGCTCAAGAATGGGAATATCACTATAAGGTTTTACATTTTTTACTAAAATAGTATCACTAGGAGTACCCTCATTCCCAAAGGCGTCATAAGGAACAATTACATAACGATAAAGTCGTTTTGCAGAAGTTTGCCTATCGATTGTTCGAAGGATTACGCTGTCTTTTGAAGCTGTAAAAAACTTGATCACAGGGATTTCTTGCATAGAAGTTTGGAGGTAATACTGACGATATACCTTCCAGCTAAAAGGTAAATTACTACGTTTTGAAACACGCCATTCTAATCCTACAAGGTCTTCTTCGGGTACACTTTTGTTGAATACTAATTCATATTTAGGTTTTTGCACTACAAAACGAATAGGGGCAGAGGTTTGCTCAGATACTTTAGGAGAATTACTGGTAAGGCGATACTGATAAGTTTGGTTGGTTTGTATCTCAGTATCAAAATAACCCAAACCTGCGGTTTCAAGCATCAAAGGCGAAGCATTAAACTCATAAAGAGAGTCAGAGATAATGGCACGACTCATGAGGTTAGTGAATCTTTTGAATATAGTATCGCTAGGAACTTCATAAAAAGAGTTTTTACGATGAGCTTGACGTAAACGTAAAAGTAAGCTTTGAGCCGAGCGATCAACAGTAATACTATTTACAGGTTCCCACTCTGTGGAAGAAGCCATTTTTCGTTCAAGTTGGTAAGTAAAGTTGGCTGGAATATTTTTTCCGAAAAGAATAAAAATCCCGTTTTTCCCAACATAAGTTTGCAAATTTTGTGCAAAAATGGGAGTACTCATGCTGATTATTAACAATAGCACAAGCGATGATATATATGTGTTGAAAGAGACTTTCATAACGAATGCAATTGAAATGTTTGACTATTTACATGGTTCAGTTTTACAAGGGCTCAGACTTAAATCTGCCTTTACTCCGCTAGTTCCCCCTGAGAAACTTACACAGAATCCTTTTTCAAGACAATCATCAAAGATGGTCGAACCACAATCGAATAGTAGTGGTATTTGTTGTTTGAGGCATATCTTGTTGGAGTTGCCTAGTTTGGCATTTAGGTTGGCAGAGAAATTACCTCCTTGCTTTTGTACCTGAATTTTAATGGCAGCTTCAGCATCAACCGATCCTGTTAGGCTTGTACAAGTGATAGCTTTTAGTCCATAGTCGGCATGTACTTTGGCTCTGATGCCTGCCCCAAAATCAACGGTGCCAAATAAGTTGCCATAGAAATAGGCATCCATAAAGGCGTCTACGCTAAAATAGGCACTGGCAATAACTAGGTCTATTTCCATAGAGAGACCATCGAGTGGCATAGGACGCTCTCCTGTTACATAAAACCCTGCAAAGCCTTGCGCAAAACTACATGGAAGCTGTTTTTCTCGTACATAGGTAAACAATACACTTGAAGACTCTGCTGGAAGCGCTTGGCTGTAGCTACCAATCAATAAACCAGCTTTTAGGACAGTTGGGTCAGGCAATGGAACATTACTAACAATACCTGCTGCTGTGATAATCCAACCTTGAGGGTCAAATAAGACTTGGGCTACTCCTTTCATCTCAAGTCCTTCAACTCCTTGTGTGAGCTTACTTAGGTCAATTGTTCCAACTAAGCGTTTTTTCTCAATATCATAAGTAAGTTGTAAGCCCGGTAGTGAAGGTAAATTGTCTGCCTGAATTTTTTGATCTGAAGCCTTGATTTCTCCAAATACCGTAAACTTCATACGGTTGGGTTGGCTTTGTGTTCCTTTATAATTATCTAGATCTCCTTCAAAAGTGAGGAAAGACCAATCTTGATTAGGACTTGCAGTCAGGGTAAGAGCAATATTTCGGAGTTTGGTATCACTTGCCCCTGAGCCACCGATTGGAATCGATTGTTTTGGTAGATTCGGAAATTCTGTTTCAATAGGAACAATCTTGGTTTCGGTTGGCGTGTGGATTAACGCTACTTTGATGGGCTGTAATTTGCCAGGCTCTTCTATTTTGCCAGTAGCTACAAAACGCCCATTATCAAAAGTTTGTTTATCTGTTCCTGCTACAGAAGAGAAACGAACATATCCTTTAGCTTCAAAACCGAGGTCGAAAGTACTCAACTGAATAGCTGGAGTAGATTTAACAAATTTTACCACCAACATTTGGTCGTTGGCAACTCTTTGAATACCCAATGAGCCTGAACCAACGAGTGAGAAATAATCACTGCCAGTGTTGATTGTATTAGGTTTGAAATTGACTAAGTTGAAAAGTTTATAGTTGCTACTTTCATTACTGAACGAAAGGATATCTTCGCCATTATCGAGCAATGAAATCATGCTTAACGTAATGTCTTGATTCGGAAATCCTTTGAATTTGATAAGATCTTCTTTTTTTATCTTGCCTGCATAACCACCATTGCCTGACGGAATACTGAGTTTCCAGTGACCAGAGGCATCACTACCTGTTTTGGCATCATAGCCAAAGTAGATTTTGTCACCTGATACGTTGGTTTGTAATTGTGCGATTCCTGCCACATTGAGATTTTCAACTTTGAAGTCACTTATGTCGAGGAGGTTTGATCTTAGCATGAAAGTTGTGAATGGAACATCAATTTTGCCTGTCTTGATAATACCATTAGAAGAAGATATTCCTCCTTCTGTGGGAGAAATAGACCAGTTTTTTACCTCTACACTCCATTTCCCTGCAAGCTTAAAGGTCATAGATTGACCTGTTGAAGCTTTTACTTGGTCGGCTGTTAGTTCAATTTTTCCAACATTGAGTTTAAAAGCGGATGGGTTGGCATTGGGTATTTTACAGTCTAAGCTAACATCTAAAATTATTTTGCTACCACTTATCGTAGAGGTAGCGGTTTGAGCTTGCGCATCAAAGCCAATAAACTTGAACTTGATAGGATTTCCTTGCTTATTACAAAGATTAAATTTGCTCGGAATGTCAGGTAAAGACGAAATGATAGGGATATTGCGATTGATATTTCCGTCACTGTTGATGGCAAAATAAAATTCACTATCGTCAAACTCCAAATGGCTACTTGGGTATTTGAAGGAGTTGTCGATAACTTGGGTTAATCCATTGACAACACCCGATTGATTTCCACTTTTGACAATTGATAAATAGTAATCGCTGTTGGCAGGAACTGTTTTAGTGTTATAGGTATCGCTATAACGCATTTTCAAAAAACTATGTTGAAGACTTACTTTTTGAGAAACACACACGACCTTATTGCCTACTTTGTTGAATTCAGCCCCAAAGAAGGCAATTTTCATATCGTTGTCAAACGGCTTAAATACCGCATTGAAATTGTTGATATTGGTATTAATTTGAATACCTCCTGGGCCTTGAATGGTTCCTGAACCGCCATTAGGTTTTGATAAGTACAGGGTTCCTCTCACTAATAAATTTCCATTTGCCTGTTTTTGAGCTTGTTCTATTTTGATAGGAAATCCCCAAAGGTCGGTGATATTAAAGTCACTTTCTTTGACATTGAGGGTAACATTATTGGCATTTTGGGTATTGACATATACTTCATCACCTATATATGATTTTCCATCATCAGGATTATAAGTTGCTACCACACGAGTATAAGTAGATGCTTCGGGGTACGAAAGTTTGAAGCTACCGTCTGATTCACTCTGTGTAGCATAAATACTTCCATTGATTCCTGCGGTCATAGATACCTCTGCTCCTTTGATAGGCTTACCGTTGAGTAATACCTTTCCTGCCACAGTAAAGCCATTTTTGAGGACTACATCATCATAGATTTGATAATTTCGACTTTCTTCATTGGTAAAGGCAATAGTTTGTGGAATGTAACTTGTTTTGGCTGGGCCACTTATTTTCATTTGAAGATAGTTGACAGACACATTCTTAAATTGTGCTTCTACCCAGCCATCTTTATCAGCATAAAAAACTTGCCCTAATATATCTACAGAAGCTTTTTCGACAGCCTTAATAATAGTTTTGGTTGTGATTTTGCCGTTAGGGTTGAGCGATACGAGCTGAGTTTCGCCCATAACTCTGAATTTAATACGGTGATTGCGTTGGTAAACCGTAATCTTATCAAGCACTTTCACGCCATCAGGAATTGTTACCCAAGAATTTTCTTCGAAATAAGATACGTCCTTTGGAATAACATTGATTAATGAAATCTTTTTGGGAATAGCATAGGTAAAATAAGTGCCATTACTTGGGCTGCTTTCTACATAAGGACCTTTGTCAATTTTTACATAGGCACCAACACCTTTGTTTTGTTCATTGACGATAGTACCTACAACAAGACCTTTAGGCGTAAATGGAATTTCTTTTTGAACCAACTGAACGCCATTTTTCAACGCAGGTAATGATTCTGTGTACTGGTCTTGCGTTTCGTAATCGTAAGAAGGATGGCTAATAATGAGCTTTGATTGTAAGCCTGTAGGTAGATTATTGAAAATAACATAGCCATCTTTATCCGAATAATTGCTAATTGTTTCGGTAGAGAAAAGCTTTTTGAACACCATAGAAGCACTTGCTCCTGCAATGCCGTCAGTAGCTTTATCTTTTCGGACAACCCGATAAGATAATCTTGGCTTTGCTGGATTCATAATACGTGTAGTACTGTTTTGAAAATGGTTGTACTCACTGTTGAAAGTATATGAACCGAAAGCATTGTTCGTCTTTTCGTTGTCCTGCGAAATAAGAATGCCTACAAAGTCGGAAGGGAAATCTGACTTGTCTGATTTATCTAAATTCCCATAGGTATTGTTCGTTCCAGCGTTGGGGTTAGACTGCACTGCCAGATAATACACATCAGAAGCAATCCCAGAGTGGCGAATAAGACGCTTGAGCACCACTTTGCCTGAACCATTGGTAATATCTTTTGAAATAATTTCGTAGCCTTTTCCATTGTTGTCGCTGGCATAAGTATTGAGGTGCATCCCTTCGTTTTGTGGAACTCCCGCTGGGCGACTTTTCCAAGCACGTAATAAAAATACATCCATGCCACTCAAGGGACTATTGGGTGATGCTTGATTGGGGTCGCTATTAGACTTGACTGCCACCTCAATACTAAAGCTTTGAACAAGAGACAATAATGTTCCTACATTTTTTGATTCAAGGGGATAAATTTCAATATTGTCATCTGGGCTACAATAATAGGGGCTTTCTACCACAATACGGATGTAACGATATAAGTCGCCTGTGACATAGGAAGGAAATTCACCTGACTGATTACCTATGGTCATGTTCTTTTTGACGAGCCCCCATTTGGGCATTTTATCAAAATTAATGACCATAGAAAAAGAACCATCGTTTGTTGTTTTTCCTGTACCAATAATCATATCCGAATCGGCATATTCGGGTTGTCCATTGAAGTTATAATTGTTGCGGATAGCCATCGAAAATGTGCCATCAGGACTAATCGAATGTTGATCTGAAATATTGTAATTGACTCCTTTGGCATTTTTCATGACATACATGACCTGAGCCTTTACAGTTGTGTTGGACAAAGGAGCTATATCTGTTTCGTTAGGGTCAGAATATTTACTGATAATTTTTCCTGCGAGCGTTGCCGATGGGGGAAGTGGCGAAATAACCGTTAGCGTCGTAGACTGCAAAGTATTCATAGAGGCGAAATAATTGGCAAAAAAAGGCTGGGCATCTTTAATATCCATTTCGTTAGTCCATAAATAGTAGACATCATTTTCGTCGGACTTGCAAAGGAGATTTTCAAAAACAGTTTCTCCGTTACTATTGGTTTTTCCAGTTCCTATTAACTCATAGTTGGAAGATTTCTTCGCCATCATATCCACATCACGCGAATCAACCAATGGGGATGGTGCTCCCGCAGAGGTAAAACGTGTAATCATTCCCTCTACAGGAGGGCGTATCCCTACATAAGAATTGCCACCACCAAGGCCAGGCGTATTATTGCCAATGTTAGCACCAAAATTGTTTGGAACATTGACTCCTATGCCTACTTGCCAGCTACCTGAATTGGAATAAGAGGTTTTTTTGAGACGATATAAATAAATAGTTCGATTTTCGAGAAGCTCTTTTTTATTGATGTTCTTGTAACCTTCCTGCAAGAGTACCTTTAACTGAAACCCTTTAGCTTCGGTCTTGATAAGTCCCAAATCTATATTGCCATCTTTGGAGTTGAACATGACAGCATTGGCGTAGTCCTTATAATAAGGATTATTCGAAACAATTTTGAATATAGTTGAAACAGGCTGACCCAAAAAAGTTTTTCCTGTTGGTCCATTAGCTTCATTAAAGCCATTAACTCCAAAATCAAAGCTACCATCCGAAAGCGTGGTAGTTTGAGCAATGAGCTTTTCGTTTAATACTCTATAATCATTATTCCCTTTAGGAATTACTTCTTGTAAATACAGTGCCAAATCGGCATTGGAAGCTTGGTAAGTGTTAGTTTTGTTAGGATAGGCATATTGCATTTTCCCTTTGATATGTCTTTGTGCAACAACCAGAACGGAATCTTTTTTCTTGAACACAAAATCACAACTTTGTTCTGCAATGACTTGGTTATTGCTTGGATCAAGCTGTTGTATCTTAAAGTTGTAAGTCGCTCCGTTATTAAACCTTAATTGACCCATGTCGTCTTCCTGAAAGTAAGGACTATTGAGTGTTTTGTTGACCATTACACTTTTTTGACTATTGGTAATCAATAAGTTATATCGCTCAGGAACAGTAGCTTTTTCGGGTTTCCAGCGGAGGTAAAAGGCAATATTTTCACCTGCTTTTATTTCGCTACCACATTTTTGGGGAACTAAAATCGCTATGGCATTATCGGTGCTGCGAACGACTGGGGTTTTATAGATAAACTGGTACACTTCCGAATACCCTTGGTTTCGAAACGATGTGCGACCTGTAGGGTCTACGGCTTGTACACTAAATGCATAGCTTCTACCTGCTACGAGTGAGGGAAATGATGGTCCGTAATTAAGAAAATTGACATTGGTTTGTTGCTCCAAAATATAAGGTGTACCCAAACGCATAATATTGTTTGGATTCTGACCATTTGGTAGCTCTTTAATTCTAAAAATATACCGTGTACCAGCAGGAGCTTGCGCCGGTACTGTCCATGCAAATTGGATATTTTGAGGAGTGCTTATCATCACCTCTGTTTCATTCTGCGGACGCAAAATGATTGGAGGTTCAATACTTTGTATCGGAAAAGTATTGGAACATCCCAACGGTTCTTCGTCAGATATAGGGCGAAGTGTGGTGGGGTCATAAGCCCTCAAACACAAACGGTAAGAGCCTTCTGGGATAGCGCCTGTACGGATAAGCGTATTTTTATCTATCCCAGAAACCTGAATTTTATTAATATCAAAAATACGACTAAAGTCATTGGCAGATAGGCGGAGGCTTTGAAGGGCATTTACGGTTAAAGTCGTTTGCCCTACAAAAGGCACTGCTTTTAGTGAAACGCCATTGTCATCGGTCAACTCTCCGCCCAAAACAAACGTGTAGCTTTGTCGAGAAAGGTTTTGTACCAGTATCACAACTTGATTACTACGAGTTTGTAAATCGGATAATGTTGTTGGATATGGAGGCAACATCGTTACCTGAATTTTTAGCGGAGATTGAGCTTGACTGAGAATACTTACCCATAGGAAAAGCATCAAGAAAAAGTACTTTTTCATAATAGTAAAAGTTTGAGGACTTACTTTTTGAAAAGGGCTACTGTCTGAAACCGCCTTGATTGGGTTATTTCAAGCAGGATATGATTAATATGGGTTTTAGAAAAGAAGATTATAGCTTACCTCACCTCGTATTTCTGTGTATTTGAGGTTGGTACTTGAGGCTGTTTGAGGTGAATTGCTAATCAGGAAACTGTTCAGCGCGAAGCGATGATGTCGATTTACCTGATATGTAGCACCGAAGTTTCCATTAATAATGGTACTTTTTTCGCCTCCACGGTCACCTAACAAATAACTCACACTACCTCTTAGGTTAAACTTATTATCCTTCCACGATTTGTCAGAACCTAGGGTTACTCCATAGTTTTTGTCGCTCAGATAAGAACCTGTGATAGTAGTATAGTTGAGGGTGCTGTAAATAGAAAAATTGCTGGTATTGAAAGAAAGGTTGTAATTGAGAAATATATTTTGAGAACTCAAATTTCTTGATTTACTATCTTGAGAATAAGTATTGTTGAAATCCTGCAAATCCATCAGGTTATAGGATAGCATAATTGAATTGGATTGCTTTTCGCCCAAAATAGTATATCGTGGATTGATAGACAGATTTTGTGTCGTTTGCGTAATTCTGACCGTATCCGAAATTTTGAGTGCATTTGGCGTCTGATTATTCGAATAGTTGGAATAATTAACGTCTAGCCCCAATTTTTCTGTAAAATCTGTGCTCAAGTTAGCCGATCCAATGACTTTTTTGGATTCTGATTTTTTCTGTTTATTCAAGTTATCTCTTTGTAAACCTATACTTCCATTAAATCTGAATTTGTTTTTGAAGATGGAAAATTGTGGGGCAATAGTGATGTTTTCGATGTCGGAGTTAAAGAAGTAAGCACCCATCGTTTTGTATTCGGGGTCGATACGCCGATACTGGAGCCGTAGTCCCCATGCCCTAGCTTTGTACCGCAGTGCGGTTTGAACAGCCGTGTACAGCTCGGTAGTCCCATTGACCTTGAGTAGCTGGTCGAGTGTATTTCCAGAAATGGGAAGTTTGCTTTTATCGATTTCAGCACTCGAATTAACATCCTTTGTATAGCCACTCGCTCCAGCTTCGGTATCCCACGAGAGTTTCGAAGAAAAGGAGATACGCATATTCAAACCTAAGGCAAGGTTTTCGGCTGCTGTTGTACTAGACAAGTTGGGATTTCCTTGCTGGGAAGAGACATCAAATAATGCACTTCCCATTTTATCAGATGCCTTGAGTGCGCTGATTTCGAAAAAGGTTTTGTCGGTGCCATAGCCAATTTTGACAGCCATGCCACTTCTATCAAATGCCACAGGCACTAACGATAGGGTAGTGGAGTCCAATTTGGTAGCTTTATTGAGCTGACCATACATGAATCCCATTCGGAATTTGCCAGGCGTTAGTTCTATGCCAGCTCCTAGCATAGTATGTCCGCCAAGCGTAAACTGGTTGAAGGATACATTGCGATAGCCCCCATGTAGCGTAAGCCACTTGTAAGTAGGGCTTAGTCCAAATTGAGCGAAAGGTTGTGCTACTTTACTTTCTTGATTGCTAAAAGTAAAAGCAAAAGGAATAGCAAGCCCATAAAGATTAAGGGTTGGTGCTCCTGATAATACGTAAGATGTACTTGGGTACCTTGGCGAGATACCGTTGGCAGAATAGTAAATTCCTCTTAAATCTATATTTCCTGATAGGGAGACTGGCTTTTGTTGTGATAAATTTTCAAGATTTTGCGTGTAGAGAGGTTTAAGAGAGGAAAAATACATGATAAGTACAACTACTAAACGGCAATTGTTAGAAGTTTTCATAGTAATAGTACGGACTATTGAATATTTGAGTCAATATTACAATTTCTTGAACTATCAATGAAGCAAAATGGAGGAATCTGAGTAATCGGTATTTAAACTGTAGTTTTTCTATAAATACTCTGATTGTTAGTTGTTTATGTGATTGATGAAATATAGCTAAGACTGCTTGATTTGTACTTTAAGCTCAATAGAACTACCTTTTCCCACTCTAGAAAGTATAGTAATACTACCACCAAGGCTTTCTGCTCGTTTGCGCATATTTCCTAAGCCATTACCTGCTTTAATAAGGGTTTCATCAAAACCGATACCATTATCTTTAACGAATAAACGTAGCTCTGAATTCTCAAAACTGATTTCTATGTTTACCTCAGTAGCATCGGCATATTTGACAATATTATTGATTGCCTCTTTGAATATCAAATAGAGGTTATATTGTTTGTTCGCCGATAGTTGAATTTCAGGTAAATTTTCAGTTTGGAAATAATAATTGATATTTTTAGGTTCAAAAACTTCAGCCGCAAATTCCTTCATTTTGACTAATACTTCGCCAAAACTATTACTCGTCTGTCTGGTTGTCCAGACAATATCACTTAATGAACGTTGTACTTTTTGAGAACTTTCATTGATTCGTTGAACCAACTCTTTTACAGATAATGGATTTTTATCTATTTGATATTCAACAACTTGGCTTAAAATGCCAATGCTACTCAATGTACTTCCAATGTCATCGTGCAAGTCACGGGCGATGCGACTTCTGATTTGTTCATTTTCTTGAAGCTGTTGGATAACTTCGGCTTGATACTTTTCCTTTTCTAATCGGTAGTAGTTGATTCGATAAGCTAAGGCAAATGATAGTAATACAACCTCTAGTGCCGAACCTACCTGTAGTGCATTGCGGGTAAAGTTATCGCTTTGTAAAACATTGGAAAGTTGTAAAATAAATATCAATGCACTCACCAACATCACAGCCCAAGCAACTAAAAAAAACAAGGCTGCTTGAGAACCTTGAATCCAAATATAAATCGCTAAAAACAGGATATACATTACAGCCAAGAATGCAATACTATGTAAAATTTGTGTACTCAGAGCTCCTGCCCCTAACCAGTTGGCTACTAAGAAAAATGTGATGGCAGACAAAAGAATACGAACAGTTTTATACGAAGCAGGAAGGTATTTGTTGGCATCTAAAAAACTTTCAGCAAATAATAGTCCGAAGCCAATAGCTGCCGAAATAAATACTGAAGTAAAGTGATTGAACCAAATAGCATTAGGCCATAGATACTCATGAGCAATCCCTTTATTGAATGAGAAAAAACCCGCAAATGCCAATACATACAAGACATAATATAGATATTCTTTACTTCGTACTGTCCAGAAAATAAAGAAGTTGAAGATTGCCATAACTAGCATGATACCCAAATAAATACCCTGCATGAGGTCTTTGGGATGGTTGTCTTCAAAGAAAATCTTAAGAGGAGCTACTCGTAAGGGAAATAAAAGGGGTAAATTATTCTGAATGCGAATATAATAGGTACATTTTTGGTCTGAATTAAGCTCCAAATCTACCAGATACAAATTGGTTTGTATATCCCTTGTACTTTTATGTTGATATACCCCAAGTCTTTTGTGAGTGATAGTCCCATGGTCTACACGATAGATGGAGATACTATCGAGAACTGGTTCTCCTATCTCAAGATATAGACGTTGACCAGATTTGTTGACCAGTGTAAAGCGTGACCAGATGACAGATTTTGTGATACCAAAGTTAGGACTAGCTTGAAGACTTTTGATAAAATGAGCGTCGACATCAGGGCGTTTCAATACATCATATAATGAATACATTCCTTTTTTATCCTCCAGTATTTCAATATTATTTCCAATAGAGAGTGCCTGATTAGGATTTTCAATCACGATTTCTTTTTGAGAAAATGCGAACTGCGAAGAAAGAATAATCAAAGTTAGAAGTACCCAACGAATCATATTAAAAGAGAAATTAATAGCCTAGTCGATTGTTTTGCATAGTTGTAGTAAAGGAATAGAGCATTTATAAGAAATCAAACCTACGAAGTTACCTTCATTTATCAAAGTATGTATAATAAAAAAGGCGAGAATCTCTCGCCTTTAAAAATAGATAAGACTTTTTAGTTCATGGTAAGATTAACAACATTGCTTGAATGTACAACCTTTTCTCTACCAAGTATATCTCTTACAGCTTGTGCGATGCCTTCTGGGTCAAAGCCACATTCTTTATGTAATTCAATTTGTTCGCCGTGCTCAACAATTCTATCTGGGATACCAAGGCGTTTGATTTGTGCCGAATAATCATGGTCAAGCATAAACTCTGCCACAGCCGAACCAAATCCTCCTTGAAGACAACCATCTTCTACGGTAATAACCTTGTCATAGTTTTGGAAAATTTCATGGAGCATAGCTTCGTCCAAAGGTTTCACAAAACGCATATCATAGTGAGCTGGATTTATACCTTCTTTAGCAAGTTCTTCACACGCTTTTACGGCATAGTTTCCAATATGTCCCAACGTAAGAAGTGCTACTTTTTCACCATCTTTTATTTTGCGACCTTTTCCAATTTCCATTTTTTCAAATGGTGTTTTCCAATTTGGCATAACACCTTCGCCACGTGGATAACGAATAGAAATTGCTTGCTTTAATTCTTTAAAGTCATCTAAAGATGTGGTAAACATGATATTGCGAAGCTCCTGTTCATTCATTGGTGAAAAAACAATCATATTTGGAATACAACGCATATAAGCAATATCATAGGCACCATGATGGGTTGGTCCATCGGCACCTGCAAAACCTGCTCTGTCAAGGCAGAAGATAACGGGTAATTCTTGAATCGCTACATCATGCACTACTTGGTCAAAAGCACGTTGCATAAATGTAGAATAAATATTACAGAACACCGTCAGTCCTTGAGTCGCCATACCTGCCGAGAAAGTAACAGCATGTTGTTCGGCTATACCTACGTCAAAAGCACGATGAGGCATGGCTTTCATCATGATATTGAGCGAGCTACCTGATGGCATTGCTGGCGTAACCCCCATAATTTTAGGATTTTGCTCTGCAAGTTCAACAATAGTATGCCCAAAAACATCTTGATATTTCGGAGGCTGTGGAGTAGCGTGAACTTTTTTCTTAATCTCTCCTGTAATTTTATCAAACTTTCCTGGTGCATGCCACAAAGTTTGATCTTTTTCTGCTAAAGCATAGCCTTTGCCTTTGGTCGTAATACAATGAAGGATTTTTGGACCAGGAATATCTTTTAGGTCATTTAAAACCGTTGCTAGATATTCAACATCATGTCCATCGATTGGTCCAAAATAGCGAAGATTCAGCGATTCGAAAAGATTACTTTGTTTGAGCAAAGTCGCTTTCAGTCCATTTTCGATTTTAGAGACAATTTCTTGTGCTGATTTTCCAAAGTTGGACATTTTGCCAAGCAAATTCCAAACTTCGTCTTTAACTCTATTATAAGTATGCGAAGTAGTAATATCAGTTAAATATTCCTTCAAGGCGCCCACATTTGGGTCGATAGCCATGCAGTTGTCGTTCAAGACAATCAACATATTGTTGGGAATATCGCCAGCGTGGTTCATTGCTTCAAACGCCATCCCTGCCGTCATAGAGCCATCTCCAATCACTGCAATGTGTTGTCTGTGATTTTCTCCTTTGTATTTTGACGCAACCGCCATACCCAAAGCTGCCGAAATAGAAGTGGATGAGTGACCTACCCCAAAAGCGTCGTAAGGACTCTCTTTGCGTTTTGGGAAACCCGAAATTCCTCCATACAAACGGTTTGAATGGAAAGAATCTTTACGGCCTGTCAATATTTTATGTCCGTACGCCTGATGACCCACATCCCAAATCAACTGGTCGTCGGGCGTATTAAATACGTAATGAAGTGCAACTGATAATTCAACAACACCAAGTGATGCGCCAAAGTGACCACCATACACCGATACGTTATCGATGATATACTGACGTAGTTCGTCGCAAATTTGCAACAATTCCGAGCGGTCACGTTTTCTCAAATCCTCTGGAGAGTTGATTTGAGCTAATATTTTGCCTGGTGTAATTTGCATGATTTCGATTGGTCTAAAAGTAGCTTTGACTCTACTTGTTTGTTGCTTGGTACGTATCAACTGAGTGTTAAACAATTCAATTGCCTGAAGTATAAACTACGAGGGTTTTAAATTGTTTAAAAAAATCTAATGGAAAGATAGATTGTTACGCTGTCCAAATATGGCGCAATTTACGCAATTATTTTGGGCAAATAAAAAAGGGGATGTGTGTATTCAAGCACAACCCCTTTTTGTCGCTAATTTGCGATTGATTTTTTTTATTTTTGAGAAGCTTTAAATAGCTTTTGTTTTTCTTCTTTGGTAAGACTTTCGTAACCCGAACGAGAGATTTTATCTAGTATTTCATCAACCTCTTCTTCATCAGGAAAGCCCGAATGACTGCTTGCTGTACTACTGTAACTTGCTTCCTTTTGGCGATAAGCTACTCGAATTTTGGTTTCAGATTTTCGTTTGAATAATTTTTCAAAAAAAGCAAGAACTGCTTCAACAGGAGTACTAAAGTCTCTTCCTGCTCTGAGTTGTTTAATGTAAATATAACCAAAAATTGCACCACCCAAGTGTACGATTTCTCCTCCTGCATTGGCACCAATAGACCCCGCCAAAGAGAGAATCAATAACAGAAAAGCAATATATTTGATGCGAACAGAACCTATCAAAAATAAGAAAAAAGAATAATCAGGTGCTAAAGTTGCCGCAGCAAATACTACTGCCATGACACTGCCTGAAGCTCCAATAATAGAGGTACTTGCTATATTTTGATGATAATAAGGAATAAAATTGAATGCCAATACCGCCAATACTGCTCCAAATATAGCACCAACAATATACAGTCCTATGAGTCTTCGACTACCTATATACTCTTGAAGGATTGAGCCAAACCAATATAACATGAGCATATTGGGAAATATATGCACAATAGGGTTGATGTGATGTAGAAATGAGTACGTAAGAAGTGTCCAAGGTCTAAACAACAAGATAGTTGGTTCTGGAGAAAGGCTTACGTAAGAAAGTAACGTATGATATAAATTACTGCCTTTAAAAAACAACGTAAAGGTTACAAATAAAAGTAATGTAAAGATATAGATAGCCACATTCAACCATATCAGCTGAATCAATCCGTTGTTACGCTTGGAAAAAGCATCTTTAAAATCATCCAAAATCCCACTCATTGTGATAATCTTTTCAAAACCTATATAATACGGGTCAATTAAATTTTAAGCAAAATTAGTTATAAAAGCTTGATATACACTTACTAAACCTTTCCTGCAAGCTTTTGTTGCTTATTGTGTTGTAATTTATCAATAACGAGTCAAAATTTCTAATTGTTGCTCGATGATTTATTATTCGTTTTCTTAATAGAAATTATTACGATTTTTACTCCAGAGTTTTATCAGGATAAAGGCAAAAATCATCCCACCAATATGCGCAAAATGGGCAACATTATCGCCTGGTGTTTTGTGTAGTCCTCCATAAAATTCATATAAAGCATATAAAGCTACTAAATATTTAGCTTTGATAGGAATTGGTATTGGAAAAACAATCAACTCAGTATTGGGAAATAGCATCGCAAACCCTGCCATTACACCAAAGGTAGCACCCGAAGCGCCAACAGTAGGAGTATTGAGTACTGCTCGCAAGCTTTCTTCGGCAATAAGAATAGAATCCTGCAAAGTTATACGCCCTGAACTTGGTACATAACTGTAGGCTTCGCTAGGAATACCGCTTGGATAAAATTGCTCCAAAAATTTATTGAACATACTCAAGTCTGGATGCAAAATGTATGCTCTTGTAGCTTCTTCTAATACGGAGTAGTCATAATACTTCACTCCCATATACAAAAGTCCAGCACCGATACCTGTAATAAAGTAAAAGGCCAAAAAGCGTTTTTCTCCCCAATATCTTTCGAGTAGCGGTCCCATAAAGAATAAACCTAACATGTTACTAAATATGTGCATGAAGCTACCATGTACAAACATATAGGATACAAACTGAATTGGATTAAACCGCTCGGAGGTAAAATAGTGTAAACCAAATAATGAAGTTATCTGATCGTTGTAATGTGAATTAAAACTTTGTACCATAAACACTATAACGTTAATAACGATAAGTGTTCTGACAATAGGAGTTAACATTGGGGTTCTCATAGTGCCAAATAAGAGTTATATAGCTAATAAATTAGCAAAATTATAAGGTTCGTTTAAAGACGGCAAAGTATGAAGTGTTCGATACCTTGAAGACATAACTCAATAACTCAAAACAAGAAGCGTTAGTTTATCATCTAAATAGATTTTTGATAAACTAACGCTTTCTCTTAGATGCTATTCTTCGTAAGCCCAATCAATTTTGGTTTTCATGTCCTTAATAACAAGCCCGTTTGCCTTGAAATAAGTTCTGATTTGGTCTACTTTATCGTACTGTTTTGCCTCTTTATATTCTGCGTAAAGTGCCAACATTCCTTTTGCAAAAGCATCAATATTCGCATTTGACTCTTCTTTTAAGCCTAATACGTCTTCGGTCAATGCTACAAATTTTTCCTTTAATTCGTTAAATACATCTTCGCCTAATTGTGCAGGTAATACTTGTCCCATATACAATTGATTGATTTTTTTCAACAAATTAAACAAACCTGCAATTGCTACAGCTGTGTTAAGGTCATCGTTGAGACCATCGTAACAGCCTTGGATACCTTTCTTGACTTCAGTAATTTGTTTTTCGTCTAAGGCAATGCTTTCATCGGCTTGATAGCTAAGGGTTTTGATAATTCTCAAGCCATTCATCAAGCGCTTATAGCCTTTTTGAGCTGCCTTAAGTGCATCGTTAGAAAAATCTAGAGTGCTTCTATATTGTGATTGCAACATAAAGAAACGCACTGTCATTGGTGAATACGCTTGATCAAGTAGCGGGTGTGAACCTGCAAATAATTCAGCTGGTAAAAATGAGTTTCCTAATGATTTAGACATTTTTTGACCATTGACCGTTAGCATATTCGAGTGCATCCAATATCTTACTGGGTCTACACCTGTACTACCTTTAGCTTGTGCTATTTCACATTCGTGGTGAGGGAATTTTAAGTCCATACCACCACCATGAATATCGAAGGTATCACCCAAATATTTGGTACTCATGCAAGTACATTCCAAGTGCCAGCCAGGGAATCCATCACCCCAAGGCGAAGGCCAGCGCATAATATGCTCAGGTGCGGCTTTTTTCCATAAGGCAAAGTCTAAAGGATTACGTTTTTCGCCTACTCCATCCAAATCACGGGTCTCAACCAAAAGGTCTTCAATCACACGACCTGACAATTTGCCATATTCACCACCTTGTTGGTTATATTTAGCAATGTCAAAATACACAGAACCATTCGACTCATAAGCCAAACCTTTTTCGATTAAGGTCTTTGTTGTTTCGATTTGCTCAACAATATGTCCTGTAGCAGAAGGCTCGATGCTTGGAGGTAAGAGATTGAATTGGGTCAATACATTATGGAAATCGTTGGTATAACGTTGTACAATTTCCATTGGCTCTAGTTTTTCTAACTTCGCCATTTTTCCAATTTTGTCTTCGCCTTCATCGCCGTCACCTACTAAGTGACCTACATCGGTAATGTTGCGAACATAACGAACTTTATAGCCAATATGTGTCAAATAACGATAAAGGGTATCAAAAGTCGCAAAGGTTCTAACATTACCAAGGTGTACATAATTGTAAACTGTGGGTCCACAAACGTACATTCCCACGTGAGGGGCGTTGATAGGTTGGAAAAGTTCTTTTTCTCTAGTGAGGGTATTATATATTTTTAATGATTGCATCTGATTGGTTGATTATCCTATTGTGCCATCTTGATGGTGGCATCATATTGAAATTAAAGGTTGTTTCTGGAAAAGCAATGTATCAGAGGCAACATCGAAAATAAGCACTAAGTTCGGTAGGATTAAAGTTCATAAGAGTATAACACATTGAAATTGATACACAAACTAATTACTTCGTTCGGATAAATCAGCTTGATCTTTTACGAAGTACAAAAAGTCTTCCGTTTTTTCGATATATGACAAAATTTCATCTGCCATAAAGTCCCCAGCAATATCCTTTTGCAGTACTTGATATTCTTGAACAAGCATTTTGATAAATTGCTGTATGCTATTGGGTACAGGTTCGCTTTTGATGATATATTCTTCGAAAAACGAGAAAGCGGAGTCTAACATCTTGATTACGATACCCCTTTCAGCAAGCAAGCCACGCATAAGCCATGTACACGCATAATAGCAATGATTGAGCGTGCCACGATAAAAATCGTTTTGATAAAGATATTTGGCACTTTCGATTTCGTCTTCTGCTCTGAGTATATAATTTTTCATCTTGAGCTTTCCGATAATATTATTGACACAAAACTAATAAAACTTATTGGCTTTCGGTATGAAGTATTTCAATAGAAGGTTTCATAAAATATAGCAATCTGTATGCTAGCTTGAACCTGTACCGAATCCGTCTAATCAAATAACGTAAAAAAGACTATCTTTGAAGGATTTTTTCGCCCAAAACTTTTAATCAACAACCAAACAGATGAGGATTTTAGAAGTTGCTAATGATAAAAAGCTTCAAAAAGAGTTTTTAGAGTTTCCAGTAAAATTATATGCCCAAGATACTAACTGGATTCGTCCTCTTGACCAAGATATAGAAAATACCTTTAATCCTGCTAAAAATAAGCATTTTAACCATGGAGAGTGTATCCGCTGGATTTTACAAAGTGATAAAGGTGAAACCATAGGACGTGTAGCGGCTTTTATTAATCATGAAACCGCGAAAAATGAAGAGCAGCCTACGGGTGGAATGGGATTTTTTGAGTGTATCGAGAATCAAGAAGCGGCATTCTTGTTGTTTGATACTTGTAAAGAATGGCTTGCCAGCCGTGGGATGGAGGCGATGGACGGACCAATCAACTTTGGTGAACGTGACTCTTTTTGGGGCTTAATGATAAAAGGTTGGAATCATGAACCAACCTACAAAATGCCTTGGACTAAGCAGTATTATATCCAGTATTTTGAGGATTATGGTTTCAAAGACTATTTTCAACAATATGTGTATTCGGCAGGGATTTTGACCTCAAAGACTACACAAAGCGTAATGGACAAAGCCTATCGTGTATTTGCTAATCCTGATATCACCTTTAAGCATATCAAGAAACGTGAATTGCCGAAGTTTGGCGAAGATTTCCGTATTATCTATAACGAAGCATGGGCAAAATTCCCAGGAGTAAAAGGCATGACCAAGGAGCAGGGACAAAGCCTAGTTGCTCAGATGAAGCCGATTATCGACGAGCAATTGATATGGTTTGCTTATGATGGAGACAGACCGATTGCCTTTTTTATTGTAATTCCAGATTTAAATCAAATTGTCAAACATTTAAATGGCAAATTTGGGATTTGGGAAAAAATCAAGTTTATGCTTCTACTTTGGAAAGGTGTTGTGACGCGTACTTGTGGTTTGATTTTTGGCGTAGTACCAGATTATCAAGGGAAAGGCGTGGAGTCTGCTATTGCTATGAAGCTTCGTTTGGAAGGGATAAAAGATCCTTTTTTCCAGTACGAAACCATTGATATGAACTGGGTAGGCGATTTCAATCCCAAAATGAATCGTTTTGTGTCTCAGTTGGGTACAACTCTCGACAAACAATATATTACTTATCGCTATTTGTTCGATAGAGAAAAACCATTCAAGCGTTGTCCGCGTGTAGGTTAATCTCAAAATGATGGTTTCCTGTTTTGAGAACTCTCTGGTTTGCAGAGTATTTTGTATCTTTGCCAATTATTCAACTATAACAAAAACTAAATGAGTTTATTAGCTATTGGTTCGGTAGCGTTTGATGCTATCGAGACGCCTTTTGGAAAGACAGATAAAATTATTGGTGGCGCAGGAACATTCATTTCTTTGTCATCTTCATATTTCAAGACACCCGTAAACCTTGTAGCTGTAGTAGGAGAAGATTTCCCTCAAGAATATATCGAATTACTACAAAACAAAGGAATAGATACTACTGGTCTTCAAATCAAACAAGGAGAGAAGTCTTTCTTCTGGGCTGGTCGTTATCATAACAACATGAACTCTAGAGATACCTTGGTAACGGAGTTGAACGTGTTGGCTAATTTTGACCCAATCGTTCCTGCAGAGTATCAAGACTGTGAGTATTTGATGTTGGGTAACTTGACGCCTGCGGTACAAAAAACAGTAATCGAACGTTTGGCAAACCGTCCTAAATTGATTGTCATGGATACCATGAACTTCTGGATGGATATTGCCATGGATGATTTGAAAGCTGTTCTTCAGATGATTGATGTATTGTGTATCAATGATGAAGAAGCTCGTCAGTTGTCTGGTGAATATTCACTACGTGTTGCTGCTAAGAAAATTTTGGGCATGGGATCAAAAACCTTGATTATCAAAAAAGGTGAACATGGCGCATTGCTTTTCCAAGGAGATAAACTATTCTTTTGTCCTGCACTTCCATTAGAAGAGGTGTTTGATCCAACTGGTGCAGGCGATACTTTTGTAGGTGGTTTTATCGGTTATCTTGCTAAGACAGACGATATTAGTTTTGAAAACATGAAGCGTGCAATCGTTTATGGTTCAGCTATGGCGTCATTCTGTGTAGAGAAATTCGGTACAGAGCGTTTGATTGACTTAACTTACGAAGAGCTTTTGTCACGTGTACAAGAGTTCAAAGAGTTGGCTGGTTTCGAAGTGTAGAAATTATACTCCACTATATTATCAGTAAAAAAGCGGTCGGAAAATAATTTCCGACCGCTTTTTTGATGCTATCATGCTAGTATTAACATAATCACTCATACACTCAATTAAGATACCCCTCCTGAAATAAAGTTTTGTAAATGATTAATTGTATCTTTTTGATCTTCAATAATAAAGCGAACCAAATCTCCCATAGAAACCAATCCTACCACATGTTTTTCGGCAATTACAGGCAAATAACGAATATGTTTATCTGACATAATTTCCATACACCGCTCAATACTATCCTCAAACCTCACCGAAGCTGGGTTGGCTTGCATGATTTCTGCTACCGTTGTGTCATGTGAGTTTTTACCCATAATGGCCACTTTTCGTGCATAGTCTCGTTCTGTAAGCAAACCTTTATATTCGCCATCTTGATATACGATGAGTGCACCAATATTTTTGGAAATCATAATTTCTAGAGCCTCAAAAACAGGTTTATGAGCCTCAATGGTGTTGACAGTATTTCCTTTGTGTAAGATGAGATGGGATACTTTTTTCATAATTGTCGGTTTTAAGAATTTGATTACTAATAAATTAACCATCTTCTTTCTTAAAACCAAATTATTCTTTCAAAAATCCATCTTTGTTTTTCAAAATAATAGAAACTACCTATCTTTATTTACCACCAACAGCTACTTCGATAAGCGAATCTGGGTCAAGATGCTTTTGAGCTGCTTCCAAAATATCTTCAGAGGTGATTTGTTGAATATGCTGAAAATATTGCTGATAAAAGTCAAGAGGTAATTGTTCTGACATAATCACCTTGTAACGATCCGCGATTTCAAAAGGCGTATTTAATGAACCTGCAAAGGCGCCAGACATATAATTACGAACCGTCGTAAGTTCTTCCTCCGAGACAAGTTCGGTACGAAGCACTTGAATTTCTTTTATGATTTCGTCGATGGTCAGTTGTGTAAATTCTTTTTTAACGTCAGTGCCAACAATAAAATATCCATTTTTGGAGAAAGGAACTACATTTGAGCCTATGCCGTAAGTTAACCCTTTTTCTTCACGAATATTCTTCATAAGTCTCGAACCGAAATATCCTCCCAGTACTTCATTTACGATTAACATATTGAAATAATCTGGATGCGAACGAGTGAAAAGTTGTTTTCCCAGACGAATAGAAGATTGTAAAGCATTCTCTTTTTCAATTAAAAAAGATGTTGCTTCAATTCCTCCATCGGTGTGCTCGTAGCTAGTAGTATGAGCGTTTCCAACAGGAATATTACCCAGAATATTGTTTACTGCTTCTATTTCTTGCTCAGTAATTTTACCAGAAAGGAATATTCTGAAAGGCTGGTTTTGCCAGTGAGATTGATAATACTTGACTAAATTCTCTCTGGTAATATTCTCAATAATTTCTTGGCTTAAATTAGTACCGTAGGGATGAGTTTCACCAAAAATGCTATTTCGTATTTTTTGGTTTGCCACAAAAGACGTTTTCTCTTGGTTAACCTGAATAGTTTGTTGTTGGATTTTTTTGATGGTATCTAATTCCTTTTGAGGAAAACTTGAATCCTGCAAAATTTCCTGAACCATAGGTAGTAATTGCCCTAAATGTTTGCTCAAACCATAAACCACAAAGCTAGCTCTATCAACACTGTGGGTAAACTCGGTAAATGCTCCATATTGATCAAAAAATTGATTAATACTTGCAGAGTTATGAGCAGAGGTGCCTTCATTGAGCATTTTAGCGGTAAAGAAAGAAACGCCCTTATTATCGTCAAACCAGTTGCCTGCATTAAAAATCAACTCTAATTTGATAATAGGCTGTTCTCCTACATTAATAATATGTAGTGGTAAGCCATTGCTCAAGGTGATATTTTTGACAGGAGGGATAAATACCTCTTGAATTGTTTGAAATGCAGGAGTAATAGAACGATCTAAAATATCTATAGCCATGTATATGAGAATGCTTTTGTATGAATAAAGTGAAAGCTGAAATTAGTCATTGAAGAGTATAAAAACAAAAAAGACATTTCTTCGGAAATGTCTTTTCTATTAATGTAGTATCTAAGAATCTTAGTTAGCTGATACTTTTGGCGCTGAATTTAGGTTTGCTTGTAAAGAAACTCTAAGTGTGTTTGCCAATGGGCTTCCACTTCCAGTAGGAATCAAATATGAAAAGTCTAAGCTATATTTTTTCTCAATTTTGATACCAAAACCAACTGTTGCGTATTTACGATTACCTTTCCAACCATTTTCGTAGAAGTAACCTACACGTCCAGCAAACATATCGTTGTATAAATATTCTGTACCAAATGAAACGTTAACTTCTTTCAACTCTTCACTGAAACCACCTGGCGCATCACCGAATGAACCTAAGATACCACCAATAGCAGTAGAAGGTTGAATCAATTTGCCATTTGAATCATATTTTGGAGTAGGTACCATCAATTTATTGATGTCCAATGTTAAAGTAAGTTTGTTGCTAGCATCAATAGAGTTGATAGCAGCAAAACCAGCCTTTAGGTTAGTTGGAATGAAGTTAGATTCATTACCACCATAAGATACACGACCAGAGATATTTTGAATTGCTACCCCCCAGTTGTAGTTCCAAGGCTTATCAGTTTTAGAGGTATGGAAAATACCGATATCAGCAGCTACAGAGTTTACAGGTTGAGCAGTAAATGTACCACCTGATGAATTAGTTACTGTTCCGTTGAACAATGTAGAGTTGATATACTTGATGTTAACCCCTAAGCCTAGTTTATCCGATAACTTACGAGAATAAGAACCTGTTAGGGCATATTCTTTTGAGTTAAAATTACCAAGGATAGAACCATTATTATCAGTTTGTTGGAATACCCCCATATCAAAATAATGGAGAGATAGGCCGATTACATCACCACCTTTTAACTTTTTGTATCCGCTAACATTTAGGAGAGCCATGTCATTTACCAATTGGCGAAGCCATGGAGTGTATGATAAAGAAACACCAATATCTTTGTTAGAGAAAGGCATTTTACCTGGATTCCAAAAAATTGCATTAGCATCACCATCAGCGTTTGATGTTGCCACACCAGCGTCACCCATACCGGCAGCACGTGCATCTGGAGTTTGAATTAAAGAAGTAATTACCGGTGACGGTGCATTTCTAACTTGAGCTACAACACTTGCAGCAGACATTGTCAATCCAAGCATCAAAGACGCTCTTAGAGCGTTTGTAACTTTTCTAATCATTGTTTTTAAAGTTAAAGTTGTTCGGATGAGGCACGTTCCAAAAGTAATATATTTTTATGCTAAACAGAAGCTATGCCCTAAAATCCTTTACTTAAATTATTTAACGGATACCAATTTGCCGTTTGCTGAAGCCTGATATGATATTGTTCGTGACTTTACAAAAATACGATAAAAGTAAACATCTCTTACAATCATACCAGAATCTTCTGATAAATCCCAATAAATTTTATCATAGGGACTCGAAATGTCGTATGCTTGTTGAGAAATCTCTTTAACAAGTGTTCCTCTAGAATCAAATATTTGGAGAGTAATATCTACATCATCACCCTCTCTATTGTGCTCAAAACTGAAATATACCTTATCAATGAATGGGTTAGGAAAGGACTTGATATTTTTTAAGGAAGAGATGTTATCTTGGACAACCTTAAATCGCAACGAGTTTTCAGATGAATTATTGTATGTATCCCAAACTTTTATTGATAATTTATGATCTCCTTCAGTAAGCCCCTTAAAATCATAGATAATATTGCCTTGTTGATAGTTATTAAGCGTACTTGAATAGTACTGATTTAGTATTATTTGAGTGGTATCATCAAGTGTCAATAGTATTTGATGACCTAAGCCGTCTGTTGCAATATTAATGCCACTTTCATCTTCTAAGTCTACCAATAACCGAGGATTAGGTGTTGTAATATACGTCTCTTTTTCAACTTTTTCATCTAAATATAAATGAATTTTTGGTCCTGTATTATCAACTTTTTGGATTTTGCCTGAACCTCCTATAATTGGTCTTTCAAAACCTATTGCATCTGTAAAGCCTGTACTGCTTTGAGCATACAAGGAGAGTTTTCCTTCTCCATATTGGTAGTTAATATCTTTAGGAAGTACTACTGTTATCTCAAATCGCCCTTTGTTTACAGTAGCAGTGCCTTTGAACAAAATATTATTATAATCGAGATAAACAAACGGAGCATTGTTAGCCCCAAGAGTACTTACCTTTTGCGCTTTATCAAATAACGTAATTTGTACTGTTCCACTAAACTGTGTATCGATTAGTCCAGTATTTGCTCGAACTTTTCCCACAATACGAACCTGTTCCAATGCTTTTAGCGTATCTGAAAGCCCTCGACCTTGTACAAATATACTATCGATGGTAATCTGTTGCTGAGGATACAATAACTGCATCGATGGGTCGCCTAAAAGACTAAAGTTTCGATTTACGACTCCAACTACACTGGCATTCTTTGTATTTTTGACAATATCTCCTAGGCGTTGCGTTGCCTGTGTATTGCTAGGAAATACATTTTGATAGAATGCTTCGTTGATTAAATAATTTGTACTTTGATAAACGGGACGTGTTGTCGTTAATAGCGCAATTGCTCCACCTCGATTACTCAATAGTGCTAGTTCGGCTCCTGAAACCTGATTGGGATCATCATATCGACCAAACTGGCAGGTTGCAGTAAGCATTACAGGCAAATTTTTGAGGTTGCTTAATTTATCAATATCATTAATCGTTAAAATTTGCTCTTCAGTCCAACCTGTTTCGGCACCGTGTCCATTATAGTTTACTATCAAAGAACCGTTTTGGAGCGCTTGAAAAAGGGCGTCTTTAGCCTGTGGACTTCTTTGACCTTCTGCTAATGATAATAAGGGGTAATTATCTAAATAAATCTTTTGACTTTGGTAGGAGGGATAAAGTTTCTCTACCAGCTGAGAAAAATCTTCTGCGTCGCCTTGATGAAGGTTCCCATCGCCGTTATCTGCTACAAAAGTAATTTTTGAACGCCAATCTCCCAGCTTACTACTATTGTGATAGGAGGTAAGTTTGGTCACTATATCATTTGCCTCAGCTTTAGTTTTAACAGGAAGGCGACCTACGCCAATATCGAGCGTATGATTACCATTGGCATTTTCTTCCCAATCTCCTTCTTCAGCTTCCATAAATCCAAAGTAATCATCTGAAGCATAACTTAAGATAGGGTGCAATGATTCTCGACTTTGATAAGCTGGTATATAAATATTCTTGACTTCATCTCCAATGACCTGGCTTCGTCTTTTGAAATCATAAGAGGCATCGCCTAACAAAAGTAAGTATTTTAGTTTTGTTGGATTTTGATCGTATAAGTATTTTACGAAATCACGAATGGCTGTAATGTCTTGCTTGCCAGAAGAAAATTCGTTGTAGATACTTTCTTTGGTCGCCACAACCACATCAAGTTTATCATGACTACGTCTGAAATTCGCCAAAGCTTCAGCACTACTTTGAATAGATACCCCACAGACAATTACCAAATCAGGTGTTTTGAGTCCATGCAAATTTTGATTATCTATTTTGCTACTAGAGACAGGTTGTTGTGCGCTTGATTCTTTAAAGAGAATATATTCTTGCAAATCGCTTTGTGTTCCTGAAATTGTCCAACCTTCGCTATTTTGAGTCAATGTTTGATTAATAGGAACAGCCGAGTTGGTGATATTCCACACCGAAAGTGTATTGTCAGTGTCCGAAATTTGCCATTGAAAATCTTTATATTGAAGTTGCTCAAATGCCCTAAATCGTAGAGATGTGGCATTGTTGAGCTTGATATTTCTTTTGAGTTGAATGCTCAAAAAATTTAAAAAGGCACCACCTGATGTAAGGGCTTTTCGATCAAAAGTCAATCCTACATTAATGACATCCGAAGTAACTAATCCACTATTGATGCTAAAGATATTTTTTGCGGCTTTGCCTTTATAATCATAGGTACTTGCAGTGATACCTTCCATATTTTGTGAACCCACAGCTTGATTGTTTACCGTAAGGTTGAAAGCTGTTGCACCATACGAAGTATTGAGTACCGACGACGTTAAGGATATCTGTGAATTACTGGCTATTCCTTGACCTACAAAACTAAATACTTGTTGATTATTGGCAATAAACTCCTCGCCATACCACTCTTGTCCCGAACCTGCAAATGGAGCTTGTGCCAAAATATTACGCTTATCTATTTCATGAAATTGATAGTCATCAAAAAGGCGAATCGTATTGGTAGATTTAACATCTGTAGCTGTTTTAATTCTTTGACCATTACTGCTTGATACTGTCAGAAAGTAATAGGTTGTGTCAGAATAGATATTGATTTGATGAGAAATCTGCTTTTGAGCCTTATCAATAATCAGCTGCTGAGGAGCTTCTCCATAAAAAAGAATATAGTCGGTATCATCCCACTTACCGTCTTGTTCGCCTCTTACTAAAATAGCATTTTCAATTAAGTCGATGGGACGAGAAGCACTATTTTTTTGAGGTAACATTTTACCTCCATTACCATATAATTTAAGATTCTGTGGCGTTATTTGGCTTAAAGGCCATCCCGCTTTGCTTAAAATGTCTTTATCAATTTTATATATACCACTTTGTGTAATACCAATTTTTATCCAATTCCCTTCTGAAAGTACGCTTTTTTGAGCTATGCTTTCATAGGTATAAATCATAAAAACTATACAGATTAGTGCCTTCAACCAGTTTTTCATTTTTTTTACTATTAGCCTTCCTTTCTATCTATAACAATTTTACTAGCGCATTCGCTGCTACCACATAACGTTTTCCTGTTGTAGTTTCAGTACATAGAAAGCGTGTTCTTCTAAGCTCTCCTTTCACGAAGCTTCTACCATTGACAATAAAACTTTTGCCTACTTCAACCTGAGTCAAAGGAATATGTTCATCGAGAAGAATTGGGGCATCAAAAGCTCGGAGCGCATTACTCAAAGGAATACATCCCTGCGTGCTTGCAGAAGGATTTTCTAAATAGGTAATCAATGGTAATAGAATACTGTCGGGAAAAACTTCTGAAGTAAGAATTGGGAGAAATAACTTTTTAAACATTGCTTTCCATTCTTTCCCATGAGGTTCTCTACGCCGTTTGTAATGCGTAAAGGTTACAAGGTGCGCCACTTCATGGATATAAGTAATGGTAAAAGCGTACGGATTTAGGTTTTGATTAACGGTTATTTGGTGACCACTTTCTCGACGAAAGGAATAATCACCTAATTTGGAATTGCGAGGACGAGTTATTTTGAAATTGAATTGATGTTTTTTCCAAAGTTGGAAACAGTAAGGTACAGCCTCAGTGGGAAAATACTGCTGAAAGGTGGCGTAATCGTTTTTCATGACTCTAATATACAGAAAAACAGAAGGACTATAAAAGCAAAAAGCCTCATTCTAAATGAGGCTTTTCTAAATTTCTTTCGAAATCGTTCAGGAATACTAGTGAGCAGCAGGAGCAGCAGCAGTATCAACAGCAGCTGAATCAGCAGCAGCAGTATCAACAGCAGCAGTAGTATCTACAGCTGTAGCAGCTGAATCAACAGCAGTAGTTTCAGCTTTCTTCTCTGAACAAGCAGCCAATGACATCATACCAGCTACTAATGCGAATGCGAACAATTTTTTCATTTCTTTTGTGGTGTTTAAGGTTTGAGCTACAAAGTTAAGTACAACTTATATTCCCTCCAAGTTATTGAGCAATATTTTTAATTAATTTTTAATAATTCCTGATAAATTCTTTATTTATTGCTTGATTTTATATGAATAATTATACTATATGGCAATAAACATCTAATGAGAAGATTAGAAAATTTTAATTTTTGCCTTTTAAGACACTAATTATGACGTGTTTACATCTTGATTTTGTGATATTTTTAGGTTCTTTAATTTTTCAAGAACATTTCGATACAAATAGAGATGTAAGTATTGATACAAGATAAAATAAAAAAGGCCCTACTGTGAATTTATCAGTAGGGCCTTTTTTATGCTAATTATCGAATGAATGCCTTGAGTCTGTTATAAAAGCCAGTGCTTCTAAAAGTAAAGGTTTTGTGCATGATATAGTTAAAAATAAAACTAAATCCCATCCCCACTATTTGACACCCTAGCTCATTCGGATTAATGCTTTTTTGTAAAACTGGTAAAGTGAAAGTTCGCTCGCCTAGCATTTGATTGACGAATGACAGAGAAGCTACTGCAAAAAACCAGGTTACTCCCCATGAGCCAGCAGCTACCATCATAAATTTTACCATTTCACGACGTGTTTGATTTGAGTTTCTTGCATCAAATGCAAACATCTTTGTTAGCGTGAATCCTACAAAAAAAGAGATAATATATCCATAGGAAACAGATGCACCATAAGTTAAATCAAACTGATTTCTTAAAATACTACCTGACACTAATTGAACTACAGCTCCTGTACCTGCTACGAGAAAGTAAGCAATGAAATCTTTCTTGTTTAGCAGTTTTGATTGTTTTTGTTTTGACACTTTTAGAAAATATTTTTAACAAGATCTGGAGCAATACCCAATAGGATTGTCAAGGCTGTTGTTATAATCAATGTTAGTTTATAAATCGGAGATAATTCAATTTTCTCTAAATCACCTTTCTTCAAATAAGCCGCAATGATAGGTTTGAAGTAATAGTAAATACCAACGGTAGACATCAAAATAGCAACTACAGCAATTGTTTTGAATAGACTCGATACGTTACTAAAAGCATCAGCGAAGATAAAAAACTTACCGAAGAATCCTGCTGTAAGTGGAATACCTGCTAATGACAACATTGATACTGTCAATACAAATGCCAAGAATGGGTTATTTTTAGCAAGACCATTCAATGCTGTAAAGGTTTCATCTGGCTTACCCGATTTTGATTGGGCTTCAGATACAACCATTAATACCGCAAAAGCAGAAATCGTCGCAATTGAATAGGCCAATGAGTAAAATAGGATAGAAGAGTTGGTTGTTGGTGTTTTTGCCAAAACAGTAATCAATAAGTAACCAGCGTGAGAAATACTTGAGTATGCCAACATACGCTTGAAACTTTGTTGATAAACAGCTGTAATATTACCAATAAACAAAGTCAAACAAGTAATATACACTAATGGATTTCCCCACAAGCCATATACCGCTGGGAATGAAATTGAAAGTAGGCGATAAGTAGCTGCTACACCAGCCGTTTTTACGACTGTCGACATGAATGCTGTGAAGATACTTGGTGCACCATCGTAAACATCAGGAGTCCAGAAGTGGAAAGGTGCCGCTGAAATTTTGAATAGCAAGCCAACAAAAATCAAAGTGATTCCTCCATAAAGAATAGGACCATAAGGATTCAACATGATGTCTTGTAATTTGGCTTGATTTACCATATTACCGATACCATTAATATCGAAAGAGCCTGTTGCGCCATAAACCAATGCAATACCAAATAACATGATACCTGTAGCAAACGAACCCATCAAGAAGTATTTCAGTGCAGCTTCGTTTGAGCGTAAATTACGTTTGTCAGAACCTGTCAATACATACATTGCTACCGAAAGGATTTCGATACCAACAAATAGCATAAACAAGCTTTGGAAAGTCACCATCATGATAGCACCTACTACCGAAAATAGTAAGATACCGTAATATTCGGCAGGGTGAGTGTGCTCTTCGTCATTGCCAAAGCCTCGTGAAATTGCAACAACTAATGCCGTTGCTACCAAAATTATAGAAGTAAAATTGATAGAAAGGTTATTAGTTTTGAGCATATTGTGGAACCAATAATACTCGTGATTCCAGTCGGCAAGGTTAAGCCCAAAGGCAATCAGAACGAATAGGAGTGTGGCAGGCAATAAGATTTTACGGTTGTTCAAAAAACCTAAAAACAAATTGGTAATACCAAAGAGTGATAAAGCTATAATTGCGTTCATATCTGCTATATCCTAAGTTTGACGGCAAAACCATCAAACTTGATTAAATTTCTTACTTATTTATGATTGATAACAATTGACTTACCGCAGGCTCAGAAGCTTTTAAGATAATATTAGGTGCAATACCTAATACAATCACCAATACAGCAATCGGCAATAAAGTAGCTCTTTCGGTTAAACCAAGGTCTTCAAAACCTTCAGTCAAAGACGTTGTAGTACCAAACATTGATTTTTGCACTAAGCGCAACATATATACCGCACCAAGGATAATCGTAAGTCCTGCAACTGCTCCCATCCAAGCATTGTATTCAAATACCCCTTTCAACAACAAGAACTCACCAACGAATCCATTTGTCAATGGTAGAGCTACTGAGCCTAACATAATGATGATAAAGAATACAGTCAATTGTGGAGTAGTTTGAGTAATACCTCCTAAGCTAGATAATTCACGAGATTTGGTACGTTGCTGGATAATTTCTACGACAAAGAACAAACCAACTACGTTGATACCGTGCGCAAGCATTTGAATCAACGAACCTTGAATACCATCCAAGTTGCCAGAGAAAATACCTGCTGCCATTAAGCCAACGTGTGCAAATGAAGAATAGGCAATCAAACGTTTCATGTCTCTTTGCTGAATAGCGATAATCGAACCATATACGATTCCGATAATGGCCAAAACTACTGCAACTGTTCCCCAAGCTTTAACACCTAGTGGAGCAATTGGCAACAACAAACGAATCAAACCATAAGTACCCATTTTCAACATAATACCTGACAATAACATCGTTCCAGCTGTTGGTGCTTCAACGTATGTGTCTGGTTGCCATGTGTGAAATGGAAATAGAGGCATCTTAATCGCAAAGGCAATAAAGAACGCCCAGAAAATAAAGCCTTGTTGCGAAGCGTCAAGTAACCTTGCTGTTTCGTACAATGCTGTAATTTCAGAACTATGTGTTGGAGTTTTGATATATAAATAAACCAAAGCCAACAGCATGAACAATGACCCAAAAATAGTATAGACAAAAAACTTGAAAGTTACTTTAACTCTATTTTCGCCACCCCAAATTGCGGCAATAAAATAAATAGGGATAAGAGCTGCTTCGAAGAAGAAATAAAACAAGAACGCGTCTTTTGCAGTAAATACTCCCACTAAACCCGCTTGCATAAACAAGATGAGTGAATAGAAAGTAGATGCTTTTTCGTAATTGTTTTGAAAAGTTGATAGAATAATAAAAGGTACTACCAATGTTGTAAGGCTCACCAAAATAAGGCTGATGCCATCGATACCCACTGAGAATTTGATGCCTGCTGATGCGATCCAATTATACGATACGCCAAACTGGCTGGTAGCGTCTGGTACAAAAGCAAAAAACGTATAAGCTCCTAAAGCTAGCTCGACTAATGCGGCTACCAAAGCTATAACTTTCGCATTTTCTCCTTTCGTGCTAAGGGTCAACAACCCTGCGATAATGGGAAGAAGTATGAGTGTAAGTGTTAACATTATAAAAACGTTATCTGTTAATCATTCTATTTAGAAAAACTGTTCGGAAAACAGCTGAATACCTGAGGGGAAATATTAACCTAAAATGAAGATTCTTAAACCCCAGATCAACATCACGGCAATCGAAATTACCATCGCGAAGATATAATAACCCGTTGTACCATTTTGTAGCAAACGTGCTTCGCCAGAGATACCTTTTACCAATTTGCCAATTCCTTCAACAATTAAGTCGATAACTAAGAATTCAACAAATGAGTGTAATATATTCGAAAGCGCTGTGATTGGTTTTACAAATACTGTGTCATATAATTCGTCGATATAGTACTTGTTATAAACCACTTTTTGAAGACCCGTTTCGGTACCATCTGCCTCTGGAACTGCTTTTTTGCTCACATAAATTACATAAGCAACTGCCGCAGAAACTAGTGCTGCTATTACAGAAACAATCATCAACATTTTTTCTGTAGCTTCGTCTGGTGCATGAGCTGCTACATGACTTTGTGCAAACAATGGCTCCATAAAAGTGGCAAGACTTGCATGTCCTCCAAAAATATGTGGTAAGTTGAAGAAACCACCTGCTGCCGAAAGTACTGCCAAAATCATTAATGGAGCAGTCATGGCAATTGGTGATTCATGCAAATGATGCTCTTGTTCGTGCGTTCCTCTGAATTCTCCAAAGAATGTCAAGAACAACAATCTGAACATATAGAATGATGTCATCATTGAACCTGCCAATGCCAATACCCACATCAATTTGTTGTGCTCGTACACATGAGCCAAAATTTCATCTTTTGAGAAGAAACCTGCAAATGGAGGAATACCAGAAATCGCAATTGTAGCAATCAAGAAAGTAATGAAGGTAATTGGTAATTTTTTGCGCAAACCACCCATTGAACGAATATCTTGTTCATCAGACATAGCGTGGATTACCGAACCTGCACCCAAGAACAACAATGCCTTGAAGAATGCGTGAGTCATTACGTGGAAGAAAGAAGAGCTATAAGCCATTACACCTAAGCCCATAAACATATATCCTAACTGCGAAACAGTTGAATAAGCCAATACTTTTTTGATGTCGTTTTGTAACAAACCAATTGATGCTGCCAACAATGCTGTTGCTGTACCAACCCATCCAATCACTTCAAGCGTTTCTGGAGAAAGGCTATACAATACATTAGAACGGATAATCATGTAGATACCCGCAGTTACCATCGTTGCTGCGTGGATCAAGGCTGATACTGGAGTTGGTCCCGCCATCGCGTCAGGCAACCAAGTGTACAATGGAATCTGCGCTGATTTACCCATTGCACCAACAAACAACAATAGCGTGATGTACATCAATGTTTTGTCTCCTGACTCATAACCACCTTCAGCTACTTTGCTAAATACGTCAGCGTATTCAACCGTACCAAAGTGTGTGATAATAAGGAATATACCTAACAAAAAGCCTAAGTCACCAATACGGTTCATAATAAAGGCTTTACGTGCAGCATTACCGTAGTTGGTGTTTTTGTTCCAGAAACCAATCAACAAATAAGAACACAAACCTACGCCTTCCCAACCGATAAACATTACCACGTAGTTTGAACCCAATACCAACAAGAGCATGAAGAACAAGAAAAGGTTTAAGAAAGCAAAAAACTTTCCAAAACCTTCATCGTGGTGCATATAACCAATTGAGTATATGTGAATCAAAGAACCAACTCCTGTGATAATCAACAACATCAACAAGGACAATTGGTCGATTTGAAATGACATCGAAATGTTTAAATCTCCGATGGTAATCCAGTCGAAGATATGCGCAACTTCTGGCTGTCCAGAAAAGTTGAGGAACAGACTAAGCGCACAGGCAAACGAAGCCAACGCTGCCGCCGAGCCAATTACACCAACTAATGATTTTGGAACACGACGGAATCCGAGTCCGTTGATCAAAAAACCGATTAGTGGAAAAAGGGGGATAAGTACTGCTAATGACATAATTTTTAGAGCTATAAGCAGTGAGCCTTGTCGTCAATAATCTATGACAAATACTCACACCTGATAATTACCACTTTAATTTATTCAAAATACCTACATCAATTGATTGAATATTGCGATAAATCATCACAATGATGGCCAAACCTACCGCTACTTCGGCAGCTGCCACAGCCATGATAAAGAATACAAATACTTGCCCAGTCGGGTCAGCTTTGTACGAAGAAAAGGCTGCTAAAAGAAGATTGGCTGCATTTAGCATCAATTCGACTGACATAAAGATGATGATTGCATTTCGGCGTGTTAATACTCCAATAATGCCGATACAAAATAAAGCCGTGCTGAACCAAACATAGTTGTTCAGAGGAATTTGTCGGATAACGTCAGGTATTTGTTGCATAAGTCTTTAAGTTTGATGAATAGATAAAGCCTATTTCTTTGGTTTTTTGTCAAACTAAGAAATAATAGATTCGTCTAAACATTCAACTTTAAATGGTTAACCTCGAAGTGCGAGGCTCATTTATAGTTCTTACAGTTTTCGGAAAATTCGGGGCAAAAATAAGGAATATGTTTGAAAAGTCGCTAAAATATGAACCAAATACAAGCGGTTTTTCATTATAATTATTTTCCCTATTAACGATTATTAAAAGCTCGTAACTTTATCTCGGTAAGTTTTCGCTTAGTATCCAATGGAAAATCACCTTTCATCATCCAATCATAATACGATGGCTCGTCCTTAAGTACTTGTACTACAGGCTTTCCAGCGTGTTTTCCAAAGTTGATTACTTCTACGCCTTCACGATTGAACACGATTCTTTGCGCAAAATCTACCAGTTTGGCAGAAGTTAACTCATGAAGCGCATCCATGTCGTTTTTGACTGGGACAAAATCTTCTCCTTTTTCATTTTTGATTACTACTCCTTCATATCGTTTAACCTGAGCATTCAAAATTTCTAAAGTTGCAATTGTATCGGCTTCGGCTGAGTGAGCATCAATGAGCTCTTTACTACAATAAAACTTGTAAGCTGCCGAAAGGTTTCGAGGTTCCATCATGTGGAAAATTCTTTGAGCATCAATAAGACGACGGTTTTTGACATCGAATTCTACATCATTGCGCAAAAATTCTTCAACCAACATCGGCACATCAAAGCGATTTGAGTTGAAACCTGCTAAGTCACAACCCTCCAAGAATTGAGCCATAGATTTGGCAATTTGTTTGAACGATGGCTCATTAGCTACATCGTCGTCATAAATACCGTGTACCATCGATGACTCCACTGGAATAGGCATTCCTGGATTGACACGACGGGTTTTGACCGTTACTGTCCCATCGATATTGGCTTTTGCAATACTGATTTCGACGATACGGTCTTTGATAACATTCACGCCTGTTGTTTCTAAATCGAAAAAGGCGAGTGGCTTGCGAAGGTTTAATTGATGTGTAAGCATAAGGCTAGCCCTCAGGTGAGATGAGGCTTTGCAAAGTTAGAGAAAATATAGTTGATTCCTGTGTTGGGTTTCACTTCTTATTTCTATTTTTGGCAAAACATAACAAAAAATGAGTATTTTCAGTTATCCTACTAGATTGATTTTGCACTACGTTTGTTACTAATAGTTGAATAAACAATATCAAAAGACTTTTCAATAAGTTCGAAGTGATTAGTCAAAAGCAATGGTGAGCGCCTGATAGTTTAAAATGGGTATCCTAATTTTACACATCGCCGTCCACTCAATCATTATTTATCACCCTTAGTATCCAGCAAGGTAGTTGGATTAAAGTATGACCACAAAACAGTTTATCCAAGCTTTAGAAGAAGAATTTCAGCAACAACAATATGGGCAATCGCCTGTTGAACTTTATGAGCCCATTCGTTATTTGATGTCTTTGGGTGGAAAGCGCCTACGTCCACTTATGACCTTGATGTCAACAGCCTTATTTACAGACGAATGGCAAAAAGCAATCAAGCCAGCTACTGCCGTAGAAGTTTTCCACAATTTTACTTTGATGCACGACGATATTATGGATAAAGCTCCTTTGCGTCGTGGAAAACCAACTGTTCATGCCAAATGGAATGACAATACTGCAATCCTCTCGGGCGATGTGATGTTGGTGCAAGCGTATGAGTTGATGCTTTTTGTAGAAGATAAAAACTTGAAAAAAGCATTGAAACGCTTTAATCGTACTGCTGCTGAAGTTTGTGAAGGACAGCAATTTGATATGAATTTTGAGACTCGTGAAAATGTCACAGAGGAAGAATATATCGAAATGATTCGCCTAAAAACAAGTGTTCTATTAGGTTTTGCATTAGAATTAGGCGGTATCATTGGTGGAGCAAGCGATAAAACCTGCCAAACTTTATACGATTTGGGTATTAATATTGGTTTAGGTTTTCAGTTAAAAGACGATGTCTTGGATGTTTATGGCGATCCTGTAAAATTTGGTAAGCAAGTAGGAGGCGATATTATTTCCAACAAAAAAACTTATATGCTTATCGAAGCATTGAGCTCAGCAACTGGCGAAACTAAAGCACAACTCGAACATTGGTTATCTTTAAAAGATTTTGATCCAGCCGAAAAGGTAAACGCTGTACGAGGTATTTATGATCAATTGGGAATTCGTCAATTGGCAGAGGCCAAAATAAATGAGTACTTTGAAAAAGCTTTTGATTTATTAGATAGCCTGAAAGTTGAAGCAGAGCGCAAAGCCGAGTTGAGAGCTTTTGCTAATATTTTGATTGATAGGGAAGTTTAGTTTAAATTTGCATAGACACAAGTATAAGCTAAGCTACAGATAAATGCTTTATGCTTAATTTTCATAGAGTCTATACACTCAACAATAAAAACTTTATGAACAGTCGGCCTTGGTCTGACTGTTTTTATTTTCATTTAATAACAAATGGCAGATTTATCTCTAAATGAAATACTCATCCTGATAACAGTGCTTGTTAGTATTTTAGCCTTCCGTAACTATGAGCTTTTGGGAAAGCTTTTAATGAACCCTTATTTAATCAATCGTCGACAAGAGTATTGGCGTTTTATTACTTCTGGTTTTGTTCATGCCGACTTTGGACATTTGTTTTTTAACATGTTCACCCTCTTCTCATTTGGGAATATGATGGAGTCGGTATATAATCAAATTTCTCCTGGCAATGGGCCTTTTCTCTATTTATTACTATACATAGGAGGAATCATTGTGTCGGACTTGCCTTCTTTTTTCAAGCACAAAAACAACTTTAATTATAATTCCTTAGGTGCATCGGGCGGTGTATCGAGTGTATTGTTTGCTGCAATTTTGTTTGCTCCAACGCAGAGCCTGCATATCTATGGGGTAATTCCAGTGCCAGCGGTACTTTTTGCACTACTTTACACATGGTATTCCATTTATATGTCACGCCGAAGTATGGACAATATCAATCACGATGCGCATTTATATGGGGCGTTGTATGGCGTGATTATTACGATTATTATTTATCCAAAAGTCCTCATGATTTTTACTGAGCAAGTATTGGACTGGCTTCGAGGATTTTAAGTATGAGTGGTGAATTTTGAATGCAAAATATTTATACTCACAACTTTTCACTCAAAATTCATCACTCATAGAACCCTCCAACTATCTGAGTACAACAAACAGAATAGATTGTTTCATCATTAAGATTTATGCAAAAAAGGAATATTGCCATTTTAGGTTCGACAGGTTCGATTGGCACACAAGCCCTCGAAGTAATTCAGGCGAATCCTACTATTTTTGAAGTAGAAGTACTAACAGCTCAAAGTAACGCCCAGTTGTTGATAGAACAAGCGATTGCTTTTCGCCCTAATTGTGTTGTAATAGGCAACGAGGCTTTATATAATCAAGTTCTTGATGCGCTTGACCCACATGGGATTAAAGTATATGCAGGACCCAAAGCCCTTGAGTCTGTTGTACAAATGGAGGCTATTGATATAGTGCTGACTTCTATGGTAGGATATGCAGGCTTATTGCCAACAATCAAAGCTATCGAAGCTGGAAAACATATTGCTTTGGCCAATAAAGAAACTTTGGTAGTTGCGGGAGAGTTAATTACTGCTTTAGCACAACAAAAGGGTGTTAATATTTACCCTGTTGATTCAGAACATTCTGCTATTTTCCAATGCTTAGTAGGAGAGTTTCATAATCCAATTGAAAAGATTATTTTGACTGCCTCAGGTGGTCCTTTTAGAGGAAAAAAACGTGAAGAGCTGGCAAACGTAACAAAGGCTCAAGCATTGAAACATCCTAACTGGGTGATGGGTGCCAAGATTACCATTGACTCGGCTAGTTTGATGAATAAGGGCTTGGAAGTAATTGAGGCTAAATGGCTTTTTAATCTTAATGCCTCTCAAATAGATGTGGTGGTACACCCCCAATCTATCATTCACTCGTTGGTGCAGTTTGAGGATGGTTCTATCAAAGCTCAAATGGGTTTGCCTGATATGAAATTACCTATTCAGTTTGCTTTGGGTTTTCCAAACAGACTAAAATCAGACTTCCCTCGTTTTGACTTCATTAATTATCCAAATCTCACATTTGAGCAACCTGATAAAGAAACATTTCGTAACTTGCAACTAGCATTTGACGCAATGGCTCAAGGTGGAAATATGCCTTGTATCTTGAACGCCGCCAACGAAATTGCCGTGGCTGCTTTTCTGGAAGATAAAATTGGCTTTTTACAAATGTCAGACTTGCTTGAAACTTGTATGGCAAAAGTTCCGTTTATCAAGCATCCTACTTTGGACGATTATATCCAAACTGATGCTGAAACTAGAGCATTTGCAAGCGAAAATCTCTAAGAGTTTATCCACAGGAGAAATAGGAATGTAGATAAAAGTATCGAAAACGAACTTTCTCAGCTAAATTATATTTTTTAAAACCTTAATAGAAAACAGTATTAGCCTGACAAGTTCGGGCTGGGGCTAAAAGCTAAACAATGGAAGGACTAGTGAAGGTTGGACAACTCATTTTGGGTTTGTCGATTTTAGTAAGTTTACACGAATTTGGGCATTATATCACTGCCAAATGGTTTAAGATGCGAGTAGATAGATTCTACTTATTCTTCGATTTTCTTTTTCCAATACCTACTTTATTGAATTTTGCTTTATTCAAAAAGAAAATTGGCGAGACAGAATATGGTTTAGGATGGTTCCCACTTGGCGGTTATGTATCAATCGCTGGTATGATCGATGAAACACAGGATGCGTCTAAACTATCAGCTACACCTGAGCCTTGGGAGTTTCGTGGCAAACCTGCTTGGCAACGTCTTATCGTAATGTTAGGTGGTATCATCGTCAATGTGATTTTGGGGGTGTTAATCTTTTGGGGTATTAGCTTCAAAGAAGGTAATAACTACATCTCTAAAGCTGAACTCAATAAAGAAGGTTTGTACGCTGGAGTACTTGGTAAAGAAGTAGGCTTTCAGTTAGGTGATAAAGTATTAAAAGTAAATGGTGAAGATTTTCATAGCTATACAGATATTGCTGGTGCTATTTTAGAAGATAAGACTGTTTATACGGTTGACAGAAATGGGAAAACTGTAGAAATCGTTATTCCAAGTGATTTCTTAAATAAGCTATCTGACCAAAAAGGCGAATTTATTCAACCATTGTACAAGTTTAAAGTGGCTCGTGTTGCTGAACCAAAAGAAGCTTCTTTTCTGGATAAACTTTTAGGAAATCCAGCTCCAGCTCCTGCGCCAGCTTACACAGCAGGTATGAAGGATGGAGACGAAATTGTCTCGATTAATGGAACACCAGTGAAATTCTTCCAGACTTTCAAGGAAGAACTTCAAAAGTATAAAAACAAACCAGTAACCTTGGCTATTATGCGTGCTGGTAAAGCCGATACGCTACGTATGACTACAGCTGAAGATGGTACATTGGGATTTTTTCCTGAGTATTTGGTTCAAAAATCACACGAAGATTATACTTTGGGTCAAGCTTTTGTAGTGGGAGCGGGCAATGCTTTTGATGTAGTGTGGAAAAACATTCAAGGTTTCAAGAAAATTTTTGCAGGTCAAGTTCGTGCTGATAAAGCGTTGAGTGGACCATTCGAAATTGCTGATATGTACGGCTCACACTGGGATTGGTTAAACTTCTGGAGTTTGACGGGCTTACTTTCGATGGCTTTGGCGTTTATGAATTTATTGCCAATTCCTGCCTTGGATGGTGGTCATGCTCTATTCTTGTTGTTTGAAATTATTACAGGTCGTCCGCCATCAGAAAAATTCATGGAGCGTGCTCAGCAAGTAGGAACCGTGATTTTACTAGGTTTGATGGTATTCGTTTTAGGTAATGGTGCTTTTAAGAAGTTTTTCTCATAAACTCATTATACAGTACAACAAACGTATGTTAATAAAATCAAAAAAATATATTCAAAAACCTGTGAGATTCTCTTACAGGTTTTTGCTTTTGGGCGTAATGCTATCACTTGGATTGATGGCATTTAAGAAACATGCCTTCCATACAAGTATTACCGAAATGCGTTATAACGCTAAGGAAAAAAGCTTTGAAATAAGTCTACGTGTTTTTAAGGATGATTTAGAAACAGTATTGACAAAAGAAAATCAAGGCAAGAAGATTGTACTGGACAAAACTGAAAAGTTTGACCCACAAATTGATAAATACATACAAAAGCATTTTGTGTGGTTCAATGCTCGTAATCAACGAGTACCTTATCATTACTTAGGAAAAGAACAAGAAGGAGACGCCATGTGGTTGTATATCGAAATGCCTGCGCAAGATCCTATTAGTGGTTCAAAACTTCAAAATGATGTATTGGTGGATGAATTTGATGACCAAACTAATGTGGTTAATCTGTTTTATCAGTCAGAAAAGAAATCCTTTATTTTTAATCAAAAGAATAAGGTATTTGGGGTAAGTTTTTAGTTACAATTTCCAATAAGTCTTCGTGGATTTTCTCCCAAGGTTGAGCTAAGTTTACCGTCTCAATATGGATATGATGCTGCTCTGAAGTATAAGATAAGCTTAAAGATTGCTTGACCGTTGGATACAATAAGATACCTTCAGCCTGCTCGTCAGGCTGATTTTTTAGGTAGGCAAATAACTGGTAGAGGTTCTCGGTATGTATTTTTTCTGAGTTAAAATAGGTATTTAAAGTACGAGCATAGTACTTGGTATCAATAATCAATTTTTTGCCATTGTTCAAAATCAAACTAATATCAGTTTGCATTTTGGGCAAATACTGTGGGTCTGTTCCTGTAAGCTTCCATTGAAGTCTTTCTCTAAAAACCTTAGCACTTTTGAGTTCTATTTTATAAAAATTACGAACAAAAGCTTCAAATAAACCCGCCATTTTGCGGTCATCTTGCTCAAAATCTCTGAATAAAATACTCTCTCCCTGTTCACTTACCATACTTTGACCGTAAAGCAATTCACAAATATGTAGTAAAAACGTATAGGTCGTATTTCTATGGCATTGAGCAAAAGCCTGACGGAACAATGCTTCGTGTAAAGATATTTCTTGAATATGATGCAGTCTACGTAACTCTGATTGTAAACTTTGGTGAATTTTATCTGAAAGGGTTGATACTTTGAGAAGTCGGACAAGGCTACTTTTTAAAATCTGATTAGCCAAAATATTATCAGAAAATTCATCAAATTCACAATATGCCATTCCTTTCTCAAATGCTCCAGTTGCTAGAGAAGGAGAGATATGTACTTTGCCTCTTATGCCTTGAATATATTGATTTTGTTCTGTGTAATTCTTGAAATATCCTTTCTTCCAAAGCGTAGGTAGCTCTCTAACCAAGATACTCGCTAATAATTCATAAATACTTTTTTGCCCTGACACACCAGCTTTTACCAAGTGGCGTTGCTCAAGTTTATCCCAAGCATAACAAAGCAAAAAGTATATGTTTTCAATTGGAATCATGTTGGAGCCTATGTGAGAAATCGTCTTTACTGGTTCAAGACTTAGTCTTGGGCTGATTTTTAATATAGTTTACAAGCTGAAACAAAAGATAGTCCGAGGCTAAGTCTACCCACAGCTACCCAAGCAGTTCCTCTACGCAATTTTGAACCTTTTCGGGCTGGTCGTACCAATATTCTTCAAGCAAAGGAGCTATTTCAAGTTGAATAATACGCTTATACCATTTTTGTGGATTTTCACCTGTAGGAAAATGCGTAAAATAGCTATGTCCGATTTGAAAGCCCTTTAGTAAATGCCTATCTTGAGTAATTTCTTGGTTTAGTAAGTTGAATTTTTGAGCAATACCTTCTACAAATTCCTTATCTAGTCCTTGCCCGACTAAGCAATTTACCCACCGTTCATTGAAACATGGTTGTAAACTAATAAAGGCAAAGCGACGACGAAGTGCATAGTCAATCGTTGTTAATGAGCGGTCGGCAGTATTCATGGTTCCGATGATATGAAGGTTATCGGGAACGGAAAAAGGTTCAGCATCTTTGTCACCATAAGTCAATGGAATTTCGTTGGCTCGTCCACGCTTATCATTTTCAATAAGTAAGAGTAATTCCCCGAAAATACGACTTAGATTTCCACGATTTATTTCATCAATAATAAAGAAATGGTCAATTCCAGCATTGCGTTGAGCCATTTTACAAAACTCATAAAAGACTCCATTTTTGAGCTTAAAACCACCGTCTCCATCAGGTCTTAGTCCTTGGATAAAATCTTCGTAAGAATAAGACTGATGAAACTGTACCATTTTGATTCGCGCTTCATCTTTCGTACCTATGAGTGTGTAGGCTAGCTTCTTTGCCAAGAAGGTTTTGCCGACTCCTGGAGGGCCTTGAAGAATAATATTCTTTTTATATTTGAGGGTCTCAACTATTTCATCAAATTGCTCAGCTTCGATAAATAAATCAGCTAAAGCGTCATTTCTTTCAAAGGGGATAATGATATTTTCGGCAGCGATAGATTCTTTTTGTAAATCTATCATCGCTTGAATTGCCTCAAATTCGTCTTCGGAGATTTGAAACAAACTTCCTTGATTATTCTTCAGAATATCTGAGTCTTTCAGAAAATGAATTTGCTTGAGTTCTGCCCATTCAATCGGAAAAGGGAGTTTTTCCTTCAAACAAAAAGCAATAGATTCGCCTGCTATAGGATGAACATGTAATGGTTCGGTAATTTCTAGGATAGCTTTAATTTGTTTGACAGGGGTACTTTCATAACCAATCACCCAATCACCTTTTTGTACGGTTTGAAAGTGTTGGTAAATACGGCGTTTATTTCCGAATTCGTTATGTGAGGTAAAGAGTTGAGATTGGTGATAGCGGAGCTGTTCAATTGACCCTGTTTTGGGATTAAAATTGAGCCACCAATAGTTTCTATTTTTTTGAAATGACATATAGCAAAGATAAACATTCAAATTGCTCAAGACAAGCATCGGATAGGAGCGAAGCTACAATAAAAAACCCATCTACGAAGGATAGATGGGTTTTTATATTCATTAACCATTGAGTTCTATTTCTTCTCCGTGGTTGTTATGAAATTTAAAGTCTGTAATACCAAAAGAGCTATCTTGGATAATATTGACCCAAGTTTTGTATTTGAAATACCATTTCATTCGAAGAGAAGGGAAACCTTTGGTAAAGTATGCATGCAAGAAAGGATGCAATACGATAGTTGGCTTTTTCTCATTTTGTTTGATAATGATATGCTCAAGGTGATGTTCGATTACATCCGAAACAACAATACTCGCTGTGATTTTGCCTGTACCGCCACAAGTAGGACAGTTTTCAGACGTTACAACGTTCATCTCTGGGCGTACTCTTTGGCGAGTAATTTGCATTAGGCCAAATTTGGTAAGCGGCAAGATGGTGTATTTTGAGCGGTCAGATTTCATTTCCTCCTTCATGATGTCATGAATCAGCTTTTTGTGTTCAGCTTTCTTCATATCAATAAAGTCGATAACGATAATGCCACCCATATCGCGAAGACGTAACTGACGAGCAATCTCTTTGGCTGCTTCGATATTTACGCTTACTGCGGTTGCTTCTTGGTCTTCTTCGCTATTTGATTTGTTACCAGAGTTGACATCAATTACGTGCAAAGCTTCGGTATGTTCGATAATCAAATAACCACCAGCAGGAAGACTTACTGAGCGACCAAAAAGCATTTTTAGTTGCTTTTCGATACCGTATTGTTCAAATACTTTGGATTTACCCTGATGTAATTTTACAATACGTTCTTTTTCTGGTGCGATGTGCTGTACATAAGCACGAGCTTCTTGGAATAATTCTGGCGTGTCAACAATTACGCTATCGAAGTTTTCATTCAACAAATCGCGAAGCATTGAAGTAGCACGGCTCATTTCGCCGATGACCTTGTCGCGTGGTTTTGCTGATCTGAGCGCTTTCATTCCAGCGTCCCATTTGGCTAAAGACTCCTTCAAATCTTTGTCCAATTCCTCTACATCTTTGCCTTCGGCTACAGTTCGAACGATTACGCCAAAATTGGCAGGCTTGATAGACGACATCAATTTGTGTAATCTTTGGCGTTCGGATTTGGCAGTGATTTTTTTCGAAATGTTTACACCATTCGAAAACGGTACCAAAACTGTGTAGCGACCAGCGATAGAAATATCGCAAGATAAGCGGGGGCCTTTGGTTGAAATAGGTTCTTTTACGACTTGAACAAGAATAGGAGAGTTTTTCCCTAAAACTTTATCAATTTTGTCGTGCTTGTCTATTTCTGGTTCTAGCTTAAAGTTGTCTAATCTTCCAGAATTGTGTCTTCCAGCGATAACATCTTTGGTGAATTTATTCAGGGAATTGACATTTGGGCCAAGGTCATGATAATGCAAAAAAGCATCTTTTTCATAGCCAATATCAATGAAGGCCGCATTCAATCCCGTAACCATTTTCTTGACTGTACCGAGATAAATATCTCCAACAGAAAAGTGTGGTTCGGACTCCTCTAAGTGATACTCCACAATCCTTTTGTCTTGCAAAAGAGCAATGCGGTCACCTTTGGGAGTCGAATTGATGATTAATTCGTTGCTCACAGGTGATTGAAGGATTAGAAGTGAATAGTATATAAGAAAACGAATATATATTGTCGCTGTGAGCGGTTGGTGAATAGAAAATCAAAGCCATTAAACTACATATAGAAGGGTTCGTGCCGAAGAGTAAAAAGCAAGTTGTAAGAAATTGATTAAAGCAACTGAATTTTACAATTGGGAAGTCATTCCATAGGAATGAAATAAAGTAATAGTGAGTCTATAGTATTTTATTGGTTTTTTGATTTTTAATGTTGCTGACTTATTGCGTGGCTGTGTATTATGACCAATCTATAATACAACGGAATCCATGCTGTCATGAGCAGATAAATTATTGCCAAGAAATAAAGTAAGAAGGCAATGAATTTGGGTTTTACCTAGCAATCTCACAAAAACGACAAAAACAGGCTCTTTTCTACGAGAGAAAATAGCCTGTTTTCCAGTAACTAGCAACTAAGGATTAGCACCAATTCGTACTAATCCTTAGTTACAGATTACTTCTTCTTATGTCTATTCTTTCTAAGACGCTTCTTTCTTTTGTGAGTTGCAATTTTGTGTCTTTTTCTTTTCTTTCCGCAAGGCATGACTTTAAAAGGTTTTAAATGTTACGAAATCTGTTTTAGTTGTTTGTCACAGAAGATTCCTATCCAAGCACAATTTAGTGATAAAGTAGGAACTTACCGAGAACTTATTTTAATTTTGATAAAATTTCATTGGCAGCTGCCTTCTCCTGAGGGTCTTTGCTATTGGCTAAAACCTTCTCTAGAATTGTGCGAGCTTCATCAGTACGGTCGAGTTCTGCCAAACAGTATCCCAAGTTCAAAGCTGCTTTAGAATTAGCAGGATTGATTTTTAGGATTTGTTTAAAACGCTCAACGGCCTTCCCAAACTGATTCGACCGAATTGATAGAATCCCCAAATTGAACAATGCTGGTTCAAACTCAGGCTCTTTTGCAATTACCTCACGAAGCATCAAAATTCCTTGCATAGGAGTTGATGTTGAAACGTAAGTCATTGCCATGTTCGTTTTTGCTAGAAGATTATTCGGATTTTTGGTTAAAATTTCCTGATACAACGTTCTAGCTTTTTCTCCCATATTCTTGGTTTTTGCATCTTCGAGTGCATAGGTGAAGGCTTCATAATATAAATCTGCCGCCTTCATCAAGTTGCGCTCGTTGTTATCAAGTTTTACGACTTCTTCTGCATAATAGGCAGCACTGTCGTATCTTGTAAATGCTGTAAACTTCGAAATAAGAGCATTTGCTGCTTCGATTTTATCTTGCTTGCTTGAACTTCCTAAATATTTCGCTCGTAAACTCTCAACTACCTTGCTCTGTTCGGGGCTAAGGGCTGTGCCATGGCTTTCACTAGCTTCACCTTCGGTGTGCTGATGGGTATCTTCCGACTCAACGGCTTTATCACGATTGGCAGAGCCAGTCTGTGCTGTTTGCTCTAAGGTCTTTTTTTCGTCACTTACCACAACCTTCGGAAGGCTATATAAAGCTCCAACCGTACCCAGTGCAACCACTATTATGAAGATAAAAGACTTTTGCATGTCGTTTACAGATCTGTTATCTGTTATGGGTTATCGGCTATGAGTTCATAACTGATAACCTATAACGGACAACTTATTGCGAAAAATTACTTAGCGTTAGTTTTAACTTGCTCGATAAATATTTTAGCAGGTTTGAAGCTTGGAATAAAGTGCTCGTCAATCACAATAGAAGTGTTTTTCGAGATGTTACGAGCAACCTTCTTAGCTCTTTTCTTGTTCACAAAACTACCGAATCCACGAACGTAGATAGGTTCACCTCCAGCCAAGTTATCTTTAACTACAGTGAAGAATGACTCTAGAGTGCTAGATACATCTGCCTTGTCAATGCCCGTCTTGTCTGCGATTTCTGCGATTACGTCTGCTTTTGTCACTTTTTTAAAAAATTTAGGAGTTAATAAAATATGATAAACAATGGTTGTCGGTTGCCATAAGTTTCCAAAAAATTCAGTTGAATTAGCATCGATTAAGGTCGATTTCAGTGAATTTTGCTAACTCTCACAGCCTCAAATTATAAGCCCCTGATTATTAAGGGTCACAAAGGTACGACTTTGGTTTCAAATATGAAAGAATCAATAAATAAATGTCTTAACTTTTTTTTCGTAAATGCTTAATTTTTAGCTATTTGAATTCTAATTCTAAAATTAATCTAATTCAGACTTCTTGCTTTTCTCCTATTATTCCTCGGTTTTTGTTGTACTTCTTTCATGAATCATGGATTATTTATAGATTGTTTTATTCTAAATCCCTTCCTTTATTTTTGTTGAATCTATCCTCCTTTTGGACCAGATAGGTTTCTTAAAAGATTTTCACTTTTATAAACCTATTTTATACTTTGTAGGTTAAATCAAAACAAGTTTTTTCAGTATTGCTTGATGGTTTGTTTCAAAAACCTCCATTATTTATCTTTTTTTAAGCTAAATCAGAAAGTCAACTTTTCCTTTTCATGACCGAATTTCCACAATTTCATTTTTCTCAAAAACTTACCCAATGGTACGAAATCCATAAAAGAGATCTACCTTGGCGCAATACGACTAATCCTTATTATATATGGTTATCTGAAATAATTTTGCAACAAACCAGAGTAGTCCAAGGAATGCCCTATTACTATAAATTCGTAGAGGCTTTTCCAACAGTGTTTGACTTGGCAGCTGCCGATGAGGCTGAAGTTTTGCGTTTGTGGCAAGGATTAGGGTACTATTCACGTGCTCGTAATTTGCACAAAACAGCCAAAATGGTGGTAGATGAATACAATGGTGTATTCCCAGAAACGTATCAAGAGTTGCTCAAACTCAAAGGTGTGGGTTCTTATACCGCTGCTGCGATTGCTTCATTTTCTTATAATGAACCTGTAGCAGTGTTGGATGGCAATGTGTATCGTGTACTCTCAAGAGTGTTTGGCATAGAAACAGATATTGCTTCTAACGAGGCAAAAAAAGTCTATTCTGAATATGCACAGGCACTTTTACCTACCAATAATGCCAATACACACAATCAGGCGATCATGGAGTTTGGCGCAATGCAATGTACGCCTGGCACTCCATCAGATTGTATGTTTTGTATTTTTGCCAATGAATGTGTCGCCCATGCGCAAGGACGCCAAGCTGTATTACCTATTAAGAGTAAAAAGGTTAAGGTAAAAGAGCGCTTCTTTCATTATTTCTTAATAGAACAAAATGATAAGTTTGTGATGCGCAAACGTGTGGGACGTGACGTATGGGAAGGTATGTATGATTTTTATTTGTTGGAATCTTCCGAATCGCTTCAATTGGACGATTTGTTGGAACAAGACCCTTGGTTAAAAGAACTTGTATCCAATGCCTTGATTTTGAATGAATCAGGAAATTTTACGCATGTCTTAACACATCAAAAGATTCAAACAAAGTTTTGGCACATACGAGTAAATGCAGACTTTTCTCTAAATTTGCCAGAAAATCATGCGTTTTATAACCTTTCTGAAGTAGATGATTTACCCAAATCTACTTTGGTAAATAATTATTTGACCCAAGAATCAAAAATTTTAACATAGTATTCATACGAATTGATAGTTGGAGATTGATAGGATTTTTATTAAATTCACTCATGTTTACTTTTGAATTCTCACACCATATTTAATTTTATGCCTATCAATTTATTTACAACTATTTTAAAAAATTAACCCAAATGGCTGGCGTAAACAAAGTTATCTTATTAGGCAATTTAGGCTCTGACCCAGAGGTGAGAGTATTGCCTAGTGGCTCAAAAGTGGCAAATTTTAATATTGCTACTTCAGAAACCTACACAAATCGTGACGGACAACGTGTAGAACAAACAGAATGGCATCGTATCGAATTGTGGGATGGATTGGCCAATATCGCAGAACAGTATTTGCGCAAAGGCAATTCTGTGTATGTAGAGGGTCGCATCCGTACAGAAGAATATGTGGATAAAGATGGTATCACTCGTCGTGGTATTCGTATTCGTGGTACTTCCATGACTCTAGTGGGTGGTGGAAATCGCGATAACGCTGCTAGTGGCGATAGTTCAACACAAATGGCAGCCCCTGCGCCTGCTCGTCCTAATCCAGCACCAGTAACACCTCCACCGCCTGCATTTGATGCTGGTGGTGATAGCGATGACTTGCCATTCTAACGAAAGGCTTATCATTTGTTAGACTAGCCATAATAATAAGTTGTTTGGCTAGTCTAACTTTTGTTTAACTAAACAAACCAAACCTTGGAAACTCGATTATCTGACGATTATCACCCGATTAGGGTGCTTTTGGCCCAAGTTGAAAGCACCTCATCTTACAGCGTATATGGTATTGATGCGCTTATCTTGATTGCCCTGTTGGGTATTTCTGCACTGCTGGCTGGCTCTGAAGTAGCCTTTTTCTCCCTATCTGCCGATGAACGTGTTGCCTGTCGCGAAAGCGATAGCGGAAGTGAACGTACTGTTGCCAAGTTGCTCGACAAACCCCAACAACTCCTAGCAACACTCCTGATAGCCATCAATCTTGTCAACATTACCTTTGTGACAATCTCAACTTATCTTACAGAACAAATTTTAGGGGAAGAAGAAAAAGAAGGATTAGTGGCCACCTTGATTTTGTTGGTAGGTGTAACTTTCATGATTACCTTTTTTGGAGAATTAATACCAAAGGTTTGGGCACAACAAAATAATTTGAAGTTTGCCAAACTCACTGCGCCACTCATCGAAGTAGCTAGCATTATCTTCAAGCCGTTGTCGTCTTTGCTTTTAGGTATTAGTAATATAATTGAGAAACGGGTAGAGCGAAAAGGATATACTATTACTGCCGACGAACTAAACCATGCGCTTGAAATTACTACTGGACAAGGAACTTCGGCACAAGAAAAAGATATTCTAAAAGGTATCGTCAATTTTGGAAGCACTTCTGCCAAAAGTGCCATGCGTCCTCGCCGTGATGTGACAGCTTTTGATATTGAATGGGATTTTCATGAATTGATGGATAAAATTAATAAGTCTGGATATTCTCGTGTGCCTGTTTTTAAGGAAACTATCGATAAAATAGAAGGAGTTCTTTATATCAAAGATTTGTTGCCACATATCGAAAAAGATGAGCACTTCAATTGGCAAGAGCTAATACATCAAGCTTTTTTTATTCCAGAAAGTAAAAAAATTGATGATTTGCTTTACGATTTTCAAGAAAAGCGAGTGCACATGGCTATCGTAGTAAATGAATACGGCGAAACCGAAGGGATTATTACGATGGAGGATATTATCGAAGAAATTGTAGGTGATATCAACGATGAATACGATGAAGAGGATTTAGGATATAAGCGATTAGAAGATGGTTCGTTTGAGTTTGAAGGCAAGGTTACACTAAATGATGTGTGTCGTGCGTTGGGAATAGATAACGACTATTTCGATAAAGTAAAAGGTGAAAGCGAATCTCTAGCTGGGTTGTTAATCGAATTGTTTGCTCGCTTACCGCATGCGGGTGAAGAAATAGATTACGATAAATTCAGATTTAGAATAGCCTCTGTTGATACACGCCGTATCAAAAGAGTAAAAGTGACTATCAAAAACGAGGAAACCGACGAAACCAATCGAGAGCTTACCTAACAAGTACCATTATTATTCGATGAAATATTACCCATTTTTAACTTTATTAACAGGACTTATTGCTTGTAACAACGATTGTCCAACTCCAATAATCGATGATTTTGAGAAAGGAGTAGGCAACTTAGTTGAGAATAAAAATCTGGATGAAGCTTCTGGATTAGCTGCAAGCTATACGAATCAGGGAATGATGTGGTCACACAATGATAGTGGCGATACTAATCGTATTTTCTTGATGGATAGTTTGGGAAAAGGTACCAAGGAGTTTTATTTGGAGGGTGCTGTCAATAGGGATTGGGAAGATATGTCTATTTCGAAGTTTTCGGATGGTAACTATATTTATGTTGGGGACATTGGTGATAATTTGGCAGTATATCCAAGTTGTACAATTTATCGAGTAAAAGAGCCTAATATTGCTAGCCAAGCTGTACAAGCAAGTAATAGTATTACTTTAAAAGATGTACAAAAAATCAACTATGTATATCCTGATGGTGCTCGTGATGCGGAGTGTATGTTCATCGATCATGATACCAAAGATATTTACATTCTCTCAAAAAGAGACTTAAAACAGCGATTGTATAGACTGCCATATCCGCAATCTTATACCCAAACTATCACAGCGGAGTTTGTAGAAGAAGTTACTTTTTCTACTGCACTCAATACAATGTTTTATATCACCGCTGGAGATATTTCGCCTGATAATAAAGAAATTCTTATCAGAAATTATGGACAGATATACCATTGGCGAAGAGCCGATGGCGAATCAATAGCACAAGCTTTGCTAAGACCAGCCAAATTACTTGATTATACTTATTCAGCAAGTGAAGAGGCTCAAGGTGAAGGAATAGCTTTTTCAAGAACTGGAATAGACTACTATACTATCGGAGAAGCCACAGATTATAAACTTCCTGTAAAGCTTTTTAGATATGCTAGAAAAAAATAGGCAAGCTTAGCTTGCCTATTTTTTTGTTTAAAACGAAATTTTATCTCCCTGCTTAATGCCGTTTCGCTGGCAAAACCCTGCATTTACCTCCAACACATACTGAGCTGGCTTGTAAGAAGGAATTGCTTCTTCTGAGAAAGGTGGGCGGTTGGGTTGTATTGTGATGATTTCCTTATTAGAATTGATAAACAAAAGATCTAAAGGAATGTAGGTATTTTTCATCCAAAAGCTTCTTTCTTGACTATCTGGAAAAACAAATAACATTCCGCAAGTATCTGGCATGCTTTTACGATACATTAATCCTTGGGTAGTTTCGGCATCATTATCGGCAATTTCAATACTAATTTTTTTCTGAATTTTCGGAAATGTTAACTCTCCTTCCTTTTTGAAAGCAGGTTCGTTTGAAACAACCGCAGATGGAGCAGGCGTTGAAATTGAACTTACAGAACCAGCTTCGCTATCGCTCGAACTAAAAATAGCGATAAGCTTTGGAACCATACTTCCAAACAATAACAAACCCACAAATAATAGAACTACAACTTTTTTCATTTTCAATAGTATATTTAATGTATGAAGAAATTTCAATAAAGGTATTTTATGATAAAATTCTCAATTTTGCGAAACTGAGTAAAAGCGTTTTTTCACCAACTCCTCCTTCAAACTCAATAGTTGCTTTACGGTCGTTTCCGTTCACATCCATTTTTTTGACCTTACCATAACCAAATTTCAAATGCTCCACACGGTCACCTTCTTGCAAGTTTTTGGTATCACTAGGGGCAAAGTCTGGTGACGGCACATACGTTGCTGGTGCCGAGTTTACTACAGGCTTTTTCTGAATTAAATTAGAGGTCGTTGTGGATATGCCAGTTTTGTTGCTGAGAGGCAAATTGTTAGATACAACACCAGACTGACTATCGGTTCTTCTGACAAATCCCTGTGGAATGCGTTGGGTTTCTTCGACTGCACGACGGATATTTCTAGCAAACTGTAAATATTTCGGGTCTATTTCATCCAAAAATCTACTTGGCTCGCAAGGTTTCAATCGCCCGTACTGGTATCTACTTTCAGCATAAGACATAACGAGTTTTTTCTCAGCACGTGTAATAGCTACATAAAACAAACGACGTTCTTCTTCCAAATCCGCACGACTTTGAAGCATCATTTGACTAGGGAAAAGGTCTTCTTCCATCCCTGCCACATACACATGATTAAACTCCAAACCTTTGGCACCGTGAATTGTCATCATCGTTACTCGATCATTATCTCCGTCAGGGTCATCTTCATCAGCAGTGGTCAATAAAGATACTGTCTGTAGGAAACTTGCCAGAGAGTGGTCTTCAGTATCTGGGTTATCCACAAATTGTTTGATAGAGTTCAATAATTCTTGAACGTTTTCATAACGAGAAAGCCCCTCAACGGTTTTATCCTCATGAAGTTCCTTTAACAAACCAGAAGCTTTAGCCACATGACTCGCGATTTCGTAAGCATCTTTGTTGGGTACTTGAGTCATGAGAATAAACGATTTTATCAAATCGGCAAATCCTTCAATAGTCTCAGCAAAGCGCCCAGCTTGATATTGACGAATATTACTCACGATTTCCCAAACAGATTTCTCTTGCTCTGCCGCCGTAATTTCGATTCTCGCAATGGTAGTATCACCAATACCTCTTTTGGGTAAATTAATAATACGTTTAAATGCCTCGATGTCTTTCTGGTTGATCACAAAACGTAAATAAGAAAGAAGGTCTTTGATTTCACGTCTTTGATAAAAAGATAAACCGCCAACAATACGATACTTAATATTTAGCCTACGAAGAGCTTCTTCAAAGGCACGTGATTGGGCATTGGTACGATATAAAATCGCAAAATCAGTGTTGCGTAAACCCAACGCCATTTTGGCTTCGAAAATATTCGTCGCAATCAAACGTCCTTCTTCATTGTCTGATGCTGCCTTGATTAGTTCGATAGGGGAGCCTTCTTCGTTTTCTGTAAAAACATTCTTCTTTAACTGATTTTTATTTTTAGCAATAACGGAGTTGGCTGCTTGTACGATGCTATTAGTTGAGCGATAATTTTGCTCCAACTTAATAGTTACAAGATTCGGATAGTCTTTTTCTAAATTAAGAATATTGTCAATATTAGCTCCACGGAAAGCATAAATAGACTGCGCATCGTCGCCCACGACTGCCAGATTGTTGTGCATGGCAGCGAGTTTCTTAATAATCAAATATTGTGAAACGTTGGTATCCTGAAACTCATCGACCATGATGTACTGAAACTTGCGCTGATATTTATCCAATACCACAGGATGGTCTCTAAACAATACATTGGTATTGAAAAGTAGGTCATCAAAGTCCATGGCGTTTGCTTGAAAGCAGCGTAGAGTATACAATTTATATAGTCTTCCTATTTCGGGAAGCTTAGCCGCTGCGTCATCTGCTTGAATAATCGGATTGTTGAGGTATTCATCTGGTCCAATCAATCGGTTTTTAGCCCCCGAGATTCTGTTGAATACTAGGTTGGGTTTATACACCTTATCGTCAAGACCTCTTTCTTTGATGATACTTTTTAATAAAGATTTAGAATCGTCGGTGTCATAAATCGAAAAGTCGGAAGTATAGCCCAAGTGTTTGCCCTCAAAACGTAATATTTTCGCAAATACCGAGTGAAAAGTACCCATCCAGATATTTTTGGCATTATTTCCTACAGCTTTTTCAACCCTTGCTCGCATTTCGCCTGCAGCTTTATTGGTAAAGGTCAATAAAAGAATCTGAAAAGGATCTACTCCCTTGTCCAAAAGATATGCCGTTCTGTAGGTAAGAACTCTTGTTTTGCCAGAACCCGCTCCTGCAATAATCATGAGGGGACCTGTGATATGTTGTACTGCCGCTTGCTGCGGTTCGTTAAGACCTGCTAAATAATTCATATTTCAAAAACTCAATACTATTACAAGACACAAGCCACCAATCTTTAAGTACAAAGATTGATGGCTTGTAAGTCAAACCATTCTCCAAAATTACGAAGAAAAACTATGGTAATCAGCTTATATCAAATATCCTTTACTAAGTTTGAATAACACCTACTTTAAATTCTTTTTCAATAGGAGCATGATTGGCCGCTGCAATACCTTCAGAAATTACACGTCGTGTCTGTAGTGGGTCTATAATTTCGTCAACCCATAATCTTGCAGCTGCATAATAAGGTGTTGTTTGCGTGTTATATCTCTCGATAATTTCTTTGAGTAATATCTCTTCTTCTTCCTTCGAAACTTCTTTGCCCTGCGACTGCATCGATGCAATTTGCGTTTGTAATAAGGTTTTGGCAGCTTGTTCCCCACCCATTACAGCGATTTTAGCACTTGGCCAGGCATAAATAAAACGTGGGTCATACGCCTTTCCACACATCGCATAATTACCCGCTCCGTAAGAATTGCCTATGACAATCGTAATTTTAGGAACAACCGAATTAGCTACAGCATTGACCATTTTAGCACCATCCTTAATAATACCCGAATGCTCCGAGCGACTTCCAACCATAAATCCCGTAACATCTTGTAAGAATACCAACGGAATTTTCTTCTGATTACAATTCATAATGAATCGAGCAGCTTTGTCGGCTCCATCATTATATATAACACCTCCAATCTGAACCTCGCCTTTACCACTTTTAGTAATCAAGCGCTGATTGGCTACAATGCCCACAGCCCAGCCATCAATACGAGCATATCCACAAAGAATAGTTTTTCCATAATCTTTTTTAAACTCATCAAACTCCGAATTATCAACCAATCGCTCGATAATATCTATCATATTATAAGGCTTAGTTCTAAGTTCGGGTAAAATGTCATAAATCTCTTTCTGATTTTTGGTTGGCAAACTAGGGGTTGCTCTATTAAAACCAGCTTTGGTATCCTCGCCAAGTTTTCCAATAATTCTTTTTACCTGATCCAAGCACTCTTGTTCGGTTGAAAATTTATAATCAGCATTTCCAGAAAGTTCGGTATGTGTCACAGCACCGCCCAATGTTTCAGCGTCAATGTTTTCTCCAATAGCAGCCTTTACTAAATAGGGTCCTGCTAAAAAAATCGAACTTTGCCCTTCGACCATCAAGGTTTCGTCTGACATAATAGGAAGGTAGGCTCCACCAGCAACACAACTTCCCAAAACAGCCGATATTTGAGTAATGCCCATCGCACTCATAATAGAGTTGTTGTAAAATACTCGACCGAAATGTTCTTTGTCAGGAAAAATTTCGTCTTGCATAGGTAGAAAAACTCCTGCACTGTCTACCAAATAAATAATAGGGAGCCTATTTTGTAAAGCTATTTCCTGCAAACGGAGATTCTTTTTGCCAGTAATAGGAAAATATGCTCCAGCTTTAACGGTTTGGTCGTTGGCAACAATCATACATTGTTTTCCTGACACATACCCAATGCCCCCAACAGTACCTCCCGCAGGACAGCCGCCATATTCTTGGTACATTCCAAAACCTACAAAAGCACCCAATTCTAAAAATTCTGTATCAGGGTCGATTAAGTAGGCAATGCGTTCTCGTGCTGTGAGCTTTCCGCGGTCGTGTTGTTTGGCAATATTTTTGAGACCACCTCCTAGTTTTATTTTCTCTAGGTGATTTGTCATTTGCTCCACCAATTGCTGGTTAGAGGATTGATTCATAGTTGACATGAGTTTTAGATAATAAATTGTTGATGAATGTGTTTATATAGAATAGCACAACCTTGGTATTCTATATAACTTTACTAAGTTATATAAATTATGCAAATATTAATAAATTGGATAATTTGACCAAATAGGCTACATTAGCAAATACTTAAATTTTCTAAATAGGGAATATTCCTAATAAATTGTCTTATCATAAACTAACTATATACATATTTATATAATGACCAGAATTCTGCTCGTCGAAGATGATGAAAGCCTAGGGTTTGTAGTAAAAGATAATCTTGAACAAGAAGGATATCAAATCGATTTACAAGTAGATGGCAAAGCCGGGCAAAGAGCTTTCCAGCAAAATGAATATGATTTGTGTATTTTTGATGTAATGCTTCCAGAAATGGATGGGTTTACGCTGGCCGAAACCATTAGAAAAGCAGGAAGTGAAATTCCTATAATATTCCTAACGGCAAAATCGCTTAAAGAAGATCGTATCAAAGGTCTTAAATTAGGAGCGGATGATTATTTGACAAAACCTTTCAGTATTGAGGAACTTGTTTTACGAATTGAAGCTATCCTGAAACGGACAGGTAAAAAAACTACAGTCTCAAGTGGTGTGCTTCAAATAGGGCGTTATATACACGATAGTAAAAACCTCAAATTGACTATCGATGATTTTCAACAAGAACTTACCCATCGAGAATCAGATTTATTAGCCTTTTTGATTCAACATAAAAACGAAACGCTCTCTCGTGATAAAATTTTGATCACTATTTGGGGAGATGATGACTATTTTAAAGGAAGAAGCCTCGATGTTTTTATCACTCGTTTACGAAAATATCTTAATAGAGACACTAATATCAAGCTCAGTAATGTACATGGGGTAGGTTTTCGTTTAGAAGTAAGCTAAAGCATAAAATATTATTTATAAATATTCGAAGTATTAATTGTATTTGTGAGTTTGTAGATATGACACCAATTGAATTATATCAATTTGGTGTCATTTTTTTTACCGCCTGTATCTTCTGATGTTCAACGACTTATAAAAAACTTTAAAAAATAGTGTTAAAAAGATTTGGAAGGATGGAAATAAAGTGGGAATTTTGCACTCCCAAACGACGGGAAAGGAGTTGTAGCGAAGAAAGGAAGTTGAGAGTTGCGAAAATAAATTTTAAAAAATATTTTCAAAAACATTTGGAAGTTAAAAATAAAGCTACTAATTTTGCACTCCCAAACAACGGGAAGCGGTTGAATCGAAAGAGGTTTGACAACAAATTTTGAGATAATGCACTGATGATAAGTTGGTTAATTGTTTTGAGATAAAGAGTTCTTTGAAAAGCTGGTAAGAAAAGATAAAAGAAAATACGACATTCTAAGATAGGTTGTGATGTTATAATTCTTTAGAATAAGACAG
>NZ_JASHIE010000023.1:0-88091 GCF_030056655.1 Flectobacillus rivi
GTACGCCAAGAAACAGATCTATGGATGAGGGATTATAATTTCGTTCGTCCACATGTCTCTTTGGGTGGTATGAGCCCAGTAGATTATAGAATGAAAAAACAGAACACCCTTCTTGGGCTGAGTGTAGCGTAGCGGAACGAAGCCCAAGAAGGGTTAAATACATAATCAAAACAATCAGATTATGTATATTTTTAAACTGTACTAAAAATGGGAAGCCGACAAAAAGACTGCTTTAAGTAAATTTTTTAGCTATTTAGTGAATTTTATATACTTTCTTATCACAAGAAATATAATTCGATAAATAGTTTAAATGAAAATAGAAACATAGATAATTTACTAGAATTAATAGATCTATTAAAAGTAAGAACACCTACATATATTGGTAAAAATAATATTTTCTGTTAGGTTTCATTCTTAACAGGATGGTACATTAAAAGCCCAGAAACGACTATAAATTGGGAATTACTTTTAAATTTTGAAGACTGGCTATTTAACCAGAATAAGTGGGGTAAATTATCTGCCTCTTGGTATAATCTTATAAATTATTATAGCACAGATGAATACAAAGCATTAAGTTTATTTGTTAAGAAATTTGAGCAATATTTAGACTCTTAAAATAAATGGCTATTTCCTCTTACTGCGACAGCACCTTCATACCATACTCTGCTTTTCAAAAAAATCATCAATGATATTCAAATCATTCAGTTGAAAAATCCTTCCCAAAAGATGTTTTTGTGAAAAATAACGTGAGCATTTCTGCATTTGTCGACAAGTCGTAGTCTGTACGGAACACATGCGGGAGATTTTCGCCAATCACAAGAATATCATTCTCGTTGAAAACACTGATATTATCACCCACAATTAATGTCCCTAAACCTTTTACGATATAGCTGATTTGCATTTCTTCGTGTTGGTGCAACTGTTCATAGAAAGCCACACCTGTGTCTTCTTGGTAGATGAGGGCATCTTTCTCCGATTTGGGAAGTTTAAAGGGTAAAACCTCCATTTTAGGCAAATATTAACTATTTATTAAAAAAATTAGGAGATAAAGGGTAATATAGTCCCATTAACGGTTAATTATAGCAAATGGTTGGGCTCAAATTTTTACTAAATTTGTTTCTGAACAAATCAAAATTTTATAAGTCTTTATAGCATAATTTGCCCTTATGTTATTTTTTCATTACCACATGATGATAGACTTATAGGCATTTGATAACACTAAGATGCACGCTTGCTTGGTATTATGCACCAACCTTTCTACGCACGCCCCTAATCTTGTATATCATAACTAGCACTTTTCACTATGAAAAAGTTACACAAAACAATTTGTGTCATTCTGACACTTTTTTTGGGTATTATGCATTCGTTTGCCCAAGGAACGTTGGCTGAGTATAAGAAATCAATTGCTATTGATTCTTTATTCAAGAATAAAATTTATAACACTCCCAAGGTTTTTCGATGGGTCGGAAACGACTACTTCTGGTATATCAATCCGATTGCTAAAGGCAAGGAATATTGGGTATTTGATACTCAACAACAAAAGCAACATCTTGCATTTGACCACAGCCGATTGGCTACTTCGCTAAGTAAAGTGCTCGGAAAAGAAGTGTCTCCTTATCAGCTTTCTCTCGACAGTTTAGAATTCAACAAGGATTTTTCGATTTTGACATTTGTTGCTGAAAATCAAAAGATTGTCTGCAATTTAACGTCTTACCAATTTACCAAAATTAATCCAAGCCAAGCTAAATCATTGCTGAACAATAATTACTGGGGAAACTTTTTTGATGAAAGAAGCAACAAACCTGTAGTTTCTCCCGATTCAAGTTATACGGCGTTTATCAAAAATGATAATTTGTTTGTTAGAAATCGTAAAACAAAAGAAGAGATTCAGTTGAGTTATGATGGGTCGAAAGGCTTTTACTATTCATCCTATTTGCAATGGTCGCCCAATAGCCAACAAATAATGGCGTACAAAGTAAGAAATGGGGAAGACCATAAAATTTACTTTGTTGAATCAAGTCCAACTGACCAACTACAACCCAAATTGCAAAGCCGTGATTACCTCAAACCTGGCGACCAGCTGCCTTTCAAAAGTCCACAATTGTTTACGATTGCTACCAAAAAACACATTGCCATCTCAACAGAGCTTTTTCAAGAGCAATATTTTTTGGGAAGATTTGAGTGGAAAGACGACAACAGCGGATTTACTTTTGAATATAATCAAAGAGGCCACCAAGTTTACAGAGTTCTAGAAGTCAATGCCAATGACGGAAAAGTAAAGGCGTTGGTTGAAGAAACGAGTCCAACCTTCATAGAATACAGCGCCAAGAAATACAGATACGATGTGAAAAATAGCCAAGAGATTATCTGGACATCTGAGCGTGATGGCTGGAACCATTTGTATCTATATGACGCCAAAACGGGGAAAGTAAAGACTCAGATTACAAAGGGGCTTTGGCCAGTACGAAAAGTGATAAAAGTAGATGAAAAGCTACGTCAAATTTACTTTACAGCTAGTGGCTTAGACAGCGATCAAGACCCATATCTGATTCACTATTGCAGCATTGACTTTGATGGTAAAAATTTTAAACGTCTCACTACTGAAAATGGCAACCATACCTTGACTTTTTCTCCTGATTATCAAAGTTATATTGATCAATATTCAAGAGTGGATTTACCGCCTGTTACACTATTCAAAAGCGTAAAAGATGCTAAAGTAAACATTGTTTTACAACAGGCAGATATTACTGATTTGAAACAAACGGGATGGAATATGCCTGAAGTTTTTGCGGCAAAAGGCAGAGACGGTAAGACCGATATTTGGGGTGTGATTGTTCGTCCTACGTCATTTGACCCTAAACGTAGCTATCCAGTTATCGAATACATTTACGCTGGTCCACATGATTCGTTTGTTCCAAAATCATTTCAACCAAATTTCTGGGGAATGTCGGCTTTGGCTGAATTAGGCTTTATTGTGGTTCAAATTGACGGCATGGGTACATCCAATCGTTCAAAAGCTTTCCATGATGTTTGTTGGAAAAACTTGAAAGATGCAGGTTTCCCTGATCGGAAATTATGGATACAAGCAGCCGCAGCAAAATACCCTTACATCGACGCCACCAAAGTAGGAATTCATGGAACATCAGCAGGAGGGCAAAATGCTGGTGCAGCCTTGGTTTTCAACTCTGACTTTTATCAAGTGGCTGTTTCTTCATGTGGGTGTCATGACAACCGCATGGATAAAATGTGGTGGAATGAGCTTTGGATGGGATATCCAATAGGACCTCATTATGAAGCCAGTTCGAATGTAGTCAATGCTGCACAGTTGAAGGGGCATCTTATGCTAATTCTGGGTGAAGTAGATGATAACGTAGATCCTGCATCTACCATGCAATTTGCCAATGCGTTGATTAAGGCGAACAAAAACTTTGAATTAGTGACCATTCCGGGTATGGGTCACTCAGCAGGAGGGGAATTCGGCGAACGCAAGCGTAAGGATTATTTTGTACAACATTTATTAGGGGTAACGCCTCCGACGTGGGATAAAATTTACAAATAAGATATGAAGAACTTCAAAAAAATTATAACAACAGGTGTACTGACTGCTTTTGCAACCGTTGGGATTGCCCAAAACTATGTGCCCGAAACATCTCTGAGTGCTACCAAAATGAAGGTAAACTTGGCAGTTCCCGTAAAGGCACACGCCTTTAACATCGGCGATGTAACGCTAAAAGAAAGCATTTTCGCCAAAGCTATGGAGGCGGATGTAAAATACCTCAAAGAAATCGACCCCGACAGGTTACTATCGCAGTTTAGAACTAACGCTGGTCTGAAAGCCAAAGGTGAAAAGTATGGCGGTTGGGAAAATGACGGTTTGGCTGGACATACTTTGGGACATTATTTGTCAGCTTGCTCGATGTATTACGCTGGTACGAAAGATAAGTTTTTTTTAGACAGAGTAAATTATATCGTCAAAGAATTGGCTGAATGCCAAAAAGCCAGAGGCACAGGCTATGTGGGGGCGATTCCGAATGAGGATGTCATTTTTTATAAAGTTATGTTAGGAAATATCCAAACGGGAGGCTTTGGTCTCAACGGCGGTTGGGCTCCTTGGTACACCATTCATAAGGTAATGGCAGGTTTGTTAGATGCTAATCTTTATTGCAATAGCGACGAAGCTCTTCGTGTGGAAAAAGGCATGGCAGATTGGACCGACAACGTATTGAAGGGATTGAATTATGACCAAGTTCAAAAAATGCTTCGTTGCGAATATGGTGGCATGGCTGAGGCTTTGGTTAATACGTATGCACTTACAGGTGAGAAAAAATACCTTGATTTATCGGAGCGATTCCATGATAATTTTTTGATGGATTCTTTAGAAGTAAAAGTAAATGCTTTACAAGGCAAACACTCCAATACCAATATTCCTAAAGTGATTGGCTCGATAAGACGCTACGAACTTACAGGCAATAAAAAGGACTTTACCGCTGCTGATTTCCTATGGGATATTGTCATTAATCATCATACGTATGCACCTGGCGGTAATGGAAATTACGAGTATTTTGGCAGAAATGACCAGTTAAATCATGCCTTAACCGACAATACGATGGAAACCTGTGCCACTTATAATATGCTCAAATTAACCGAGCATTTATTTACGGTACAGCCCAAAGCCAATTATATGGATTATTACGAAAGAGCCTTGTACAACCATATTTTAGCTTCGCAAAACCGCAAAGATGGTATGTCATGTTATTTTATGCCTTTGCGTATGGGTACGAAAAAAGAATTTAGCGACCAGTTCAATACCTTCACTTGTTGCGTTGGCACAACGTTGGAAAGTCATGTAAAATATACCCAAGGTATTTATAATAAAGGCGTTGATGGTAGTTTGTATGTAAACTTGTTTATTCCTTCTGAACTGACTTGGCAAGAGAAAAACCTGAAAGTTTCCTTAGATACACAAATGCCTAAATCAGAATCATTTACCTTAACAATCAATACAGAAAAAAGCCAAAATTTTGCTATCAAAGTACGTAAACCGTATTGGTTAAAAGGCAATTTTATCGTTAAAATCAATAATAAAATTGAAAAAAATGTAGCTGTCAACGAAGAAGGTTATATCGTTTTGACGAAAGAATGGAAGAATAATGACAACATACAAATTTCGTTGCCTATGGGTATTCATGCCATGTCGTTACCTGATAATCAAAACCGTATGACGTTCTTTTATGGACCAATTGCCTTGGCTGGCGATTTAGGAAAAAGTGAGCCAGACCCTACCAACGGAACACCAGTTTTTGTAACCAGTGCCGCCACCGCCGATAAATGGATTAAAGTGAAAAATCTTGATAATCTTACCTTTACAAGCAGTAATACGGGTAAACCCAATGATGTAAATTTCAAACCATTCTACGAATTTACGGACGATTACTACAGTGTTTACTGGGATGTATTTACGCCTGAGAAATGGACTGTACAACAAAAGGTATATCAAGAAGAAAAACTACAAGCTAAGTTGTTGGCCGACAGAACAGTTGATGTGCTAAGAATTGGCGAAATGCAACCCGAAAGAGACCATAACCTTACAGGTGAAAATCTCCGATCGGGCGAAGACCACACGCGCAAATACACAACGGCGGATAACGGAGGCTATATCTCATTTACTTTAAAGGTAGACGAAAACCTTACGAATAATCTCATTTTGACATATTGGGGAATGGATAACCGTGGGAGAATATTTCATGTGTTGGTGGATGGTCAGAAAGTGGCAGAAGTTGATGTCAACAAGTATAAGTTGAGTCAGTTTTACGACATCAATTACACTATTCCAAAAGAACTTACACAAGGAAAGAAATCTGTAGTGGTAAAACTTCAGGCTATTCCCAATAATCAGGTAGGACCTATTTATGGTGTTCGCATCGTGAAAGAAAAATAAGCCCTTATCGAAATTATTGATGTAGCCGTTAGAAAACAATTGTCATGAAAAATTACCTGAAAAATATATTTTCTGCCTTGTTGCTTCTCCTCAACATAGGCACTTTACAAGCTCAACAAATAGCATTATCGACACCAAAAGGTGGTGATGTTAAAAAGAATGGATGGGAAAAAGAGTATTGGAGCAAAAAAGAAAATTATTCGGATGCTCCTTCGAGTCGTTTCAATACCCAAACCTTGCTTATCAAGGCTGATACATTAGGTGTCAATCGTTGGTATAAAAAAATCAATATCAAGCCTTATGCCACTTATCTTATTACAGGATACATCAAAACAGAAAACGTAATAGGTGAAAATGCCAACGCTGGTGCGGGCTTTAGATTGGGCAATTTTGCTTTTAGCAACGACCGTATCTTTAAAGGCTCTACGGCATGGACGTATGTAGAAATGAAGTTTTATTCGGGTGGTGACGACAGCGTATTGTTGGAATGTTTACTTGGAAAAAATGGAACAGCCAAAGGAAGTGTCTATTTCGACAACTTTTTTATCAAAGAATTGAGTGCCAAGGTTCTTAAACCAAGTGTCGTATTGAATATGACACAGAAAAAAGAGCCTATGTCGCCTTATTTATATGGACAGTTTATCGAGCACATGGGCAAATGTATCTATGGCGGTATTTGGGCCGAAATGCTCGAAGATAGGAAGTTTTACTATACGCCCAATGGTAAAAAATCGCCTTGGAAAGTTAATATTGATACCACAACCATTACCCAAGATAAGAGCCATAGTTTTGCTAAAAGAGCCTTGCCCGTGTTGTCGTTTTCAGGCAAAAACTTAGTCCTTTCGCAAGAAAATTTAGCGGTTTTTGCTAACAAAAATTATGAAGGAAGATTAGTTTTCAGTGCTGATAAAACGGTTAAAAAAGTAACAGTTGCTTTGGTGACAGAAACGGAACGTTCGGAAAAAAGCTTTGATGTTCCTGCAGAACCATTCCAGAAAATTCCTTTTACGCTTACGTCTAAAGCCAATACAAACAATGCTACCTTAGAAATTACTTTTACAGGCGAAGGAAAAGTGACTCTTGCCGCAGCATCTTTAATGCCCGACGACAACGTACAAGGCTATAGAAAAGATGTATTACAATTGATGAAAGAACTCAATTCGCCCATTTACAGATGGCCCGGCGGAAACTTTGTTTCGGGCTACGACTGGAAAGATGGCATTGGCGACGCAGACAAACGCCCAACTAAATACGAAAGAGCTTGGAATGGCCTGGAATACAACGATGTGGGTATTCATGAGTTTATGAATTTGTGTAAATTACTCAATACCGAAGCCTACATTGCCGTAAACACGGGCTTGGGTACAGCCGAAATGGCGGCCGAAGAAGTGGAGTATTTCAATGGAGGTATCAACACTAAAATGGGAAAATGGAGAGCCGAAAACGGACACACAGAACCTTATAAAATCAAACTTTGGGCGGTAGGAAACGAAATGTTTGGCGATTGGCAATTGGGTTATATGCCTATCGAAAAGTATGTTGTCAAACACAACGAAGTAGCAAAAGCCATGTGGAAAGTTGACCCCTCTATCGAATTGGTTGCCGTTGGTGCAGTAGGAAAATGGAATGATATGATGTACACGCACACAAGCGACAATATGACTTTTATCAGCGAACATTTTTATCGCCAAGACTGGCACGCAGGAGGTCTTTTGACGCACGTAAAGCAAATAGCTGATGCCATTAGAGAAGTAGCCGACGAACACCGCAGATGCAGAAAAGAAATAACCCAATTGAAAGGCAAAAATGTCAAAATTGCTTTAGACGAATGGAATTATTGGTATGGCCCACACGACTACGGATTGTTGGGTACTAAATTCTACCTACGTGATGCCTTGGGTATTGCGGCTGGCCTAAACGAATTTACCCGCCAATCGGATATTTACTACATGGCAAATTATGCCCAAACAGTTAATGTTATTGGTGCTATCAAAACCACCAAAACCGACGCTTGGCTCGAAGGTACAGGGCTTGTTTTAAAGCTTTACCGCAACGAGTTTGGCACAATTCCCGTGACAATCGAAGGTTCACCACAGCCTTTAGACGTAGCTGCAACGCTTACCGAAGATGGCAAATACCTTACGGTGTCGGTAATCAATGCTACGCACCAAGTTTATCCTTTGAAGTTGGCCTTCAAGCAAGGAAAGGTAGCTGCTGAAGGTACACGCTTTACAGTTTCGGGAGCTAATGATATGATTTACAACAACAAAGACGCTAAAAATAACATTAGCATCCACGAAGAAAAAGTATCTCTTATAAACAATACACTCATCGTTCCGAAAGAAAGTGCCGCTGTTTACAAGTTTGCACTTTAATTTTTGCCTGCCTTGGGTTTTTATGACTCAAGGCAGGCAATTGGTTTTTAAGAAAATGAGCAAGATATTTTTATTGATACTCCTGTTTATATTTTCGTCGATATAGGCACAAAAAAGCCCTTTGATTTGTATCGAAATGAAAGCTCAGCTTTGGTTTTAAAAGTTGGCAAGAACCAAAAACTTTATCAAGCTTTTGGCACAAATAACCTATTTGAACTTGCCATTACCGACGGTAATTCTTCTTTGGGAAAGTCATTCTAACCAAAAAAATAGATGACAAATGTAATGAAATAGTCATTCGTTTAGTGGATTAGCAATATCCTGTGCAGGTTACACTTCATTACGAAACATTTTATAGGGCTGTTTATCTCTAAAACTTAACGCATTATGCATAAACTATTTATAACTTTTGCCAGTGCTTTATTGCTGTTCCTGAATAACAATAAACTCTTGGCTCAGAAAGCAGTATATATTCCAACTTTTATTACTGAAGCAAAAATGGATTTAAACGATCCTGCTAGTCAATGGAGCTATTCTCGGAGCAAACAATCCGATAATATCATTATATTTTGGGAAGCTGGATTCGGCGCTGACCCATCTACTGCAACGGGTGTTTACAAGGTTGATATTGAGCAACTTATGGCAAATGCCGAAAAATGCTATACCTATTATATAGATTCTTTACAATTTGTTTCAAAAGGCACATCGGTTACTGATAAGTATAAATTGATGATTTTCTTATTGCATTCTACCGAATGGGCAGCTTATGGTTCTGGACAAGACGATAAAGTGGGTTCTTTGCATGTAAATCCTGCGGCTGCCAATATCAAAACGGTGGTTGCCCACGAAATAGGGCATTGTTTTCAATACATTACTGGTTGCGATACCAAAGGAGGATTTCGCTATGGATTGGGTGTGAATGGCGACGGAGGCAATGGCTTTTGGGAGCAATGTGCTCAATGGATGGCATTCAAGGTATATCCTGAGGAAAAGTTTAATGACAGAGACTTTAAGTATTATACCAAAAGTACCTACAAACATATCCTGCACGAAGACCCTCGATATTCTAATTTCTTTATCCAAGATTATTGGGCATTCAAAAGAAGACTTGATGCAATTGGCAAAATTTGGCGAGAGTCTACCAAACCCGAAGACCCAGTCGAAACTTACAAAAGGCTCTTTCAGCTTTCTCAAGAGAAGTTTAATGACGAAATATATGAACAGGCTGTTAGACTTACCACATGGGATTTGCCTGCGATTAAAAAGGATGGAGCCGCTTTTATAGATACAAGAAAGCAAACAAAAATGAACCTAGTAGATGGTTCTTGGCGAATAGATACCACTGAGTGCCTACAAAACTACGGTTACAATAGCATAAAACTTGAAGCGCCCACCACAAAAACGAAGGTTAAGGTTCAATTTAAAGGGTTGGCAGGCGAAGCAAATTATACTACGATTAACAAACCTGTAGGAGGCTGGCGATTTGGGTTTGTAGCCTTATTAAAAGACGGAACACGCGTGTACAGCAAAATGATGAAAGCAAACGTACAGCAAGATAAGAACCCAACACAAGAACTTTCTTTTACGTGTCCTGACAACTGTACCAATTTATGGCTGGTAGTTTCGGGAGCACCCCAAGCACATTCGAGACATCCTTGGGACGATAATCCTGCCAATGATGAAGAATGGCCTTACGAGATAAAGTTTACCAATACAGCCTACAAGTAATCTATATACGGTAAGCAAAGTGTGGATATGACATTCAAGAGAATGGCTCTATTCACACTGCTTACTTAAAAAATGAAAAAATTGATAGGAGCGTGTAAACCTGTTTAAAATTCTCTTTTTATGAAATATTTGGATAGATTTGTTTGTGAATACCTAACAATACCGTAAAACGCATTTTGTAAAGAATAGTAGTACTTTATGCAAATCAAAAAACATCAGAATGAGGAACCTATTCCAGACTTTGTGTTGTGGCAAAATTACAAAGATGGAGATATCGATTCATTAAGCGAATTAATGAGGCGATATTATATGTCTTTGTTGCAGTATGGAACCAAGTTTACGAAAAACAAAATGCTAATTGAGGATATCTTGCATGATTTGTTTTTAGAATTGTTGGATCGTCGCGCTTTTATTTCAAATCCTGAATCGGTGAAAAATTACCTTTTCAAAGCCTTCAGAATCAACCTGAATAAAGCCATCCATAAAAACAACCTGATGATTGGCATAAAGGAGCAAGAAGAAGACATTTTTGCAGATTTGAAAACTATCGAACATGCTATTTTGGACGAAGATTCGGAAAAAGAAATAATCGCCAAATTGAATCAGTATTTTGGGCTTTTAACAAAAAGACAGAAAGAAGCATTGCACTTAAAGTATTATGAGAGCCTGAGCCACGAAGAAATTTCGGCTGTTATGGACATCAATAAGCAATCTGTATCTAATTTACTCCAGCAAGCCATTGGTATTCTTAAAAAAAGTTGGTTTGCCTATCTCGTTCTCTTTAAGTTATTTTCCTCATAGTCAGGTATTTAATCCTGATTATTATTTTTTTAAAAATTATTTAACATTTTCTTAAAAAAATCGAGTATCTGCCCCCCATTTTTTGCTAATCTCAGTAAAAGCACGTTCATCAGACTTAATAATCCCTACATATTTGATTATTTATGAATAATTACAATGAATTTAAAGCGATAGATTTTGTAAATGATCAAGCATTTAGAGCATGGATATTCAACAAAAAGCCACCTATTTCGCATGATTTATACATTTGGCTTGAACAAAATCCAATGCTCAACAGGGAGGCCCAGATTGCAAAGCTATATTTACAGCATATTCAACAAGGGTTACCAACTATTGCAGAAACAGATTTAGAAGAAAAAATAGATGCTTTTCGCAAAGCAGCAGAAAATAGACAAAACTCAACGGAGGAAGGGGGAGAAGTAAAAAAGTTTAATTGGATAAAAATATCAGGTGTTGCGGCATCTATTGTATTGGTTTTGGGCTTGGCATTTTTCTATTTGAATAGAAATAACCCATCTTCCGACGAATTACTATCAGTACTTTCAAATGCTACAGCGACTGGAGATAATATTCAAAGAACAAATAATACCCATTCTACGATTGAAATTGTATTGCCAGATAGCTCAAAGGTATTACTCGAACCAAACAGTTCGGTGGCTTATTCAAAAACGTTTGATGGTGATATTAGAGAGGTCAATCTAACAGGTCAAGCATTTTTTGATGTTGTCAGAAATCCAGACAAACCCTTTATTGTTCATTTTAATGAGTTGGTTGTAAAGGTTTTAGGAACAAGTTTTACCATTAAAGCTTTTAAAAATGATGCTAAAATGCAGGTTTTGGTAAAAACAGGGAAAGTATCCGTATTTGCGAAAGGTGATTGGTACAAAGTAAAAACAACCTCTAACTCTGCCATTGGTGGAGTAATCATAACTGCAAATCAGCAAGTAGAATATCAAAAAGAAACGGCGCAGTTTCAAAAGACAATTGTCGAAAATCCAAATATCATCGATGTGCTGACCCAAGAAGATGATTTTGTTTTTGAGGATACGCCTTTATCAGCTGTTTTGAAAAAAATCGAACAAGCCTACGGTATAAATATCGTGGTAGATCAACATCAAATTGCCAATTGTACCATTACCGCAGAGTTGTCGAATGAGCCATTATTAGAAAAGCTCAATATCATTTGTAAACTTATTCACGCAAAGTTTGAAATGATTGATGGACAGGTGATTATGAATGTGAAAAGCTGTAATTAGCAGACCATGAATTAATAATTCAAATTACATACAAAGTACCTTTAAATAACATATTGTATTTCAATTAAAACCAATCACTCTTAACACTTTAAAACCTAAAATATGAAAACATAATGTACTCGATTTCCTTTCAAAAAATTAAAGCCTAAAGTGTTTGCCCCACGATAGACTTTAATTTGCTTCCCTTCAACAAACATTATAAACGCTAGGGTTTGGCATAAACCTGAAGGGATTATTTTGTCCAAAAGTGTTCGAAAAATTGTACAAAACATTCAAAATTATGAAAAAAAAGATAGACTTACAAAGCTTTCTGTTAAGAATTATGAGGCTGACATTGGTTCAAATTGGCATGGTAATATTGTTTACGAGTATAGGCTTTGCTCGTAAATCAAATGCTCAAGAGATTCTCAATCGGCAAGTGTCATTGCATATTGAAAATCAAGATATTAAGTCGATTTTATCGGAGGTTGAACAATTGACCTCGGTAAAATTTATGTATAGTTCAGAAATTATTCAGGTGAGAAGAAGAGTATCATTTCTAGCCAAAAACGAGAAGCTTTCGAGTGTTTTGGATAGACTTTTATCTCCCCTAAAAATCAACTATGAGGTTAGTAACAAGAAAATCTTATTGACCTCGTCTGACAAGGAAATTGAAAAACAACAGAGCTCAAATACGAGCGAACAGTTAGCACCGTTGGCATGGGAAATCACTGGTATCATCAAAAATGCCTCTGGAGAACCAATACCGAGTGTCACTATACGCGAGGAAGGCACAAACAATGGTACAGTTTCTAATGCCGATGGAAAATACACGATAAGTGTAAGGAATGGTCAATCTACCCTTTTATTTTCTATGATTGGTTATGTTTCTACACGTGTACCCGTTGGAACTCAGAAAGTAATCAATGTCTCATTGGTAGAAGACAATTTGCAGTTGGGCGAAGTAGTTGTGATTGGTTATGGTACACAAAAAAAATCTGAGATTACCACTGCTACGGCAACGGTCAAAGCAAAAGATTTTAACCAAGGGGTTGTAAGAGATGCCTCAGAATTAATTAAAGGAAAAATCGCAGGCTTGAGTATTTCCAATGGTTCAGGCGACCCACTTGCTGGTCCTTCAGTTTCCTTACGTGGGATTGCTTCGCTTCAAGGAAGTTCAGCACCTTTGATTTTGATTAATGGTGTGCCAGGCTCATTTGACAGTGTGGCTCCCAATGATATTGCTTCTGTCGACGTTTTGAAAGATGCCTCAGCTTCTGCGATTTATGGTACACGTGGCGCCAATGGTGTAATCTTGATTACCACTAAGTCGGCGGAAAAAGATATGCCCAATACGCTTTCTTATTCCTTTAATATCGCTACTTCAAGCTTTGCAAAGAAAGCGGACTTTTTAAATGCTAGCGGATTAAGAAGCTTGCTTGCCAATAATGTAAAAATGCCCTTTGTGGACGAAGGATATGCTACAGACTGGTTATCCGAAATTTCGAGAAAAGCCCTAATTGCCAATCATAACTTGAACTTCAAAGGAGGTTCGGCTAAGTCTAATTATGTTGCCAATATTAACTATGGAGACCAGCAAGGGGTATTTTTAGATTCTTACAATAAGGAGCTAAAAATTTCATTTGATATGAATCATTATATGTTTAACGATAAACTCAAATTCAATTTCAATATCGTTAGAGGTACTTATCAAACAGGTGCATTTGATGGCAATATTTACCGACAAGCATTGATTAGAAACCCAACAGCTCGCCCTAAAGATGATAATGGAGATTGGACTCAAACGCGTCGTTTCCAATATTCTAACCCTTTGGCAAGTATCGTCGAAACGGATCAAATGGGAGAATCGGCTTACACAAGAATCACGGGAGGACTAACCCTTACGTTGTTGCCTGGTTGGGTAAGTACCTTGACTGTTTCTTCGCTTAAGAATACTTCCTTCAACGGTTCTTACGAAACCAAAAAGAATATCTCGAACGTTTACGGGGGTAAAAATGGGGTAGCAACGGTATCAAACAGCAAAAATAGTTCAGACATCTTAGAAGCCACTTCAAGATATAGTAAAGCCATTGGTAAACATGACTTTAGCGTGTTAGGTGGTTATAGCTATCAATACAATGTGGCAGACGGATCATTTATCTACAATTATGATTTTCCTACAGATGCTTTCACTTACAACAATATCGGTGCAGGTAATGCTTTGAAAGATGGAACGGCTTCAATGGGTTCTTCAAAAAGCGATGATAAATTGATTGGCTTCTTTGGAAGAGCTAGTTATGGTTTTGATAACCGATTCCATCTATTAGCAAGTATCAGAAATGAAGGTTCTTCAAAATTTGGGAATAACAACAAATGGGGACTTTTCCCTGCGGTGTCGGCTGGTTGGACCATCAGCAACGAGCCTTTTATGAAAAACGTTAGAGGAGTTAACAACTTGAAGTTACGTGCGGGTTATGGCGAAACAGGGGTAATCGTTGGAGGTTCTTACTTGTCACAAACTTTGCTGAAGTATGAGGGCGATTTTTATGATAATGGTAAATGGGTTAAAGGCTTAGTGGCAGCGAGTAACCCAAACCCAGATTTACGTTGGGAAAAATCTCAGGAGGTAAACATAGGGATAGATTTCTCTTTCTTGAAAAACCGAATCAATGGTAGCATCGATTTGTACAATAAACAAACCAAAGATATGCTTTGGGAATATAGCGTGCCACAACCACCAAACTTGTATGGAACAACTTTGGCAAACGTGGGTAAAATGGAAAATAAGGGGATTGAAATTCTCTTGAATGGTAGCCCTGTAAGAACTAACTCTTTTGAGTGGAATACAAGTCTAACATTTTCGCATAATCAGAACAAATTACTTAGCCTTTCAAACGATTTATACAAAATTGAAGGAGACTTCTTAAATGTAGGTGATGCTGGAGACCCTATTTCTTTCTCGACACACCGCCTCGAAGTAGGACAACCTATCGGTAATTTTTGGGGACTCAAATCTGTTGACATCACCGATGATGGCAAATGGATTATTGAAACAGCAGACGGTACAAGAAAAACATTAACACCTGATTTGTACGGTGATGATAAAAGTAAGCAATATCTGGGTAATGGTATTCCAAGTTTTAGAGCAGGGTGGACTAACTATATCAAATACAAGAACTTTGACATTAGCGTCCAATTTAATGGAGCGTTTGGTTTCCAAATCCTTAACGGTCAACGTATGTTCTACGAAAATCCGAATATCAACTATAATATGTTGACCACGGCACAGGATAAAATTTATGGTAAAACCAAGCTGAATTATTCGCAAACTTACGTGAGCTATTACATTGAGGACGGAGATTATGTAAAAATCGATAATGCAAGCATTGGCTATAACCTGAATACCAAGAAAATTCCTTTTATCAAGTCAATGAGACTATTTGTATCTGGAACCAATCTGGCAACTTTTACCAAATACAAAGGAATAGATCCTGAAATCGCTGTGAACGATTTGAGAACACCAGGCTTCGACAACCGTGATAAATATCCGACGGTAAGAACATTTACTTTGGGCGTTAATGTTAACTTTTAAGAGAACTAACGATGAAAAATATAACTAAATTCTTTCGAGTAACTTCTATCTGCACTGGGTTATTATTGGCTGGGTGTACAAACTTAGATGAAACGGTTTATGATAAAGTCGTAGCTGAAAAAACCATTTTGTCAGCCTCTGATTTGTCAAGTATTATGGCTCCTTCATTTGCTCAATTGAGAGACGTATATTGGGGATGGAACGGTCTATTTGATGTCTATGAAGAATCCTCCGATTTGATTGTAACACCTTTCAGAAACGGCATCGGTTGGGGTGATTTGTATATTACTATGCACAAACATACTTGGGGAACTACCCTCGAACACGCTGAAGGTCTTTGGTATCAGTGTTATACGGGAGTTAACTATGTCAATAAAGCTATTTATCAAATTGAAAACCTCAAGGGGATTGACAAACCTGAAATTTACATTAATGAATTAAGAGCTTTACGTGCCATTTATTACTATTTATTGTACGATAATTTCAGAAATGTACCTATCGATACCATATTCGAGCATCCTGAGGGTTTCTTGCCTACTCAGAACACAAATCAAGAAGTTTATGCTTTTATTGAAAAAGAATTAAAAGAATCTATTCCTTCTTTAAAAGATGATAATTCGGTGGCTACCTACGGAAGAGTAACTAAATGGGCAGCCAAAATGACGCTTGCAAAACTTTATCTTAACTCTGAAGTGTATATTGGTACACCAAAATGGACTGAAGCGTTGAGCGAAGTAAATGATATTATTAATAGCAATAAGTTTAGCTTAAATCCTAACTATTTGGATGCTTTTGCTATTGCAAATGAGGCAAACCCAGAAGAAATATTCTCTATTCCGTTTGATAACAAACATCCTGGAGGAAAAGGCGCTTCTTATTATCCTTACAAAACCTTGTATGGTTTGAGTCAAAGTACGTTCAACTTAGAAGGTTCTCCATGGGGAGGTAGTGGTGGTATTCCTCAATTTATCGATACCTATGAGCCAGGAGATAGTCGTTTGAAAGATTCATGGTTAGGTGGTCCACAATACACGAAGGCAGGTGCCCCAATTATGGACAATGGCAAGCAGTTCGAATACATCAATTATATGTCAGAAGTGGATGGTACGGAGTATAATGAAGGTTATAGAATGGTAAAATATGAAATCGGAGAGAAAAATATCTCGAATACTTCAAACGATGTACCTTTTTATCGCTACGCTGATGCCTTGATGATTAAAGCTGAGTGCTTGTTGAGAACAGGAAAAGCCGATGAAGCTGCTGCTCTTGTAAGTCAAGTTCGTGCTAGAGCTTTCAAAACCAACCCAACAAAAGCTACAGTAACTGGCGCTAAGTTGGCAGGTGGAAGTGCCTATAAATATGGCGAATATTCTTATGGAAAAATCACCAAACTTGAAGGTGGCGCTGACATTAAATACGGAGGAATGCTTGATGAGTTAGCTTGGGAATTTGTAGGCGAACACCACAGAAAGCAAGATTTAATCCGTTTTGGAGTGTATACCACAAAATCATGGTTCTCGCACAAACCAAACGGGGCATTTAGAGCCTTGTTTCCGATACCACAAAGCCAGATGAATGCCAATAAAAACTTAAAGCAAAACCCTGGCTATAATTGAGTAATCGTGCAAAATAAGATTTAAGTTATGTGTTGAGGCACTAGGCAACAGGCACAAGGCAAAGAGTGTTAAAATATTTTTTAGTAACGATAGATATGTTTTGCCGAATGCCCATACCTGAAAGCCGAAAGCTAAATAATCAATCTGATATTTTTCAAGATATAACATTGATTATCAAAGCCTAAAATGGAAAGTTGTGTCTCCGAAGAGAGATAGCTTTCCATTTTTGATATATGATTCTTTCCCCAAACTTAAATGATTTCAAGTGTTAGATTGACAGTTAATTAATAAGAGTAATATTCACATTCAACAGTTTTATTATGCATAAGTTATTAATAGGTTTGCTCGTACTTTGTAGTTTGGTTGTGCAAGGGCAAAAAAAGAAAAACGCAGGGTATCCTATTGCACCTGTGCCATTCACTTCTGTGAAAGTGACGGATGCTTTTTGGGGGCAACGCCTCAAAGCTAGCCGTGAAGTAACCATTCCTTTGGCATTTAGTAAATGTGAAGAAACGGGTCGTTACAAAAATTTTCAGATGGCCGCCAAGCCTAGCGAGTTTAATAAAGTAGAGGGCTTTACCTTCGACGATACGGATGTGTATAAAACCATCGAAGGGGCTAGTTATTTAATGCAAACCTATCCCAACAAAAAGTTAGATAAATACATCGATAGCGTATTGGCGATTGTTGCAAAAGCCCAAGAGCCTGATGGCTATCTTTACACATTTCGCACCATGAATCCCAAACATCCTCATGAATGGGCGGGCTCAAAACGTTGGGAAAAGGAAGAAGATTTAAGCCATGAATTGTATAACCTCGGACACATGATTGAGGGGGCTATTGCTCATTATCAGGCTACAGGCAAAAGAAACTTTTTGGATATAGCTATCAAATATGCCGACTGTGCGGTACGTGAAGTAGGGGACAAACCGGGGCAAATGATGGTAGTGTCAGGTCACCAGATTGCTGAAATGGCTTTGTCTAAATTATATCTTGTTACGGGCAATATCAACTATCTCAATCTAGCTAAGTTGTTGTTAGACAAAAGAGGGCATACCTTGGTGAAAGAAGAATACAGCCAATCGCATAAACCTGTTTTAGAGCAAGATGAGGCCGTTGGGCACGCGGTTCGTGCAGCTTATATGTACTCTGGTATGGCAGACGTGGCAGCGCTTACTGGCGACAAAGGGTATATCGAAGCAATCGACCGAATTTGGGATAATATTGTTAGCAAAAAACTATACATTACAGGCGGTATCGGTGCTACAAATCACGGCGAAGCATTTGGTCACAACCACGAATTACCAAATATGTCGGCATATTGCGAAACCTGTGCGGCGATTGGCAATGTGTATTTAAATCATCGTTTGTTCTTGCTCCACGGCGATGCCAAATATTATGATGTTCTAGAGCGCTCACTTTATAATGGGCTAATTTCTGGTGTATCCTTAGACGGCGGTGGGTTCTTTTACCCTAATCCACTTGAGTCTGTCGGACAACACCAACGTCAGCCTTGGTTTGGTTGTGCATGTTGCCCATCTAATATCTGTCGTTTTATTCCCTCAGTTCCGGGTTATGTGTATGCTGTTCGCGATAATGATTTGTATGTTAACTTATTTATGGCAAATAGTGCTGCCATTAGTGTCGATGGCAAAACCGTACAACTCAAACAAAGTACGGGTTATCCATGGAAAGGCGATATTAATTTGGAAGTATCGCCTGCCAAACAACAAGAGTTTACCCTAAAACTTCGTGTGCCAGGTTGGGTACAAGGAAGTGTTGCAGCCAGTAATTTGTATAGTTATGCCGACAAAAAGGCATTGAGTTATGCCATTAAAGTAAATGGTGAAGTAGTTACTAGTACACTCGAAAAAGGGTATTTTAGCATAAATCGTATCTGGAAAAAGGGTGACCAAGTAGAAGTACATTTCGATATGCAGCCACGTATGGTAAAAGCCAATGAAGTTGTTGAAGCTGACCGCGGCAAGGTAGCTATCGAGCGTGGTCCTATTGTCTATTGCGCTGAATGGGCAGATAATGATTTCAATATTTTTAGTGTGATTTTTAATAAAAAATCATCCTTTGAAGTACAAGAAAATCAAGATTTGCTTTACGGTATTAACTCAATTCAGACACAAGCTCAAGCATTGAGCTACGCAGGTGATGGTAAGTTGATTACAAAAGAGGTAAAGCTCAAACTGATACCTTATTATGCTTGGGCGCACCGTGGAAGTGGCGACATGGCGGTATGGTTATCGACCGATTTGGGCGTTGTACGTCCTGCCATGCCTCCGACAGTTGCATCTGAAAGTAAAATTGGAGCGTCTCACAATGCCAAAAATATCAAGGCTATCAGCGATGGTTTGTTACCCAAAGATGCCAACGACCGTACCATTCCTTATTATCATTGGTGGCCAAAAGAAGGTTCAAAGGAATGGCTTACGTATGAGTTTGATTCCGAAAAAACAGTAAGCAGCACTACCGTTTATTGGTTTGATGATAAGCCGTGGGGCGGTTGTAAAGTGCCTGAAAACTGGACTGTGTATTACAAAGACAAAGCTGGAGAATGGAAACCTGTAGAAACAACCACAAGTTACGGGGTTGAAAAAGGAACAGCCAACGAAGTTCGTTTTAAGCCAGTAGTAACCACAGCCATTAAACTTGAAGTAAAATTAGCCGAAAAAAATGCTGCAGGTATTTATGAATGGATTGTTGAATAGCCTTGAGAAGGAGGTTATTTAAAAGAATTCCATTTCCTGATGACTTAAAATCAACGCAAGGATATGTTCTAAAAGGAGCATATCCTTGTTTATTTTTGAATCGCACGCTGACTGATCGCTCAGATTCTAAAGTAAGCTTTTTTTGTTTTGATCTATACAAGCAAAAGTCAAGAAAATCACATCAAATAAGACTTTTAATTACTCCTCTCGCACTCGTCAAAAATTTTCGTCCCAGTTGCGGTAGAGTTGGAAAGTATAGTATGAGTCTAGGAAACTACAGAGTAAAAACCTGCTCAAAATACATCGAAATTCCCCATTTTTTAGGTAAAGATGTACAGAGGATATTTTAGGATTCATCTTAAAAGCAACCAGTCATAAATATTATGATAGTTCCACAACGAACGAGAGTAAAAATTACCCTTATGTATTAAACAAGAGTAAATTGTTCGTATTTTTACTCTTGTATTCAAAACGAGAGTAAAAATATCATTGATGACATGGGGAATTTCGACCGCAAAATACCGTACAATGACCTACCATTGTTACCTCCAAAGGTAGATATTGAAACTAAAACTATCCTGAAAAAAACAATTTCCGCTGGTAGGGCATTAGCCCAATTAAACGGAACCCTCTTGAACCTGCCTAATCCTACGTTGTTTTTAGACACGATATATTTACAAGAAGCAAAAGCCAGTTCTGAAGTTGAAAATATCATAACAACTAACGATGAACTATACCAATCTTTAATTGCAGACAAAAAGACTGAGAATTCGGCAACCAAAGAAGTATTAAGTTATAAAGAAGCTCTCTGGCTAGGATTGGAAGAGTTAAAGACGAAGCCTTTTATCACGACAAATCTTTGTATAAAAATTGTTCAATGTGTAAAACAAAATACAGCTTCCATTCGAAACACCCCGGGAACCACATTAAGTAATCCGCAAGGAGAAGTAATTTTTACACCACCAAGTGGAGAATCTATCATTCGAGAAAAGTTATCAAACTTAGAGAAGTTCATCAACGAAGATGACGTGATTGATCCGCTGATAAAAATGGCAATCATGCATTATCAGTTTGAAGCAATTCACCCATTTTCAGATGGCAATGGCAGGACGGGGCGAATTTTATTATTATTGTATCTCAAACTCTCAGGCTTACTTGACATTCCCGCAATTTATTTGAGTGATTATATCATCAAAAATAAAGCATCGTACTATGCAAGTTTGCGTAACGTGACCGAAAATGATGATTGGGAAAACTATATTTTATATATGTTGGATATGATAGAAGTAACTTCCATTAGAGGTTTAGAGCAAATAACCAAAATCACAAGCTGTATGGAAAGTACAGCAGACGAAATCAAAAACAAACTGCCCAAGATTTACTCAAAAGACCTGATTGAGATTTTGTTCCGTTTACCTTACACAAAACGTCAACACTTGATTGATGAAAATATCGGAAATCCCAAAACTGTTGGTAATTACTTAATGACATTAGAGGAAAACGGTTTTTTGAAATCAGTAAAAGTGGGAAAAGAAAAATTATATTTAAACCAAAAACTACTGAAAATATTAGAAGACAAATAATCGTCATCATTAAACTTTTGTTATGCGATTTAAGACTATTTACGAAATAGAGTTAGATTAAAAACGGACGACACGAACATATAAACCCTTTTCAACTTTATGTGTTCGTGTCGCAAAATATGATGAAATGTCTTCCTTATCACTGGCAATTATTGATGTCATCTTCCCATTTCAGCTTGTAAAAAGTCAATTGCTGACGTTGTATTTTCTAGCAATGATGTTTCGAATGTTCTCAAGGAATTTGATTCTGGTAAGTCCTTAGACATCATCGTTATAGAAAATGGTATCAACGCTATGGTGGCATGAAAGCTAGCGAATTCAAGAAAATCAAATAGCGTGATACAGAGGATATTAACCCTAAGTATATATACACAAAACTAGCAGAGAAGTGGAGCCTGATGACATAGTATTTCAAATATTCATCAAGGAAAACCAATGCAAAATATCTACATTGAGCGATACAATCATCCTTAGGATAGACTGTCTTAGATACTTATTACTTTTGTGAAGTAAGACAACAATTAGAGCCTTATTTTCTTCTAAGTGTGGGCAAACCCTGTACATTTGTAGTGAAATTATCATCGCTAAACCAAATTTATTCGAGATTTAAATTAGGTGTTTCTCATACAACCAAACAATGATTCATGTTAGAAAGTACAATTTTTGATAGTTTTATAAAATACCTTCATGCAAGTATTACCCTTTCTGATGTCGAAATTGAAATGATACGAGCGGTGGCAATACAGAAGAAACTTCGTCGAAGGCAATATCTGTTGCAGGAAGGTGATACTTGGAAATATAATGCTTTTGTATGTAAAGGTTTTCTAAAAACTTTTACAGTAGATGATAAAGGTCAAGAACATATTATGAATTTTTCGCCAGAAAATTATTGGACTGGTGATCGTGAAAGTTTGATGAATGCCTCGCCGTCAAAGTATAATATTGATGCCATTGAGGACTCTGAAATCATCTTAATCGAAAAGAATAATTTTGACAACTTATGTCAAAATATTCCACAATTGAATAACCTTGTTAACACGATTCTGCAAAGAAGTTTTATCGTTTCTCAAAGTAGAATAAACGCAAATATTAGCTTATCAGCCGAGGAAAAATATGAATATTTTCTCACAAAGTTTCCTTTGATAGCCAATCGTATTCCCCAACACATGATAGCATCTTACATAGGCATTACTCCTGAAACATTGACAAGAATAAGAAGGAATTCTGCTAAAAAATAATAGGCTGATAGTCTATTTACTTGATATTTGTTTGCTTTTTTTTCAAGTTTTTGTCAACGAAAAACGGCAATTACCTTTTGCAATTTTGTATCATCAAATCACAATTAACTTTTCATAACGATGAACACAACATTCAAGCAAAAGGTAAATAACCTTATTAGAACTTCCCTAACATTAGGTATTCTCTTTGTCTCAGGACTTTATCACAATGCCTTTTCACAACAGCAAAATGTAGGTATTATCGGCATAGACCATGTGGGTATCAATGTGCCAAATTTAGAAAAGGCGGTAGCTTTTTTTACAGATGTGCTAAAGTTTACGCCCGTTACACAATTAGGTCCTGTTTCATTAGATGACAACTGGAAAAAGAATAACTATATGCAGTTAGGGACAGGGGCAGTCACGATAAAGATGATTTTAGCTGGTACTGGAGCAAACATTGAGTTGTTTGAGTATCAAAATAATCAGGGAAATCAGCAACAACCAGGCGGCGATGATATTGGTGCGACTCATATAGCATTTTATACAAATGACATTACGGCTGGAGTTGCTTATTTAAAAAGTAAGGGAGTAAAAGTTTTAGGAGATCCATTTCTGATGCCCTCCGGAGATACTGAAGGTGAAAGCTGGGTGTACTTTGAAACACCTTGGGGTTCAAAAATGGAGTTGGTGTCGTATCCGAATGGGAAAGGATATGAAAAGCACCATCCTAAGGCGATTCTTTGGTCTCCTAAGAATAATGAAATAAAGTCTCGAAGCTCAGATTCCAATCTTCCATCAGCCCATGAAACGCAGACCTTAATTAAGCAACATCTAGCGATTTGGAACGAAAAAAATCTGTCTAAACGTAATGTGTTAATGAATCAAGTATATGCCCCGAATATAGAGATGGTGGATCGTCATTTTGTTGCGACTGGTTATAATGAGATTAATGAATTTGTTAATAGTCTACAACAGAAGAATCCAGACTATAGATTTCGTACTATAAAGCTAGAAACGCATCATAATATTGCCCGATTATTCTGGCAAGTAGGTTCAACAACTCGACCTAACGCAGTTTCTGGAATGGATTTATTTGTGATTCAAAATGGTAAAATACAACAACTTTATGTGTTTGTAAATTAGTTCATAGAAAGCCTCATCTCTCATGAGCCATCCCGAATTTAGCGATTATATAAAAATTTGTAATCTCGTAGTAGAGACGCAATGATTGCGTCTTAAGTCAGGTTATATATAGCATAGTAGCATCAAAAAAGCGGTCGAAAAATGTTTTTCGACCGCTTTTTTGATAAAAACGTGGAGAATAATCCCAATCCTAAAAATTCGGGATGACTCATATTTTATTGTCCTACAATACCCTTTAGGCAACACTAAAAATGCTAAACCATTGACATTTGTTTGCTTTTTTTTCAAGTTTTTATCAACGAAAACTAGACCCTCTGCTTTGCAACTTTGTATCATCAAACAACAATTAAACATTAATCAAGATGAACAAGACAGTTTTAATTACCGGAACAAGTACAGGCTTTGGAAAACTTACTTCGATTACATTAGCAAATGCTGGCTATACTGTGATTGCAGGAATGCGTGGCACAAAAGGAAAAAATGAGGCTGTAGCAAAAGAGCTGAGCTTAATTTCCAATATTGAGGTTGTTGATATCGACGTAACACAGGATGAATCTGTAAAGCAGGCGATAAATGCAATTTTGGCAAAACATGGAAAAATTGATGTATTAGTTAATAATGCAGCAGTAGCAGGTTTTGGGCTATTAGAAGCTTATAGCATCGATCAAATACGTCAAATGTTCGAGGTGAATTTTTATGGTGTAATACGTATGTACCAAGCCGTTTTACCTTCAATGCGTAAAGAAAAGAATGGTTTGATTATCAATATTACAACAGGGGCTAGTGGGCATACATTACCATTTATGATTCCTTACTTTGCCTCAAAATTTGGCGTGGAAACCATCACGGAAGGCTTACAAGATGAGCTAAAACAGTTCAATATCGAAAACGTATCCATACAACCGGGGGTATATCCAACCGAGATGAATTCAGGCGTAAAAGCAGGGGTTCACGCAGATAAACAAGCTATTGCAAAGGAATATGATCCGATTGCCACAGAGCATTTTAATGCCCTAGGAGCTAATCTGTTTGGTAAAATGGCAACTTACAACATGAATCCACAAACGATTTCAGATGGCATTTTAGAGCTTATCCAATTGAAAGAAGGTACTCGCCCATTACGTTTCCCATTGGATGCGATTGCCGAAGGAACAGATGTAGAATTCATTCGTGCTAGAGCTGAAATAAAAGCCAAATGGCAAGCTAAATACAGTGCATAATAATTGTGATCTAAAATACTAAACATTACTACAAATATGAAAACCGCTAAAGAATTGCTCTATGAGTATTTAGAAAAAATTCAAACTCCGAAAGATGTTGCTCGATTATTTGCTGAAGATGGAGCCATAGAATTACCATATTTGAAATCCCTGAATGGCAATTACCGTACAAAGGGAAATGATGCGATAGAAAAAATGTTGACAGGATTACTCAAACAAGCTCCAGGCTTTCATTTTATAAATATTCAATTATTAATAGATACGCCAGAGCAAGTGTTTGCTGAATATGAGGTCGATACACTGTTTGATGGTAAACCATACAAACAACTTTATATGGGTAGACTTGTGGCAGAGAATGGTAAAATAAAGTTAATTCGTGAAGGTATGGATATGATAGCTGTGACGAAGATTAAAGGGTAATTTTGCTAATGCCCTTTTAGCTTTGCCACACAACATTACAAATACTAGAGAATTATTATTTTCAATATTGTAGCTACTATACTTTATATTTCAAGATACATAAAGTATAGTAGCTCATTAGTATGACTCAATGATCAAATAGTTATAAGTATAAATGCAAAATAAAATTGTATTGATATGATTTAAGCCGTAGACTAAAACAGGGAAAATAAATTTAATTATTGCCTAATAACTTACACCAAACAATGAAATATTCTAACTAGTGCGTATTTATTCAATCTAAAAATCAGCATAGTAAGCCAACTAAAAGAGGTTTTTAGCGTTAATAAAACACTGCATCATAAAATAGATTCTATGCTAAAAAAAATCTCTTTTGTGAGTTGAAACCCTGTTGCATTGGTTTTTTATCTAATTTTGTACCATGAGATTATTGAACATCATACTTGCATTTTATGTTTTCGCCCTATCATGTCTACCGTGTACTGATAAGGACGAAAATGTATCATCGGTTGGTGCTACATCATATATTTATGATAATAATTCTCATAGCACGCATTCTCACCAAGAAGAATCTTGTGATTTATGTTCTCCCTTTTGCGTTTGTGGCTGTTGTGGGAGCTTTGTTTTTGAAGCAAAAATTAATTTTTATGACGCACAATCCGTGCTTTGTAACTGTTTGGATAAAACCAATTTCTCTTATATAAATTCATTTACTTCTCATTTCTACGGAAATATCTGGCAACCGCCCAAGATTTAACTCATTTGACAATTTGTAGTACGGAGATTTCGAGCTTTGAGTTGAACTATATCGACTTAATGCTGGAATGATCATGTACATCTATAGCCTAATTTTCAATTAGTAAATCTTCATTTTCATGTTAGATAATATTATCGCGTTCTCAATAAAGAATAAATTTATTGTGGGCTTACTTACCGTGTCCTTGATAGTTGTCGGGGTTTATAACCTTCGCAAATTACCCATCGACGCCCTTCCAGATATTACCAATAATCAAGTTCAAATAATTACTACGGCCCCAACATTGGCCACTCAGGAGGTAGAGCAGTTTATCACCTATCCAATCGAACAAACCATGAAAACTATCCCGAAGATAGTAGAAATGAGGTCTTTTAGTCGATTTGGACTGAGTGTTATCACCTTGGTTTTCGAGGAAAACGTAGATATTTATTGGGCCAGAGCTCAAATGAGCGAGAAGCTCAAAGAAGCAGAAACCCTAATCCCCAAAGGTGTTGGTCTGCCAGAGCTAGCCCCAATTAGTACTGGGCTTGGGGAAATTTATCAGTATGTCCTTTTTGCTGAAAAAGGATATGAAACACAGTACGATGCAACGAAGCTCAGGAGTATTCAGGATTGGATTGTGAAGCCACAATTATTGGGAACTCCTGGCATTGCTGAAGTGACCACTTTGGGAGGAGCTTTGAAGCAATATGAGATTGCGGTGAAACCCGACCGTCTCAAAAGTATGAATACTACAATTACCGAAATCTTTAATGCACTCGAAATTAATAATGAGAATACAGGCGGTGCGTATATCGATAAGCAACCCTATGTCTATTTTATTCGAGCATTGGGCATGGTGAAGGGTGTAGCGGATATTGAAAAGATTGTAGTAAAGACAAGCAATGGGATTCCAATATTGATTCGGGATGTTGCCAGTGTGCAAGAAGGGGCTGCACTGCGCTATGGTGCCGTTACCAAAGACGGAAAGGGAGAGGTAGTAGGAGGAATGGTACTTATGTTAAAAGGCGAAAACTCCTCGGCAGTAGTTAATCGTACTAAAGCCAAAGTAGAACAAATTAGAAAGTCGCTACCTAAAGGAGTTGATTTAGAGCCTTTTATCGATAGAACCAAATTGGTAAACAATGCTATTAGTACAGTAGAGACAAACCTTTTAGAGGGAGCACTCATAGTCATTTTCGTATTAGTTCTTTTGTTAGGGAATTGGCGAGCGGGCTTATTGGTTGCATCAGTAATTCCTTTGGCCTTGCTTTTTGCGGTTTGTATGATGAATCTCTTCGGAGTCAGTGGTAATTTGATGAGTCTGGGAGCAATAGACTTCGGATTGATTGTGGATGGTGCTGTGATCATTGTTGAAGCGGTAATCCACCGTTTGCATCAAAATAAAGAGGGCTTATTGGATGACCAACAAATGGATCATGAAGTACTTTCAGCGGCCACCAAAATCAGAAGTAGTGCAGCTTTTGGTGAGATTATTATTTTAATTGTCTATCTCCCTATTTTGGCGTTGGTTGGTACCGAAGGGAAGATGTTTAAGCCAATGGCTCAAACCGTATCTTTTGCAATTTTAGGAGCCTTTATCCTATCACTAACGTATGTACCAATGGCTTCTGCCTTGTTTTTAAGCAAGAAAATTTCTCATAAAAAGAACATTTCTGATAAAATCATCGACAAGATTTACCAGTATTACCAGCCAGTTTTAGAGAAATCTTTCGAAATAAAAAAACTTATACTTGGTACTGCTGTAGGGTTATTTGCGATAGCTGCATTTATCTTTAGTCGAATGGGAGGAGAGTTTATTCCGACACTCGAGGAAGGTGATTTTGCCATTAACTTTAGAAATGCCAATGGTAGTTCGCTCAATATGAGCATAGAAACTTCAACTAGGTTAGAAAAAATTCTAAAAGCGAAATTTCCTGAAGTGGTCGAAGTAGTCTCCAAAATTGGTTCAGCCGAAATACCTACTGACCCGATGCCAATCGAAAGTGGTGATTTAATTGTCATTCTTAAAAACAAAAAAGAATGGACCACGACGAAAGACTTCTATGCGCTGGCAGACCTGATGAAAGAGGAAATGGAACAAATACCAGGTACTAATTTTGAACTCTCGCAGCCTATTCAAATGCGATTCAACGAATTGATGACAGGAGTAAGAAGCGATGTTGCTATCAAAATATTTGGAGAAGACTTAGAGAAATTGGCCGTTACAGCGACTTCTGTCATCGGATTAATCGGGAATATTGAGGGCGTCGCCGATGTAAAATCGGAGCAGGTTACGGGTATGCCTCAAATTACGGTAAGATATAATCCCGATAAATTAGCTTTGTACGGTCTAAATGTAGGGGATTTGAATAAAGTAGTACGCACTGGGTTTGCTGGGGAAGCCACAGGCAAAGTATATGAAGGAGAAAAAAGATACGACTTGGTGGTTCGTCTTGATAGGGATTTCAGACAGGATATATCGAATGTAAAGAATATTTTCGTAAGCCTACCAAACGGAAATCAAATTCCGCTTGAACAAATTGCAGATGTCAATTTTGAGCAAGGACCAGCACAAATCAGTCGAGAAGACGGTCGCAGAAGAATCGTTATCGGCTTAAATGTTCGTGGTCGAGATGTAGAAAGTGTGGTCAAAGAAATACAAGCACGACTCAACGCCAAACTAAAATTACCTGAAGGATATTATGTTACCTATGGTGGACAATTCGAAAACTTAATTGAAGCCAACAAACGTTTGACAGTGGCCGTACCAGTTGCTCTGTTGTTGATTTTCGTATTGTTATATTTTACGTTTAATTCCATCAAGCAATCGGTACTGATTTTTACTGCAATACCCTTATCTGCTATTGGTGGAATACTTGCTTTGAGCCTTCGTGGGATGCCTTTCAGTATTTCAGCAGGCATTGGTTTTATTGCCTTATTTGGTGTAGCCGTTCTCAATGGAATTGTCTTGATTGGCTATTTCAATCAGCTCAAATCTGAAGGTTGGGAAAATGTGCTCGAGAGAGTTCGTGAAGGGACAAAAGTTCGTTTAAGACCTGTTATTATGACAGCAGCAGTAGCCTCATTGGGCTTCTTACCGATGGCTCTCAGCAATGGCTCTGGTGCTGAAGTTCAAAAACCTTTGGCAACAGTAGTAATTGGAGGTTTAGTAATTGCAACGTTATTGACACTAATAGTTTTACCAATTTTATACCTCTTGTTGGAAGGAAGTTCTAAATTTAAAACAAGTCCTAAAGCTACCATTCTTATTGCCATTGGACTTTGCTTAGGAGGAAACAGCGCTTCTGCACAAGTAAAATTGACCTTGCGGAAAGCCCTCGAAATTGGACTATCTAACAATTTAGCTATTCAAGCAAGTGAGTTAGAGATTAGGGTTCAAAATCAATTAAAACCCACGGCAAGAGAACTGCCCAAAACTGATCTAAATGCCATGATTGGTCAATATAACACCAAGAGTTTTGACCAAAATTTCAGTATCTCTCAAACCTTTTCTCCATTTATATTTCAAGCCAAAAAACAACAAATAAATGCTCAAATAAAGGAAGTTGAGATAAAATCGTTGATTACCAAACAAGAAATAACCTATCAAATTAAGCAGTCTTGGAATACAATCCTGTATTTAAAATCCTTGAATACCGTGTTGCTAAAACTTGATGAGTATTTACTTGAGTTCGTGAAAGTCTCAAAACTAAAACTTAGCACAGGGGAAAGTAACTTGATAGAACGTACAACGGCAGAAGCAAAACAGCAGGAGTTTCTACAACTACGCAAGCAAAATGAGAGCTATATCATCAGCGAATTGATGCGATTGAAGACACTTTTGAATATGAATGAAGTAGTTGATATAGCAGAGGAAGAGTTTTTACCTCTTCCAATTACTGCGATGGATACAGCTTTGATTCATCAAAATCCTAGTTTAAAACTAGCAATTCAACAAGTAGCTACAGCTAATACTTTCAGGAATCTAGAAAAAGCAAGTCTAAAACCAGATTTTTCGATTGGCTATTTTCTACAATCACTTACAGGTAATCAAGAGGTGAATTCCCAAACTGTGTATTACAATGGCGCACCTCGATTCCAAGGAGGAACTATTGGTGTTAGTATTCCCGTTTTTGCGAAGGCTTCAAAAGCACGAATCCAAGCGTCGGATATTCAGATCATGGTGCAGGACAAATATGCTCATCTACTAAAAAACAACTTAGAAAGTAAACTCCTTCAGTCGCTACAGGAGCAAAAAAGCAATCAATCACTGTTGGATTATTATCAAAATACAGCTTTGGTCAATGCCGACCTGATTACCCAGAAAAGCACGAAAGCCTATCAAAATGGTGAGATAGGTTATGTTGAATACCTACAGAGTTTGGAAACTGTGCTAAGTATCCGCCAACGATATTTAGCGGTTATCAACGCCTTCAACCAGAATACCATTAACATCCAATTTTTGCTAAATAATTAATTATCAGAAACATGAATAAATCATATAAAAATATAATAGTAGGCTTGTTCGTATGCTTGTCGCTAATGGCTTGTAACAAAAAAAGTGAAGAAAATAAAGCAGAGGAGCATCACGATGAAACGGACGTAGTAGAGCTTAGTACCACTCAAGCGAAAGCCATCAATATTTTGCTTGGCTCATTTGAGCAAAAAAATCTCAGTGAAGTCATTACAGCGAATGGCTACACCAAATTGCCCCCACAAAACCAAGCAGAAGTATCGGTTTTTATGGGCGGTATAATTAGGTCTATTGCCGTTATTGAGGGGCAATTCGTCAAAAAAGGACAAGTTTTGGCTACCTATCAGAGTTTGGATTTCAACAATTTGCGTTTGCAAAAGACTCAACTTTTGGATGAATTACAACAAGCAAAAATAAACAGAGAGTATTTGGAACTTGATTTTGCCCGTCAAAAAGTGTTAAACGATGAGAATGTAACTGCCAGAAAAGCTTTTCAAAAGATTTCGTCAGAACTAGAACTCGTCAAAAGCAAGATTAAAATTACAGAGAGTAAGTTGCAGATTATTCAACAAAATCTGGCCATGGGAGGAAGCGAAAACAATTCAGTACAATCAATTTTGTCGCCAATAGCGGGCTATATTACTGATGTGAATATTAAAATCGGTAGTAATATTTCGCCAAATGTATCACTGTTTACTATCGTTGATAACTCAAAAATGCATGTAGATTTACTGGTTTACGAGAAGGATTTATTCAAAATTAAAGTAGGCCAACCGGTAAGATTCATACTCACCAATCAGAGCAATCAAGAGATTATGGGACGTATTTTTAGTATTGGAAAGGCCTTCCAGAACGAATCGAAATCTGTGGCTGTCCATGCAGATATCAATAATCAAACCGCAAATCTTATTTCGGGTATGTATGTTAATGCATTGATTGATATCGGTAAAAATATGGTAAATACCTTACCAATTGAAGCCGTTGCTAAAGCAGAAGGGAAAGAATTTATTTTTATTCAATTTGCTGATAATCATGTCAATAAAAATCATCAAAAGGAGGAAAATGAAGGTCATGAAGAAAGCCTTCATTTTAAAAGGATAGAAGTCAAAACAGGTACGGCCCAGTTGGGATTTGTTCAGGTAACACCTTTGCAAGAAATACCTACAAATACAAAAATCGTCATCAAGGGAGCTTACTATCTTCAGTCCAGTATATCTAATGCGGAAGGTGGCGATGACCACGGTCATTGATGAGGTAGTAGGATTAAATCATTCATTAAATTCATACAGATTATGGTAGAAGTAACTTCCATCAGAAGTTTAGAGCAAATAAACAAAATCACAAGCTGTATGGAAAGTACAGCAGACGAAACCAAAAACTACTAATAATATTAGAAGACAAATAATCGTCATCATTAAACTTTTGTTATGGGATTTAAGACTATTTACGAAATAGAGTTAGGTTAAAAACGGACGACACGAACATATAAACCCTTTTCAACTTTATGTGTTCGTGTCTCAAAATATGATGAAATGTCTTCCTTATCGTGGGCAATTATTTATGTCATCTTCCCGTTTCAGCTTGTAAAAAGTCAATTGCTGAGGTCGTATTTTCTAACGAGAATGTACCAGAACCAAATTCCTTGAGAATCTTCGAAATATCAGTCGTGACAAGTCTATTTCGTTTCCAATTACGGAGTTAAAGGTCGTTATATTTTTAACTTTTAAAGCAATAACCTTACAAGTATCAGAGGAATACCTCACAATAAAACGATAGTAATACGCATCTCACAAATTCAATTATACCTCACTGATAGTTGTAGTTCTTGCTGTTGTTTATCCTAATAAAACCCAATTTAGTCGAAAAGTGCGCTTTTTTCAATCATAAATTTGGATTCCATTTATTTGAATATTTATATTTGTACAATTAATCTATATAGTCTATATTTTTAGTATAGATATGTATCTTTAAAAAGTCATTCTTGCGGCAACAAGAATGACTCGGTTACAAAAGGTACGATAAATGTGTATTAGGAGCTTTCGTTACAAGCTTCCTAAAACCTTGTTGTTTACATTAACCAACACAAATTAAATGAAAAAAAAGCTCATTTTACAGACAATCATCTGTATTTTGTTTGTCTCCGTTGGAGCCTATGCACAAAAAACAGATGCAACCATTAACTCGACGTTATCAGGAACTGTTATTGATGAAAAAACGAAAGAACCTCTCATAGGAGCTTCGATTAGCATTAAAGGTACAACGCATGGTGTCATCACCGATTCAAATGGAGAATTTTACTTTCGTACAGGTCAAAAATTGCCTTATGTTTTGATTATCAATTATGTAGGATATGAGTCAAAACAACTTGTGGCAGCCAAACCAACCATAACAATCGAGCTTCGCAATAGTTCAAAAGAGTTGAATGAAGTGGTGGTGGTTGGATATGGTACACAAGAACGTAAAAACTTGATTGGCTCGGTTTCTAAAATAAATCCAAATGAAGTCAACTCTATTCCTGTAGGAAGTATCGATGCACAATTACAAGGAAAAGTTTCGGGTGTACAGATTTCATCACCTACAGGCGTGCCAGGTGAAAGCGTGAATGTTCGCGTACGTGGAGCGACCTCTATTAATGCTGACAATGATCCTTTGTATGTGGTTGATGGTGTATTTATCAATAGCAATAGCTTGCAGTCGATTAGTACGGGAGGAAAATCGACCTCGCCAATTGCTGATATTAACCCTAATGACATTCAGAGTATCGAAGTGCTGAAAGATGCAGAAGCTACAGCGCTTTACGGTTCGAGAGGAGCGAATGGAGTGGTCTTGATTACAACAAAGCGTGGAAATTATGAGCAAGCGCCACAAATCAATTTCAGTGCAAGTTATGGTCAGGCGAAAGCTGCCAAACTATGGGATTTAACGACAGGTCCACAACATGCGCAATTGGTGAACGAATGGTGGGTAAATACAGGTAAAGATACGCCATCACTCAACAGAACTTTTGCGAACCGTCCATTTAGACCAGTGTCAGAAGGCGGTCGTGGTTTGCCAGAGGAACAACAAACCTACGACAGATTGAGTGAGGCATTTAGAACAGCTACTTTACAAAACTATGACATAGCTTTGACTGGTGGTACCAAAAGTACAAAGTATTATATTGGTGGTGGTTTTACTTCTCAAGAAGCAATCTTAAAACCTATTAACTTCACAAGAGCTAGTTTTAAAGTAAACCTAGATCAACGAGTAAGCGACAAACTAACTATCGGAGTAAATAACTTATTTACAAGAACTTATCGAAATCAAGCTCGTGCAGGTGACGGTCCTCAAGGTGGTTTGTTACAGGCTGCACTTCATACACCGACGTATTTGTCACCTTATGAAAATGGCGTTTTGGTCGGAAGAGCGGGTTTCGACAACTTAACTTTATTACTTCAAAATTACGATGTTAACTCAACTAGTTTACGATATATAGGAAACCTTTACTTCGAAGCAGAATTACTCCCTAACCTTAAGCTTAGATCAAGCTGGGGTGCTGATTACAACAACTATAACGAATCAGAATACTGGAATACTTTCCTACTTTTGGGCGCACAAGGCGGTTTGGCGACTTCTTCTATTACGCAATACACGACCTTATTGAATGAACAAACTTTGACCTATCGCAAAAGATTCGATAATGGACATAGTTTTGGTTTTGTGGTCGGAAATACTTTGCAAAGTGACCAACTCAATCGTACTTATGCGGAAGGTAGAGGATTTGCGAACAATTCTTTCAAAATTATCTCTTCAGCAGCTACTACAACTAGTACACAAAACTGGAGTAAAAGCAATCTGGCTTCATTTTTTGCAAAAGCAGATTATAGCATTAACGGCAAATATCTCTTCAATGCAAGTTTAAGAGCGGATGGTTCTTCAAGATTTGGTGCAGACCGCAAGTGGGGTTATTTTCCATCAGTAGGTGCAGCTTGGCGTTTGAAACAAGAAGAGTTTTTGAAAAATGTAGATTTAGTAACAGATCTAAAACTTAAAGCTAGTTATGGTATCGTTGGTAACCAAAACGGTATTGGCAACTTTGCAGCACAAGGTTTGTGGACAGGTGGTGCTTCGTATCAAGGCAGTGCAGGTACAGCTCCGCAACAATTAGCTAATCCAGATTTACGTTGGGAGAAAACCAACCAAGTAAATATTGGTGTTGATGCTTCGTTCTTGGCTGGTCGTTTGGGTATTGAATTTAACGTTTATTCAAAATATACTCGTGATGGTTTACTACAATTAGCTTTGCCAAGCACAACGGGTTTTGCAAATTACTGGAGCAATGCTGCCGAAATCAGCAACAAGGGTTTTGAGTTAAACATTACTTCAACCAATATCAATAAAGGTGGTTTGGTATGGACAACAAGCTTTAACATAGCTCAAAATATCAATAAAATCGAAAAACTCGAAACGCCACTAAGATATGGTAGCCGTGATTTGATTTTGCAAAAAGAAGGAAATCCACTTTACTCATTCTGGGTGTATAAACAACTATATGTTGACCCAGAAACAGGAAATGTTGTTTATGAAGATGTAAATAAAGATGGTAAAATCACCACCGATGACCGTCAATTAGTTGGTAGTATTTGGCCAAAATTCTTTGGAGGATTAACCAACACTGTAACTTATAAAGGCTTTGAGTTATCAGCATTCTTTGCTTATCAGTATGGGAATAAAATTTATAACCATAACAAATTCTTTGGCGAAGGCGGTGGTGCAAGAGATGCAGCACGTGTAATATTTGCAAGTAATTTGGCAAGATGGCAAAAACCTGGTGATATCACTGACGTTCCTCGCCCTGATGGAATCAATGTGAACAACTATCGTGATGGTGGAAGTAGATGGTTAGAAGATGGTTCGTTTATACGTCTCCGTTCGCTTAATATTGGTTATCATTTACCAAAAGCAATCGCCAAAAGAATTGGAGCTGAAGCCGCTAAAGTATTTGTAAATGGTACAAACTTGTGGTTGTTGACCAACTACACAGGTCTTGATCCTGAGTCAAGTGCAAGTAGCGACCAAAATGCGCAAGGGATTGACTTAGGCACTCCACCGCAACCAAGAAGCTTTCAAGTGGGTATTAACCTAACTTTCTAAAAAATAACTATATATCTTGATTTAGGCTCTTTAACAAGATTTTAAGAAAATGAGAAAAATGAAATTCATTAAATATACTTTATCGATAGGATTAATTGGTTTACTAACATCTTGCCAAAGCTATTTGGATGTAAAACCATTAGAATCCATTTCAGATACACAAACGATTTACGATAAAACATCTTCTGAAACTGCTATCAGAGGGGTTTATTCAGCTTTAGCTAGTGCCAACTATTATGGCACGAACTTTCAATCTATCGGATACTTGTCTGGAGACAATATTCAATGGACAGGTTCGCAATCACAAGTACAAGAGTTTATCAATAAAAAGGTAAACGCTGACAACTCGACGATTGCCTCGGTTTGGACTGCTATTTATGTAACGATCAACCGAGCCAATAATGTCATTGCCAAAGTACCGACCGTAACGGATCCAGCTTTGACAACAGATTTAAAAAATCAGATATTGGGTGAGGCCTATTTCATTAGAGCATTAGCTTACTTCGACCTAGCTCGTACATGGGGAGGTGTTCCACTTATTACCAAACCAACTGCAAGTCCAACCGAAAACAGAGGTATTGCTCGTAGTACGCAAGCCGAAACTTATGCACAAGTATTAGCAGATTTGACAACGGCAGAGCCTTTATTACCAGCTACTACAAACCGCTACAGGGCTACCAGAAAAACCGTTTGGTCGCTCCGATCAAGATACCATTTGTACCAAAAAGAATGGGATAAAGCTGAAGAATATGCGACAAAATTGATTTCGGATAACGCATCTTATCAGTTAGTAAAGCCATATAGTGCCTTTTTTGCGAATGATGCTCGTGGTACGGCAGAGTCGGTATTTGAAATTTTTTACAGTGCTAACGAAACTAACACACATCGTAACCAATGGCAACCTCAAACCAATGGTGGTACTCGTCAGTGGGCACCAAATGATGCCTTGGTAGCATTGCTCAATGATCCCAAAGTAGGTGGTGGACGCAGTACTTTGGTTGCAAAAGATAACCAAAATCGTTGGTATGGAAATCTGTATTATCGCACGCCAGCCGCTGACCCAACGTATGTAATTCGTATCGCAGAATTATATTTGATTAGAGCCGAAGCCGAAGCTAATCAAAATAAGCTTACGGCTGCAATCGCAGACTTAAATGCTATCAGAAGTCGTGCAGGAATTGATGTGACTACAGCACAAACGAAAGATCAGATTTTACTTGGTATCGAAAACGAAAGACGTCTAGAGTTTGCTTTAGAGCCTCACCGTTGGTTTGATGTGGTTAGAACAGGGCGTGCTACAGCAGTTTTTAACGTGACAGACAACAATCGTTTGCTATTGCCATTGCCAGCTGGGGAATTGCTGATTGACAAGGCTTTAGTTCAAAATACAGGTTATTAAACGCTAAACGAAATAAGCACAATGGGAACTTTTGATATTCAATCGCAAAGCTCATGGAGCAAAAGCGAGAAAAACCTATTCAAGTTTTTTGGTCTGTATTTCTTTATCCAAATACTACCAATCGATTTATCATTTTTGAAGCATATTACTGGCACTAATTGGCTGGCTCTTGAATATCGTGACATTTTCTACTTGTCACGATACGCTCCAGATTTCTTGGGAGAACAGTCATTTCTCAACTGGATTATTGTTGCCATTTTAGCGCTAGTAGGCACAATCCTGTGGGATAAGGTATTACCCAAAGATATCAATTATGATAAATGGTATTATTGGATAAGAGTTTTTGTGAGATACCGACTAGCATTAGGACTCATTGGCTATGCATTTTTGAAAGTCTATACAATTCAATCACCAGAGCCAAGTCTGAGTAATCTCAATACCAATTATGGGGATTTTACTGCATGGAAACTCTTTTCGCTTGGTTTGGGGGTTGTACCGAGTTACCAATCTTTCCTTGGCTTGGTGGAATTGGCAGGAGCATTATTGCTATTACACCGCAAAACAACAACAATTGGTACTCTAATCATTTTGCCTTTTGCGGGTAACGTAGCGATTTCGAATATTGCTTACGAGGGGGGCGAATATGTATATGCTTTTTATCTAATCAGCTTGGGACTCTATTTGTTTGCCTTCGATGCGATTCGTTTGTTCAAGCTGGTTTCACTTGAACAGCCTGTTGATCAAAATCACTTTCAACCAGAGTTTAGAGAGAAAAAACAACTATACCGTCTAACACTAAAGGGTTTATATATCATTGTTTTTGTGGTTTTCTATGGTTATAAAACCAAGGCTGGTGCTTCGGGAGGTGGTTATCACTTCCCAAGCCAAGCTGGTTTGAGTCAATTGACGGGTGTTTATAACGTAAAAACATTCAAGCTCAACAACCAAGAAATTCCATATTCAAAAACGGATTCGGTACGTTGGCAAGATGTTATTTTCGAAAAATGGAACACCATCAGTATTAAATCAAATCGGGAGGTGAATATCGAAAATTTACCAACAGAAGAGATTTTCAGTAAAGATTCTCAGCGTATTTATGAGCTGGCAGGGACTCAAGGTCGTCATTTTTATAGCTATCAAAAAGACCCAAGCTCAAACATATTGCAATTGACCAATCGTAATGCACATTATCAGAATGATGCACTAACGATTCATTATCAGGTTATTAATGACTCCACGGTGGTGTTATCTGGGGTAGATGCCCACCAAGATTCGGTATATGCGGTACTCGAAAAGTTGAATAAAAAATATTTGATTAACGAGGCTAAAAAAGTAGGACGTAGAAGTGTGTTGAAATTGTAGTTTTCTCAACAAATCATCAATCTTTTAACTCAGAAAAAATGGCTTATACAAATATTAATTCATCTCTTGAAGAGCAAATTCCAACATCGGAATCTTTTGAAAGTACAGAGATAAAAAAGGCTAATTATTTTAAAAACCTCACTTGGAGTGCAGGACAAAAATTTGCCTTCCGCGTATCGTTTATCTTTTTTATTGCGATGACTTTTCCCAATAATCTAGATTGGTATCAGGAAATTTTGTCATTTGATTGGTTGCATTTGCACTATCGTGATATATATGACATTGCTCGTTTTGGGTCAGGGCTAAACTTCTTTGGTAATAAGATTTTTGGTTCTACTCTTAATGGCTATGCTGTTTGGGTGATTACTTTTATTGTTTCTCTAGTTGCAGCAGGAATATGGACAGCCATCGCTATTTTCACTAAAAAAGAACCTCAAAACTACAAACTTTGGTATTACTGGCTTAAAGTAATTGTGCGTTACCGTGCTGGTATTGGCATTATTGGCTTTGGTTTTACCAAACTTACACCCACTCAATTACCTTATCCTTCGTGGGGCTTACTTAATACCAATTTTGGAGATTTGACCTTGCAAAAAATCTATTGGCTATCTATCGGGATTGTTCCTTGGTATGAAGTTTTTACGGGAGTTGTTGAGGTATTAGCTGGAGCGTTACTCTTTTTTAGAGCCACTACTTTTTGGGGAGCTGTTTTATTGTTTGGTGCATTGGCAGATATCGTTTATGTAAACTTCGCCTACGATGGAGGCGTACACGTTTATAGTTCTTACTTTGTTTTATTCTCTGCCTTTATTTTGGTGGATTACATCCCTGATTTATATAAACTCTTGATTCAAGAGCGCTTAACGATTCCTTACAAATATTACCCAACTTTTGATAAAGCATGGCAACGAATCGCTCGTATTAGTCTCAAAAGCTTGACGCTGATTTTGTTTTTGCCTGTATTTACCTATTTGGCTATTATCAACTTTTTGTATGATCCTTACAAACAACCTGCTCAAAAAGGTATCGCTGGTTTACGAGGTAATTATCATGTGACAGAATACAAAATCAATGGTCAGGTATTACCATATAGCCCTGCTGATACAACTCGCTGGCAACAAGCGACTTTCGAAAAATGGACTACGCTTACTTTCAAAGTCAATAAGCCCGTTGAGTTAGATTTATCTAATGGCGGTGGTGCTCCTATGCGTGACATCAATCGAACTTTTGAGCTTACAGGCGTTGCAGGTGGGCAACGAGTATTTTATTATGAAGCTGATACTGTTCGCAATATTTTGTATTTGCAAGATAAAAATCGTGGTTCGAGAAATTCAGAAAACCGTGAGTTCTCAGGAAATCGAAATGAGGGTAAATCTGTGGCTTTGAAAAATAAGAAAAAAGAAAATACAGAAGATAACTGGATTCCTAAAGAGTCACGTGAGGTGATTGGCAAAGAAGATACCAAAATTGAAGCCATAGCGCGTTCAGCACGTCGCACGAAGGGAATCAAAGCTGAAAATAAACCTGTAGAGCGTAACAAAATGATTCTGAAATACACAATTCTTGATAATGGAAATCGTATAGTACTTTCTGGAATCGATGAAAATAAGGACTCTATCGAGGTTGTTTTAGACCGTTTTGTGAAAAAATATGCCCTCACAAGAAGTACGCTTGAAGCTGGCAAATACGATAAATAAGATTTTTTGACATTTTAAGATTGAAAATATTCTCTAACAGCTTTCATTTTATTGAAAGCTGTTAGAGAAGTTTTGCATACAATTTAGATGTATCCTTGCTCAATGAGCAGGTTTTACATTGCCTTATCTCTCATATTATGAAATACTTATTGATATTCTTGTGCTTAGTTGGAACTTCGACGCTGGCGCAAAGGACACGACAAACTGAAGCAACACATCAACACAGTAACCATGAAGTTCATGATGGTGAAACCCATGATAATCACAGTCATTTAGAACATATTTTAGACTACAGAAAAGAAACGGCATACGTTCCGAATCTGCCTCCTGCACAGCTCTTTCAAGGAATAGGGAAAGTTGATTTCAAAATCACTACCAAATCCAATAAAACTCAAGAGTTTTTTAATCAAGGAATTGCCCTGTTACATTGTTTTTGGGATTTTGAGGCATATCGAGCATTTAAAGAGGCCATCAAATTTGACTCAACAGCGATCATGCCCTACTACGGCCTATATAGTGCAATCGGAGCAATAGAGGGTGATGAATTTAAGGCAGATCAAAAACTGGCTATTCAAAAATTAAAAAAGCTACGAGACAAAGCTACCGAACGTGAAAAAAGCTATGCTGATGCCATTTTGGCAAGAGATTCGGAGGTCGATGGGGGTAAAGCAGAGTACCAAAATAGACTTGAGCGAATTATTGACAAATACCCTGAAGACTTAGATGCTAAGTTGTTTTTGGCACTTAGCAAAATGGGAGGATATGATTCGAAAATGGTACCACGAGAAGGGCAACTTTATGCTGAATATCTGCTAAAAGATATTTTACGGACACATCCCGAAAATGCAGCGGCTCACCATTACTGGATTCATTTGAAGGAAAATTGTTGCCCAGAACAAGCCCTTGAAAGTTCTCAGAAGTTACCATTATTAGCGCCAAATTCTGGTCACATGGTACACATGCCTGGACATGTATATTACAAATTAGGAGAATATAGACTAGCTAATGAATCCTTTGTAGCGGCAGTGAAAGTAGATTCTATCTACATGAAAAACTTCAAAATGCCAGAGGTGGATACATGGAATTATATTCATAACATTAACTACCTACTTTCCAATTGCGCTGAAGATGGTCGATACAATACGGCTTTGTATTACGCCGAAAAGTTGCAAAAAATGCCTGCAACCAAAGAGCGAAAAAGAAAGTATGAAGGTCGGTTTTTCTATCAAGGCGTAATTGCACCTGCCAAAATGGAGCTATGTTTTGGTTTCTATAAAAAAGCAGCCGATAAACTAGCCAATATCAAAATAGACGATGACAGCCTTTTTACTCCAAAGGCAATTGCATACAAAGATGCATTGAGACTATTTGCTTTGGGCATGGATGCCGTGCAAAACCATAAAATCGAAGAAGCAAAGCAATACGCTGACGCCCTAGATGCGCTATTGTGGCGCAGCAGCAATCAAGTAAAGCCTAATGAAGTAGTGTCAACCAAACGACTAGCTGACCTAAATGTGGCTTCTCTAGAACTACAAGGAAGTATTAAAAGTGTCGAAGGAAAATATGATGAAGCTATTTCTCTACTGAAAAAAGCACATCAAAAAGAAGAAGACTTGGGATATAGCGAACCACCTACTTATGCAAGACCCGTATTGATCAGCTTAGCAGAAACCTACTTGAAGGCGAAGGATTATACCAAAGCGATAGAAACCTATCAGGCCTTATTAAAGCGCCATCCTAATACAGCCAACGGGTACTATGGTTTGTACAAAGTTTATAAACAAAAAGGTGACAAGACTAATGAGCAGTTGTATGCCCAAAAATTGGCTGAAGTAATCAAGTTTGGTGATAAGTCATTATTTCCTCTTTAGTAAAATATAAATCTATGAGCACAGAAAAATCAAATATCACTTTCTCTAAACCTTACGAAGCCATACTCTTTCGTGGGTTACTATTTTTTGCCATTATTACCAGTATTCCTTTTTATCCTAGTTTTTATTTAAAGGATTACAGTGAAAGCTTTCAAACAAAAACACATCCCTTTAGAATCATCGATGTGGTAAGTCAAAACAACCCTTGGTTTTTTGACAATGCCAGTGGCAAAAACTATGTTGGCTGGCTTACAACCCTATTTTTGAGTATTTTGGTTGGTGGCGTATGGCATCTGCTCGACAAAAAACGTAAAGATTATTCAAAATTGACCTATTGGTTCTTTGTGGTTGTACGCTACGGGTTGGCACTTCGAATGTCGTGGTTTGCCATTGCAAAGGTTTTTCCAGTACAAATGCCATTTCCAACAATAAGTCAACTCAATACCAACTTGGGAGAGTTTACCCCAGGCAAATTATACTGGCTTACGACAGGAGTATCTCCTTTCTTCGAGGTTTTTGCTGGGGTATTTGAATTAGTGGCAACTGTCCTAATTCTGTTTCGCCGTACCACTACTTTGGGCGCATTGATGATGATAGCGATTCTTTTGCCTATTTGGTTTGTCAACATCGGTTATGATGCAGGGGTTGAAGTCACAAGTTTACATATTTTAACACTCGCTATTTTACTTTTGGTAAAAGATATAAAAGCATTTTGGGAAATATTGATTTTACATAAAACATCCATTGTGCCCAACTTTCAAGCGCCACATTTTACCCAACCTTGGCAAAATACCACTCGATTGGTACTGAAATGGGGCTTTATTTTGGTATTCTTGGTATATCGAGGTTTTGAATATGGTCGAGTATATGCTGCTGAGAAGACTTTCAAACTGCCTTTGACAGATGGAGTCAAGTCATTAGCAGGGTTCTATGATGTGGCAAATTTTCAAATCAATCATAAAACATTACCGTACAACCCCAACGATACTTTACGTTGGCAAAATGTAGTCTTCGAAAAATTCAATACATTCAGTATTAAAGTAGCCAACCAAACCCGACTCAATACGGATAATAAAGTAAGGACTACCGAATACTACGGCAATGTCGGAAGGCTGTATTATGGCTATGATTTGGATTCCATCGCCCACAAAATTGTGCTAAAAAATCGTGCAGATATTTCTAAGAAACTTATTTTTCATTATCAAAAAACAAATCACAATGAATTGATTTTGAATGGTATCAATGAGTCTGGCGATTCTCTATCGATTACATTGAAGCGCCAAGAAAAATACTATCCTTTAGTAGAAAAACAATTCCATTTATTTGGTAAAAAGTAGCAGCCGTATTTTATCAATAATTTCTTTTAGATGAAAACCATATACTTATTCATTGGTCTGTTGACCAATACAGGTTTGTTATATTTTTATACTAAAGGAGAAAAATCATATTCTCCTTTAGTATCTATCCAGCGTGATTCAACTCTGTATGGATTTGGACGTGCGGTCACACAGACCGAAATCGATAAAATAGACATAGACGTAAGTCCTAGTGGTAGAGGCTTACCCCAAGGGAAAGGAATAGCCACAGAAGGTAAAAAGATTTTCGAAGCAAAGTGTGTGGCCTGTCATGGTATCGGAGGAACAGGTGGCTTAGGTGGGGCATTGGTTACTACAAATGATCCTAAAATCAAGAAAAAGGAAAAAACAATTGGTAATTATTGGCCCTATGCCACTACCATATTCGACTATGTTCGCCGAGCAATGCCTTTTAATCAGCCCGGTTCGCTAAGCAACCAAGAGGTTTATCATCTCACGGCTTATTTGTTGCATGCCAATGGAATCATCGATGAAAAGAAAACCATTGATGCTCAAACACTCCCTAAAATCGAAATGCCTAATCACAAAGCTTTTGTCCCCGACGACCGAACAGGAGGACCAATTATTAGATAGTCCAACGGTTGTTTTAAACAAAAATTAGAAAGCTTATGCAAGAACAAGATAAAATTATTGAGATTTCTCAAACTTTCCCAAAGACCGTTTCACGACGTAAACTCTTGGGTGGAATGCTGACAACGGCTGTAGCAATAACTCAATCTGCCAACGGACAAGCTATTCAAAAAGGACTTAACGATGAAGACCCAACCAAGGTAACTGGAACGCTTCCAGCTGAGGTTGGTACTCGTTCACCTTTTGTAAAGTCTGTCAAAAAGCCCTCAGATATATCTTCTCGTTCGCCCTTACAGGATTTTTATGGTTTTATAACACCATCTGATTTACATTTTGAACGCCATCATGGTGGCATTCCATTGATTGACCCGCAAAAACATGAATTGATTATTCATGGACTTGTAGAAAAACCTCTAAAGTTCTCTTTAGCTGATTTAAAGCGTTTTCCATCTGTTTCAAGAATTGCTTTTTTAGAATGTTCAGGAAATTTTAGAACAGGAAAAGAGACCATGACCCCACAAGAAATCGCTGGCTTGACTAGTCAAAGCGAATGGACAGGGGTTAAATTATCGACCTTATTTAGAGAAGTAGGAGTGAAACCACAAGCCAAGTGGTTTTTGGCAGAAGGAGGCGACTCCGCCGTCATGACTCGTAGTATTCCTGTTGCGAAAGGTTGGGAGGATGCAATCATTGCTTACGGACAAAACGGTGAACCAGTCCGACCAGAGCAAGGGTTTCCTTTTCGATTATTCTTGCCAGGTTGGGAAGGCAATGCTAGTGTAAAATGGCTTCGTAGAATTGAGCTATCAGACGAGCCATTTATGACGCGTGAAGAAACTTCCAAATACACGGAGGCTATCAAAGATGGCAAAATCAGAATGTTTAGTTTTGACATAGATGCTCGTTCGATTATTACTTTTCCATCTTTTCCACAATCTATAGAAAAAGGTTGGATAGAAATAAAAGGCTTAGCATGGTCAGGAAGAGGAAAAGTAGTAAAAGTTGAGGTTAGTACCAATGCAGGAAAAACTTGGCAAATAGCTGATATTCAAGAGCCTGTTCTTGATAAAGCACACGTTCGATTTAGATATTTATGGAAGTGGAATGGTGAAGAAACAGAAATCATGAGTCGTGTGACTGACGAAACGGGTTATACTCAACCTACTTTCCAACAATTGGTAGAAGCCAGAGGTTCTGAAATGGGGGGATATCATTTGAACCCAATAACAGCTTGGCAAATCAAGAAAGATGGTAGAGTTTTACTGAAACCAGAAAATTTAAGATCCTAAAAGCTTTGCGCACGAATAAAACTATATATCGTATGACGACAGATTTTGATGTAATTGTGGTGGGTTCGGGACCAAACGGATTGGCAGCAGCGGTTAATCTACAGCTCAAAGGTTTATCGGTGCTGTTGATTGAGTCGAAGTCAACAATAGGAGGGGGCTTGCGAACGGCAGAACTAACGTTGCCAGGTTTCAAACATGATATTTGCTCGGCGATACATCCTTTGGGAATAGCTTCACCGTTTTTCAATACCCTTTCATTGAATAGATACGGGCTTCAGTTTATAGAACCAACCGTAGCAGCAGCTCATCCATTAGACAATGGGAAATCCGCCATTTTGACAAAAGATATCCAAGAAACGGCTTCAAGACTGGGTATTGATCGTGACAATTACCTTCGTTTAATAGCACCAATCGTGCAAGACTGGAATGCTATTTTACCTGATATACTGGCGCCTTTTCATTTTCCTAAAAATCCTATTAAGTACAGTCAGTTTGGACTCAAAGCACTTTGGTCGGCAAGTCATATCTCTAAAAGATTTGAAACCAGTGAGGCAAAGGCCTTATGGGCAGGCATGGCAGCGCATGCCATTCAGCCACTTGAAAACTTAACTACTTCGGCGATTGGGTTAGTCTTATTGGCGGCAGCCCATAAAGTAAATTGGGCTATTCCGAAAGGAGGCTCGCAGGCAATTGCGAATGCGCTGACTTCTTGCTTTTTGAGTAATGGAGGAAGTATTCAAACTGATTTCCATGTAAAATCTTTAGGACAATTGCCCTCAGCCAAAGCTATTATTTTTGACGTTACTCCTCGCCAGTTGCTACAAATTGCAGGGTATACATTTTCAAATATCTATAAATGGCAACTCGAAAAGTATCGCTATGGAATGGGCGTGTTTAAGGTAGATTGGGCTATTGACGGACAAGTACCGTTTACGGATGAGAAAACACGTCATGCAGGGACAGTACATATTGGTAATACTTTTGCTGAAATTGCTCATTCAGAAGCTCGAACCGCTCGTGGTGAACACCAAGAAAAGCCCTTTGTTTTATTAGCACAACAGGGTGTTTATGACACCAGTCGAGCACCCGAAGGAAAGCAAGCTTTGTGGGGATATTGTCACGTGCCACATGGCTCAAAACAAGATATGACTGAGGCTATCGAAAAACAAATTGAACGATTTGCGCCAGGTTTTCGAGAGCGAATTTTGGCTAGACATGCTTTTAATACCGAGCAATTAGAATCCTACAATCCCAATTATATTGGTGGCGACATCAACGGCGGAATCATCGACTGGCGACAGCTTTTTACACGACCAGCCCTTAAAAGCTCCCCTTACCGAACCTCAACTAAAGGTTTATACATCTGTTCATCATCGACACCGCCAGGTGGGGGCGTACATGGCATGTGTGGTTACCATGCATCTGAGCGAGTTTTTAAGGATTTGTTTTAGTCATTTTTCTTTACACTTCATTTATAGTAGCATTTCTATAAATCTGATTTCAAGCTATGTTGTTTTCTAAAAAAAATATATTGCTTCTCATTGGTCCTGTACTATTTTTGACATTGGCTTATGGTAATTTGTTGCCATTTAATCATGAAGTTAGCAAGGTTATTGGAGTGGCAACATGGATGCTTATATGGTGGATTTCAGAAATTGTTGATTTACCCGTTACGGCGCTGTTGCCGATTGTCATCTTTCCGAGCTTTGGTATTTTAGATCTCGCCACCACGGCAAGCAATTATTCTAATGCAACTATCTTACTTTTTCTATCAGGTTTTGTATTTGCTTTGGCTATTGAAAAACACAAACTTCATGAGCGTATCGCCCTACACATCATTCGATGGATAGGAACATCCTCCAATAGAGTTGTGCTTGGTTTTATGGTAGCTACAGCCTTTATCAGTATGTGGGTAAATAATACAGCCGCCGCACTACTGATGTTTCCGATAGCCACTTCCGTATTGTCAATATTACAGCAATCCATTACTAGCGAATCTAGCCAAAAGGAGTTTGTCCTTATGTCAAAAGCGCTTTTGTTGGGCTTAGCATATAGTGCTTCTATCGGAGGTACTGCCACACCTATTGGAACACCAACCAACGCCGTATTGACGGGATATTTCAACGAAAAACTACATACAAGTTTAGCTTTTGGTAATTGGCTACTCATCGGACTACCACTAGCCAGTATTATGACCTTTATGGCTTATTTTATTTTGACAAGGCTCGTCTTTAAGTCCAGAGTAGCTCAACTACCTGAGTTAACACAAATCATTAATCATAAGATAACAGAGCTTGGAAAAATCACCTTTCCAGAAATCGTAGTTATCACGGTATTCTTGTTAACAACCGCAGCTTGGATTTTAAGAGTTGTACTGATAAAATTACCTGCACTTGCATTTCTTAACGATACAATCATTGGGGTTTCGGGCGCTATTATTTTATTTATAGTACCGCATCCAGCATCAAAAGATCAATACATTTTTGTTTGGAAGGATATGCAAAAGCTTCCTTGGGGTATTTTATTTATGATAGGAGGTGGTTTGGCATTGGCTAAAACCCTGGAGTCATCGGGTATTGTTCAGTTGATTGCCAATTCAGTAAAAAACTCAGGAATAAACAATGGATTAATTGTTCTGATATTGGTTGTAGGTATTACGTTATTGTTAAAAACAGTAATAGCCAACACTGCACTCGCCACTATTCTTATACCAATGGTAATAGGCATAGCAAACGCATCAGATATAGATCCAATCATGCTAGGAGCGCCTACGACCTTTGCTGCAAGTTTTGCTTTTATATTACCCATGTCAACTCCGCCAAATGCTATCGTACTGACACTAGGTCATATTCATGTCAAAGATATGATGAAGGCTGGTATAGCCATTTCACTCATTGGCTATTTGTTATTAATTTCACTCAATGGGTTTTATAGAGTTATGCTGTAGGACACAAACTTATTTATTATTTCATTCAAATTACCTAAAGCTATCAACACATTTTTATGAAAAAAGCTGTAATCATTTTAGTATCTCTCATCTTACTGTTTATAAACGAAGCATTCTCACAAAACATCAGTAGTACCATTGGACCCGATAAAGGAGCCTTGGTTATAGTTGGTGGTGGGAAAGTCCCCGCCGAAATTTGGGCTAAATTCATAGAGTTAGCAGGAGGGGAAACTGCCAATATCGTTGTCATTCCAACGGCCTTGGGTGACTCAGCAATCCAAGCTTCCAAAGGCGTTTTTCCTGAAAAAGATTTACTTGAAAAATTTGGCGTAGGGAAAGTTACCATTTTACATACCACCAACCCACAAGAAGCCAATACTGAAGCTTTTATTAAACCTATCAAAGCTGCTACTGGAGTGTGGTTTGTTCGAGGACGCCAATGGCGATTAGCAGACTCTTATCTGAATACGTTAACACATAAAGAGTTGCTTAAGGTATTAGATCGCAACGGGGTAATAGGAGGTACATCTGCTGGAGCTACCATTCAAGGCTCATTTTTATTGAGAGGCGATACCAAAGTAAATACTATCCTAGAAGGCGACCATACAAAAGGTCTTGATTTTATACATCAGGTGGCTATTGACCAACACATACTACCTCGAAATAGACAGTTTGACTTGATTCCTGTCATCAAAAAACATCCCGAACTCCTAGGTATAGGAATCGATGAAAGTACGGCGATTGTAGTCAAAAAAAATCAATTTGAGGTAATTGGTAATTCGGTAGTCGCCATTTATGACATCGCAAATATTCAAGGAAATACTAATAATCCTTCTAATGAGTCTGGTAATGGAGGCGCTTTCTTTTTTGTAAGTAAAGGTCAAAAATTTGACTTGAAAAATAGAAAGATAGTGAAGTAATGATAAACAAAGCTTAAAGCAGATTAATGCAAAATAAAATAATCCTTTCAAGATATCTTATCCAGTCTTGATTATTCATCACATAAGCTACTAAATATCAATTCATAACCTACAAAAAAGCCTGATCGAGAAACTCAATCAGGCTTTTTAATTTAATTGTGCGAGATACTATTTAGGGTTAAGTTGTTTTCTGTTGTACCACTCAGATAGATGGTATATATTTTACCTGACTGAACGGTTATGGATTTCTGTAAAAGGCTTAATGCTGTACTTCCTGCGCTCAAAGAGAAGTTTAATGTTCCTGCGTCCACACTCACGAAAGGTCCTAACGAATAGGCATTTAAACCTGTTCCCGAAATAATGGAATTGCCAGCTCTACCATAGGCGATACTATTGAAAAGTATGTTGTTATTGGCTTGTACCTGAACATCGTTGACGTTGGGTGCCAAATGAACAAATCTTACTTTTGCCTTTCCTGAAGCGGGTGCCTGCAAATCATCGTAAAATAGAATCAAGGAATCAGCCGTTGATGATTTCTTTTTTCTGACAGCAAAAACAGTATGATAATAGTCTGGAATAGGTCCATTGGGCCCTCCAGACGCACCGAAAGTCGCCGCATTCCCAAACTGTGTTGATGCTTTTAGCGTTGTACTTGTACCTTCGGAAAAGCTAATTTGTACATCACCAAATATGGTGTTTATGTAATCCGTAGCCTGATTTGCCGAAACAGTGTTGGTAGTGACTTTGGTAATGTATGTCCAAAAATGGATAGGAGTGGTGGTATTTCGGGCATTTACAAATCGGATTTTGGCTGACAATGGCGTTCCTTCTTCTTGAAAATCAAGGTATGATTTTTTACAAGAATTCAAAAAAAGCATAGACAGCGCAGCGAGAATCCAAATATATTTTTGTCGAATAATCATATTGAATAAATTAAGTAAAATCGTTTTTTATGAAAAAGTAAGTAAAACAGCGTGACGGAATAATTAGAATGTTGCGGCAAGACGAATGAAAGCACGACCACCTGTTGACACAAACTGTCCACCTCCAGGCGTGGCAATACGACGACCAGCTACTAATTGATCAGTATAGTCTGCTAGAACGTTGAAAACATTGTTAACCCCTGCTGTCACCTGAATAGTTGGTGATAATTTATAACCAGCTGATAAATCAGTAATCCATTTTGGACTAAAGTTTTGATAGAAAATATTCCCGCCACCAAAGTTTGTCGCTACGTTTACGTCTCCGAAATACACCGTTCTAAGTAAAAAATTCCAGCGATTAATGGCATAAAGTGCTTGCAGACTAATTTTCTTTTGTGGAATAGAAGACTCTATACGTACTTTTTCAGTAGGACTTACAATCACATCCACGAAACTTTCAAGTCCTTTTGGCGTATTGATTTTTCGAATTTCATTTTTTCCAAAGTTTGCCGCCGCGGTAAATGTAAAATTACCAGTACCAATTTGTGCTTTGTAATTGGCGGTAATATCAATTCCTTGTGTACGAGAGTTTACAGCATTATAGAAAAAGTTAGCTTGATTGGCTCCAGTAGCAGTAAAAGCAGCTTTTAAATCAGCAGGTAAGTTGCTGGCGGTTGAGCTAAAATTTCCCGTTTGGATAATTCTGTCATCAATATCAATAGAGTAGGCATCCACCGACAATTCTATATTTCTGCTTGCTTTCGAAGTAAAACCAAGGGTATATCCTCTTGATTTTTCAGGTGTTAAACTTGGAATACCCAAGGCTCTAGCCGCAGCACTCACGTTAGATGCCGTTAGAATATCAACCCCAACTCCACCTAAAAATGAAGTAGATACAGCAGTGTAATAAAATTGAGCTAAATCTGGCGCTCTAAAACCACTACTCACTGAACCTCGGAGCGCCAACCACCGAGCAAATTGATAACGTGTCGCAGCTTTTCCTGTAAATACACTCCCAAAATCTGAGAAGTTTTCAACTCTCACAGCTCCTGATAAAGTCCACTCAGGTGTAATGTTTGCCTCTAAATCTAAGTAAGCCGAAATAATAGAACGCGTCACATTGGTTTCGCTTTCAGGCCTGAAACCCGGGTAAATTTGAGCACCTGCAGCTGTTCCATTCAGCGCTGTTTGTCCAACCTCCTGTAAATAAGGAATACCCAAATAGGTTGTATCTACATCATAAATAGTTCGGGTATCGGCCTTGATATATGAATTAGGTTCTCCTTTTTGTATGTAATAAGTTTCGGCTCTGTATTGCGTACCAAAGGCAATATTTAACCCGTGTAAGATTTTGTCAAAATATTGAATAAAATCTAAACTGGTTGTATTCTGACTAGCGCCATAAGCACCTGCGAAAAAGTTTTTAGGTGTTTTTAGCCCCAAACTTGCATTTAAAGAATGTGTAACTCGATTGGTAAAGCTATTACCCCCATAAACATTCGAAAAGTCTACGTTCCATCCTTTTACTTTTCCACGAAGTCCTACGGCAAGAGATTTATCTAAAATTCCCATTTCAATGGCAGGCAAAAAGCCATCAGGATAGATAAAAGTATTGTTACGAGTACCCCATCCTGGCAATCGACGAACGGCGGTAAACTCTGAATTACGATAACTCAAACCTCCGAAGGCATAAAATTCGGCGCCATTGGTCAATGGTAATGCGGTATTGAAGAAAACCAAAGCATCTTTCTGACGGTTTGGACCACTTCTTTGATTAAAATCTTTACGTGTCAAACCCCTTGAAGCAAGAATAGCTTCGTCGATTTCTTTGGTATAAATGGCATCATAATCTCTTACGCCTGCACCGCCGCCATAAATAGGACCTGTGTAAAGTCCATTATTACCACCACCAACGGGTTCCGCAATTCCTTGTGTGCCAAACTCGGCGGTAAGGTTGATAAACCCACCTTTTTCCCCTGTTTTCAAGCCATAGTTAATATTGCTTCGGGTATATTCGCCATCTCCTGAATAGCGAACACCTCCTGTTGTACTCACCAATAAATTATCCGTATTTTTCTTCAAAACAATGTTAATTACCCCAGCTATGGCGTCTGAACCATACTGTGCCGCTGCTCCATCACGGAGTACCTCTATACGTTCAATAGACGCCGTAGGAATAGCATTGAGGTCATAGCCTGTAGAGCCATTCCCATTTCCTCCAAAATTGATATTGGAGCTTTTATGTCTTCTTTTTCCATTGACTAATACTAATACTTGGTCAACAGATAAGCCTCGTAATTGTGCTAAGTTGGTAGCACTCGAAGCATCGCCACCACTACTTTCGGCTGAGTGAAAAGAAGGGGCAACATATTGTAAGATTTGCGTAACGGTAACTTGCGGAGCAGATTCTTGCAACTGTCTGATATTAACGACATCTACAGGTACAGGAGAATCAAGTTTGGTACGATTGGCATTGCGAGAACCTACTACCTGAACCTCGCCTAAAGTATTAATAGCAGGCTGAAGAGATACATTTACTTCACCTGAAGGCGGTATTGCAACCTCTTGGGACTGATAGCCAATAAATGAAAATACTAAAGTGGTTCCTTTTTGAAAACTTAGTTTAAAAGTTCCTGTGGGTGTGGTGGTTGTGCCTGTATTGGTGCCTTTTACGATTACTGAGACACCAATTAAAGGTGATTTATCTTCCTGAGCGGTTACTTTTCCTATAACAATTCTTTGTTGTCCAAAAATCTTGCTTATACTAAACAAGGATAAAAGTATAAAGAGTAAAGTAGTATTTTGTTTCATTAATAATGTGTTTTAGAGCGAAAAATAGCATACAGGTAAAGAAGCTAGCGATTGCTTTTAATCTTTATGAATTACCTCTTTACCCGTATCCATCTATTTTTTTATACTTGCAGTTGTGATAGTTGAGTTTTCATAAGGATTAGGCTCAGCAATCAAACCATCGAGGAGTTTGTTGAATTTTTTCGTGTACTGTTTAAAATATTTTCCTGTGACTTCGCCTGTATATCCTGTATAAATTTCACGAACATCACCATTTCTATCGATGATGATAGTAGTAGGAAAAGCAGCCATACGGTTGAGTGCTGCTAGTTTTTCGGTGGCGACTTTTTTATCGGCAATACCTCCAAAAACAATATCATATTCAATGTTGAAGAAATCACGAAGCTTGCCTAAGGTATATTTGGCATAGTTTAAATCATCTTTTTGCTCAAACCCAATGGCAATAGCTTCGACACCTCGTTGCTTGTTGGCTTTGTACCAAGGGGCCAAAAAGCGAGTTTGGTCGGTGCAATTGGGACACCATGTGCCTATAATTTCGACAATAACCACTTTCCCTTTGTATTTGTCATCACTTAGCGAAACAGGTTTGCCGTTGAGGTCAGGAAACGTAAAATCAAGCTTTTTGTATCCTTCCTTCAAAAAGGTAAGTTTGTAAGGATCAGGCAATTCTACCTTATTATCTTTACTAGCTTCAAACTTTTGAGTCACATAAATACCGAAACTGATCTCGCCATCGCTAATGGTTTTTAAATCAGGATTGATTGTGCCTTTTATCGCTACGGGACTCGGTCCTGTGAAACCCGAAAGTTTAAATTCATTTCCCTGAATAGTACCTTCTAATTCACGTGTGTCGCCCACTACAGTCATGAGTACTCCTGTCAGTTTGTTGCCTTTCTGTTCAAGTATCGCTACCGAATTGGCAGCATTGGGATCTTTACTAATGATTTTTACATTCCATTTTCCTGAGAGATTTGTAGCAGGTTTGATATTTTGACTAGGGTCGACATGACGATAAGTTTTACCAAATTCGGCTTCAAAAGGGAGTGCATTTCCTCTAAAATTAGGTACAAGACTTTTGTAAACACCTTTAAAATGACCGTTTTCGTCAACCTTTCCTACTAAAGCCGCATCGTAAGTATTCATTTTTACAAAAATACTATCGCCTGCAATTGTACTAATTTTGAAATCGTCTCTACGAGTACCATTTAGTAGGGTAAGTGTTGACTCATCAAGTGTTTTTCCTTTGATTTCAAAGTTGAAAGGCACCCTAGTTTCATTGACTTTAAATTCTCCGCGCCATCGTCCTTCCTTAAGAACAGGGGATTGATTCGCCAACGAGGGATTCGCTAGACATAGCGATAGAAGGGAGATTTGTAAACCTCCTTTGAGCAATGTGTTTTTCATAAAAGAGAGAAGGATTTAAAGTCCACCACCACTTAACCATTGGCAAAAGCATATCTGATGGTGGACCGTTTAAGAATTACGAAAAGTTTGGATTAGAGGCATTGGTCATGATAAACCAAGTGAAACTTGATAATTTCTTTCATGGCAAAGGGGTTTGGATGTTGAACAATATATTGAATTACGAAATTATTATTTTTTGAATCTGTCGTCTGTCAATGATTTCAGAAACTCCTCAATATCAGCAATTTCCTGCGCACTAAGACCTAGAGGAGTACTCAACGACAAATCACGATTAATACCATTTTTGACCACTGCATCAGGCTTATTATAATATTCAATCACCTCACGGAGCGTTTTGAACATACCATTGTGCATATATGGTGGTGTTACAGCCACATTTCTTAAGCCTGGCACTTTAAAATGTCCTACGTGAGTAGAGTCGCCTGTTATTTTTGAGCGACCCACATCTCGTAGATTTTTTCCATCATACAGTCCAATATTTTTGAATCTATCAGCTGTAAAGTCCTCACCCGCATGACAATTGGCACAGTTGGCTTTTCCGATGAAAAGTAGTCGCCCACGAATAGCCGACGCACTCATAGCCGAATCGTCGCCATTGATATAACGGTCATACGGAGTATTGGCAGTTTCTAGGTTTTTTTGGTAAGCGGCAAGGGCATCGCCCAAGAGTTTTTCTGTTGGCTGAGATTTATAAATTCTTTTGAACGCTCTACTATATACTTTGTCCTCTTTGAGACGAGCAATTGCTTCTTCAATAGGTAAATTCATTTCTGTTTTTGAAATAATGGGCTGTATTGCCTGCTCTTCTAATGAGTTGGCTCGACCGTCCCAAAATAAATGTATCCTGCCTGCCAAGTTCATCGCCGAAGGAGTATTTCGATCGGTCAGAATGCCATCTACGCCAGGGCTAAACTGTGTGGTATCGGCAAAAGCTAATTCGGGCTTATGGCATGAAGCACAACTAATGGTTTTTTTAGAAGATAATATGGGATCAAAGAAGAGTTTCTCTCCCAAAGCTACCTTATTGCTAGGTTCGTCGTCTGTTGTATTGAATTGAAAACTCATCAATGCTACAGCTATTACCCCAACGATGAAGAGGTATTTTCTCATGGCTTAGTTTCTAAATAATTGTCTATAAATCTTTTAGCTGTACGCAATAGGCAAAAAGAAGCTCGTAATTTTAAATCAACTTGATTGTTGTTAAAGGGAATCTTCAATCAATAAATAGAAGCCTTTATGTGTCTAGTTAAACTGAAAAGTTTTTTCAAAAGGAACACAAATGCCTTTTTTAAGATGACACACTTGTCCTTTTATGACGCCAAAAATATCATAACTATGTTCGACCAAACGAACTTTTGCCTTAAATTCTGCTTTTTGTGTAAAATAAGAAACCTTTGTTCCCCAATTTTTATCAATCTTTTTCAAAGGTGCAATAGGCTGAATATCAGAGCTTAATTCAAAAGAACCATTTTCTGAAAATTGAAAAACGGTAGGCTGTGGACCTACATCTCCTTTAAAATCAGAGGAATAGAGTGACCATCCTTTTTCGATAGATGAGCTAAAAACGAGTTCTACTTCGTCGCCGATTTTAAAATCTTTATTGGTGATTTTAAAGTTCCAATTGACAATTTTATCAATATCTGTTTCTTGCGCTTGTATGGCGTTTGTGAAGAGTAGGAGTAAACAAACGATATATATCTTTTTCATACTGATGTTGTGTATTTTGGAACAACTGAGGTGCTAATATACCTCAGTTGTTGTACTTGATGAAAAAATCTGCCCATTATCTCATCAAGAATATGAGTTATTTGCCAGCATTTGCCACCAAATTGACATTCAATTCGAAATCATTGTCAATAGCTTTATCGCCAAGGTTTTCAAAGAAATTTGTCGAACGAAACTTGATACCGTATTTGGTTCTGTCTACCACAATTTTAGCTTGTGCTGTAACTTTATTTTTTTCCACCTTAATCACCGCAGGAAACTTAACTTCATTAGTAATTCCTTTGATGGTTAATTTGCCCGTAACTTCATAGTTTTCACCACCTTTAGGAGTTACAGAAGAGGTAACAAATTTGGCTTTAGGGAACTTATCTGTACCAAAAAAGTCTTCGGCTTTGAGGTGCCCTACCAGTTTGGCATTGCCATCCTTATCTGTAATATCGGTTACAGTAAGCGAGGCAATATCAACTTCAAATGCACCACTTTTGAATTTACTATTGGATACCACCAACGAACCCGTACTCAAGGGGATATTACCTGTGTGTGAACCCGTTACTTTTTTGCCAGTCCAAACCAAATGACTTGCTTGACTGTCTACTGTATACGTAGCATCAGCGCCTTTAGTTTTGCCATCGTTAGCAGATACGCCCAGTGTGAGAGCTATCAATGCTGTGCATAGGAAAGATACTTTTTTTACCATTGTTCGTGTAATTTAATGTTTGAATATTAGCGTTATTTTAATGACAACTCAGCACTTGGAACAGGCTCATTAATCAATTTATCGAGGTCTTTATTCCATTTTTTGGCATACTTTTTAAAATACTTGCCTGTTACCTCACCTGTATAACCCGTATAGATTTGCTTGACTTTACCATCTCTTCCTATAATAATAGTGGTAGGAAAGGCAATCATTTTGTTAAGAGCTTCGAATTTTTCTGATGCTACCTTTTTATCTGCAATACCACCAAACAGGATATCATATTGAATATCATACTTGTCACGAAGTTTGCCCAAAGTATATTTGGCATATTCTAGGTCATCTTTTTGTTCAAATCCTACGGCAACTGCCTCAACTCCACGGTCTTTATTGGCCTTGTACCAAGGTGATAAAAATTGTGTTTGATCGGTACAGTTAGGACACCAAGTACCAATGATTTCAACAATGACCACTTTGCCTTTGTATTTTTCATCGCTCAATGAAACTAGTTTTCCATTTAGGTCAGGAAGTTTGAAATCTAATTTTTCATACCCTGGTTTTAAATAGGTAAGAGCATAAGGATCAGGCAATTCTGCTTTGCTATCTTTTACGCCTTCAAATTTTACATTGTTGTAAATACCAAGACCCACTTCTCCAGAGATACTTTTGTCGGGGTTGATTTTGCCTCGAATCAGCCACGGACTAGGCCCTGAAAATCCTGTTAGCGTAAACTCGTCCCCTTGAACAATACCTTCTAGCTCACGAGTATCGCCAGTAACTTTTAGGAAAACGCCTTTCAATTTATTTCCCTTTTGTTCAAAAATAGCCACTTGGTCTGCTACAGGCTCTTTACTACTGATTTTAATAGCCCATTTGCCTGAAAGATTATGATTGGCTTTTTGTTCTTTACTTGGTTCTACAAAGCGATAGGTTTTGCCGTATTCGGCTGTAAAAGGTAGGAAGTTTCCTCTAAAGTTGGGTACCAAACTTTTATAAACCCCAGACAATGAACCATCTTCATGAATTTTGGCTACCAATGCTGCATCATAGGTATTCATTTTAATAAAAACTGAATCCTCTGAGAGTTGCTTGACATGGAAGTCATCTCGACGACTTCCATTTAGGAGGGTGAAAGTTGCATGCTCTGCATCTTTTCCTTTTACTTCAAAATTAAAAGGAACTTGAACCTCGTTTACTTTGAAAGTTCCACGCCATGAACCTTCTTTGATGAATTTGCTTTGTGCATTCGCTGCCAATGTAGTAATCGACAAGCAAGCAATAGAGAGTAGTTTTTTAGTTGTTTTCATAAGTGATTTATTAATCTATAAAATATATAGATTAAGTATATTAATTGATTATATAATTTTGTTTCAGTTGTTGAACCAGACAGGAATACCTATTGCACAAATGTGTAACGTATTTTAGGTCGATTCAAAAATGGTTCTTTACTTAAGTTTTAAAAATGGAATTGTTTGGCCCAAATTCTTTCTCCAAAACTATAATAGTTTTGGAAAACAGAATTTATAATCTTGTGACATTCGGCCAAAGATTTATCTTTAGAATTAGGTTGGGGCACCTTATTGGTGGTTAACAGGTTGCCAGAAGATCATAGAGCCTAACCTCTCTCTTCATTCTTTATAAATCTTTTAATCTATTTATTCGATAGGACAAATGTATTTATAAATAGAATTACTTCCAAATAATTTATAAAAAATTAAAATAAATCTTTTGTTTTGAGAACCCAAAACATAATTAAACGCGTGAAGGTGATTACATTTTCAAATATTTAGAATTTTGTTGACCAAAAGATAGTAAAATATATAATAGCTTGATTTACAGAACACATTTTATAGAAATTAGAGGAAGTAACGCGATCATTGAGCTATCTAATTCATCAAATTAAAATATTATTCTATAAAACATATATAGTCTATAGTTTTTATAGAATAATATTTTATATATTTGCCATACAATACTTCTTTGAGGAAATAGACTAGAAAATTATAGTTAAACATATTATTCTGATCTTTATTTCTCTTGAACAGTTTGGTAATGACTAATAGTAAATTAGGGATAAGTATCACAGTCCAGACATAGAATATCAATTTTATGTCATGTTGAACTCTTTCGATTTATTATTAATCTACTTAATCTATATTTTAAATATTTATTTATGTCTGATTTAACCAAAAACAAAGCACAAACAGCCTTAGGCGATGTAGCTGCAAGGCAGCTCGCCATTGCTACCCGTACGGCTCCTCAGCTTTCTACTATTTCGCCTCGTTGGCTGACTCGTTTACTCAACTGGACTCCTGTAGAGTCGGGTGTTTATCGCCTCAATAAGGTAAAAGATGCTACTAGCGTAGAAGTAGATTGTTCGGCAAGAGATGAGCGCATTCTTCCTCATACGTTTGTAGATTATGTCGAAAACCCTAGAGAATACAATCTTAGTGCTGTTAATACGGTATTGGATGTACACACAAGGGTATCTGATTTGTACAGTAAACCATATAATCAGATTTCGGAGCAACTCCGCTTGACGATAGAAACAATTAAAGAGCGTCAAGAAAGTGAGCTAATCAATAATAAAGAATACGGTTTGCTTAATAATGTAGCTCCTTCTCAAATCATCAAAACACGTAAGGGTGCACCAACACCTGACGACTTGGATGAACTTTTGACAAAAGTTTGGAAAGAACCTGGTTTTTTCTTGTTACACCCATTGACTATTGCAGCCTTTGGTCGTGAGTGTACTCGTCGTGGTGTTCCACCTCCAACAGTATCACTTTTTGGTTCGCAGTTTATCACTTGGAGAGGTATTCCATTGATTCCATCTGACAAAGTGCCTATTGAAAATGGAAAATCAAAAATCTTATTGCTTCGTACAGGCGAGAGTCGTCAAGGTGTAGTTGGGCTTTATCAACCGGGCCTACCAGGCGAACAGTCTCCTGGCTTATCAGTAAGATTTATGGGAATCAATGACAAAGCGATTGCCTCTTATTTGATTTCACTGTATTGTTCTCTAGCCATTTTGGTTGATGATGCTATAGCTGTATTAGAGGACGTAGAAATAGGAAACTACCATGAGTATAAATACTAATCCAGAAGGGTTACCTGATGTGAGATTCTTGGAAGAACTTGCCAACAAGTTCTTCCAAGAGGTTCCTAATACCGAATCTCCTATCAGCGCAGTACCCGAACAATGGCCCAATTCGGCTCCGATTCATAACACATTACCTGACACACGACCTGAAGGTGTACCACCTTTGGGAAGTATAAATAATGTTAATGCCATAGATTTGAGCCGTCAACAATCTCATTCTCAAGGAAATTACAATCATTACGCGGGCGAACCGCACGTTCCTTCGTCTTTGGCGGGTAAAGGCATTTCACCTTCTGCTTATGCACAAGGTAATGAAGTAAACATCGCAGATCCACAAACAAGCTTGCCTGACCCACATTTTGCGGGGCAAGGTCGAGTGCCTCAGTCTGTGGCAGGAAGTGGTATATCACCTTCTTTGCAGTCAAATACCTCATCGTTGCAATTACCTCATTCGGATACTTATCAATCCTTGCCAGAGATTCACTCATTGGAACGTAATCCAGTTGGTTTGGTGCCACAGTTACCGTTTCAGGTTTCGACAACACCAGAGCAGGCATATTATTTTTTAGAAAATGACTGGCAAACAGGCTTTGCAAAAGTCATTGCTCAAGAAAAGAAAAACCATCCAATTGCAAGTGGTATCAAGTCGTCTTTTGATGTAAACTGGATAAAAAAAGATTTTCCAATTTTACAAGAAAAGGTAAATGGTCGTCCTTTGATTTGGTTAGATAATGCCGCAACCACTCAAAAGCCACGACAGGTTATTGATAGAATTAGCTATTTTTATGAGCACGAAAATTCGAATATCCATCGTGCTGCGCACGAACTGGCTGCACGTGCGACTGATGCCTACGAAGCTGCTAGAGAAAAAGTAAGAGCGTTTATCAATGCCCGTTCGACTAACGAGGTAGTATTTGTGCGTGGCGCAACAGAGGCAATCAATTTGGTGGCTAAAAGTTGGGGAGAGCAAAACCTCAAGGAAGGCGACGAAATTGTGGTTAGTAATCTCGAACACCATGCTAATATAGTACCTTGGCAACAACTAGCAGCCAAAAAAGGTGTTAAACTTCGTGTGATTCCTGTTGACGACGATGGCCAAATTATTTTGGATGAATATGCTAAACTACTCAACAACAGAACCAAGCTTGTTACTTTTACCCAAGTGTCTAATGCGCTAGGAACGGTAACGCCAGCTAAGCAAATCATTGATTTGGCGCATCAAGTTGGTGCTAAAACCTTGTTGGATGGTGCTCAATCAGTATCACACTTAAAGGTTGACTTACAGTACCTTAATGCTGACTTTTTTGTTTTCTCAGGACATAAAGTATTTGGACCAACAGGTATTGGTGTCTTGTATGGCAAAGAAGATTTGCTCAATCAGATTCAACCATGGCAAGGTGGGGGTAATATGATTAAAGATGTTACCTTCGAACACACACAGTTTCATCCTGCACCCAACCGTTTTGAGGCAGGTACAGGCAATATTGCCGATGCTGTAGGCCTAGGTGCTGCCATTGATTATGTAAACTTTTTGGGTATTGACAATATTCATCATTACGAACATCAATTGTTGGTGTACGCTACTAGTTTGTTGAAAGACATTCCGGGTCTACGCTTGGTTGGTACAGCTCCTGATAAGGCCAGTGTATTGTCATTTACTTTAAAAGGATTTACTAATGACGAAGTGGGGCAAGCCCTAAACAAAAATGGCATTGCTGTACGAACAGGACATCATTGTGCTCAGCCTATTCTGAGACGTTTTGGTTTAGAGAGTACCGTTCGTCCTTCGTTGGCTTTTTATAATACTTGTCAAGATATTGACACTTTGGTAGAATCCATTTTGAAAATCCAATCTGGTAAAAATTAACCTTTATTTGGCCTGCTACAAACCGTAAGCATTAGGAAAACATTTTACTTAATGCTTACGGTTAATTAAAACACTACCACACTTTATTATTAATGCTGAATTGTGAGTTATGAATTAGGAATGTACGAGGGATTTCCAACTATTGCGGATATCGGATTTCTGATTTCTGATTTCGGAAATAAAGAGAAGCATATTTATTTTTTACAAAATATAGAAGGTATAGCTCCGAAATACAACATCTGATATATATGGTTTTTATAGCCCTTCGTACACTACTAGTTATAAATTGTGAATGTAAAATTTTATTTATCAGTACTTTGACCTATAATTTGTCGCTCCTACTAACCTTCTCCAAAAAACAAAATCTTTAGATTTAATGGACAACCCTAACATACATAATTTCATTGAGCTTTTGCACAAAACGCATCGAGCCGAGTGGGAAGCTACGCCAAAGATTCAGGATAGTATTACTTGGCTGAGTGATTTGATAGAGTTTTTATTTCCTAATAACCGATTACACAAACAATCGACTTATGAAGGAATCTTAAAGAAGAACCAAATTGACCTTGAAAATATTTTACTAAGCTATCTAGATCCGATTGCTTTTGATGTTGAAGAAAAGGTAAGTGCTTTTTACAATGCGCTAGAAATACTCTATAATGATTTGAGAGCCGATGCCACCAAAATTTACGACAATGATCCTGCTGCAACAAGTATTCATGAAGTAATTGTTTCGTATCCAGGATTTTATGCTATTGCAGTTTATCGAATCGCCCATAAACTTACAAAATTAGAAGTCCCTATTTTACCTCGTATTTTGAGCGAATACGCACACGGCAAAACTGGGGTAGATATTCACCCTAATGCTGAAATTGGCGTTCCATTTTTTATAGATCATGGGACTGGTATTGTGATTGGAGCAACTAGTGTGATAGGACAAAATGTAAGTATTTATCAAGGAGTTACTTTGGGTGCATTGCAAGTAAATAAAGAGCTAGCTGAGGTAAAGCGTCATCCGACGGTAGAAGATAATGTGATTATTTATGCACGAACTACGATACTAGGAGGAAAAACAGTGATTGGACATGGAAGTATTATTGGAGGGAGTGTTTTTTTGACCAAGAGTGTAAGTCCTTATTCGCATGTATTTAATACCCACCAGCTACGAATTGATGTCAAACAAACAATATTTGATTAAAAATGGATGAATTGTTTTGTATAGAACGTTTTAGTGTAAAAAGGCTTACGATGTTTTCGCAAGCCTTTTTTTATATTAAAATCCTATCCCAAACTGAAAGGCAATACCGATTGAAGTGGGTTTATCGTTACCAAAACGAACAGGTAATGGAATAGCAATAAAGTAATTGGTATCTTTCCCTTTTTTGATAACCTTGTTGAAAACGGGTGTAAATCCTAATCGTCCAGAGGTTTCGAACGCCGCACGACCAACAAAGGTAAACCCGTGTTTGAACCGAAACATAATACCGGGATGGAAAAGAAAGTTACTAACACGGGTTTGGCTAGCATCGCTTCGTACAATGGGTACAAACTCCAAACTGGCACCTATATGATCAGATTTTAGAATATTGATGCCTACAGGCATTCCAACGGTGTACACCGAGCCAAAGTTTCCAGTGCTGCCCTGTGAGTCAAAAGCAATGAGTGAGTGTACTAATCCTGCATATCCCACCACTTTAGGATAATTATTGCTTGGTGTTTGAGCTAATGATACGTTACTTCGAATCATAAAAAGTAATAAGTACCAGTAAAAAAAGAGAGAGTATTTATTTTGCATAAAATGTTTTTTCTGCAAAATTCTTATCCGAAACTCTCCCTAAATAGTACTATTATTACCTTTGGTACAAATTTTACTTTTTTGCTGTTTTTCTATAATTGGAAGGACTTTCTCCCATTATCTCCTTAAAAATTTTAGTAAAATGACTTTGATCAGAAAATCCTGATAAATAGGCTATCTGTGTTAATTTATAATTGGTGTTGACCAATAAGTCTTTTGCTTTTTCGACCCTTAGCTTACGTATATATTCCCCGTAGGACATATTCTCAAAGTATTTGGGAAACTCCCTTGAAAGATAAGTTGGATTGAGGTCAAGTTCTCTCGAAATATCGCTAAGCGAGAAACTCAAATCGGCATCGATATAATCTTGTAAAAGATGTTTGAGGTCGAGTACCCAGTTGGGGGTATTTTCATTCACTAAATTCCCTTCGGCAGATAAGCCCACTAAGATACGCTCGACGCTACTTTGTACATGTTTCGCCTTTTGTAATTGACTTGCCCAAGTATATAATGCATCATAAACAACCATTCCTTGTGCTAAAAGTTGGTAATCGTCCAAAATATTATGAGATAAACCTGATGATATAGCCCACAATCCTGCCGAATATGGCGAAAAATCGTGACGGTCAGTATCGGCACCTCGAATAATTGGTGCCATGATTTTGAGTGCAGGGTCGTTTAGTTTGTACTTTTTAAGAAGCGTATCAAAGGTACAGTATTTACCTCGATGTGAAAGTTCGACATCAGGTATATCAAATGGGATAGCGCCTTGTAAATGAGCTATTTCTAAAACTTTATCCGATGGCACAAATAAAAAATCAGCATCGGCATCAATATATTTCCTTATGAGCCAAGGACAAGCTATTCTATCTATCTTGGGTCTTTCACGGGTAATCCACTTCATTTTATAATCATTAATAGTTATATCGGATCAAACACGATGTCTGTATTACATGTAAAGGAATATGCGGTTTCAAGATTACAAATATTCACTGATTTATTTAAAGAGATACAATGAGCTACTAATCAGTAATGAAGTCTCAGAAAATTTACTTTTTAGTATAATTATTCCAATTTTTTATTATTCAAAATAAAGAATAATTCCGAATGAATAAAACTTCTTTCTTTAAGCATTGCAATCTAACAAATAATAAATATCTTTGTCTATGGGTTTTGTAGATTATTGAAAATCAGAGTAACCACCTGCTCCTTTGATAATCCAAACCAGACAATTACGAACAGCGCAATATTTAACTTTTGACGTTTTATCATTTAGTAAAAATGGTAAAATAGAAGAAAGGTATGGAGTTTTGTAGTAACCGTGTTAATCATAAAAAAATCAATCACAATGAAGTCTATCGCTACGACTCAGTTTATTCAGGTGGTCAACCCTCTATTTCTCTCAGCTCGATGTTGTGACTAAAGTCACATTCCCTTTATTTTCCTAAATATCGTATCTAAGCAACAGCCCTATCTGGCAGGATAGTAGGTCGGTGGTTGACTTATGTTCCATCAGTTGGGCTGTTGCCTAGATGATTATATATACCTCTGTATCATTTCGATACAGAACTCCATTCATATTAACTTTACTAAAGCAATGAAAAAATACTATGTTACCCTTTTCCTATTGGGTTTAGGACTCTGGTCTACTCATGCTCAATCGAATAAAAATATCGTCATCAGTGGAACAAAATTTACGTATCCATTGGTCGAAACTTGGATTAAAGCTTATCAAAAAGCAAATCCTGAAGCTAAGATTCAGTTACTTGACAAATCACAATTAGCCAATCAAAAGCCAAGTATCAGAATTGCTTCGTACGACCTTGAGCAAACTGAACTAAGCAATAATCAAACAGCAATTCCAGTTTCGAAGTATGCCTTACTTCCTGTGACAAGTGCTAAAAACCCAGTCAATACAAAATTCCAGAAAAAAGGGTTGAAGTATGAAGACTTGAAAAAAATCTTTACTGTCGATCCTGAAGAGTCTATCGAAGATAACAAACCAGAGTTTGCCTACCAAGTATATACTCGTTCGGCAAGAGTTTGCTCTTCGATTACTTTTGCAAATTATCTTGGAGGACAAGTAGATGATATAGTTGGAAAAGGTATTTCAGGAGATGATGTTCATTTGCTTGAAGCTTTAAAAAGAGATTCAATTGGTATCACGTATAATAACTTAGGTTACTTGTATGATTTGCAAGCAAGAACCCCACTAAAGGAGTTTTCGATTATTCCAATTGACTTAAATGAAAATGGTAAAATTGATAAAGATGAGCAAATTTATCAGAATCTAGACCAGTTATTGGCTACTTTGAGCCAAACCAAAGGAAAGAAAATCCCTGTAGAACAAGTGTACTTTATTGTAGATGGTGATTCTAATCCCGAGGAACAAAAGTTTATTAAATGGATTCAATCTGAGGGACAGAAATTCAATCAATCGCTTGGTTTCTTGTCACTTGGCGAAGAAGCAACACAAATAAAGAGTGCGTCTTCAAGAACATCTGAAGGGCGCAACCGATAGAATTTTGGATGGTTGATTTTGGCTTTCAGTGCTTTGGGGCTGTTTATTGGACAGCCTAGCACTGAAATATCTACCCAAAGCATATATTCCACATTACCCCAAACCAAACTCAAATGTCTACTATTGATTTTAAAATACTTACTAAAAAGATTTTGGTGAGTATCCTCATTTTTGCGACACCTCTCGCCATTCTGACTGGAGGCGTTTGGCTAATCAGAACGCTATTGTAGCGTTTCAAAGTATTGAAAAATAACCATTTAAGATACTTGTCGAAAATCTTTGTCTGTCATAAATGATACAACCTAAATCACTAAACCAAGAAAATGGCACTAGAATCAAACCTACAGAAAAGAATAGCTCGTGACGTATTTGTGAGCTTGTTTATTTACGCATTACCAATAGCCTTGTTATTTGGCTGGTTTGCTTACAAGGGAGAAAAGCCTTGGCTAAAGCCCGCAAAATCCTCTAAAATTAGTTATCAAAGAAGATTTTAAGTAGTACTCTTTCATTCACATTGTTGATACTTTACAAAATCATTATACAAAAATGGTAAATTTTATAGAGCAAATTTTTATTAACCTCAACGGTTGGGGATTAATTGCCCTTTCATTAATTCTTGGCGTATCAGAGTTCGCTTTAGGATTATATGGTAAGAAATGGAGTAAAAACGAAAAGCTTTTGGATATAGCTTGTTATACCTTACCAAAATTAGTAATAGGACCAGTAGTGGCGTATTTTGGGCTCAAAGTACTACCGATTATTTTACCTGATGCCAAAGATAGTCTTACATGGATTCCATTTGCATTTGGGGCATTGATTATTGCCATATACGACGATTTAACACAATATTGGTATCATCGTTTGCATCATCAGCTACCATTTTTGTGGAGATTTCACCGTACACATCATTCGGCACCGTATATGGGAATGGCTATGGCGTCTCGTCAGAATATTATCTACACAATTTTCTTTTCACAAATGTATTTGACAACAGCCTTGGTTTACTTGGGTTTGGGTTATCCAGCACTTTTTGTGAAAGGTCTGAAATCGCTTATTACAATGGCGGCGCATTCGAGTATTAAATGGGATAAACCGTTTTATCAATATCGTATTTTACACCCTGTTGCTTGGGTATTAGAGCGCACTATTTCGACTCCTGCAACACACCATGCGCACCACGCAGATTCGGCAGATGATGGTGTAGGATATTACAAAGGAAATTTCGGCAACATGTTCTTTATCTGGGATTTAATTTTCGGAACAGCCCTTATCACTCGTCAATATCCAGAATCTTATGGTATCAAAAATTATCAGAGTGAAGAATGGTATGCGCAATTATTATGGCCAATTTTTAAATCAAAAATTGAAGGAAGCGAATTATCAAAAAATGGGCCTGAAGTTGCCGACGAAGTAGTGTATGAACCAACCTTCGAAAAAGCAGAGTATCATGCGGCTTAGCCAAGTTATTAAGCTCAAAGATTCTAATTTTTACCAAAATTCTTGAAAATGAACTTATTAAATACCCTAAAACGTGGAGCTTTGATTGCGTCGATAATGACATTCGGCACAAGCTCTACGCTTTTGGCACAGAAAAAAACGAATACATCTCCCAACATCATTGTCATTATGGTTGACGATATGGGATATTCAGATTTGGGCGTTTATGGCTCTGAAATCCAAACGCCCAATATCGACAAACTTGCCAATGAAGGCGTAAGATTGCGTGAATTTTATAATAACTCTATTTGTGCACCTACTCGTGCTTCATTGCTTACAGGACAATATCCCCACAAGGCAGGTATTGGTTATTTCGACGTCAATTTGGGATTACCAGCCTATCAAGGTTATTTGAACAAAACCTCATTGACATTTGGAGAGGTTTTAAAACAGGCAGGATACACTACCTTATTATCAGGAAAATGGCATGTAGGAAATGATAGCTTGTCATGGCCAAAACAAAGGGGATTTGATCGTTTCTTTGGCTTGCTAGGTGGTGGTGCTAACTATTTTAATGCTAATAATATTCCTTTGGGTCGTTCGTATCCTGTAACAATTTTGGAAGACAATAAGCGTATCAAGCCGAAGGATGATTCATATTACTTTACAGATGAAATAACCAATCATGCAGTAAAATTCATCAAAGAGCAGGATGCCGAAAACAAGCCATTTTTCTTGTATCTCGCTTATACAGCGCCTCACTGGCCACTACAAGCCTTGCCCGAGGATATTGCAAAATATAAAGGTAAGTACGCTCAGGGTTGGGATGAGTTACGGAAAAATCGTCTAGCGAAACAGATACAACTAGGAATTATTTCGCAAAAACAAGCCGATGCCGCCGCCGAGCGTGATGCTGACGTACCTGCGTGGGACGCTTTGACGTATGATGAACAACAATTATGGCAACGCAAAATGGAGGTGTACGCCGCTATGCTCGACCGTGCCGATCAAGGCGTAGGGACAATCGTGAATACGCTCAAAGAGCTCAAAAAAGACCAAAATACCTTAGTGATTTTTATTTCTGATAATGGTGCTCCTGCTGAAGATGTGGCTCATTGGGGAGATAAAGCTGGAAATAACAAAGGTCCTGTCGGAACATCTGGTTCGTTTGAATCTCAGGGTAAAAACTGGGCATTTGTTTCGAACACACCTTTCCGTTCCTTCAAATCATTTGCGTATGAAGGTGGCATCAGCTCTCCGTTTATTGCATGGTATCCTACCAAAATTAAAGCTGGAGGCTTGTTGAACGGAACTTCACATTTGATTGATATTGCACCAACCGTATATGAAGTTGCTGGCGCTAAATATCCAACTACTTTCAAAGGCGAAAGTATTACTGCCTTACCTGGTAAAAGTCTTGTGCCATTATTATTCAATGCCCAAGATACTCCGCGCGAAACCCCAATTTTTTGGGAACGTGCAGGCAATAGAGCCGTTCGTAAAGGAAAATGGAAATTAGTTTCGATATATCCGAGCTACGCTTGGGAATTGTATGATGTAGAAAATGATAGGGGTGAAACCAAAAATTTGGCTGCTCAAAATGCTGGATTGGTGAACGAGCTATCAGCTTTATATTTTGACTGGGCTAAACAAAATGATGTGGTTGATTATGATAAAATTAAACCGCAACAACCCTTATTGCCCACCAAAAAACGTCCTTAAAGAATTCGTAATATTTTAAATTTTACAACATGAAAATTCCCTCTTCGTTTTTGACCATTCTTTTATTGTTTGGAACAATACTGATAAAAGCTCAAAATGGACCAACACCCGTAGCGGTATTTGCCCAAAAGATTGCCAAAGAAAAAGCACCACAAATTATCGATGCTCGTAGTGCTGAAGAATTTGCCCTTAATCATATCAATGGTGCTATTTACTTGAGCCCCAACGATGCTGATTATGAGCAAAAACTTAAATCTTTTAATTCTAACAAATCGGTATTTGTCTACTCTATTGGAAATGGACGAAGTGCGGTATTGGCAAAAGATTTACGCAATCGTGGCTTTCAAGAAGTATATGAATTAGAAGGTGGAATTGGTAGCTGGGTCGGTGCTGGCAATGCCATTTTCACTAATGCTGATAAACCTCTTTCAAAAAATGCGTATGACCAATTAGTTGCTTCTAATAAAGTAGTATTGGTAGATGTCGGTTCTAAATATTGTGGAGCTTGTAAAAAAGTAAAACCAGTATTAGAGGAACTCAGACAAAAGTATGGTACTTCTCTCAAAATCGTAGAACTGAATTTAGAAAACGATCCTGATTTGATTGCTTCACTCAAAACAGTTACAGCTTTTCCTTATTTGATTATATATCAAGACGGAAAACCTGTTTTGAAAAAAGCAGGTATCAAAGACCTTAGCCAAGAGTTGAATCAGGTTTTGGATAAAGCATTATAAGTATGAAATTTTTACCCATAAGTATTTTGGCTAGTTTGGTATCTCTTACAGGTTTTTGGTCGGGTGATAAGCCTACTAAAAAAGGAGAATCTATGACTATTTGCCAAACTTCTTGCAAAGCACCAAACAGCCGAAGGGCTTTATTAAATCAAGCTATTCATGTTGCTGATAGTCGTTCAACCAACGGAATGGTATGGGTTGAAGGAGGGAGTTTCCCGATGGGAACTAATGAATTTCCTGACGCAAAGCCTATTCATCAAGTGACAGTAAAGGGCTATTGGATAGATGAGCATGAAGTAACTAATGCCGAGTTTGAAGCTTTTGTCAAAGCTACTCATTATGTAACGGTTGCCGAACGTCCTTTGAATCCTGCTGATTACCCAGGAGTTCCTGTCGACAAACTAGTTCCAGGCTCAGCGGTTTTTAGTCCTCCTAATCATGCAGTTGGGCTCAATGATTACCAGCAATGGTGGCAATATGTGGCAGGTGCCAATTGGAGACATCCTACTGGACCTAATAGCACTATTAAAGGAAAAGAAAGTCATCCTGTTGTGCAAATCTCGTATGAGGATGCACAAGCTTATGCCAAATGGGCTGGCAAACGCCTTCCTACCGAAGCAGAATGGGAGTTTGTTGCTCGTGCAGGGCGTAAACCTAGTTTGTATTACTGGGGACAAACCCTTAAACCACAAGGTAAATGGCAGGCTAATATTTTTCAAGGAACTTTTCCTCAAAAAAATACTGCTGAAGATGGCTTTACGGCAACAGCTCCTGTAAAATCGTTTCCTAAAAATACTTGGGGAGTTTATGATCTTGAAGGAAACGTTTGGGAATGGTGTAGCGATTTGTACCGACCTGATTATTATAAAGATAGTCCCAAAACTAATCCAAAAGGACCTGCTAACAGCTATGACCCTGAAGAGCCTGGCGTAGAAAAACATGTGCAGCGTGGTGGTTCGTACCTATGCAGTGACCAATATTGCATACGATACAAAGCAGGAAGTCGAGGTAAAGGCGAAACGACAAGTGCCTGTAATCACTTGGGATTCAGATGTGTAAAAGATAAACTTTAATACAAATTTTTGGATTTCGATAACAAACTCAACATATACATTTTGATCTAATACAGCCAAAAAATCTACTTAAACTATAGATTTTAAATTCTAAAAAACATATTTACTAATTTCTTCTGATAGCAAATCAGACCTAACATTTCATTACTGATGAAAAATAAATCTTACATACTCTTTTCACTTCTCTTGCTACTCATTACTGGAAGTAGTTACGGGCAACAATCCCTGACCATATCGGGTAAAATAATTGATTCGAAAACCAAGGAACCTATCATCGGAGCGGCTGTTTCAGTCAAGGGTTCTGCTGGTGGTGCCAATACCAATGTGAGTGGAGCATTTTCATTCAAAACCACTAAAAAACCTCCTTTTACAGTGGTTGCTACATTTGTAGGATACCGTAAACAAGAAATCGAGGTTTTTGAAAATGAACCCTTAACCATCAAATTGGTAGAATCAAAAGGCCAGCGCCTCGACGAAATCATCGTTGTGGGCTACGGTACACAAAAAAGAAGCGACATTACAGGATCGATTGCTTCTGTTCCTTTAGAAATCAAATCGCAACCAGTAGTTTCGGTTGAACGCCTATTGCAAGGCTCTATTGCTGGCGCAATTGTAACACAAACCTCTGGACAACCTGGTGGTGGTGTGAGTGTACAAATTCGTGGTAATAACTCCATCACGGCTGGCTCAGACCCACTATATGTAATCGATGGATTTCCTATCAACAATGATTATTCAGTGGCTGATGCAGGCGTAACAGACGGTTCTAAAATTAACCCATTATCAACTTTAAATACCGCAGATATTGAGTCTATAGATGTACTAAAAGATGCTTCGGCGACAGCCATTTATGGTTCTCGTGGGGCAAACGGTGTAGTAATTGTAACTACAAAAAACGGCTCTAAAGGAAAATCTTCTATCAATTACGATGCGTTTTATGGAGTGCAAGAGGTTATTAGAACAATTCCTCTACTAAATGCAGGAGAATGGTGGGCGTTGCGTAAAGATGCAGCTAAAAATTCAGGGAAAACAACTTCTTTGCCAAGCGTTTCTGGTTATACCTTAGATACTTCTGGCGTTGGTACAGACTGGCAGGCAGCAGCTTTCCGCAAGGCAGCTATTCAAAGTCATAGCCTTTCAATTCTGTCGGGAGGTGATAAAACCAAGTTATCAGTTTCTGGAAACTACTTCAAACAAGATGGGGTATTACAAAATACAGATTTTGTACGCTATTCAGGTCGTTTCGCCTTGGATCATGATTATAGCAAAAACTTCAAAATCACGTCAAGTTTAGTAGCTAGTTATACCAAATCCAATGTTGCTCCAGCAGCAATTGTGGGTAACTTATTACTTACGCCTCCGTCGTTGCCTGTGTATAGAACAGATGGTTCTTTTGTGGTGTTAAGTCCATTTGAGTCGGCATTACAAAACCCTATCAACTCATTATACAACCAATTGAATGAAACCAAAACGAATCGTATATTAGGTAACGTTGCTGGTGAAATTGGCATTATTGATGGGTTAAAATTGAAAGTTCTTTTTGGAGTAGACATTTTGGATAACAAACAAAATCGCTATCTACCAAGTACCACGGCTGAAGGACAAGCCTTAAGTGGTTTGGCTACGGTGGGTTCTGTATTTACTACCAACTGGTTGAATGAAAATACGTTGTCTTATGATCGTAATATTGGATTGAAAGGCAAGGTGAATGCCTTGTTAGGGTTTACAGCACAACAATCAAACTCAGAAGGAACGGTTGCTGAGGCAGCAGGTTTTGCTACGGATGCTTTCTCATACAATAACCTTGGTACAGGTATCACCAACCGTACACCTCGCTCGTATGCCTATGATTGGGCTTTGGCTTCGTACTTAGGTCGTGTAAACTATGTATATGATGATCGTTATTTGTTTACATTTACCTTGCGTGCAGATGGTTCATCTAAATTTGGTGATGGTAACAAGTGGGGTTATTTCCCTTCAGCGGCTTTCGGTTGGAATATTTCGAATGAGAAGTTTTGGCAACAATCTAACAAGATTACTAATTTGAAATTTCGCTTAAGTGCGGGTTCTACTGGTAACCAAAGCATTCCTGCTTACCAGTCTCTTTCTCAGTTAGCCTATTTCCGTTATAACTTCTCAAACACAACAGTTTCAGGTTATGCTCCGAACACCGTTCCGAATCCGAACTTAGGATGGGAAAAAACCTTCCAAGTAGATGCAGGTTTAGATGTTGGCTTGTTTAACAATAGAGTTACATTGGTTGCAGACTACTATTACAAAAAAACAACTGATTTATTATTGACTCGTACTGTACCTGGCACATCTGGTTTGTCTGATTTTTACAACGGTCAAGCTTCAACTATTTACCAAAATATTGGTGCTGTATCAAACAAAGGATATGAGTTGTATGTAAATGCTCACACCGTTGATAGTAAAGATTTTAAATGGAATACAACGCTTGTATATTCAAAAAACATTAACGAAATCTTGAGTTTGGGTGATGGCGTAACACAGATTATTCCTTCTATTTCTTCACCTTCTATTGCTAAAGTAGGCTATCCAGTAGGTTCGTTTATTGTGTATCAAACAGATGGTGTCATTCAGAATGGAGATACACCTTTGACTCCGCAAGCTAACAAAAGTGCTGGTGGACAAAAATACAAAGACATCAACGGTGATGGTGTCATTACGCAAGCTGGCGACCGTGTGGTAATTTCAAACCAACCTGATTTCACTGCGGGTTTAACCAACACTTTTAGCTATAAAGGTTTTGATTTGTCTATCTTTTTCCAAGCAAACGTAGGTGGTAAAATTTACAATGCCAACCGCGCCAATCTAGAATTAGGCACAGGCTATACCAACGCTACACGTGATTTATTGAACCGTTGGACTCCAACCAATACCAACACTGATGTAAAAGCAGCTTACCAAGATCCTGCGGTAACCATTTCGGATAGATTCATTGAGGACGGTACATACTACCGTTTGAAGAACATTTCATTCGGGTATAATTTCCCATCTAAATTCTTGAAAAAGACACATTTGAAAAACCTAAGAGTTTATGTTTCGGCACAAAACGCTGCCACTTGGACGAAATACACAGGCTTTGATCCAGAAGTAAGTTTAAATGGTCAATCGCTTATCAACAAAGGTGTTGACTCAGGGGTGTATCCAAACAACAAATCATATCAAGCAGGTTTATCAGTATCATTCTAAACTGCTGTAAGCAATGAGCTTTAGGTAATAGGCTAAGTATGCCTAAAGCCTACTGCTTACAGCCTAATGCAATTAAATGTCATGAAATTACTTAAATATATCGCCCTTGCTAGTATTGGATTAACAGCAAGTTCTTGCGAATCGTTTTTAAAAGAAAATCCAGATTCTATTATTTCGGAAGACCAATATTATAAGACACAAACCGATGCGATAAATGCAGTCAATTCGGTGTATTTCTTACTTAATGCTGGTGGTTCAAGTGTCCAAACGCCTTACAATACGCTCTTTAATACAGGCATGAACTTCGCTGGCGACGACGAAGACCCAGGCCCAGGAGCAACCAACCCCGATGTACGTTCATTGGCGGTATTGGCTCACTCGTCATCAAACTTACGTGTATATGAGCTTTGGCAACAGCATTATGCAGCGATTAAAAAAGCTAATGTAGCTATCGAAAAAATACCTGCAATCAATTTTGATGCTACCTTAAAAGCTCGTTTGATTGGTGAAGCCAAATTCTTGCGTGCCTTATATTATTTCAACGTAGTTCGTTTGTGGGGTGATGCACCTCTGATTACAAGCTACCAAAAATATGTAACTGCTAGCGACTATGCTATTGCCAAGTCGCCTTCAACGGAAGTCTATGCTCAAATTGAGAAAGACCTTACCGAAGCGGCTGCGGCATTACCAACTTCCTATTCATCGCCAGATGTAGGTCGTGCTACGGCAGGAGCTGCTAAAGCGTTATTGGCGAAAGTATATTTGACAAAAGCTTCACAGCCATTAAATCTTACCCAAAATTATGCTGATGCCGTGAAAAAAGCTGAAGAAGTACTTTCGCCTGCCGATGGCGGAACAGGTACTTATGGCTATGACTTGTTTGAAAACTTTGCAGATGTATTTTTGCCTGCTACCAAAAACGGTAAAGAACATATCTTCTCAGCTCAGTTTAAATCAAATGCTCAATTACAGGGCAATAACCAAAACCCTCGTTCTATCCTAACTGGTATCCCTGGATTAACAGGTGGATATGCTGATATGGTGCGTTTTTATACCGTAGGAAATGATAAATTCTTTAGTGTTTATAAACTCTATACTGCTGCCGATAAACGCAAACGTGTCACATTTGTTACCAGCTTTACAAGTCCAACAAATGGTAGAAAATATGGTTTACCAATCGTAAATACAGCCGTACCAAACGATTCAACGCCATTTTTTAACAAAACGTGGGATCCCAACTCCACTTCTGTTACAAGTGAGTCGGCTGCTAACGTTGCTATTATTCGCTATGCCGAAGTATTGTTGATTCATGCCGAAGCTGAAAACGAATTGAATGGTCCAACGGCAAAAGCTTACAAATCGCTCAACCGTGTTCGTCGTAGAGCAGGCTTGTCGGATTTACCAACGGGTTTAACCAAAGACCAATTTCGTGAGGCAGTGTATCTTGATCGTCGTTTAGAAGTGGTATTTGAATACCAACGTTGGTTCGATTTGATTCGCCAAAAAGACGGTTCAGGAAAAAGTACTTTTGTCGCTAACCTCCAAAAAGTAGGTAAAACAAACGCCGCTGACAAGCACCGCTTATATCCGATTCCACAATCAGAAATCGACAATAACCCTAAGTTGGAGCAAAATACGCTTTGGAAATAGTTATTGAGCGATTGAGTGAATGAGTGATTGAGCGAGTTCATAACTTAGATTCAAGTTATTAGCCTCAATAAATCACTCATTCACTCAATCGCAACTCACTAAATAAATGTAAACGTATAATGAAGTTGACGCTTAAAATTACGGTTACGTTGCTTGTAGGAATATTGGCAACGAGTAACCTGATTGCCCAAAAATCGCCTCAGAAAAAACCAAATATTGTCTTAATCATGGCAGATGATTTGGGTTATGGCGATATTGGTACATTCGGAGCAAAAGATATTCGCACGCCCAATATTGATAAATTAGCCGAAAATGGACTAAAATTTACTTCTTTTTATTCTACTTCTCCCGTTTGTAGTCCATCCAGATTTGGCTTGCTCACAGGTCGTTATCCTCGCCGACAAGGCATTGACGGCGTATTTTTTCCTGAAAGTTTTAATGGGATTCCTAAAGAAGAATTGACTCTTGCCGAAGCTTTGAAAACGAAAGGCTACTCAACGGGCATCGTTGGAAAATGGCATTTAGGTCATCACCGTGCGTTTTTGCCTTTACAAAATGGCTTCGATGAGTACTTCGGCATTCCTTATAGCAACGATATGCAAGCAACGGTATATCTCAGAGGAAACGATGTAGTGCAGTACAACATCGACCAGCGATATACCACCAAAACTTATACCGAAGAAGCCATCAAATTTATTGATAAACATAAAAAAGAACCTTTCTTTTTGTACCTACCACACACCATGCCACACTTGCCTTTGTACGCTTCACCCGCTTTTGAAGGAAAATCAAAAAGAGGCTTGTACGGCGACGTAATTGAGGAGCTTGATTGGAGTGTTAGACAAGTAATTGAATCATTGAAAAAGAATGGTTTAGAGGAAAATACGTTAGTGATTTTCACCAGCGACAACGGCCCTTGGACGATTTTCGATATTGAAGGCGGTTCGGCAGGCAAGCTCAGAAATGGCAAAGGAACAACCTTTGAAGGAGGGCAAAGAGTCCCTACTGTTTTTCAATGGCCAGCTAAAATCAAAGCAGGAAGTGTTTATGAAGACTTGGCTTTGCATTTAGATATTTTTCCAACCATCTTAAAATTAGCAGGTTATCAGGCATCGCTTGCGAATCCAATTGACGGAGAAGATATTTCTCCAATCTTGACAAATCAAGGAAAAAGAAAAGGCGATGAGTTTATTTACTATTCAAACGGCAAAATTGAAGCTTTCAGAAAAGGAGATTGGAAGATTCGTTTGGCACAGCCTGCGTCCAAAAATTATTTAAGTGGAGAAACCATTCCAGCCACCGAAGCCTTTTTATTCAACTTAAAAGATGACGTAGGCGAAACCAAAAATTTGTACGCAAGTAATCCTGAAAAAGTAGCCGAGTTATTAGCTGCTTTAGACAAAAAAGCAAAAACCATTGGCACAAACGTAGCAAGTTTGCCTCAACGTTTGCCTGCCGATGATTCACATATCAAAAACTATTTCAAACGTCATCCAGAACAAAAAAAGAGTTTATGAAAAAAATACTAACCTTGGCGAGTCTGAGTTTGATTGCTCATGCGAGTATAGCACAAGCAGATACTCACAGCGTATATACACAAAAGAACTCTCCAAAATTGAGTGTAAATACAAGCTTGAGTAAAAGTATTATTAAAGAAATCAAATCAGGAAAAGCATATTTAATCGATGTTCGAACTCCAGAAGAATATGCTAGCAAACATTTAAAATATTCAAAAAACATCAATATCCGTTCTGAAAAATTTGCAGAGTCAATTAAAACTCTGGCAAAAGATAAGAAAATCTATCTCTATTGCCGTTCAGGAAACCGCAGTGGAAAGGCTGCTGATACCCTCCAAAGTTTTGGTTACAAATATGGAATCAACATTGGAGGACTTGATAGTTTAGTAGCAAATGGTTTACCTGTCGAATAATGAAAAAGCTTAGTTTAGTTTTATTTGTTCTAGTTAGTACACTTGGTTTGAGCTTCGAAATACGAGCTCAAACCTCGCTGTCTAAACCCAATATTGTCGTTTTCTTGGCTGATGATTTAGGCTTTTCCGACATCGGTGCGTTTGGCTCTGAAATCCATACGCCTACGCTTGATAATTTGGCAAAAAAAGGAGCAGTACTTACACAATTTTACAATGCGGGTCGCTGTTGTCCTTCTCGTGCTTCCCTGCTTACGGGCTTGTACCCACACCAAGCAGGCGTAGGCGATATGGTGCAAGACAAAGGCTCGCCAGCCTATCAAGGTTATTTGAGTAAACACAGCGTAACCATTGCTCAAGTATTGCAAAAAGCAGGTTATACCACCATTGTTTCGGGCAAATGGCACGTGGGTTTAGTGCCTTCGGCATTTGCACATAACAGAGGTTTTGACGAATCTTTTACTTTATTGAATAATGGCAGTAATTATTTCAACTCAAAACCCTTGTACAACGACGGTCGCACGGTAACGTTTATGTTGGGCGATAAAGAAATCGTTCGCCATGATACCTCTACGTACTTGACACAGGCTATCACCAATTTTGCCATTGCATCTTTAGACAAACACAAAGACGAGCAAAAGCCATTCTTTTTGTATGTCGCCTATAATGCACCGCATTGGCCTATTCAAGCCTTACCCGAAGATATTGCCAAGTACAAAGGTAAATACCTCAACGGCTGGGGTAGTACTCGTATAGCTCGTTTCAAGAAACTACAAGCTTTGGGCATCATTGATAAAAAATGGAATTTATCTCAAGCATTTAATCATGGCTTAGACTGGAACAACCTAACAGCATCAGAAAAAGACCAATGGGATACACGCATGGCGATTTATGCCGCTATGATTGACAGAATGGATACTTGTATTGGGCAAATTTTGGATAAAATAAAGGCTTTAGGACAAGAGCAAAACACCTTGGTATTCTTTTTATCGGATAATGGGGGCAGTGCCGACGATGTAAGAAATTGGTCGTATGTACACCAAAAAAATGGAACTATTGGAGGCGTAGATTACATCGACAGCTACCAAACACCTTGGGGCAATGTTAGCAATACGCCGTTCCAGTTATTCAAGAAAAATACACATGAAGGCGGAATAGCCTCGCCATTGATTGCCTATTTTCCAAAGCAAATCAAAGCAGGTGTGCGGAGCAAAAGAGCCAGTCATTTGATAGATATTTTTCCAACCATTCTCGAATGGGCAAAAGTGCCGTATCCTGCCACTTTCCAAGAAAATACGCTTACGCTCTTGGAAGGCATTAGTTTGAAGCAAGAACTCACAGGAAGAAAAAGCCCTGAGCATCAAGCCTTGTATTGGGAACACGAAGGCAGTAGAGCTATTCGGAAAGGCATTTGGAAAGCCGTTGCCGAAAACAACAAGGCTTGGGAATTATACAACATACAAGACGATAGAACCGAAACCTACAACTTAGCCAACCAACACAGCGATACGCTTAAAGCATTGATTGCCGACTATGAAACTTGGGCAAAAAAAGTTGGGGTAAAAGATTGGAATGTAATCAAGTAACGCTTGTGACAATATCGGCAAAAACTTATATAGCAAATGAAATGCTTATGCCAGAAAGTTGGACACACTAAGGTATGATTAGGCGTTCCATCTGATACCTTTAAAAATAACTAAATATTATAATCAGATGAAAAATAAATTTTCTTCCTAATGAAAACGAAACTTAGCATAGCGATTACGGCTTTACTGCTTACTGTTTTGCAGGCGGTTAGCTATGCCCAATCGAATAACGTCATCAAAGGTAAATTGGTGGATTCGCTCACCACCGAGCCTTTGGCTTATGCTACTATTCGGCTGGCTTCTCAAAGTGCAAGCAAGATAGACAAAGGAGCACTTGCCGATAAAAAAGGGTCGTTTCAGTTTCTAGGCATCAAAGAAGATAAGTATGTCATTAAGATAGAATACATAGGTTATAAAACCAAATACATCGAGGTTAGTTATGGGCAATTGAGTACTTCGCTCGACCTTGGAGCTATTTCATTAGTCCCTGTTAGTCAGTTGATTGAGTCCATCACTGTTTCCAGTGCCAAAGCTCAAGTAGTAAGTACCCTCGAAAAGCAAGTATTCAAAAGTGAACAATTTGAAATAGCAAAAGGAGGAACGGCAACCGATGTTATCCGAAACATTCCTTCCGTCACTATCAATGCAGAAGGCGAAATTAGTTTAAGAGGAGCAAAAGGTTTTTTGATACTTATCAATGGCAAACCAACACAAATAGATGCCGCAACGATTTTGGCACAAATACCAGCCAATACCATCGAAAAAATTGAACTGATTACAGCACCATCCGCCAAATACGATGCCGATGGTAAGGCTGGTATCCTTAATGTTGTTACCCAAAAAGGTACAGCAGAAGGGCTATCTATTACTTCCAATTGGCAGTATGGCTTACCTCGTTTAGAAAGTTATTACAACCTGAAAGAACCTCGTCGCTATGGAGCGGATATTTCTGCCAACTATCGCAAAGGAAAATGGGATATTGCTACGGCTTTCAATTACCTCAAAAATGATATTGCTGGTCAGCGTGTGGGCGATGCCAATACCACCATCAATCAAGTAATTACCCGTTTTCCAAGTGCTGGCGAACGCAGTTTGCAACGAGATAACTACGGCTTTAGGGCATCGGCTATTTATACTTTCTCTAAAACGGATGAGCTAACCGCAGGTATTTACATCGGGACAAAACACCAATATCGACGAGCCGATATTTTTTACAACAATAGCAAGGTTAATCTTCAAAACAATCAACTTATCAGCACGACAAATTATTATAACCCTAATTTGGTCTATAAAGCTGGTTCTTTCAAAGTCTATAATTTAGACTATACCCATAAATTTAAAGACGCTTCTCAAATTACAGTATCGGGTTTATATGAAGATGCTTTGATTGATGGTTACACACAAAACCAAAATCTCAAAACCAACAACTGGGCAGATACCCTGCAAGCTACTTACAATACAGGAAGCAACCCGTTGAAAGCTTTACGCTTGAAAATTGATTATGAAAAACGCATCGGTATAGGAAAACTGGCTGTTGGCTACCAATACAGAACCCAAAACCAAGATGGTATTTTTTGGTACTTTGAAAAGAATGGCAACAACCAAGCTTTTCAGGTGAATCCAGCTTTTTCGGCAAAAGTAGAAGTGAACAACCGCATTCATGGTGTTTATAGCCAATATACTGGCTCAATTAAAAAACTTGATTTTGCCTTTGGACTTCGTTATGAAAATGCTTTCAGGGAATTTATAGATGCAAAAACAAACAATAACATCCTGAAATTAAATAACTTATTTCCATCCATCAACCTTTTGTATCATCTTCAAAACGAATGGAATTTGAAATTGGGCTATAGCCGACGAGTACAACGTTCGACGAATAATGAACTAAATCCTTACCCAGAAAGAGAACACAGCGAAACCCTCGAACAAGGCGACCCTCGCATCAAACCAGAGTTTATAGGTGTGTATGAAGTAGGATTAAACAAAGATTTTGGTAAAACGGCTTTTTACTGGAATGCCTATGCACAAGACATTACCGATATTGTCAATCGTGTAAACAGTGTGTATAACGATACCATTCTGAATCGAATTTATACCAATGCAGGCAATGCTCGTCTGATAGGCTCTGAAATAGGTCTAACGGTATCGCCTTTCAAAAAGTTAAAGATTTTTGTCGGGGGAAATGTGTATCAATTAAAAATAGCAGGTGGCTTGTTCGATAATGCGGTAGCCGTCAACAGCAGCGGTTTGGTATATACAATCAACACCAATATCAATTATCAACTGAGTAAAACATTGAATGCCCAGTTTAATTTATCGTATTTATCGGCACGCAATACGGCACAAGGAGAAGATTCAAGGTTTTATCAACCCAATTTTTCGGTCAAAAAAACATTTTTAGACCAAAAACTTGCCCTGACTTTCCAATGGCAAAATGCAGCTTTGGGTAATATGGAAGTAAACCAACAACGCATTACCACATTCGGAAAAGACTTTTATACCACCACAAACTATATCCAAGAACGAAACATTTTATTAATCAATGTTTCATACATTATTAATAAAACAGAGAAAAAAACAAAACTGCCAGTAAGCGAATTTGGCGAGCGAGAGTTTTAGTTTTTACCTGATTCTGTAAGCAATGTATCAAGTAAATTTTTATTCCATAAATATGAGATTTTTATACATACTACTTCTTTCGGCTATAAGCTCAAGCATGGCTATCTGCCAAGTGAAAAATCCTAATATCTTATGGATTTCTTGCGAGGATATGTCACCACATTTGGGAAGTTATGGGGAAAAAGTTGCTAAAACCCCCAATCTCGACCAATTGGCAAAAGAAGGCGTGCGTTATACCCAAGTGTATTCAACGGCAGGCGTTTGTGCACCAAGTCGTTCGGCTTTGATTACGGGAATGTACCAAACCTCTATTGGCACACATAATATGCGTACTTTACAGCCACCGCAAATGCAACAGTTTACGGTAGTACCACCTTACTCTGCATTGATACCTTCGTATGTCAAGTGTTTTCCTGAGTACTTGAGAAAAGCAGGTTATTATTGTACCAACAACGAAAAGCAAGACTATCAATTTGAAGCACCCGTAACCGTTTGGGATGAAAATAGCAAAACGGCTAATTGGCGAGGACGACCCGACAAAAACCAACCTTTTTTTGCAGTCATCAACTTGATGATTACCCACGAATCGCAAATATTTTCAAGAGATAAAGAGCCATTGCTCGTCAATCCAGATAGCGTAGAAATACCGCCTTATTATCCTGATAATGCCATTATTAGAAAAGACATAGCTCGCCATTTGAGCAATGTAGAATTGATGGATAAGCAAGTGGGAGAAATCCTACAACAATTAAAAGACGATGGTTTGTATGATAATACCATTATTTTCTTTTTCAGTGACCACGGCGATGCCTTGCCTTTTGTAAAACGAGAAATTACCCACAGAGGTCTAAAAGTGCCTTTGATTATTCGTTTTCCAGCAGCTAAAAATGCTGGAACTGTCGATAAGCAACTCATCAGCTTTGTCGATTTTGCACCAACGGTTTTATCATTGGCTAATATTCCTTTGCCCAAGTATTTACAAGGACAAGCATTTTTGGGTAGTCAAAAAGCCAAGAAGACACGCCAGTACATCTTTGCCGCACGAGACCGCATGGATACCGAGTATGACAGAGTGCGAGCGATTAGTGATGGGCGTTTTGAGTATATCAAAAACTATTTTCCCGAAAAACCTTCTTATCAAAACATTGCTTATCGGCTAAATATCAAAGGAATGAAAGAGATTATCCGTCTGAAAGAAGAAGGAAAACTCAACCAAGCACAAGCCTATTGGTTCAGACCTAACAAGCCAGTTGAAGAACTTTTCGACACCCAAACAGACCCTTATCAGTTTGTTAATTTAGCTGAAAATCCCAAATTTCAACAGAAGCTACAAGAGCTACGCAATAGGTATGAGCTTTGGAAAAAGCAAGTAGGTGATTTGGGGGCAATACCCGAAAAAGATTTGGTGGCTCAATGGTGGCAAGGAAAAGCCCAAGCTCCTCAAACAGCCCCAGCCATTGTAGAAATAAAGCAAGGAAAAGCAAGCATCAAAAGTACAACACTGGGAGCTTCCATTGGCTACAAAAAGCATAGCCAAGAAAGGGCTTGGCAACCTTACGAGCAACCTATTACTGTGCAAAAAGGGGATTCTTTACTGATAAATACCCACAGAATTGGCTATCAACCAAGCCTTTTGAAGTTGGTAGTGAATGACTAACACAGCAACATAGAGCCTACTTACTTCTAAATGATAATTTTATGCAAAGAAGACAATTTCTAAAAAATACAGCCTTTTTTTCTGCCTCTATTCCGTTGGCATCGCTACTGCAATGGAACACCACCCAGAAAAAAAATATCATCGTTTTGCTTTCCGACGACCAGCGATACGATACCATTGCCGCATGGGGTAACAAAGACATCATTACGCCTAATTTAGATTTTTTGGCAAAAAATGGGACAAGTTTCACGCAGACACACGTTTTTGGAGGATTGTCGGGGGCTATTTGCCAGCCCAGTAGAGCCATGCTTTTAACAGGTAGAACGCTTTTTAATATCGACCGACAAGCACGTGATAACTATGAGTTTAGCTTTGATATTTATAATAACTATCCCACTTTTCCAGAATATTTACGCAAAAACGGCTACCAAACCGTTGGCATTGGCAAGCAACACAACGGTACTACAATTTATAACCGAGCTTTTTCGGATGGGGGAAAAGTGTTTTTTGGCGGCATGGGCGACCAATACAATATTCCTGTACAAGACTATAAGCTCGACAACAGCTACGGGCCACCCAAAGACAATAATTATAATCCTAACAAGCCAGCAAGCACTGGTCAACATTCATCGGAACTTTTTGCGGATGAAACAATCAAATTTATTGCAAAATATAAAGCAGAGCCATTTTTGATTTACACGGCTTTTACAACTCCGCACGACCCACGGTTAGCACCACAAGCTTTTCATGACCTTTATGCCGATAAAAATATTAGTTTACCTCCCAACTTTTTACCCAAACATCCCTTCGATAACGGCGAACTCAACGTGCGTGACGAACAGTTAGCTCCTTTTCCAAGAACGGCAGACGATACCATTCGTCAAATTAAAGCGTACTATGCCACAATTTCACATTTGGATGCACAAATTGGTCGTATCATACAAGCCGTAAAAGACCAAGGTTTATGGGAAAACACCCTGATTGTTTTTGCTGGTGACAATGGTTTGGCACTGGGGCAACATGGTTTGTTTGGTAAACAAAGTGTGTATGAACATAGCAACCGAGTACCCTTGATTTTTGCAGGAGCAGGCGTTCCTGCCAATAAAGAAGTAAAAGGATACTGCTATTTATCAGATATTTACAGTACGCTTGTCAATTATGTAGGGTTTCCTGTGCCTCCTACTGTTCAAGGCATAAGTTTGGATAAAGCACTACAAAATCCTAATACTCCCCTGCGACCAGCCTTGTATTTTGCCTTTAAACATTACCAAAGAGCCGTAAAAAAAGAAGGTTGGAAACTGATAGAATACCATGTGGCTGGTCAGCGACATACGCAATTATTCGACCTCAACAAAGACCCATGGGAAACCAATAATTTGGCTGATAACCCCAAATATTTGTCACAAAAATTAACCCTCAAAAAATTACTCCTACAATTAAGGTTGCAATACAACGATACCTTTAGCCCATTTTGGGAAGGCTACTCTTGAAAGGTGAAAACGAGCGTTTTCAAGCTATTGTAGATTTGGGATTGCTGATTTCGGAAATATTGAAAAATACCTTCAAGCAGTATCAACTCTATATTCACAATTAGTGCTGTACGAAAGTTTGGTTTTATCTTTCAAATAAAATTGGTGTAGTGGCAACTCTTGCAGTTGCCACACTCAACATGGCAACCGCAAGGGTTGCCGCTACGCCAAAAAATGCTAACGATAAGAACGCTTTTGAACAAAATAAAATCCTTCGTACAGAACTAATTCACAATTTAGCATTCACAATTAAACTATATAGTCTATATACTAAATACTTAAACCCAAACAATGAATAACTCAAAACTGTTAACCCTCAAAAAAATAGCCTTTGCCACGGCACTTAGTACAAGTGTTGGCTGGTCGGCTTATGCCCAACACGACCCAACGCTTCCTTTTCAAGGAAAATTGGGAAAAACCTTCCAAGAAACCAAAGAAGTATGGACAGAACACGCACCGCAAGCACCCAAAAACGCTCCAAACGTTGTCTGGATTTTGCTCGATGATGTGGGCTTTGGTGCGGTAAGTACTTATGGCGGTTTAATCAAAACGCCAACCTTAGATAGCTTGGCTGCCAATGGGTTGCGTTATACAAACTTCCATACCACGGCTATTTGTTCGCCTACTCGTGCGGCTTTGTTGACAGGTCGCAATTCGCATTCGGTTCACATGGGACTTTTCCCACAAACGGGCGGTGGAACACCAGGTTATGACGGCTATATGCCTTTTGAAAAAGCAACCATTGCCGAAATTTTACGTGAAAATGGTTATAATACCTATGCTGTTGGTAAATGGCATTTGACTCCCGCCAAAGATGCTACGCCCATTGGGCCCTTCAATCGCTGGCCAACGGGTAGAGGTTTCGACCATTTTTATGGCTTCTTGAGTGGCTCTACCGACCAATATTATCCTGTGGTTTGGGAAGATACCAAAAAGATTATTCCTGAAAAAGGCAAACTTTTCAGTACGCAAATCGCTGATAAAGCCATCAATTTGATTGCCGAACAAAAATCACTTGCTCCCGAAAAACCCTTTTTCTTATACTTTACACCGGGTGCTGGTCACGAACCGCACCAAGTGGATAAATATTGGAGCGACCAATACAAAGGCAAATTCGACTTTGGTTGGGACAAATACCGTGAAATCGTTATCGAAAATCAAAAGCGTTTGGGCGTAATTCCTAAAGACGCTGTGTTGCCAGAACGTGGGCCGGGGCTGAAAGCTTGGGATGCTTTATCGGCTGATGAAAAGAAATTATATGCTAAATTTTTTGAAGTATATGCGGGCTTCTTAACGCACATCGACTTTGAAATTGGAAGAGTTATCAATTTCTTGAAAGAAAGTGGTCAGTTAGAAAATACTCTTGTGATTGTTTCGGTTGGCGACAATGGAGCAAGTAAAGAAGGAACATTTGAAGGAAGAGCCCATCGTAATTTCGACCCAGATTTAACGCCAGAGCAACGTTTGAAGAAAAACTTGGCATTGATTGACCAAATTGGTACGGAAAACTCAAGTCCAAATTATCCTTTGGGTTGGGCTCAGGCAACCAATACGCCTTTCAAACATTGGAAACAAGATGCCAACTCTGAGGGCGGTACGCACAACCCTTTGATTATTTTCTGGCCAAAAGGCATCAAAGACAAAGGCGGTATTCGTAACCAATATACACACTTGATTGATATTTTACCGACAACCGTTGAACTGACGGGCGTAAAAGTGCCAACGGTAATTAACGGTTATCCGCAAGAACCCATCGAAGGCACAAGTTTGGCGTATAGCATTGAAAATCCGACGCTTCCTTCTCGCCATACCGTGCAACACTACGAAATCATGGGTTCACGCTCTATTTACAAAGACGGTTGGAAAGCAGGTACTTTACACGTGAAAAAACAGCCTTTCGACAAAGATGTTTGGGAATTGTACAACCTCAATGAAGACTTTAACGAGCGTAATAATTTGGCAGAAAAGCATCCAGAAAAATTACAAGAACTGAAAGAATTGTTTGATGCACAAGCTTGGAAGTACAATGTTTATCCATTGAAAGATGGTACTGGTTCTGTCCCTGCTCCATCGCCAACGATTTTCGACAACCGCAAACAATTGGTTTTGTATCCGCAAACCTCACAGATTTTTGAAGGAACTGCTCCAAAATTGGGCGGTCGCTCCCTGAGCATCACCGCCGATGTAGTTACGCCCGACAAAGGTGCTGATGGCGTATTATTGGCTGTTGGTGGTAGAGCAGGTGGCTTGAGTTTGTACGTACAGAAAAATCAATTGTGGTTTACTTACAACAATGGCGAAGAAAAAGTATATGCTACTTCAAGCGAGCCAATCAAAGCAGGAAAGAACCTTTTGAAAGTTGATTTCAATTACGAAGGCAAAGACAACGCACAAAATGGCCCAGCAACGGCTATCATTTATATCAACGATAAAAAAGTAGGAGAAGTAAAAGTAAGCAGAACTTTACCAACTGTTGGTTTTTATGAAAGCATTGAAGTCGGAAAAGACCAAGTAACTGCCGTAACCGAAAAGTACAACGTACCTTTTACTTACGCAGGAAAACTCAATCATGTAACTATTGATTTGAAGTAAGCAACAGTGTAGAATTGACAATTAATACTGTACGAAGGTTTAAGTATTGTTTTTAAAATAAAATTGCAATTAAGAATAAAGAATTGCCTCAGGCGATGAGTACCGTAACCAAAGAGC
>NZ_JASHIE010000024.1:0-59051 GCF_030056655.1 Flectobacillus rivi
GCCGCAGCGGGCACGTATTATGCCTTTTATTACGATTCAGTATTAGGTTGTTATAGTCCAGCGTCGACAGGAGTAGTTGTTACGGTAAATGCTTGTGATACCGATGGCGATGGAGATTTGGATACGACAGACCCAGCGCCTAATGATCCATGTGTATGGAGTAATAATCAAGTCTTAGCGAATACTACAACAACTTGGCGCAATGCAGATTGTGATGGAGATGGCGTTTCCAATTATAAAGAAGCTACTGGTACAGACAATGATCCGCTTACGATTGCTGATAATACTAATCCTTTGGATGGTTGTAGTTATAACGATATAGACCAAGTACTTGCGAATACTTCAATAGATTGGAAAGCACTTGATTGTGATAAGGATGGCAATCTCAACGGAACCGATAATCATCCTAAAGTACCATTTGTCGCAGACGATGTTTTGAATGTTAGCTTCGGTATAACTGGTATGGTCAATGTCCTAGCAAATGACGATTTTATCGGAGGTCTTGCAACAAGTTTGACAAGAACAGGAGGCACAGCAACTGGTACCGTTTTATTAAATGCTTTGACAGGTATCATGAGCTACACGCCAAATGCTTCTGAACCTGGCTCGAATGTTACTGTGATTTATCAGGTGTGTAATACTGCCACAATTCCAAGTGTTTGTGCTACCGCCACAGTCAATATCAGTGTGCCATTGGCTGGAGATACAGATGGTGATGGTGACCCTAACAATACAGACCCAGAACCGTTAAACGGATGTGTATGGAGTAATAATCAAGTTTTAGCCAATACTACTACCGCTTGGAAAAATAGTGACTGTGATGGTGATGGAGTGACTAACTACAAAGAACTCACAGGAACGGATGATAATCTAGCTACTACTGCCGATAATACTGACCCACTGGATGGTTGTAGTTATAATACTGTTGACCAAGTATTGCTAGCGACCAGTCCACTATGGAAATTGGCAGATTGTGACAAAGATGGTAATCTGAATGGCACAGACCCTAATCCAAAATTGGCAGTTGCCAACGATGATAGTTTCTTAGCAAACTTTGGAAGTGCAACTATATTTAATGTTTTGACAAACGACGATTTTCTTCCTGGTCTAGCTACAACTATTACTCAAACTGGTGGAACTGCTGGAGGAACTATTGCGATTGTTGGCTCAACAGGTGTATTGACCTACACGCCACTTCTGTCAGAACGTGGTACATTGGTAACGGTGATTTATCAGGTTTGTAATACTGCTACAACACCAAACGTATGTGCGTCTGCCACGGTGACTATCGCTGTACCTGCCGATACAGACTTGGATGGTATCCCTGATAGCCTCGATTTGGATGATGATAACGATGGTATTTTGGATACTGTAGAAGATGCTCAGTTGAGCGCTGATATTGATGGTGACGGAATTCCTAACCGTTTAGACTTGGATAGCGATAATGATGGTCTCAATGATGTAGACGAAGGTTTAGGTATAGACCTCAATCGTGACGGTATGGCCGATGGCATCGTATCTGTGGCCGGGATTCCTGCCACTGCTCTTGGAGGTCTGGTATTGAGTGCTCTGGATATTGATTTGGATTCCTTGCCAAATCCTTATGATTTAGACGGCAACAATGATGGAATGTTTGATTTGGTAGAAAATGGACTAAACGCGAATCTAGATCTAGACAATAACGGTGTTGTAGATTGTGTAAGCAATTGTGACCCTGATGGTGATGGTATTTTGACGCCTGTAGACGGTTTGCCAAATACTTGGAAGGATGCTGGACTTCCTGATTTGAGCCCAACGACGGATATTGATAATTTGGAATTTACGAATGTTATTAATAGTCGAGATTTTATCGTAAATATTTTTGAAATAAATAACATTCTTAATATTTCAGGTAGAACCATTAGTTTCCGAGTAGCCAAAATTTCTGGGTTTGACATTACTTATTCTACAACCTCTGGTTTGTCTGACGTATTGGGTGGTACTTCGAATACTAATAGTGATTGGGATTTTACAGAAAATGAAAACTCAATTACTGTCACAGCCAAAGCAGGAAGTGTTACCTTACAAAATACCAAAAAAGTAGTAGGGTTTACTATTACTCGAAAAGCGGGCACTCCTAGTATTACAAGCCAAAATATCACAGTTACTATCATCTATGGTTCGGCAGGCGAAGAACGTGTAAGCAATAATATTGTTGAAACAAAAGTTACTGCCAACTAATAAAACCAAGCAAGCCTTATGAATATTTTGAAGAAAATCCGAATTCTCTTAGCCTGCTTGACACTTTTTAGTGTAAAAATAAAGGCGCAGGATGTTAGTATCAATATCATTAACCAACCTGCTACACTGACTCAAGGCTCTGCCTTGGGTCGGGTAATGGTTGATATTTGTAATAATGATGGTGGTAGTCGTAATGCAGTAGCAGGAAAACTTCGCCCTTTAATTAGCTTTCCGAGTAGTTTGGTTGGAAATACCGTTGTTCCTATTACGTTCGCTGGATGGAATGTCTTAACAAATGACGGTCAATCTATTAGACTAGAAAACACGGTGGCTATTGCCCCTGGCGAGTGCTCTCATATTGTATTGGGTTATACTGGGGTAAACATCGGGGGACCTCTCACGGTTACAGGCACAATGGGTTTTAACGGTCCTCAAACGGTTGGAAATTTAACAGGGAATGACAATAGTACCACCTCCATTACAATTGCTGCAGGAGGAACCGATAGCGATGGTGATGGCGACCCTGACATTTCTGACCCAGCACCCAATGACCCATGTAACTGGGGCACAGGGCAAGTGATTGCAAATACAACTCTAGTATGGCGTAATGCTGACTGTGATGGCGATGGGGTAACTAATTATGCTGAAGCAACGGGCTTGGATGGTAATCCATCGACAATAGCCGATAATACAGATCCTAAAAGTGCTTGTAGTTTGAATCTTACACAAGTAACGCTTATGGCAACAAGTTCGGGCGATTGTGATGGAGATGGAGTTACCAATAAAGATGAAATTAATGGTTTGGATAGAAATCCACTTACTGTCGCTGATAACACTCATCCTCTTGATTTGTGCAGTTATAATGCCATAGACCAAGTAATAGCTAACACAAGTATGACTTGGCGAACGGGTGACTGTGATAAGGATGGAAATTCAAATTTTACAGATCCTAATCCTAAAACTCCAACAGCCAACAATGATGTTTTAACCACAAACTTTGGGTCAATTGGATCCGTTAATGTATTAGCAAATGACGATTTTTTACCTAATATAACTTTAAGTATTACTCGCTCTGGAGGTACTGCGCAAGGGACAGTTAATTTTTCGCCGACTACTGGATTTATGTCCTATTCGCCTCTTGCTTCTGAGCAAGGCTCAACGGTTTCTGTGAGTTATATTGTTTGTAATACGGCGGTAAGTCCTAGTGTTTGTGCCAATGCGGTGGTGAATGTAACAGTTACAGGATCATCACCACGTTTGAGCATTACAAAAGCTGTTTCTTCAGGGTTGTATTCTCTTTTCGATAATTTTACCTATACCCTTACCGTAAATAATACAGGATCAGTACCAACCTCAGGTATGATTATTATCAAAGATACGCTCCAAATGGGTTTGGCTTTGGTTTCAGCAACGGTCAATACTGGCTGGGGTTGTAGTGCTTCGGGGCAATTGGTTACTTGTACACGTACCAATAGTATTCCTGCTGGTGGCAGTAGTGCTGTTACTATAACTGTAGCTGCCTTGCAAGCAGGCACTTTTTACAACAAGGCAGGTGTATACGGGGGCGGAGATGCCGTTGCTACTAATGGAAACACTGCGGCTCAATCAAATGTTACGACTACATTTGTGTCGCAATTTTCTGTAAGGGTATCGTTGAAAGTTTTCCTCAAAGGAGCGTATAATCCTGTCGATGGACTAATGCAAGACAATTTACGATCACTAGGGCTTATACCGCTGGTACAACCTTACGGGAAAGGAGCTTACGCAGATATTCCGCATTTAGGACCAGATGAAGTTACTACTGCTGATGTTCTGGCTGTAACAGGAAACAACGCTATTGTGGATTGGGTCTCAGTAGAGTTACGAGATAAAAATAATCCCGCAAGTATATTGTCGAGCCGTTCGGGACTCATACAGCGAGATGGAGATATTGTCGATGTAGATGGGATAAGTTGTTTGAGGCTCATGAATGTAAATAACAACAATTATTATATCGCTATTCGTCACCGAAATCATTTGGCTGCCATGAGTGCTTTGAGTTATCCACTGACAGGTGCTTGTTTTAATTTGATTGATTTTACCAGCCCAAGTGTGAGCTTATATACAAAATCTAATACAGATCCAGAATTTAGTGCTTATCCGATGATGGATGTTGGAGGTATTCGTGCGTTGTGGGGAGGTAATGCCAGTCCTGATAGATTTGTCATATATCAAGGTCCTAATAATGATAGAACCTTTGTGGGAAGTGTAATTTTGACAGACCCTAATAATACAGAAAATTTGAATAATTATATGGTAACTGGGTATTTGCGAGCAGACTTAAATCTGGATGGGAATACCATTTTACAAGGACCGAACAATGATATAAATTTATTATTCAACGAAATATTTACACACCCTGAAAACGCTGAAAAGCTAAATAATTTTATTATTTTTCAGCAATTACCTTAAATATCTATTCAATGAAAGCTAAGCCGTTTAGCTTTTTTCTAAAAACCACGCAGTCTTTACGTAGTCTGTTTAAGTATGTTAACTTTAAAATTTACAACATTATATGTTAGCGGTCAAAATTAAAATTATTTTACCCGCACTAAGCTCTAGGCTTTATGCAGTAGGCTAAAAGTTAGATAGTATTTTTTATGAAGTATTAGATGCTTTTTTGCCTAATGCCTACGGCTTACGGTCTGAAGCGTATTAATTCAATTTTATGTTGTACTAATACCTAAGTTAGTGGGCAAAATATAATTAATTTTACCCGCACTAAGCTCTAGGCTTTATGCAGTAGGCTAAAAGTTAGATAGTATTTCTCATGAAGTAATAGATGCTTTTTTGCCTAATGCCTACGGCTTACAGCCTAAAGCGTATTAATGCAATTTTATGTTGCATTAATACTTATAAAATCGCTAAATAAAAAAATTGGTTAGGGTATTAGCTCTCTTTCTTAAGTAGCTGATACCCAATAACCTTTTAAAGTTTGTTTGGCATGTTTTGTGTAGTTCAAAAAACATCAAATTGATAAAATCTTATGAAAGCGTTTCTACATTATTTATTCCCTCTAATAGGGCTAATAGCAAGCTGTAATACTACTTTTGCTCAAAAATCAGTGAATCCTCATATTAGTTTTAAAATAGAGTTACGCCCAGATGGCTACTACTATGGAACCATGAAGTCGGATACAACGCTGAGTTCAGTAAGTCCCAGTAACAACATTTCTACCATACAATTTACGGTAGTTGCCCCTATAGGAACGTTTTCTCCTATCTCTTATACAGGCTCAACGGTACTTAACCTCCTAGGAAGTATTGAAGATTTAGTATCTTCAGACAATCTTGGTTCATATTTGTGGACTATTCAGCGATCTACCTACGATGCTAATACAGAGTATGCTTTTATAGGAATGACTGGTTCACCACGACTTACAAATACGATCACAAAAGATGTTGAAATTCCCTTGTTTCGTTTTAGACTGCAAAATTGTTTAGGAAATATCCGTATGTATCAAAATGGCATAGATTTACCAAGCCGTTCGGGAACAGCCTTGCTAAATACGGATTGCTCTGCCTATATCACAGGCATTAGTAAAGGTTTAGCTGACGCCTACAAAGATAATTATGGTGGACCCGCAGTATGTCTCACCGCTCCCGTCCCCGACTTGATGACGTCATTGACTGCACCATCTTCTGGTGCTCCCAATACGGCTTACACCTATACCATCAGCGTCATGAATGTAGGCTCAGGTGCTAGTTCAGGAATTGTGTCAGAAAGTTTTAGTTTGCCCGCAGGTTTGACTTTTAATAGTGGAGGAGGCAACGGCTGGACTTGTGCCGTTGCAGGCACATCCTCAGGGACAACGACAGTCACCTGTACCAATCCCGCACCCAATTTGCCTGCAAGCGGAAGTATCAATTTTCCATTAACGGTAACACCAACAAGTCTGGGTGCTTTTACCATCACAGCACAAGTATCGGGTGGGGGAGAAACCAATACCAATAACAACAATGCCACAAGTAATACCACCAGTATCGGTTGTGGCGTAAGCGCAGGAGGAATCAACAGACTTTAATCAATTTTTTGATTAAAGAGAAGACATATAAGCCTAAGGAGGACAGCAATAACAGCACTGCAAAGCGCTTTTATTGGCAGAAATTCAATAAGATAAGGAGTAACTATTTTTTCGTTGCGAGCGAAAATCAATACTTCAGCAGTACTAGAGGTTGGTATAATCTGCCAACCTCTTTTTTGGGAGATTGGTCGAGTGATTGGCGATAAAAGGATAGTTTTATGGTGGTAGTTATAGTTACGCTTGTTCACAATCATTTAATAAGAATGGATTCATACGAAATACTTAAAAGTACGCATAAAGTTGGACAACGCATTTCTGGCGTAGTTATAGGATTTGAACGATTTGAATATCAGGATTTTGTGACTTATCAAGTAGAGGTTGAAACAAACTCTAAATACAAATCAATATTAGTATATGATAGCACTCAATATGATTTGAATCTAACAAATGAAATTATACCTCAAAAAGGAACATATATTGAAATGGTTGTGAAAAACTTTGTTGATAAAACCTTATATCTAAGTGCCAATCCAAATGATTTAGACGAAACCGAGATAAAACTATATGAAGACTTTTATCATTTAATTGCAACTATTAAAGAAGGTACTAAACTAAAGGGTAAGATACTTAAAGTTAATCCTTTTGGAATTTTTGTTGATTTAAACTTCCCATTTATTGGGCTTGTAGATATTGGACACTCTAATTTTAATGAGGGAGAGAAACTTCCTAAGGACTTTTATACTTGGGCAAAAGAAGGTGACAGTATAGATTGTATTGTCTCTTATTATCGGTTTTATAACAGACAAATAGGATTAGGTTGGTTACCTGATGAAACAAAATAAATAGAAAACATTAGCTAGTGCTGGATTCCTATCCAGTATTTCATATTATGATATTCTTTGATTTGCTCTTATGTGAAATCAACCAGATAGTTATTTAGACAGTCTCATAATTAAATATGATAGAAGACTTAATTTATAAAGAACAAGATGATGTAGTTTGTATATTTCATCGACAATTATATTATGATTTCCTGTATAAATATGTTACGGAGGTATTGAAAGAAAAAATAGATGAAGAATCGAATAAACATTTCTTAAAGGTTTTATCAGACATGACTACGTTTGAAGATGTAGCCCTAATAACTATGGAATTTAGTTCATTTTGGATGTATATGATTATGGGTAAATTAAAAGATGGCTATGCCGAATACAACATAGTGAATCATCCTTCGATGAATGAAGGAATATTTCAATTTAAAAAAAGATTTTTTGTTGAAAATAACATAGAAGGATTTATAGAAGAAGTGCTTCCTGATGGTAGTTTTAAGAAATCATGTTGGTTATAGAATATTTACGACTAACTACCTTGCAGTCGCTCAGCTCTAGCCGAGTGAGGCTTATCAGTGAGCTCTCTGGATAGGAAATGAATTAAGATTAAAGGAAAAATATGTGAATTAATTCGTCAACTCATGGCATGGCTTATCATATTGAAGAGATTAATATCCTTAGGTCTAAATAGGAATGTGATAGACACTAAGCTTGCAGACCCAACCAGAAAATGTACATGGCTTGTTATGGAAAGATAATGGGCTAAAGTCTTGAAAGCTAAATAAAAGGTGGGTGAAAAAATTGAAGTAAAGTATGGAGCTGATATAAGATCAACAAGGTTTGTTGTAAGAGTATGGTTAAAAATTTTACTTGGCACGTATTTGTAAAACAAAATTTCTGTTCGCCACACCTTACTTTTCTTCACTGGGCCTGCCTCACATAGACGTACTCGTCTAACGCAAGAAGAGTAACCGCGCGGCAGCCGCAAAAGAAAGTCAAGAAATCTTAATTGATGACTTATAGAGTTTAAGCATACTCCAAACTATACAATTGATGGTATGAAAGCTTCTCCTAAATTTTTCAAATTAATTTATTATCATATGGAAAGTACAGAGCTTAAAACATTAATAGGCTTTATCAAAGAAAATACAGTTTTTAATGAAATAATATCAAAAACAATCATTGTAGAATATTATACTATTGAGAAAGGAGGAAGCCTAGATTCGATACTTCATTTGAAGAATGGAGATATTATAACATTCAGAGATTTTGATACCAGCTTTATTTGGAGTATTTGGTCATTAATTAATTTATATTTTAATGCAACCTCTTATAGTACAAATCGATGGAACAAGGCTGAGTTTACTGTATATAAAGATGGGCGATATGATGTAAAAACATGGTGGGATAGCGAATTTCAGATTTCTTTATATGGCGAAGACAACTAAATAATACACTAGCTACCGCTAGATTCCTATCCAGCACTCCTTTTTTCTAAGGATTCTATCCCTTGCAGGAGGCTGTCCAAAATGGATAGAATCCTGCAAGGGTCAATGTTATCGCAAGCTATAGTTTCCTACTCTTAGTTTAGCCAAGTCCAATTTGGATGATTTGAAGAGTTTATCATTTTCGGTAGTCTAATGGTGGCTTTCTATCGCCTGCCAAGGATTTATATTCAAATATTTTTGTTCCTCGTCTTTGGTACAATTCCTCTTTGGCTTGTTCAATCAAATTGGGTGATTTAAACAAGTTTTGAGCCGTTAGGGCAATCGTTTGGGCGGCGTTCATCATGCCTTTATGCCCAATACTCATACCATTGCAGGCAACAGCTTGCCAGCTGTGGGCGGGCACGCCTGGCACCCACGTGGCAGTAGAAAGCCCAGCCGTAGGCGTAACCCAACTCACATCGCCCACATCTGTAGAAGCAAGAAAAGCCAAGTCTGTGGTATAAGGACGTACCGTTTGGGCAGAAGTGATCGGGGCAAGTGTTTGGGCATTTACCGTCTGACGAATTTTTTCGGCAAAAGCTATTTCTTCAGGTGTGTAAGGTACACCTCCGACTTTTTCAAGGCTTTTTTGCATTTCTTTTGCCAAAATATCATTGGGGAGTAAATTGTATAATCCTGCCAAAATTTCGTAGCTCATTTTCGTTTCTGTACCATGAGCTGCCGCTTCTGCGGTTTTGAGGAGGCGTTGCCAAATTTCTTCTAAACCCTGTGCTGTAGGGTTACGAATTGTATATTCGACCATTGCATAATCGGGCACGATGTTGGAGGTAAGTCCACCGTTTTTAATCACATAATGAATACGTGTTTCGGGAGAAATATGTTCTCGCATCAAATTTACCATATAGTTCATGGCTTCAACGGCATCTAAAGCCGAGCGACCTTTTTCGGGACTAGCCGAAGCATGAGCCGCCAAGCCTGTAAAACTAAAATTGGCTACTCGATACGCCAAAGACGAGTTCGGACTAGCGTTGTTGTTATCGCCCGGGTGCCAGTGTAATACAGCATCTACATCTTTAAAAATACCTTCTTTTACCAAGTAGGTTTTGCCACCGCCAGCACCTTCTTCAGCTGGTGTGCCAATCAGACGAATGGTTCCTTTGATATGGGCTTTTGCCATCCAATTTTTGGTGGCAATGGCTGCCGCAACCGAGCCGACACCAAACAAGTTGTGTCCGCAAGCATGGCCATAGGCATTCACAAATTTAGCTTTTCTAAAAGGTACTGCTTCTTGTGATAAACCGGGCAAGGCATCCATTTCTGCCAAGATACCAATCACTGGAGAGCCAGTGCCGTAGGTAGCTATAAAAGCCGTTTGTATCGCTCCAACCCCTTTTTGTATTTGAAAGCCAGCTGCTTGCAATTCTTCTATCAGTGCGTTGGCGGTTTTGTCTTCTAAATATCCCGGTTCGGCCCATTGCCAAATTTTATCTGATAAGGCAGCGTATTGGATGGACTTTTGTTGTAATTCTTGGGTAATTTCTTGTTGAGCCAGCGCACACGGAATGCCTACCCAAAGGCAGAGGCATACATACAGTAGTTTTTTCATGGTTTTAGTTTTGGTGAATGAATGGAAAACAATTTTTTGACGTATTTTCGCCAATATCAAATTTAACCCATGAGCAAATCTAAATCAAGCAAGTAGCAGAATGTTATTTTGATGATACCCAAGCAAAGAAAATAAAATGAAAGCCTAGCTAGTGCTGGATTCCTATCCAGCACCCTTTTTTCGTAGGATTCTATCCTACATATCCCTCCATGGTTATGTTCTAATTAATCCAACCTAAAATCTCCACTACAAAACCCGATTGCGCAGTCTCATAAAGGGCTTTTCTATCAATATTTGTAAAAAGTAAGCGAATACGATACAAGTGATCGTCGAGATGACCAACATAAGATTGGGGTTCGATATATACTTAGATAACATTTGGTGTGTGATATGTATGATGCCTTTGTGAGTAAGATATAAACCATAAGATAAGCTAGCTAGTTGACTGGTAACCATTGATTTAGTTCGATACAAAAAGCTGTTTGGATTAATAGCTCCTGCTACCATCAAACCGTAACCTATGGCAATTATAGGAAAACCAAATACAGAGGCGTTGAAGGTTGTTTGATCTTCACACAAAAAATAAGCAAAGGATAACATTGCTAATGATGCCACCAATAATAAGTTGCCATACTGCGATATACGACCCCATACTTTGGGTGAAAATTGATAAAATCCTGCGATTGAAACGCCTACCAACAGTCCGTCGAGCCTTGTGTAGGTTGGATAGTAGAGATATTTGTACCAATACATCCAACTTAAGTTATCGGTACTTTTGGGCAGATATAAATACGTGTAGCTATAATAACGAATGGCAAATCCCCCCAAAAACAGCAAAATTAATAACCAATAGGAATACTTAAACACTGATTTGGCTTGTAATAAAAGCAATACCAAAGGGAGAAATAAATAGAAATGCTCTTCTACGCACAGTGACCAAGCATGTGAAAAAGCACCATTTAATTTAAGATTTAAGCCTAAGTTTTGGATAAAAGTTAGATATTTCCATAGAGGAGCTAAGCTATCTTTTTCTCGAAAAAAAGGTACACAAAAATAGAGTATCACCGTAAAGCCAAAGGCGGGAATAATCCTGAAAAAGCGTTTCAGGAAAAATGTTCTGAAGGAAATACTTTCACCTATTTTAATTTGTTCAAACAACTGTGATGAAATCAAAAAGCCGCTCAATACAAAAAATAAATCAACTCCTGTCCAGCCAAAGCTTGCCACTTTAGGTAGCCATTCGGGCTGACCTCCACTTAGAATATAATAATGAAACAAGAATACAACCAGAATGGCAAAGGCTCGCAGGTGGTCTAAGCCATAAAATTTGTGAGTGACAGTTTTGTTCAAGGTTTTGAATATTTATAGAATAGAATAATAAGGTTCGTTGCTATCTGGTTGGTTTAGTGTTGATTAGATGGTAAAATTGGAGCTATCCATTTGATAAAATCATGAGGCTCTAAGATATTCCAAATATGAAAGCCTCTGTTTTTTGTCGTAATATATTCTACATGTTTATTTCCCAGTCTTTGTAGCAACTGTTGAAGCTTTTCAGAATCTACCGCATTTATGTCTTCAAATTGTAGGGCTTCACAATACGTTTTTTGGACAAAAGCCAAATCTGGTTCGGCATATAAGCGAATTGGAATATTGGATAATAGTTTGGCGTTTCCACCATCTGCCTGATTCGCTGAAAATACAGAATTATGAATATATGCCTCTTGTTGTTCATTAGCTGAACCCTTTAACTTACCCTCTAAGTTATTTTTGATTGATAATCCTTCTTTTTTAATAAGATTGCTGGAGCAAGCATACTCTATTTTTCTCACCGAAGAAATATATAGCCTAGTTAAATCTAAAGGTGGGTCTATCGTAAAAATAGCATCTACTTTGGAAGGCGATTGTTGCGATGCCAAGTATTCAGCGTAGTGCAAAGCAATCGTTCCTCCAATCGATAAGCCTCCCAAAACACATGGGATATGTTTTGTCGAGGAGGTATTTTGGAATGTACGAATCAACTCATCAAGTTGAGCGAAAGTGTTTGGTTCTGGGGTAAATGATGGAGTCAGTTCTGGAATGATTGTCACAAAGCCTTTTTCTAGTAGTAAATAGGGGAGTTTATTTTTGTAAAAAACACTTTTGGGCTTTTCTCCCCAAGCAGGAATAAGCAAAAGGATGCCCTTGATTTCTTCTTGGGGTTTTAGATAGAAATAAGAAAAAGATTTATCCAGTGATTTGGCTTTCCCTTTTTGAATAGTTTGTCCGTGGCTTGTACTAAACTGAGCCATAAGACAAAGAAAGAGGATAAAGATTTTCATTAATGTTGTTTAGAGGAATAACGAAATATTTAAGAAAAATATTGATGAGGAATTTCCAAACTGGTGCTAGAATCTCTCGTTAGAGTTTGATTCTTATCCAGCCCTTTTTTTCTAAGGATGTTATAAAACACTCCTATTGTTTTCTTCACATTCAGTTCAACTGTTTTTTGTTAGTCTTGCATAATGCTTCTAATTGACTTCTCAACTGTATGGACTTTTTCGCCATTTGTGAGTGTACATACAAAGGTTTAAGTCTTTTGGTTAATGGTTATTTTGCCCTTGACAAGCAAGTAATGACAAGAGGAATAATGCAAAAACAGTGAATCTGTTAACAACCCACGGAGCTTTTGTTTTTCAGAAGTAAATAGTTACAAATTACGAAAATTCTAATAACAGGATATTTATAATAGTTTTTGTATAGCATCTACAGCTTGTTGAAAACGATTATCCCAATCACCCGAAAGTAAGATGTAATCGATTTTTTGAGATGCTAATTCTTGTTTATGGGAAAAATGCAACTTGAGTCTATCTTCCTTTTCAAGCCTAGTCCCATCCTGTACGAAGGGGGCGTCAATATCCGAGAAAAGGTATAAATCAAACGTATTCGCTTGCTTAATCCAATCGTCTATTAATAATTCTTTGTTAAATAAAAACTTGGCGTATGAATTTGTGATGTTCACATCGGTGTCAACAATTAATATCTTATTGGACAAAGGTGTTTTTTCAAGTATAGTTATGGCGTGTAAACTAGCAATTTGTTCAAGATGTGATAGCGTACATTCCTCTGTTTTTTCAATAACCTCACGTGCCGTTTCTGGGACATAATTAGTCTTGAAATACTGTGCTAGGTTAACAGTAAGAGTCGATTTTCCAGTACTCTCAGAACCATAAATACAGATTTTTTTTACAAAATACGGCTTGGCTGAATCAGCAATATAATCCCAATACCTTAATGGATGTTGCCTAATCAAACTAGCAGAGATGTTTGTGATTGTACGAGCAATGTCGTAAAAAATGGATTCACAATGAAGGTATTCTGCTAAATATGCGCCATAGGGTTCGGAGCTAATAATATAATCTAAATCAGGAATAAGACTCAGAATTTTATTTGCCCATACTTGCGAAACTTCTCTGGAGGAAACAGAAGTATTAGGCAGCTCCGACTCGTGGTATTCAAGAAGTATGGGATTAATATTAGGGCAGTTATTATATGACTTTTTTATCCATTCTAATCTGGTTTGCCCATCAATGCTTTCTGTATCTGAAGCACAAATCAACACGAAAAGTATATCACATTGCGTCTTCGCAAACTCAATTAGTTTTAAGTGTCCAAGGTGTAAGGGATAAAATTTGCCAAGAGTAAGCCCTTTCGTCATGATTTAAGAGATTTTTTCCAAGTCGACAGTCCATGAATGGCTAAAGATAGAAATATGAAGTACTCGATGCTAATGAATAATATGTTTTTTTGAAAATACACAAAAACACATAATATGTCAGTTAGAATCCAAAGAAGCCAGTTTTCAAGAATCTTTCTGGCTAATAGAACATTGGCAATGATGCTCGAAATAGCAATAAATGTATCAATATAAGGATAGGAGGCTGGCTTAGTAAATAAGCTGGGAAAAAACAAATGAATATGTTCGATGAAATAGCCCAAAATGCCCGTAGACAAAACTAGAATGATCAATATAGTTTGCTTTTGACGAGACGAAAGTTGTGTGATTTTAAGGGTATTATCTTCTTTTCTTTTCCAAATGAACCAGCCGTACAAACTTACTATAAAAAAATATACTTGTAAAAACATATCAGAATATAGACTGACTTGGGAAAAAATGAGGAAAAAACATACGACATTAATAATCCCTGTAGACCAAGTTAAAATATTTTGTCTTGTCGCAAAATATACGGATAATAGACCAAATAACGTCCCAACAAATTCTATATAGCTCAAGGGATAGCCCCAAACATTAGCAAACGTTGTGTTAATGTCGAAATAATACATTTTATATTTCTGCTTTTAATGAAGTAATAAATTATAACGCTATATGCTATTAGCCGCTGGGAATCAGAAAGAATAAAATTATCCTTTTCTAAAACCTAAAAAACTAAAAGAGAAGTATTAATTCTTCCGCTAGGTTAATAGAGGAGTTGCTTTACTCATGCACAAAGTAAATTTCTTTTACAAACTCAAACCCTAATCCGCCTTTTGCAATACAGATTTCCATAGGTTGATTTTCTTTGATTGCCATCCACATATCTTTATTGATGCTTAACCGTTCTTTTTGGTTTTGGTGTTGAAAATAAATGAAGTACGAAGAAGGGGTTCTTGAACTTTGTCCTTTTTCTAAAATAGGGAAAATGGCGCACGTTGTTGAATTAAATGGAAATGTTCGGTTATAAAAACTTGCTAAAGAAGGAGTACCTATCAGAAAGAGGAAAAATAGACTTTTAAGAAAAAAGTTCTTTTGGGCCATTGGATGACTAAGTAAGGGAGTTCTTTCTTTTATATGGTATATGGTTTGATAGCCTAGAATCAATCCAACCACTAAGAAGATTACAAACAACGTGCCTCCAAAGAAAATCTGATCCATTTGTTCGATTTCTAAACAAGCAAGTATAGTAATAAAAACCAATATGAATGCTAGCCCATCAAGTATTCGTAAAATGTTTATACTCTTTTGAGGCAAGGGAGGAAAATATTTAGTAGGCTTTCTTTTCTTTTTCATTCTCGGATTAGTATGTGAATTTTGTCAGTGCTACTTAAGGGCTAGCTAGTGCTGGATTCCTATCCAGCACCCTTCGTTCCAAGGATTCTATCCCTCATTTAGGCAATGTATTCGAAACCGCACTTGAATGAATACCTGATACGGATAAGTTTGACCAACATATTAAGTCGTTACTAGCCCAGAGAAGATTCCAATGAGGATAATTAAAAAGAATAAAAATGAGTAAGACATAGTCAGTAGTATGAACTTTACAATCGTTTTTACCCAACTTTGCTGATATACGTTTTTGATAGAAATCATGAAATACACTAAACTCAGAACTATCACAAACAATCCAATGTATCCTGATTGATCATAAAAATCTTGATTGAAAAAGTATTTGTGTAAATCATTCAGCAATTCACATATTGCCCAAAACACAAAAATAGCTGAGTGGGTATATAAGGTAAACACAAGGTGTTGAAAGTAATACCGCCACTTGGTACGTCTTTCGAAAAACCATAAGATATAGGCTGCAAACGGTAATAGAATAAACATGATTGTAGGCAAATAATTGTTGAACAACAACGTTCTGCCATTTATTTCTGATTTTAAGCCGTACTTTTCTTCAAGATAGCGATGGTATTCCTTCACAATACTATTTTTGATAGTTTTCCTGACAGGGAAGAATGTAGATATTCCCTTAGCTGTCAACACGGAATCTAAAGCCTCATCATTTAATTGAAAGTAGTAGGTGATAGAATCTTTTGGAATGATTAGTTTTTTGATAAGACCCAAATAAAATTTGGAGCCATCTTTTCTAGCATTATACTCTTTTTGAGCATCTTTCATACCTTTTCTGAATTCATCCAGATTACTTTTTGAGACAGTATCTGATTCCGATTCGAGGTTATGCGAAAGGTCTTTTTTAAATTGTCTAGCAAAGTTTCTACCGCTATTATAGTCTCTATTTTCAGCTTTTCTCAGCGAATCAATGGTAGTTTTGCTCTGTTGCTGGGTGCTGCTCTCATCTTTTAGTAGGTCTGAACTCATGATGAAAAAGAAGATAGCACTAACCCCAAAATACATTCTTACAGGGTGCATATATTTAACTCTTTTTCCTGAGTTAAAAGCCAAAGTCAGTTTACCTGGATGTGTGAAGATAATTCTTACTGTTTCAATATATTTTGTTTCAAAAAAAGTAATACCTCCAATAAATTCCATAATCAGGTCTTTCATGGGGGCATTCAAATTGTGGTTTTCTTGTCCACAATCATGGCAATAATTTTCATTGCGTTCAAGTACAGTTTCACAATTTGGACATAAATGGGTTTTACGACGTGCTTTTCTTTTTCGCATTATAAAATAGTAGTAGTAGGATTGAAAATGAGGTTATACAAATTTAGATAGTTTTAGGAAAAACTCCTTAAGCCTTCCTCGCTAGTGCTGGATTCCTATCCAGCACCCTTCGTTCTGAGGGTTTTATCTTTTTTAAAGCGTTTTATAGAATACTCATCTCTTTCTCATCATGTCTAGTCCAAATATATTCTGTTAGTCTTGCATAATGATCCTGATAAACTTCCCTACTGCATTGAATTTTTGTGATTGGTGAGTGCAAATGTCACTTCTTTCCCACCCATCCCAAATGCGTATGTTGAAAGCTATCGGTATATTTTAGTCCATAGCCCATGACTCTGTCCATAGCTGAATGACCAAACAAAATGATACCTGATAGAGTCATGAGGTCATGATTGAGCCAATATCCAAGACCAATTACAGCGATACCCAATAATTTGTGATGAAATAAGTTGTATGCCCAAGCGCCAATTTTGGTATTAAATAGGTATCCTAACATCGAAACATCTGGTAATAGAATACACGCTGGGTATATCCACCAAACATAATCTAGTTGTTGAAATAATAGTATTGAAAGCAGTAGCTGACCAAGTTCTTCTAATTTGAGGAGGAAATTCATATCTTTTGTCATGTTCGTTTTTGTTTTTGTGATGACACAAAATTCGAGCATTAAAAAGTATTTACTCTTGACAAAAATCAAGAACTCTCGGATTTACGTTTTCTGATACGACTAAATGTTTCGGCGCTCATGCCCAATACCGAAGCGATGTATTGAAGCGGAACTTGATTAAAAAGCTCTTTATTGTGTTCGAAGTACGCATCATAGCGTTCTTCGGCGGTCATCGACAAATGTGAAAACACACGATTTTCAATCATGGCAAAGCATTTGACAATGAATCGTTTTTCTATATCTAGCCATTTGGGAAACTCCTGGCAAAGTTTGAGATAATTTTTTTTCGAAAGGGTCAACAATTCAACATCGGTAAATGCTTGAATCGACCAGCGATTGGGCTGGTTGAAGAAAAAGCCTGCAATTTCGGTAATAAGATAATTTTCGGTCGAAATCCACTGGGTAATTTCCTTGCCATCTACAACAGCATAAACCCTTAGAATCCCACTTTTGATTAAACTAAGCTTATCACAAACTTTATCTGATTGGGTAAAATAAGCATTTTTAGGAAGTTTTTCTTCTTTAAAGAAGGAGCGAAGGAGTTCCAACTCAGCCTCAGAAAGTTGCCCGAAGTTGTCTTGAATAATAAGGTTAAAGTCTTGCACGGAAAAATTTGTTATAAATCTTGAGCATTTTCTGGATATAAGTAGAAAATGGCAATGAGCTGGTTTGTTGCTGTATCCCAAAACATCATATAAGCTTTTTCCTCAGTACTAAAAGTATTTAAACACACTTCCTTTGCTGAGGAACTTGAGAGTTGTTTAATCGCTTCTTCCCAAGAACTTATTTCTTCATTTTCAAAAAATGACCTTTTTAAACTTTTGTTAATTCTTAACCTTGTCGTGTATAATCCAGTTAGATACTCTCTCGTTTGAACTATTTCCTTTAGAATACTCTCAGGATTTTGTTGGAGTGCGACTGCACATTCTTGCGCCAGAAAAGACTCCTTTTCTGCTTGAAGGCCATTTAAAACTTGCTCCTGTGTCATTTAGATTTGGTTTTTGGATAAAAGGTGTCAAAGATATATGTCTAGTTACTGAATGTAGAGTTTAGGAGTGTTAAGAGTGCGCCAACTTAGCGTATCAGTGAAATATAGCAGGCTATGTTCTTAAAATCTTCTCCATTTTTTTACCTTTTGCTAGCTCATCGACTAGTTTGTCAAGATAACGAATTTGTTGCATCAATTTGTCTTCTATCTCTTCAATACGATATCCGCAAATGGTACCCGTAATTTTAAGGGCATTGGGGTTTATTTGAGGAGCATTGGCAAAAAAGCTTTCAAAATCTATTTTTTGCTCAATAATATGTTGAATATTGGCAACATCATAGCCTGTTAACCAACAAATCACTTCATGTAATTCGTCTACAGTCCGTCCTTTCTTTTCAACTTTCTGCACATAGTGAGGATACACACTCGCAAAAGACATTTTGAAAACTCTGGTATTCGTATTCATTAGTAAAGCGAAAGATTAATTGATAGTTCTATTTATAGGTTAAATGTACCATCCTTCTAAATATACCATTCTTCAACAGAAACGTATTGTCGGACATACCAGAACTTGCAGACTAAGTTTTACAAATAAAGATATAGCAAAAATTTCCAAAAGAAAATAAGTCATGTAAATAAGCTTTAACAAGCAAGAGTCTTTGTATCTTTTTGTAAAAAAGCTCTGTAAGAGCGACAGTTTGGTAGTATCAACTATAAACTAATGACCTCAGAGCGCCGTAGGTGCGAAAGATTACAGGTTTATTTTCTTTCGCACCTACGGCGCTCGTTTAATTATTCGGAATGATTGATTCAGTGCTACCAAACTGTCGCTCCTACGGAGCTGATGTAAATGAATGTTTCATTGCGATGTTATCAATAAATATGAGCCTAAAACCATTTAAAGTAATGAAGAAGAGCGACAGTCTGTGAATGTAATCTTGACATGAATTAAATTCCAAAAACCTCATTGAAAATAGCATTGATTTTGTCCTCAAGTATTTCTATCAACTCCACATCCATAAATTCATAATCATCGGGAATGCCTAATACTTCTATAGGTGGTAAATCAAGGAAGGTCTTTCTGTCATAAATGCTTTTTAGATATTTGATACTAATGTGACACTATTTTCAATCCAATAATAGAGCCAATTAAGGTACTGATAAAGAATAAGCGCCAAAAAGTAGCAGGTTCATTAAACACAAGGATTCCCAAAAGTACCGTTCCAACAGCACCAATGCCTGTCCAAACAGCATAAGCTGTAGCAATAGGAAGCGATTCAATGGCTTTCATCAAGAGCCCCATGCTGATAATCAAAGCCATGATAAATCCTGCGTACCAAAAATATACTTCGTTTCCTGTACTTTCTTTTACTTTGCCCAAACAAAATGTAAAGGCCACTTCAAACAAGCCTGCGATAATCAATACAATCCAATTCATATTTTTTGTGTTAAAATTCACCAGCAAAGTTCTGAATCGGAGTGGAAAATAAATTTTACAAATGTTAAAAAATACTTTTTATCGAATCTCAGCTCTAATTCTACTCAGACTTACTTGGCTTATGCCAAGGTATGAAGCAATATGCCCCAGTTGGACTCGCTGAATTAGGTCAGGATGTAATTGCAGAAGTTCATGATAGCGTTCGCTGGCGGTTCTGAATTGTCGGGCAATAAATCTTTCTTCCGTTTTGACGAGCTCTAGTTCTGCCAATTTTCGTCCCCAATTAGCGATATGAATATCACTTTGATAAAGATTTTCCAACACTTCTGTCTTTAATTGGTACAGTTCACAGTCTTCCAGTAACTCTACATCTTCATAGCCTTTTTGTCCAGTGACATAGCTTTTTAAAGACATTAAAGTATCCCCTTCTTTGCAAAACAGAAAAGTAACTTCATTGTCAGGCGTTTGAGTATAGAGTCTTGCAATTCCTTTTTTGATAAAATAAATACTACTTTCCACTTTATTGGCTCGCAGTAGAATATGACCTTTCGGGAAACTAACCTCAGAAATATGTTCTTCCAGCTTTTGCATGGAAGCTTCAGGTAAAGGGTAAATTGTATTTGAAATTTGTGATAGAGTCATATCAGTTGGAATCGATTGCTTCCCATTTTCCTTTTTTGAAATAGAGATTATTGAATTTAGGAGAGTAAAAAACTAAATGAAAGTACCAGGGATAACGGTAAGTTGTAGGGTTAGAACTGAGGATATGATGTGTTGGTTGAGCCATATTGATGAGTAAGTGTTCAGAAATATAGTTTTTAGTAACCCTGATTTTGCCTACATAAGTCCTCATGATTTGCTCTTTTTTGGTTACATAGAAATAGATGGAATCATTATCCTTTATTTCAAATCGAAAATGATTGTATTGCCAATCGGCTTGTTTTCCCGAAAAATAGGTTCTATCTACAATGTACAGCCCATAGTAATCATCTTTTTCTAGATTGGGTTTTCCTAATATCCAATTTAGACCAGACAAAACCATAACCATCGCCAAAAGACCCGACCACAAGAAGCCAATGATTTTCCCCCAATGATGTTTTCCTGTTATGAACCATGTAATCAAAAGAATTGCGGATAGAGGAACCACAAATAATATCATGAACAGGTTAAAGCCGAAGCCCATATATCATTGAAATTTAAGATAAATACTTGTAGGCTATTTGACAAAATCCAAATTCTGCATTTTATCAATGCAAGCCTCAACCGAATCATCCGTAGACTTCAGTTGATATTTTAAAGACCAAGTTTTACTTTTTACTAAAAATATTCCTAAAGATTTTTCGAAGTAAGCCTCTACTTTGCTGTCTATACCTACATCAGGATTGGTAAACTTTAATATCTGAATAGATTTTTGATGGATAGTATAGTCAAAAGAATCTACAGCAACCATCCTATCTGAACCCTCAGGAATATGATTTGTCCAAAGTGTGTCCGATTTTCCATACTCATATTTAACTACGTAGAAGCTACTCACTTTTTGTTGAACCGTTTTTTGCCTTTCAGTGCATGAGCTCAAGGCTATAAATACGATAATATGCAAAATTTTTGACATAGCATTATTGATGAAGTAATGTCAATAAATCAGTGTGTTGAAAGTTTTACGAAATTCGAAACAAAGATGAGAATATTCATTGGTTGACCATAATTTGTGAGATACAAAGAATTAAGGTATGGTAAACTTAAACATATTAGTGAATGAATTTATCAGTTTGATAGCAATTAATATAGACTTACACAACCATAGACGTGGTTTACCCCAGATTTTACCTCACAAATAAACAAACTAATTGGGTATAGAATAGCATATTCTTACTTATCTATTCTGGAAGAACATGATAAGATTTTAATGCAAAGTGTACGTGTATTGTCCGAGCTTGAAAGTTAACCCCAATTCAATCAAGCAATTAGTACAATCCCAAGAATAAATTTGACTTGTAATTAGCGAAAATTTGCTAAATGTATTTATAGAAATATTTGGTATAACTTCGTTTGTCATGGAATAATATTGTGTAGGTAGATACTTTGAGATAAAATTCTTTGTTTTATCCTGTTTAGTACAGTAAACGAAGATGCTATAAGGATTAGACAATATCTCAGAAAATCTTCTTCAAAAATTAGAATAAATAAAGATTAACGTCAAAAAAAGCGTTGAAAGAGATAGGTTTTGAAGTGAAAAAGGACACTTGAACAAAAATGCCACTCTCAAAAAAGTATAACGTTTAGCACGAAAAAAATTAGATTGTCGTGGAATTGTGAAATTTCTTCCCTAATTTTGCACCCGAAAAGAGTTAGTAAGTTTAAGATGTAATAAACCCCAGCCAAGCAAAGCGAAAAAAATCTCTTTCCTTATCTTGTAAAGGACTTGCATCCAACGAATAACCTCTCAAATCGAATTCCAAAATCACAAATCCAACTATAAAGAAATGGCATCAGTCAGACCAGATGAAGTGTCAGCCATCTTGAGAGAACAACTTTCAGGATCTAAGTCAGAGGCTGAACTCCAAGAAGTAGGTACCGTGCTACAAATCGGTGATGGTGTAGCTCGTATTTATGGACTATCGAAAGTACAAGCGGGTGAGTTGCTCGTATTTGAAAACGGCTTGAAAGCCCTAGCCCTTAACCTCGAAGAAGACAACGTAGGTGCGGTATTATTGGGTGAATCATCTGAAATCAAAGAAGGTGACACCGTAAAACGTACAGACGAAATCGCCTCTATCAAAGTAGGTGACGGTATCTTAGGTCGTGTCGTGAACACACTTGGCGAGCCAATTGACGGCAACGGTCCAATCGCAGGACAATTATACGATATGCCACTTGAGCGTAAAGCTCCAGGGGTAATTTATCGTCAACCAGTAACAGAACCTCTTCAATCAGGTATCAAAGCGATCGACGCTATGATTCCAGTAGGTCGTGGTCAACGTGAGTTAGTTATTGGTGACCGTCAGACAGGTAAAACAACTGTTTGTATTGACACAATTATCAACCAAAAAGAATTCTACGATGCAGGTCAACCAGTGTTCTGTATCTATGTAGCTTGTGGTCAGAAAGCTTCAACTATCAAACAAGTTGAGCAAGCTCTTCGCAAAGCAGGTGCTATGGATTACACAGTAATCGTAGCAGCTGGTTCAGCAGACCCAGCTCCAATGCAGTTCTTTGCTCCATTTACAGGTGCTGCTATTGGTGAATTCTTCCGCGATACAGGTCGTCCAGCATTAGTAGTGTATGACGATTTGTCTAAGCAAGCGGTAGCTTACCGTGAAGTTTCATTGCTTCTTCGTCGTCCTCCAGGTCGTGAAGCTTACCCTGGTGACGTATTCTATTTACATAGCCGTTTGTTGGAGCGCGCTGCGAAAATCAACGCATCTGACGAAATCGCAAAAAATATGAACGACCTTCCTGAATCTTTAAAAGGAATCGTAAAAGGTGGTGGTTCATTAACGGCTCTTCCAATTATCGAAACTCAAGCGGGTGACGTTTCTGCTTATATCCCGACTAACGTAATCTCTATTACTGACGGTCAGATCTTCTTGGAAACTAACTTGTTTAACGCAGGTATCCGTCCAGCTATCAACGTAGGTATCTCTGTATCTCGTGTAGGTGGTAACGCTCAAATCAAATCAATGAAGAAAGTAGCTGGTACATTAAAATTAGACCAAGCTCAATTCCGTGAATTGGAAGCCTTCGCTAAATTTGGTTCTGATTTGGATGCCTCTACTAAATTGACTATCGAACGTGGTCGTCGTAACCTTGAAATGTTGAAGCAACCAAATGGTAGCCCTCAACGTGTAGAAGATCAAGTCGCAATGATTTATGTTTCTACAAACGGGTTAATTGATTCTGTTGCGGTATCAAAAGTACGTGAGTTCGAGAAGGATTTCGTTACAGTTATGCATGCTACTCAAAAATCTACTATGGATGCTTTGAAAGCAGGTAAATTTGACGATTCTTTGACTGATGTATTGAAGAAAGTGGCGAAAGAAGTGGCAGTTAAATACCAAGGATAATATTTGAATGTAGGAGAGGGTAGCACGCTACTCTCTCTTTTACAGTAATTAATCAATCGACGAATTTTGAATTGTGAATGAGAAATCATCATAATACTCTTTCGAAAAATGATTACCGTTACAAAATATAAAATCATTACTTGACTTGAGGTAACTTTAACGTAAACTTTCTGAGCTCTTACAATTAACAGATACACCAATCACAAATAACGATTTTATTTACATCAAATACATCATTTCTATCATTCACTGTTTCAAACATTAGCAAAAGATGCCTTCATTAAAAGAAGTCCGTAACCGAATAGTGTCAGTAAACTCTACTCAGCAGATTACTAAAGCCATGAAAATGGTTTCGGCGGCTAAACTTCGCCGTGCAACTGATGCTATTGTTCAAATGCGCCCTTATTCGCAGAAGTTAACCGAAATGATTGCAACTGTTTCGGCTAATGCAGAAGGTGCTCAATCGAACCCATATACTATCACTCGCGATATTCAAAAAGTGTTAGTAATCGTTGTTACTTCTGACCGTGGTCTTTGTGGAGCATTCAACGCCAACGTTGGTAAGGCAACAGTAAACCTTATCGCTGAAAAATACGCTAGTCAAAATGCCGCAGGCAATGTTGAGGTTTTGGCTTTGGGTAAAAAAGGTGCTGAATACTTAACTCGTCGTGGTTATAAAGTAAACGAAAAATTTGTTCATATCTTCTCAAAATTATCTTTCACGTCGGTTCGTCAAGCAGCAGAATATGCAATGGACGGATTTGTTGCTGAAAAGTTTGATGTTGTAGAAGTTATTTTCAATGAGTTCAAAAACGTGGCAACTCAAATTTTGAGAGCAGAACAGATGTTGCCATTAGTTGATAAACAAGATAGTAACGTGAAAGCTTCAACTGTTGATTATATCTTCGAACCTTCGGAAGAAGAAATCATCAGCGAGTTGATTCCTAAAGCGTTGAAATTGCAAGTTTACAGAGCTGTTTTAGAATCAAATGCTTCTGAACACGGTGCTCGTATGACTGCAATGGATAAAGCTACAGAAAACGCAGGCGAGTTGTTGAAAGACTTAAAACTTGTTTACAACCGTTCTCGTCAAGCTGCGATTACGAAGGAAATCCTCGAAATCGTTGGTGGTGCCGAAGCGTTAGCCTCAGCTTAGTCTTGTTAAAAGATTATAAAAAAGACCTTCCGAAAGAAAGGTCTTTTTTTATGTTTAGACTTTAACATCTACAGAATTTTAAACTCGTCATTTCCTATTTTCTAGAATCTTTGAACACAATTACGACTCTTCCAATCAATCCTACCGAGATAATCCCACCAATAAGTAGAATAAAAAAGGTTTTTTCATTGAATCCATTGGTCGAATCAAGCAGTGCTATAGCACCCCAAGTGATTAATGCGACGGTGGAGATAATAGCTACAACCAGTAATATATAGGCAATATTTTTCATGAATTTTTCGATTTTTTCTAGTTCAAAACTAAAAGAAGGATATTGCTTAAACAAGAAAATAATAGAATTGTTATTTTGCTTACCTATTTGCTGGTCAATTCATCATAAGCTGCCGTCAAACTTCTTTGGATTCCATCGCCTTTCCATTCTGGTGCATTCGGAATGGCAGTTGTTTTAAGAATTTCTTCTTTACTTTTTCCAGCCTTTATTTCTTGTGAAACATAGCCTAAAAGCTGTTCTAAGTAGTTTTTGAAAGCTTTGATATCTTCGTGAGTACCTGTAATTTTCTCAGGATCAAAAGCATGTCCAAAGACAAAAATAGTATCCTTGTCAAAAGTAGCATTGATTTTGTCCAGCACATTGATCCAAGAATTCATACTAGCGCCAGCGTTGCGGTCTACCACAGGAAAGCGACGGTTGAATACCAAATCCCCACAGTGTGCTACATTGGCACGTTCAAAGTGAATGATAGAATCGCCATTGGTATGACCTGCACCAAAATAATGCATTTTTATAGTCTCTTTTCCTAATTTCTCTTTGTGGGTGTCTTGATAAGTGATATCTGGGAAAAGCTGTTTCTCTACCGTGTTTTGTTTTTCTGCAACGGCTTTTTGATTTTTCAAGGAGTTTTCGTGAGCAATAACATGTTCTACAATACCTTTAAAAGAAATATTTCCACCAGAATGATCACCATGATGATGGGTATTGAAAAGCAATTTTATAGGATTTTCTGACATCCCTTTCAAAGCTTCAATCAAATGGTTAGATTGTTCAGGAAATTGAGAATCTACCACAGCAATTCCCTTACTAGTTGAGGCGAAGGCAATAGTACCGCCTCTTTCGGTAAATACTCCCACGCCATTGCGCAACTCCTTGATTTTGTAAGGAGTATCAAATGGAAATTTATAGGAACTCACACCGAGACTTGCCATCAAGAAAGCAGAATGTTGGAGAAAGAGTCTTCTTTGCATAGAATAATGATTGTTAGAGTTGTGTTGAATTTAGAGAAAGAAATGATTTATTAAAAAACTAACATTTATCAGATTGGGATTGTTTGATATGAAGGCACAAAAGAAAATAATCAACGTAATCAGAGACTTAAGTATGAGTGATGAGTTTTGAGTGTAATTTTATGATTACTAATATTTTATCTGATTAATTTGATTAATTGGAGATGTAAGATATTGATAATTAAAATTTTACATTCACAATTCAAAACTCATAATTCAGCACTAATTATGAATACATTGCTCTCGAGTTATTCCTTTGTGCCTTTACTTTGGAAATGGGTTACCGAGGAAAGACATAGCAAAATTTAGTATATTTTTATGGTAGTAAAATGCTATATTTAAGTTTTCATCCAAACTTTTCGACCAACGAAGCAATTAGGATTCTGAACGAATATGCAGCATCTCAAAACAAAACAATATGGTCCTGTCAAAGCTTTTGAACTGGGGTATCATTGGCCTGGTTTGCCAACTTTTACGGTACATATTTACTACATCGACGGACTTTTGATAGATACAGGACAGTATAATTGTCGTCAGACAGTTTTATCATTGTTTAAACAGATGCCTCTTCAACAAATTGCACTTACGCATTGGCACGAAGATCATATTGGAAACGTTTCTACACTCTATAATCACTTTCATCCAGTTGTTTTTGCGCATCCTTTAACAGCCGAAAAAGTACGACAAGGTTTTGATGTAATGTTGTACGAAAAGTATTTCTTCGGGAAAATTCGCCCACAAGATATACCCATGCAAACGCTCCCAGAAGTGATACAAACCTCCAAATATTCGTTCGTTCCTATCTATACGCCAGGGCATAGCGATGACCATCATGTTTACCTTGAACCGAATGAAGGATGGCTCTTTTCAGGAGATTTATTTGTAAGTCAGCGCATAAAAGTTTTTCGAAAAGGAGAGAATATCTGGCAACAAATAGATTCGCTCAAACGAGTCTTAGATGAAGATTTCGATAAAGTATTTTGTGCGCATAATCCACAAGTAGAGTTTGGTAGAAAGTCTCTGGAACGTAAACTTGACTATTTTGAATCGTTCACCGAACAGGTGTGCTTTTGGTATAATCAGGGCTATAAAACCGCTGAGATTATTCAGAAAATGGCGCTGAAAGATAAGAAAATGATTAATCTTATGACGGGTTATGACGTCAGTGTCCATTGGATGGTAGGTTCTGTAATCAAACATTTGCCAGTACAATTATAAATGCCGATAGGGGAAGGAATAGAGTTATTGGTCGAATTTTTACATCTTCTTGTCGCTATAATATGCCATTAGGTAAAACAAAGTTGTACTTTTGACTGTTCAAAATGATTGAATAGTCTTCAAACAATTCTCCAATTTTAACATTATCATGAAAAAGATTTTATTAGCATTAGTAGCCGTGGCTTCTATCATGACAGCACAGGCTCAAGGTATCAAAACTCCTGCACCTAGTCCAACACAAACTATTAAGCAGGATTTTGCGCTTTCTTCTATCGAAGTAAACTACTCAAGACCCAATATGAAGGGCAGAACTGTATTTGGTGACTTGGCTCCTTATGGCAAATTATGGAGAACAGGTGCTAATGCAGCAACTAAAGTAACTTTTGGTGAAGACGTAACCGTAGGCGGTGTAGCTGTAAAAGCAGGTACTTATGTGCTTTATACTGTTCCAAACAAAGATGAATGGGAAGTGATTTTCAACAAAGGATTAGGTAACTGGGGTATCGATGGTTACAAAAAAGAGGAAGATGTTGCTCGTTTCAAAGTGAAACCTGTAGCATTGACATCATCAGTTGAGACTTTTACGATTCAATTAGGTAATGTAACTCCTGCAACGGCTGATATTCAAGTTTCTTGGGAAAAAACACAAATCAATATTCCTGTAGTAGCAGACATCGACGCTAAGATTTCGAAGTCAATTGAGACAGCTATGAACGTAGATAACCGTCCTTATTTCCAAGCGGCTAGCTACTATTTCGAAACAGGAAAAGATTTGAAACAAGCTTTAGCTTGGACAAACAAGGCTATCGAAAACAGTCCGAAAGCTTTTTGGATGGTACATTTAAAAGCAAAAATCTTAGCTAAAATGGGTGACAAAACTGCTGCAGTAACAGCAGCAAATCAGTCTATTGTATTGGCTAAAGAGGCTAAAAACGATGATTACGTAGCATTGAATGAGAAATTGATTGCTACTTTGAAATAATTTCATGCCTTAGGATTTAAGCAATATGCCATAAGCGAAGAGTTAAAGAATATTTCAAATGAAATGATACATACTCTTTGGCTCAATGTCTAGGTGTTAAAGCATTTAATTTTAAAAGGCGGTCGAAAATTGTTTTTCGACCGCCTTTTTGATGCTACTATGCTAGATTTTACTCAACCTAAGACGCAAAGCATTGCTTCTCTACTGGTGGTATGTAGATTTAATCACTAAATCACTCAATCTCAATTCACTCATTGGTATTTCATCCTAATAAAATCTACCTTAACTATTTTACAGTAAATAAAAAAACAGTACCTTTGCAAAAAAATAAAAACACCCTTAGGGTAAAGTCATGAAGTTCCTATATTTTTCTCCTAATTTCTTCTCCTAGTAAAGGCATTTCATTGAACCTTTACATCATTTTAGAATCTATCAATCGGATAGAGGCTCTATGGACATAGTTCATAAGAGGGTATTCATTGCTTTTGATTCATTACAAATTATTTTAGGGAACTTAGTCATTGTAAATTTCAATTTTTTTGTTTTAGCAATTGTTATGTATTCAGAAGCTATTCTGGATGTCATTGCCCAATTCGTTCATTCCGTAGCATGAAATGAATACGATGCCCAAAGACTTAGTTTCCCGCCACGTAAATAACAATTAAACTTATGAGCACAGAACAGAAGGTTGAAATAAACCTAGAGGAAATAAATATCAAAAAACGTCGCCTAGAGGTTATCAAACAAGAGCTGAAATCCGAATTTATCGGCATTGACTATATTATCGACGAATTAATCAATTATATCCAAATCTGGTATTTGATGCCAGATGTATTGGTTCGCCCTATTGTTGTAAACCTTTGGGGTATGACAGGCGTAGGAAAAACTGATTTGATTCGCCGATTGGTTTCAAAACTAGAATATCAAGATAGATTTGTAGAGGTTGAGTTATCACATGGCGAAAATTATTGGTACACTTCGGTAGCTTCTATTTTTGAGAGCAACTGTATCAATGATGGCAAGCCAGCTATTGTATTATTCGACGAAATACAACGCTTTTATACCATCGACCCCGAAGGAAAAGTGGTTACAAATACCCGTTCTCAGGATTTTTGGGAGTTGTTATCCGATGGACGACTTTCCAAAAAAGACAACAAAGAGTCGATAGATGAATATATGCAGCGCTATATGCATTCTTCTACACAGCGTCAGAAGCGTAAAAATAAACCTTTGGACGATGATATATCTGATGAAGATGATGATTTGGTAGGGTTATGGGAAGCGTATAATTTGAAGAAAACTTTTGTCCTTAATGAGTCTGTACATGAAATTGCAGAGATGAAAGAGGATGATATGTTGAAAATTATGCAACAAAAACGAGATAAAAAGACCGTTTTTGAACCGATTAATCATGCTAAAACTTTAATCATTATCAGTGGTAACCTCGATGAGGCATATTCAATGGCTGATGAAGCAGGTGAAACAGATGTAGATGCTGATATTTTTAGAGCTTTTACCGAAAAAATCACGATTATTGATATTAAAAAGGCGCTATCTAGAAAGTTTAAACCAGAACAAGTCGCACGTTTCGGAAATATTCACCTGATTTATCGTTCACTCAAAAAGCAAGATTTTAATGCGCTCATTGATTTAGAAATTCGTAAGATTGAGAAACGTAACATTGAGCATTTTGCTTTGAAAACAACGATAACGGATGCCGTTAAACAACTGGTTTATCAAAACGGAGTATTCCCTGTTCAGGGGGTTAGACCTGTTTTTTCGAGTATTGTAGATGTTGTTGAAGCCAACTTATCCAGTGTTATTTTTGAAGCATTAGTGGAAAGTGCAGAGGAAATTACTTTGGATTATAATTTTGTTGAAAAAGAACTCATTGCTACTTGGGGCGAAACCTCCGAAAAGCGTATTCCTTACATAGGAAAGGTAGATTTGATTCGTCAAAACAATTTGCCAGATATGATTGCTAATATCTCTGTGCACGAATCTGGACATGCAGTGGCATATTCTTTACTGTTAGGTGTTGCTCCATTACAGCTTAAGTCAAGGGTGGCGTCATCGTATGCGGGAGGGTTTTCGTTTCCTCATCAGATACACATGTCGGAGCAAAATGTTTTAAAGAAAATCAAAATTTATTTAGCAGGAGGATTAGCCGAATCATTAATTTTTGGCGAAGAAAACGTCACAATTGCACAAAGTTTCGACCGAGAAGATGCGGCAGGTTTAGTGATGGAATATATTCGCAAGTTTTGCTTCGACCGTAATTTTGCTTCTTATTACATGAGTTCTGCAGAATACAGCATGGATATGACAGTAACCGACTGGTCGATTGAGAAAATGATGAAAAATTTAGAGCAAGAAACGCAGGAGCTTTTGGTACAAAACAAAGATTATTTGGTTGCCTTGTCGAAAGTATTATTTCAAAAGGGTAGTTTACAGCCTCAAGAAGTCGTAGAAATTGCACAAAAATATGGTCATACACTGAGTATCCATAATGAGAACCACCTAATTATTGCGCCATATCAGGATACATTAAATCAACAATCATAACAGAACTTAGTATGCCGATGCTTTAAAGTTTGAGATGCTAACTCTAGCAAGAAAGCTGTATCTTTGTCATTCGGCTTTATGTTATCAAATGAATGATTTAACCTGATATAAATCTCTAGTAAATATAAAATAATTTTGTCTGGCATAATCGGATTCCGTAAGCCTTATGCCATTTATTTGCACACACACTTAGAGCGGATATAGCTTTGAAACACATTGATTCAGCGATATAAATCTTATCCTCTCGGTAAGTGAATTCGATAAATAAGCTTTATGCATAGTACTTATAAAGAAAAAGAAACGGCAGTTTTGGTTGCCGTCCAAACACAGAAACAAAATGCTGCTCAGACCAAAGAATATCTCGATGAGCTAGCATTTTTGGCAGATACTTCGGGTATCGAAACACTGTACACTTTTACTCAAAAACTCGAACGCCCCGACAACCGCACGTATGTAGGAAAGGGACGTATGCAAGATATTTTGATGTATGTAATCGACAACGATGTGGATATGATCATCTTCGATGATGAGCTTTCTCCTATTCAGATTCGTAACATCGAAGCCGAATTTGCGCATTTTCAAAAAGAGGTAAAAGTATTAGACCGTAGTTTGCTGATCCTCAATATTTTTGCGATGCGTGCGCAAACTGTACAAGCACGTACGCAAGTAGAATTGGCGCAACAGCAATATATTCTTCCTCGTTTGACACGTATGTGGACTCACTTGTCTAAGCAACGTGGGGGTGTGGGTATGCGTGGTCCAGGTGAAAAAGAGTTGGAAACTGACCGTCGTACGGCCAACGACCGTATCTCATTTTTGAAGGAAAAATTACGTCAAATCGATAAACAAGCACTAACTCAGCGTAAAAATCGTGATAGAATGGTGCGTGTATCTTTGGTTGGCTATACCAACGTTGGTAAATCAACTTTGATGCGCCGTTTAGCAAAAGCAGATGTATTTGCCGAAAATAAATTGTTTGCAACAGTAGACTCTACCGTTCGAAAAGTTACGATTGATTCTATCCCATTTTTGTTGTCAGATACCGTAGGATTTATCCGAAAATTGCCAACCATGTTGATTGAATCATTCAAATCGACACTTGATGAGGTTCGTGAAGCAGATATTTTGCTGCACGTTGTGGATATTTCACACCCTAATTACGAAGAGCAAATTGGTATTGTAAATGATACTTTGACTGAAATTGGTGCAGCGGATAAACCAACGATTTTGGTATTCAACAAAATCGATAAGTTTGAGGTAGAACCCGAAACAACTGAAAAAGAGCAGGACGATTGGGAAGTTGTTCATGGTGAGAATCCTTGGGAAGAAGAGCCAAAAGATCAAGCTTCAAGAATTCAAAAAGTTACAGAGTTTTTGAAAAAATCATATTTGCACACTCCTCAACCTATGGCGGTATTTATCTCAGCAGAGCAGAAGGAAAATCTAGACGAATTAAGAGATACTGTGCTTAATTTGGTAAAAAATAAACATATCCAGATTTTCCCTAACTGGCTCACTACTGATGAATCATACACTGAAAATAGCGAAAGCTGGGCAGAATAAAGTCTTTGTTTCAATTTGAGAAACTTTTAATTACTTACTTTTTTAAGTAATTTTGTTTTGTGTGGTCTCGTATGGTAGACCACTTGGCACTGTAGTTCAATGGATAGAATAGGCGTTTCCTAAACGTTTGATGCGGGTTCGATTCCCGCCGGAGCCACCACATTTTCTAATACTTCTTCTTGTCTATCCCTTTTCTTCATGCTTGCTTTGATTTGTGCCACTAGATTACGGTAGATAAAAAAGTAAAAGAACATTCCTTTTTCGGCACGATTGAGCTTGTATTTCCCAGAGGTATAAACCGAAAGCGTATATTTTTCTATCCCCAAAATCCTTTCTATGTCTTCAAATTTTAGCTTCTGCTGTGCCATTTTATCCAAAATCCACTGAGCATCTACTACGTCAGTATTTGTTGGAATAAAAAGTTTGACGCCGATACGTAATCTTCTACCATACAAAAATGGACTAAACACTTCCTCCGTTACTTTCACCAACACTTCTTTAATATTGGGTTCATTGTCTTCTTTTTGAAGCTGACTTGTCTGAATAATTATCTCATGGCTTGTGACTTTCATGATTTTAAATAACACATGATACTTTTTCATTTGTGTTATGGCTCTTTGCTCGAGAGCTGCTTTGAGGGTCGGGCTCAGATGTTCAAAGCGATGTAAATTGTCGAATTTAGGTGTCATAATAGTACACAATAGTGGGAGATTATTGAATTAGAGAGAATAATACATTATTGAAAAAAATGTAAAACTAAAATAAATTGAGTTGAAAAACTTAAACTGAAAAAGGGTAGAATTGTAAATTTGTTGATGATTTGTGTAAATACTTTTTGATAAAACTTGAAAAATGTAGCTTACAGAGGAGAAAAATATTTTTTTGCTGTGTTTTGATAAACCAATAGAAATATTGATGAGATAAAGTTACACAAAAAAACAAAAAAAAGGAATTATACTCAATTTTTTACTTGGCTCAAATGTTATTCCTAACTCTGTTATTTTAAAGTTTAGGAAAAAATGAAAATTTAATATTCTGGTAGTCAATTTATTAAACATTTTTTTCAGAAAAACTTCAACCTCGTTCCAACCTTCCGTTGATTTTGCGCACTCTTTAAAGCAAAACAAATCAACACAACATTATGAAAAAATACCTTTTTAGTATCATCGCTGCGGCTACTTTGATGTCTTGTTCAGACAATGATAGCTTCCCTACACGCTTTGTTTTATCTGATAAATTTACCACAAGTAATCAAGGTTGGATCGGCGATTTTGCAGATTATCCCAAAACGGATTCTGTATTTTATGAATTAAGCTACAGCCATGCCAAACTACCTGCACCATTAGACACCGCGAAAAAAGCTTTACGAATTTCAGGAAATAATCACAGTGATGATTTATTTATGTTCTTGAAAAAGAGAGTAACTGGTCTGAAACCTAATCAAACCTATAGTGCAAAATTTGAAGTTGAGTTTGCAAGTACTGTACCCAACGGCATGATGGGAGTGGGTGGTTCTCCAGGAGAGAGCGTGTATTTCGGAGCAGGATTTAGTGCAATCGAGCCGAAAAAAGAGGTTGATAATGGCTATTACAGAATCAAAAATGTAGGAAAAATTTCTCAGGCTGCCGATGGCAAAGACATGAAAGTAATGGGAAATGTAGCTAATGGCACCGATAAAAATCAATACACTTTGGTGAAGCGCACAGGTACTTTTACTGGCAAAACTGATGCAAATGGACAATTGTGGCTTATCATTGGTACAGATTCAGGCTTCGAGGCGACTACGACTCTGTACTACACAGGGGTAAATGTAGAATTTATTGAACTAACAAATCAATAGTTTTAGATGATTTTTACTGAGCGATTGTCGTATCTTCTTCAATCGCTCAGTAAATTTTACTAGTTGACCAAATGCTCCCAAATGACTTGGTAAACCTCTGTAGCATCGATTTCCTTTTTGTCGAGTGCTTTGTCTGTAACTAGTATAGGATAATATTCTTTACCAATGTTAATACCACCGTGCGAGCCTTTTACCAGTGTGGCATCCAATGGGATAACATCCATTAAATATCTGAATCCTAGAAGTTTACGGGCAAGTTTGTAAGCAGCGCGTAACTTAATCAAAGGGTTTTTAGGATTCATGAACATCTCTACTGGGTCATAGCCTGGTTTACGGTGAATATCTACCAAACGAGCATAGTCTGGCGCCACAGCATCGTCAAACCAATAGTAATAGGTAAACCAGCTATCTGCATCGGCCATTAAAACAAAATCGCCCGAACGTTCATGGTCAAGATGATAATCTTTTTTGGTATTTTCGTCCAATACTAAAGCTACACCAGCAATATTATTTAAGATTGTTCTTACCTTTTCTAGCTGAGTTTTGTCGTTAACATATACATGTGCTATTTGGTGGTCAGCGGTTGCAAATGCTTGTGAAGCGCCTGCATCCAATAGCTCTAATCCTTTTTCTACACGAACATTGATTAGGTTGTTTTCGCGTAAAATACGATTGACATGAATAGGATTGTTGACGGTATTGATACCATATTCAGAAAGCAAAATAATGTTACAATCCTTTTGGCGATAATGCGTCACTAAATCTTCAACCAATTTGTCTACTTCACCTAATTCTTTATGAATTTTCGAAAAATCAACGCCATATTTTTGTAAACAATAGTCCAAATGTGGAAGGTAGATTAAAGTCAAAGTTGGGTCATGTTTTTTGTCTACCCAAACAGAGGCATCTGCTATCCACTTCGAAGATTTTAGATTGGCATTGGGTCCCCAAAAGTTAAAAAGTGGGAACGTCCCAAGTTCAGCTTGTAGTTCATCTCTCAAACTCGAAGGGTGAGAATAACAGTCGGGTGCTTTTACTCCATCGGCATGATATTGAGGTCGAGGTGTTACGGAATAATCGGCAGTTGAATACATATTGTACCACCAAAACATCTTTGAGCAAGTAAAGTTAGGATCTAATTTTTTGGCAGCATCCCAGATTTTTTCTGATAGTACTAGCTTATTAGATTGTTTCCAAAACTTCACTTCTGAGTCAGTTCTATCATACCAGCCATTCCCTACAATGCCATGATTATCAGGGAATTTTCCAGTTACATACGTGCTTTGAGCCGTGGTAGTTACGGCAGGAAGTACAGGTTTGATATGAGTAAAATGATGTTCTTCAAAATACTTTTTTAAAAATGGCGTATGTTCACCAATTACGCTGGTACTTAGTCCAACTATATCAATAACAACAGTTTTTTTCATGTTTCTACAAAATTGGGAGCAATAAATTTAGGGCTAGACTAAGGTTTTTACCCATGCTATTTCTCGAACGATAGAATCATTTAAAGGCGCTTGCACTTCTGCGGGCAATACTCCCCAAGTGTATGTTTCGATTTCGAGATGATTAGTGGCTGGTTTTTGTTTGTGCAAAGCCAATGTTTCAACAATATCGTTTCTGGTAGACGACAAAAGTCCATAATGTTCGATAAACAAAGGGACGTGGAAATGTACTCGCCATTCTTGATACGATACGGTTTGAGCAGCGGTTAAGGCATCGCCAAGGTCTGTGAACTTTTCAAAACTTCCATCCTCCTTTAAAGCAACTACTTGGTGCAAATAGGTTGGTTCGTTGTATTGTGCCAAAGCTGCGAGTTTTTCCGCTTTTTGTTCATCAAATATCACTCGAATCGCTGAGCTAACCTGAAATTTGCCAATTTTAATCCCTAATTGCTCTAGTTTTGCCAAAGCTTCTTCAGGCTTTTCGTAGTTTACCGCAAAATGACAAATATCATAACATAGCTGAACATGTGTATGAATGAGTTCTTCTATTTGCTTGTCTGTTAGGTTTTTATCTTTAAAGTATTCTTTTGCTGATGGCAACAAAATATGTTGATACCAGTCGATGAACTCAGCCGAGTTTTCGAGAATACCATCTGGTTCAGGTTCTATATCCAAGTGCAATACTTTGCCTGTTGCTTGCTGAATTTTAGCTAATTTCTCCACAACCTGCAAGATATGAGTCGTAGAAATAGCAATGGCTTCAGCTAGTTTTTCTGGCGTTTCCCACCAATAACGATAGGAGAGAGGAGAGGTCGAAATCCCACCTTCTTGCATATCGTTTGGTAAAATATCTGCCAAAATTTCAAACATTCGGATGGTATAATCACGACGGTTGGTGGTAGTCCAGTCAGGTGCATGAACTTGGTCTTTTACTACAGCTTCATGAAAATCTCCATAAGGAAATCCATTCATCGTGAATACATAACAATTTTGCTCGGAAAGCCAATTTTTGAAAGCTTCAAGGTTTTCTTTTTGGCTTAAATCAATACTCGCCTGATTTGCCAAACGCAAGCCAATTCCCATCGGACTGTTGGGACTCACTTGTTGTTTGATTACTGGAATACTATTTTGAAGTACCGAAAAATGATGTTGCCAATCTTCGCCTGTATGGATATTGCTACAATAAGTCAAATGACCATTGAGAGTTTTCATGCTAGTTTATTGTTAATTTCGTAAAAGCCTTAAAATACACAAACCTTCGATGCCAAATAATCTACAGCTTGTTTTACTAATTCAAAATCTATCTCGTGAACTTCTTCACCTTTGCCTAATGCTTTTAACAAAGTAATGGTTAATTGACCACCAAGATGTTCTCTAAATTCATTTAAGCCTTTCCAAAGATTGATTTTATCGTTTTCAGCTAAGGCTGGGTGATATAATTCAAAACCTAAATTTTGTAAAAGCGTAATGATTCTTTGTAAATCATTTTCGGTTAAATCACCTTTAAGATGCGAATACACCGAATCCAAGGCAATACCAATTGCAACAGCTTCGCCGTGACGAATACTAAAATTGGTAAGATATTCTAATTTATGCGCAGCCCAATGCCCAAAATCCAAAGGTCTTGCCGAACCACTTTCAAATGGGTCGCCACTAGAGATATGTTGGACGTGCAATTCGGCACAGCGGAAAATATGCTGGTACATGGCGTCTTCATCACGATTTGCCAAAGCAAACGCATGCTCTTCAAGCCATGTGAAAAACTTCAAATCCTTGATTAAGGCTACTTTAACGGCTTCTGCAATACCAGAACGCCAATCACGGTCGTTGAGGGTTGTCAAGAAGTTACTATCATTGAACACCGCTACTGGTGGCGCAAATGTGCCTAAGAAGTTCTTTTTTCCGATATAATTAATCCCGTTTTTTACGCCAACTCCCGAATCATTTTGAGATAAAACCGTAGTTGGAATACGGATATGCTTGACTCCACGGTGCGCCACTGCCGAAGCGTAGCCTGTCATGTCCAAAAATGCACCACCACCAATGGCAGCTACAAATGAATGGCGGTCTATGCCATAAGTATCAATTGCTTCGAGTACTTGATCGAAATAACTTGGTTGATTTTTGACGATTTCTCCTCCTGGCAATACCAAAATATCTGAAGCTAGTTCGATGGCATCTTGTGTTGCAAAATAATTGCGAATAGCATCTTGCAAGTAAGGATGTGCCTCAGCAACGCCTTCGTCGATGAGAAAAAGTATTTTCTTTTTGAAGGTTGGACTGCCGTAATTACGGAGAAAATCTATCAATAATGAGTTTTCAGGCGCAAATAAGTTTTTAGTAAATTGGATATTATAAGAAAATTGTACCTGAAAAGATTGCTGAATAACTGACATTGAATTAAGATTTTAAGTCATTTAGTGCCTAAGACTACTTTCGAGCACTAAGTCATACAATTAACATGTGGTGATTTTTAGTGATGAATTGTGAGTTATGAATAAGGACTGTATGAAGGATTTCAAGCAATTTCAGATTTGGGATTTCTGATTTCGGAAGTTTAAAAAGTGCTTTAAACTTCCGAAATCCAACATCCGATATCCGAAATAAACGGTTTTATAATCCTTTGTGCAGTACTAATTCACCATTCACAATTCATCATTCATACTCACGTTACGGCAAACATTTTTGCCAAACGCATTGATAGTGGTAAAAGCAATACAACGATTAAGGTCTGAACAATATTTCCTGATAAACTCACCCAAGCGGCATCCATAATGATTAAAGATAACACGCCTGCTTTTACGGCTTTTCCGATATTGGGACCTATAGGATGTTGAATAGCTTTGAATAAGGGTTTTCCTATCAAATAAAGATGGCTTGCAACCAAAATGGCTGTTAACCAAAGTGTTCCTCTTGTAAAAGATACATACAACTGAGCCGAACTTACCAGCAGGTATAAAAGTGCGGCAAAGTATAGGATATTTTTACTTCCTCCGTGCACCTCGCCACGACTTACCATCGTAATAGCTGCAATATAAATAACAGGAATAATGGCTAAATATTGGAAATCTTGCCATTGTTCTGGCATTACACTCATGCCAAGTAACAGGTTAAAACCTCTGCATAGGCCCATGTTGATGGGACCTAAAAATGAATGATGTTTTCCCCATTTGTCATAAACTAAGGCTGCAATAGCGGTTATAATAGCAAAAATGGCACTTAAAGGACTTTGTAAATAAGCACTAATCACACCGATTAATAATAAAATACTTCCTAAAATACTTGCCTCGGTAAGAGTCACTTTTTTGCTTGGAATCGCTCGTTCGGGACGTTCGATGGCATCAAGTTCAGCATCGAATACGTCATTGAATACCACGCCACCGCCATACAGACCCAAAGTGGATATAGACAAGTATAGAACAGATTGTACATGAAAATAGTTTGTGTCAAACACAAAGTGTACAATACTCATACCTGCCAAAATGTCTGCGACCGCCGTTATCATATTCGCCGGTCGCATGAGTTGTAAATAATATTTAAGTTTCAATTTGTCTATTAAAGAAGTTAAAAATAGAGAATTGGTTTATGCGCTTTAGGCTGTAAGCCGTAGGCTACAGGCAAAAAGCTTTGGTTATTTCATGAGAAATACTTTTCAAATTTAGCATAATGCTCAGCACCTTAGTAAGTAAGCAAAATAAAATTCAATTTTTGAGCTTTCGGCTTTCAGCTATGGGCATTCGGCAAAAACCTATCTAAACAATTTAACACTCTTTGCCTTATGCCTGTTGCCTAGTGCCTAAACACATAACTTAAATCTTATTCTGCACAATTACTTATCGTATCACTATCGCATTTTTATCGATACGAGGTTGCTGTCCTCCTCTCAAAATGGTATTTCCATTAAAGGTTTTACTTTGGTCAATAACCGTATTGTTTTCAAAATCCTCCACATTGATTTGACCACTTTGAGCAAATGCATCGATGGCGTTTTGATAAGTGACCATTTTGATGTCATGATCCGAAATTCCTTTCATTTTCATCAAAGCAGCAGTTTTGGCAACGGCAAGTGGGTCGCTAATACCCCAATCGGCAGCAGAATTAATCATGATTCTTTCTGAGCCATATTGCTTTACAATTTCTACCATTCTTTCGTTACCCATTTTGGTAAATGGATAAATCGTAAATGCGGCATAAAAACCTTGGTCGAGCACACTTTTTACGGTTTCCTCATTATTGTGGTCAATGATTACCATATTGGGTGCAATACCATGTTCGAGCGCTATAGCCATACTACGTTCGGTACCTTTGCGTTTATCGCGGTGTGGCGTGTGAACTTGTACGGGTAAATTAGCTTCTTTGGCTAAATCTAATTGCCAACGATAATACTTTTCTTCTGCGGGAGTTTGATCGTCAAAACCAATTTCACCAACCCCAACAACACCTTCTTTGTAAAGATACAATGGCAAAATTTCCATGACTTGTTCTGCTAAAGGTTCGTTGTTGGCTTCGCGAGAATTAAGCCCAATTGTGCAGTAATGTTTGATGCCAAACTGCGACGAACGGAATCTTTCCCAACCCACAAGGCTACTAAAGTAATCTTTGAATGTTGCCAAACCTGTGCGAGGTTGCCCCAACCAGAAAGCAGGTTCGATAATCGCTACAACACCAGCGTCGGCTAAGGCTTGGTAGTCGTCGGTCGTACGTGAAGTCATGTGGATATGAGGGTCAAAAAACTTCATATCCTTAATATAATCCATGAAATTGGCCTGCACGTGTTGTGCAGTTACTTTCTCCTCTGCCGAGCCTTCAAAGTGCGAAGGGTTTTGTTGTATTTCTGAATGTTTATTACACATAATCGAATGAGTGAATTAGTCGACTACAAAGGATTGTAAGCACCATCTATTTGGGATATCGGATGTTGGATTTCGGAAATATAATCCACTTTTTAAAGTTATATATTGTAAAAAAGTGTGTTATACCTTATTTCCGAAATCAAAGATCCTCAATCTGCAATCGTATAAAATCCTTTATGCAGTATTACAAGTAAATTGAAAATGAGTGAGTTAGTGAGTTGTTGGCGTTTCCTTCTTATCTTTTGAGTCACTACACATAACACAGTTGATGAACCTCCAATTGCTTCCAGCTCAATTGTCCTTTTTGTACGGAAGCTCTTAATTGAGGGTAATTTTCTAGCAAACTCTCAGCGCCAGGAAACGTTGTTTCGGAGCATACCAAAGCTGCTGCTGTTTGATTTTGGATGTCATTTGACTGAAAAAGTTTATCCAAATCAGCCAAAATTGTATCATTCATAAAATTGGTCACCAGACGCCATACCTGCGCAGGTACTTTACGGTCGGCCGCCCAGCGCTCATGAGCAAAGTCTGAAAGTGTTTCAGCAAGTTTGCGGTTGGCACGTTTTTCCAATCCTACAATTAAATGAATAGGCTTATCATTGAAAATACATTTTAACACCAATTGATTCCATGCTAGTTCTGAAAAATGTAGAAAAGGGTAAGGATTACCAAACCCGATGGCATCAAAAACTACACCCATATTGGAACGAACAGCCTCTGTGGCCCTAAAAAGCCATTTTTCTGGATAGGATAGCACTGGCAATGCTGAGTATAAAGCTACTAACTCGTTGATTTCGGCAGTATCAAAAAGTGTTTCAATATTTTTGACATATTCTTCACTCTGATCGCTTGGGATATGTAAGAGGAGATATACACGCACTAATCGTTCTAACGTCCACTCTTCAATTTGCCAATTTGGCACTGCCTCATGAAGTACTTTTTCGTCGATACGAATAGCTACTTTGCGAATAAACCTAGGCGCTGAAACAAAGGCTATTTGAATAGCTTTTACATCAGAATTAGCCTTAGTTTTCACCCATTCTAATTCTTTTTCGTTTGCTGTGGCCTCAATAGCACTCAATAGTATATGTTGGATAGACGTCATCGTTTTGGGATAGTTTTATGACTTTGGACTTTGGGATTACTCAAAATGGATAAATTTCGGTTGACCAAAATCTTTTTCTTTCTTTTTGTAAAGATAAAAACATCTATTCAGCTTGGTGTCTTGTTTTTTAGGGAAAAACATCATTTATGACAATAATCAATGTTTACTCCATTTATTTAAACGTACGAGTAAATGATTTAAAACAAAATTAAATAGAAATAATTCAATTATTGTCTCTTTATGAGAAAATAAATACATTAGCCAGATAAAATGGTTAGCACAAACTTCCTCGGGTGTTCTTCATAAGTTTTTTTGCAAAAACAGGAAGCATCCCAGACTTTGAAAGTAGGGTAATTTCCTTAATTTCATCAAAAAAGCGGTCAGAAAAATAACTCCCGACCGCTTTTTTGATGAACTCTTAAGACTTGAACTAGAACCTCCAATTTTGTCCAGCTAAAAGCCTTAGGCATTAGGCAGAAAAACTTCTATTGATTTATGAGAAATATTTTTAGCCGACTGCCCAAAGCTGAAAGCCCAATGCTAGTCCTAATTTCTTAAAATGATTTTGGTAGTTTGGGACTTTTTATTGGTATCTATTTTGAGCAGATACATGCCCGAAGGAAGTCCCTGCAAGTCAAATACTTCCTCTGTATTGGCACGTAACATTCTGGTATTTTGGATAATACGACCGCTCAAATCAATTAATGTTGCCTGCGCATTTTCGGTCATTTTTACATAGACATACCTACTGGTAGGATTAGGATAAACCTGACTAATCAGGTCTTGCTCGGTGCCTGTGATAACTACTTTGGTAAGATTTTTCAGTACCCTCAATCCTCCTGTATTAGTGCCTACGATTACATCAGGAAGCAAATCGTTGTCTAAATCACCTATAGCAATCGTGGCGTTTCCTCCAATCAATAAATTTTCAGGTTTGTTGCTAAAACTGTTGAATATCAGACTAGTATCTGCTACAAATTGATTGATGTTCTGTTCCTGAAAACTTCTATAAATACTCATATTGCCAGTACGATTTCCTACTAGCAAATCTGTTTTTCCATCAAGATTGACATCGCCTGTTGTCAGAAATATATTTCCTGCAATGTAATCCGTCTGAAGCTTACCTAAGTTATCATTTTGTACCACATATTTGGGCGACTGATTACTTCCTGTATTTTGAATAAAGCGAATATTCCCACGTGAGGTACCGTGCAAAATATCGATTTTACCATCTTTATCAAAATCAAAAAAAGTAACAGATTCGCCAGCTAAAAAGTCTGTAAATGTGGGCAATAACACCGCGTTACTCAACTGAATATTAAAAGCTTGATTACCTGCAGCCTTGTTTGGAATATATCTGATTTCCATGCCTTTAGATGAGTTGGAGCTAAAGCCCAAATCATCGACACCGTCACCATTGATGTCAGCTACAAACGGGCGAATATCCAATAATTGCATAGATTTTACGATTCCTAAATAATCGGTATCTTTTACTTCGAAAGTATTATCGCCTTTATTTTCTAGTAAAACCAAACCTGCCTTTACTCCAGTTGATGTGATATTTCCGCTGTATCCGATAACCAAATCTTTGTCGCCATCACCGTCAATATCGACCAAAACAGGAGAGGCGTTTTCTCCCAAATCCAGCATCGTATTTTGGAGAAAATTTTTACCCTGATAATTCCAGATGGGCAAGTTATCTTTTCCAGTGTTTTTATAGAACCAGACGGATTGTTGAAAATCAATAGTTCTTTCGGCACTATCAAAGCCGTTGGGTGCTGCCACTAGGTCTTTAATACCATCAAAATCTAGATCCTCGAAATATACCGCAGGAAATATAGGGAAATCGATGGCAGTGGTATTGGTTGGATATACATAACTAGCCGAAGTGAAAGAGGCACGTTGCTGCGTACCTTGATTGATAAGAGCCGCTATGTTGTTACAGGTGATATGACCAAATAGTACATCTTTTTTATTGTCGCCATTTAGGTCGAGGAGGAGCAGGGCATTACCCGAATGAAGGACTTTTTGAGCACTTGGCTCAGTGGCTTTTTGTCCTGCAGGAGTATTGCCACAATCTATTCCAAACTGAAAGTCCTGACATAGTTGCTTGATAAAATCACCCCAGCAATAACCTATTTTTACAAATTCAAGACGGGTAGGGTCATTGTATTTTTCTACGGCATTATTTCTATGAAATTCGACAAAATCACCAGAAGGGTCAAACAACAATACATCAATATCGCCATCATTATCAATATCTGTAATCGCAGGAATATCTGTGGCGGTTACGTTGAGGTTGATTTTTCCTGAAAAACCAATACTATATAAAGGATTTGCAATCAATTGCCATGAAACCTTATCGGCTGTGGTGGTATTGCGATATAATTTCAAACCTGCCGATGAATGTGTGAACAAATCTTTGCGACCATCTTTGTCATAATCAACCAACAACATCCAGTTTTGAAGTGTAGGAAATAACGTTTCGTATTGCGGAGCATATTGCCAATAATATTGTCCAGAGGTATTCTTAGTGGCCAAAAAAGTAAATACCTTTTGAGCGGTGCGATCATAAACCACTAAGTCTTCGGGACCATCGTTATTGAGCTGACAAGTCGAAAATTGTGGTGCATTCAAACCACCAGCAAAAGCATTGACAAGGTTTTGTCCATTCTGAAGGATTTTTACTTGGTCGTTATACTTAAAAGAGATTTCTTGGGCATAAATTTGAATAGAAGACCAAACTATATAGAGCGTAAGTAATTTTTTCATTCGATATTTGTTTGCTTATTTCGTAGTTGAATTATACGAAATTCGATGAGTATTTAACAGATAACTAGTTTGTGAGGTTTAATTGATTATTAATCAGTATATTATTTTTTTTAACGAAAAAAAGAAAAGACCACCTTGCCTCAAAGACCCAATTGAATATAGAGAGGGTTGCATGTTTTTTCAAAATAAAATAAAAAATAGCGTAGTCCTCACAACTACTTTTAGAGATTCTATAAACTTCAAACCTTTTCTTCGGCAAATTGTTGATAACAACTAAACGACAAAAATGATGATTTCGGTTAGCGAATTATACCAAAAATACAAAGAATGTACTGGCGTATCTACCGATACCCGTAAGATTGATCAAGGTGTTTTGTTTGTGGCATTGAAAGGACCCAACTTTGATGCCAACCAGTTTGCTACTCAAGCACTAGAAAAAGGTGCTGCTTACGTGGTAGTTGACGATCCAGCAGTTGTTCAGAATGAGCGCTATTTATTGGTGGAGGACGGTCTACTGGCTTTACAACAACTGGCAAATTACCACCGTAAACAATTGAATATTCCTTTTGTAGGACTCACAGGTTCAAATGGAAAAACTACCACTAAGGAATTGATAAACTGTGTTTTATCCAAGAAATATAAAACTTATGCAACGCTTGGTAACCTTAATAACCATATTGGCGTACCTCTGACTGTTTTGGCGATTGATGATTCTGTAGAACTCGCCATTATCGAAATGGGCGCTAATAAGCAAGGAGATATAAAAGAGCTAGTGGATATTTGTGAGCCTACGCACGGCTTTATTACCAATATCGGAAAAGCGCATTTAGAGGGTTTTGGTGGTGTTGAAGGCGTTAGAAAAGGAAAAGGTGAATTATTTGATTTTTTATCAGAAAATCATCGTACCGTTTTTGTCAATGTAGCATCGGTTCCAACCTACGAAATGACGCAAGGCAAAAACTTTGCTGAGGTAATTACTTACAGTGCTGAGCCAAGTACCGATTTTGCTACCGTAGTTACTTTGACTGAAGAAATTCCCAATGTAACTTTTGAAGACTTGGATGGTCATTCATACACGACGCACTTGACAGGAAAGTATAATTTCTATAATATGTGCGCTGCTATTAGAATCGGACAATATTTTGGCATAGATACCCAAACGGCTTGTCAGGCAGTGGCAGATTATGTACCAAATAATAACCGTTCTCAGTTTGTTGAAAAAGGTACAAATCTTGTGCTCATGGATGCCTACAATGCAAACCCTTCTTCAATGAATGCGGCTATCACCAATTTTAATAATTTGAAGGCGGATAAAAAAATGGTGATTTTGGGCGATATGTTTGAGTTGGGAGAGGAGGCGGAAACAGAGCACCGCGCTATTGGAGAGCTATTGAAGAATTGTAATTTTGACTATATTCTTTTGGCAGGAAAATTGATGGAATCCGCTGTGTCTCAGTTGCCGATTATGAAAGTCCATTATTTCCCTGACAAGTTTGGTTTGCACGTATGGTTGCAAGACCATAAAGTCGAAAATACTCATGTCCTTGTAAAAGGTTCGAGAGGAATGGGTCTAGAAAGTGTATTACAGTTTCTGTAAATTAATATGCTTTAGGCTGTAAGCCATAGGCGCTTGGCAAGAAAGTTTCGATTCTTTCCTGAAAAAAACATTTAACTTTTAGCTTACGGCGTATAGCTTACAGCCTAAAGTGTTATAGTGCAATTTCTCTAACTTTGTTTGAAAATATGAGTAATGATTCGTTTAAAGAACTAAGAGGACCTAACCAAGGTGTCAATGGAATGCTACGTGCAGGTATCGCTGTTGTATCGGTGGTAGCTGCGGTGTTGCTATACATGGTGATTCAAAGCAATGATATTAAAAAAAGTCAACAAGAGGTCATTGAAGAAAAGGTAGTGCAGTTGGCCGAGACTCGTATCAAGCTAGACTCAATTATGCACCAATTGGATAGTAAAATTGCGGAAATCCAAGAATTAGGTGGAGATATTTCGGAGCTACAAAAAGCAAAAGCTAAGTTGGAGCTAGACAAGGCACAACTCCTCAAAAATACTTCTGAAGAGATTGCCAGTATAAAGGCAACGTATCAGGCTAAAATTCTGAGCTACGAATCCTTGCTCACCGTCAAAGAGCAAGAAATACAACGCTTGCGGGCAGAGAATACTGAATTGGCTTCACAAAATGAAGATCTTAGCGAAGAGAACACCAGTTTAAGATCCGAAAAGTCTGCACTTGCCAATACTGCCGCTCGAATACGCGCCCAAAAAGAGGATGCGGATATTCGGAATAAGGCATTAGCCGAAAAAGTCTCACGAGCTACAGCCTTAAAAACGGAGTTTGTGAAAATTACAGGCATCAATCAAAAAGGCAGAGAATTTGATGACAGAAGAATGAGAAATGACAAATTAGCTCGTCTCAAAATTTCTTTTATGTTAGCAAAAAATGAATTGACCGAACATGAGAAAAAAACGGTTTTTATCCGTATTCTCGATCCTGACGGTTCAACTCTTTTTGATGCAGCAACAGGCTCAGGTAGCTTTATTTTTGAAGGTAAAGATTACGCTTACACCACCAAAGCTGAAATTTATTACGATAACATCAATCAATTTGTAGAGGTTGCCTATCATAGAGGTACCGCATATCGTTCGGGTAAATACACCGTTGAGTTGTTTGCTGAAGGTTTTAAAATTGGAATTGGCGGTTTTGAGATTAAGTAGGTATTTGTCTAAGAGATATTTTTAAAAAGCATCGTACAAATCGGATAATATTCATGGGTTTGTACGGTGCTTTTTTATTTTTAAAACAGATTTAGTTGAAATAAATAAATTATCTTTATTTGGTTTGTATTTTAGATAATTTATTGAAATTAGATACTTTTGTGTTTTATAATTTCTATTTTTTGATACAATACTAAATGATTTATTGGTTTGCTTTTTAAATCTTCCTAAAACCTACTAATTTTGTACTTTATAAAGAATTGAGTAAAAATGTAAAAAATGCTTTAAGGATTTAAGTATCTGAAATAGAGTTTTTTAAATGCTTGATTTTTCAAATAGTAGAAATAATAAAAGTAAAAAATAAATGTCAACTACAACACAACCGTACACTCCGTACAAAGTAAAAGACATCGCCCTAGCTGATTGGGGTCGCAAAGAAATTCGTTTGGCTGAAGCTGAAATGCCAGGTTTGATGGCGCTTCGTGCTGAATATGGTGAATCTAAGCCATTGGCAGGTGCTCGTATTGCAGGATGTTTGCACATGACTATCCAAACTGCTGTATTGATTGAGACATTGGTAGCTTTGGGTGCTGATGTAACTTGGTCTTCTTGTAACATCTTCTCTACACAAGATCACGCTGCTGCTGCTATTGCTGCTGCGGGTATCCCAGTTTATGCTTGGAAAGGTATGAACGAAGAAGAGTTCAACTGGTGTATCGAACAAACTTTGTTCTTCGGCGAAGATCGTCAACCTTTGAACATGATTTTGGATGACGGTGGTGACTTGACTAACATGGTATTTGATAACTATCCAGAATTAATCGATGGTATCAAAGGTTTGTCAGAAGAAACTACAACTGGTGTTCACCGTTTGTATGAGCGATTGAAAAATGGTACATTGTATTTACCAGCTATCAACGTTAACGACTCAGTTACAAAATCTAAATTTGATAACAAATACGGTTGTAAAGAATCATTAGTTGACTCAATCCGTCGTGCGACTGACTTGATGTTGGCTGGTAAAGTAGCTGTAGTTGCTGGTTATGGTGACGTAGGTAAAGGTTCTGCTGAATCATTGCGTGGTGCTGGTTGTCGTGTATTGGTTACTGAAATCGACCCAATCTGTGCGCTTCAAGCGGCAATGGACGGTTTTGAAGTAGTTACAATGGACGAAGCTGCTACTCGTGCAAACATTTTTGTAACAGCTACAGGTAACGTAAACATTATCAAAGGTCGTCATTTCTTAGCAATGAAAGACAAAGCAGTAGTTTGTAACATCGGTCACTTCGATAACGAAATCGATATGGCTTGGTTGAACGGAACTTACGGCGCTACTAAACAACAAATCAAACCACAAGTTGATTTGTATACTGTAGAAGGAAAAGAAATCATTGTATTGGCTGAAGGTCGCTTGGTGAACTTAGGTTGTGCAATGGGTCACCCATCTTTTGTAATGTCTAACTCATTCTGTAACCAAACTTTGGCTCAATTAGAGTTGTGGTTGAACACAGACAAATATGAGAAAAACGTATATATCCTTCCAAAACACTTAGATGAGAAAGTAGCGAAATTGCACTTAGCTCACATCGGTGCTAAATTGGAAGTATTAGACGAAGAGCAAGCTGCTTATATCGGCGTAACAGTAGAAGGTCCATTCAAATCTGACTTGTACCGTTACTAGGATTTTGTCCTAAAACGACCTATATATCAAAGCCTCAATTACTTCGGTAGTTGGGGCTTTGTGCTTTAATGTAGAAGTCTCCAAATATTTTGAATTTATTCAAGAAGTCTACTAAATTTGGACAAATTCCTCCTCATCCTATCCTTTAAAATTTCAAACTTGATGTTGTTCTATAACCTTTTAAAAGAATTCCTAAGAATCTTACACTACTAAATCTTAAGTAGCTTTCGATTACTTTTGAATCGATGAGCTTTTATACGAACCCAATACCTCAATTTATATATTTCGTTGCACAACCACTTACCTATTTGTTGAGTGAATTACTGATTTTTATCCTTTGTGCTTTATATGAAAGGTATTTTACAAAATGCTTACTTAATATTTTTACTAGTTACTTGTGGAAATCCGCTGTTTGGCAAAGAGTTCACTTCTGATTCTACCAAACAAGAAACTGGACAAGCTTATGCGCCATCTACGCTTACTTTACGTATGCGTGATAAACATTCCCGAAAATATATTTTTGGACAATTTATCGTACAGTTTGAAAACGGACAAAAAACACTTGTCGAAACCGCCTCTACGCATGTTATTACTTTTACCAAAGAGACAAGACTAACGATAATCGCCCAATCAGAGGGTTATCAGAATCAGCAAAGAACTTTCCAGATTTTATTGGCTCCATTCGGAAAACACTATGAATTTGAGGCTTTTATGGAAAAAGCTGTAGGCGTCATCCGTGTTAATGCCATTGATGCTGAGACTAAGAAGAATGTCAAGAAAGTCAATTATATTGTCAGAAATACTGATACTGAAGAGCTACAAAAATACCTAGCTATTAGTACCGAAGGCTTAGTATATCTAAATCTCTTTGATACGCCTCTCAAGTATGAGCTCGAAATTTCGGCAAAAGGATATGAGCCTCAAACTATCAAATTAGATTCGACAAGCCTCGACAGGGTGTTAAACTATATGCTGACGCCCGTTAAAAAAGCGAGTGTCGTGATTCCATTAGTGGCGCAAGACCAGTTGACCAAAGATTTGATTCCTGTATTTGAGGTAGTTTCTACAAACTTAAAATTGACCGAAACCATGCCTTATAAAGTGCTATTGGTAGATGGCGATGAAATAGATATAGAACTGTCGGCGAAAGAATATGTAAGGTATTCTAAGCACTTTGTTGTGACAGATACTCTTTTAAATCTTGCTAAATTGATTGTGCCTCTCGAACGCAAAAGCTATACATTTCTCCTAAAATCTTGGGAAGACCAAGAACTTACAGAACACATTCAGGCTTCGTATAAAGTATTTGATTTGGAAACGAATACCTTGTTGCCTTTGGCTTTTCAAGGATTATTTCCAATGGTCGAGTTACATCCTTTCAAAGAGTATAGTGTTCATGTCGTGGCCAATGGCTATGAGCCAGTCATTGTGCGTTTTGCGCCCTTAAATTTTATCAAGAGTAAACAGTTTTCGAAAGATTTTATCTTAAAAAAGAAAAAAGTAGTACCTAAAGCAGAACCTAATATCGTTATCCAATCAAAAGAGTTTGGTGTAATCGAAAAAGGTAAAGCTATTACCTTGCGTAATTTATATTTCGACCAAAGTAGTCCAGTTTTACGAAAAGAATCCTTTCAAGAATTAGATTCACTCGTAAATCTTTTGAGAGATAACCCAAGTCTCAAGCTCGAAATACGGGGTCATACCGACAATGTGGGAGATTTTAACCTCAACTTAAAACTATCACAAGACCGTTGTCAGTCAGTCATTGGATATTTGATAACAAAAGGTATTCAAGCAGATAGGCTAAAAGCTGTGGGGCGTGGGCCACTTGATCCTGTTGTTCCGAATTCTACAGAGGAAAATAAAAAGAAAAATCGCCGTGTAGAATTTATCAGACAATGACGTGATTGCTGATATAGGATGTTTGATTTCGGATTTCTAACTTACTATTTCACATTATTTCCGAAATCAGCAATCCCCAATCAGCAATAATAAAAAAATACATTCACAATTCACCACTCACAATTCAGCACTATTATTTAATAGTGGTATCTTATCGTCTAAAATATAAATAGAGAAAAAGCTTTTCTCTGAAAATCAGTATAAATACCCACTCGTTTACTTTTTCGAGAAACAAACTTACTACCTTTATGTCTACTTCAAACCGTCGTCAGTTTATTGCTGACTTAGCTATGATTGGGGCTGCTTCTATGATCTCACAATCGCTTTTTGCAGCCAAACCATCATCTATCAAAATTGCCTATTCTGCTATTACTTGGGGAGGGAAAGACCTCAATGCTATGCAGGATATTGCCTCATTGGGCTTTAAGGGAATTCAGCTTCGTGCTAATGCCTATGATAATTACAAAACTAAAGTTCAGGAGTTAAAAGACTTATTGAGCCAGCATCATTTAACACTAGCTATGTTTTCGAGTGGTAATGTAGAGGTTGATCCAGCTCGTATTTCAAGCAATGTGGATTACCACGTGGCACATGCGAGTTTTGTAAAAGCATTGGGTGGCGATGCCCTTCAATTGACCAACAGTTTGCGAAAAAATAATCAAGCGCCAACCAAAGATGAATTGAAAGCTTTGGCAAAAGTAATGAACCAAATTGGAGAACAAACGGCAGATTTGGGTGTTCAAACTACCTATCACAATCACATGCACCAATGGGGAGAAACACCAGAAGAAGTAGATATTTTGATGCAAGAGACGAATCCTAAATTTGTGAAAATGCTCTTAGATGTGGCACATTATCACCAAGGAGGAGGCGTACCAGCAAAGGCAGTTGAGCAATATAAAGACCGATTATTTGCTTTGCATATCAAGGATGTAAAAAGTCCTCTGGCTGACAAACCTAATGACCCTAAAGCCTATAAATTTGTAGAGCTAGGACAAGGAAATGTGGATTTGCCAGCGGTATTTAAGGCTTTAGAAAAAATTAAATTTAATCGTTGGGCTGTAGTTGAGCTAGATGGCGTACCCGAGCCTAACCGCACGCCTCTCGAATCAGCAACCATCAGCAAAACCTATTTGAACGATAAATTGAAACAAAAGATATAGAATTTTTGAAGGTATCTGAGTGATATTAAATATTCAATTGAGTGAATTGAGACTGTTGAATGAGCGATTATTTTAAGATAAATTTTACTTATAAAGAAACAATTCTTTAGCTCTAAAGAGGTATCATTCGGAAATATAATATCAAAAAAGGCGTTTGAAAAACTAATTTCGAACGCCTTTTTTGATAAACTGTTGGTAAATAACCCCAATGCCAAAATTTGGGATGACTCAGCTTAAGACACAAGCATTGCGTCTCTACCACTAGAATACAGATTTTTAAAATAATCACTCATTCGCTCAACCACAACAAAATCACTCAATATAGTAATACCTCATATTTTGCCTTTTTCTACAAAAACACCTATCTTGCAGGGTTTTCAAAACCAACATATTATGAATTAACAATTTCCTCTAAGATTTGGTGTAGGCATTGGATAACCCTATCTAGTACACCTATTAGCTGGCTTCTGACAGCGAAAATGCCCTTTCGAACATTCTTTTATAATACATTTTCGGTAATTATTGACTTTCTGATTTTCAGACAGTGTACTTATGGTCTCATGAAAAACTATCATGCTGAGTGATGCGGTAATTCATGCTATCATAGTGATGTATTGTCTGATAAAAAGTTGATGTCCTGAAAAACCTTAAACAATCGCTAAACACTTCGTCGTTATGTCGGACAAACGCAACCCTGCAATTATTTTTATTTTTATCACAATGCTCATTGATGTTCTTGGTATAGGCATTATTATCCCGATTTTACCAGACTTAATTGAGGAGTTTGTAGGAGGGGGAACCTCCAATGCTGCTATTTATGGTTCAATGCTAATGGCATCTTATGCGGTTATGCAATTTTTGTTATCGCCTGTTATAGGCGGTTTGAGCGACCAATATGGTCGTCGTCCTATTATTCTGGCATCCTTACTGGGCTTTTCAGTCGACTATCTATTATTGGCTTTTGCCCCTAATATTACTTGGCTATTTGTCGGTCGTTTGATTGCAGGCGTTACAGGAGCGAGCTTCACCACTGCAAGTGCGTATATTGCTGATATTACGAAACCTGAAGATCGTGCCAAAAATTTTGGAATGGTCGGTGCTGCATTTGGTCTCGGTTTTATTATTGGTCCTGTCATTGGGGGTGTTTTGGGTGAAATTCACATCAAATTACCATTTTTTGCTTCGGCAGGTCTTACCGCAATCAACTGGCTTTATGGGTATTTTATTTTGCCTGAATCTTTACCCAAAGAAAATCGTCGTCCCTTTGACTGGCGTCGCTCCAATCCGATTGGGACATTGTCGAACATGACCAAGTATCCTCTATTGTTTGGCTTGTCTATTGCGTTATTCTGCATTCAATTGGCTGGACAAACCAATCCTAGTACATGGGCGTATTATACCAAATTGGTATTTCACTGGACCAAAACCGAGATAGGTTTGTCATTAGGTTTTGCAGGTGTAGCAGTGGCTATTGTACAAGGATTTTTGAGTAGAAAAATTATACCAAAACTTGGCGAAAAGAAGTCAATCTTGGTCGGTTTAGCGTTTTGGTCAACAGGTTTCTTCTTGTATTCTCTAGCTTGGAAAGGCTGGATGATGTACGTCATTATGATGCCCTTTGCCATGGGCGGTATTGCAGGACCTGCTATACAGTCGGTCATGACACAACAGGTTGGGGCTGATGAGCAAGGTGAGTTACAAGGTGGAATCACCAGTATATTTAGCATGACCTCAATATTAGGGCCTATTATTGCCTCTAATTTATTTAGCTATTTCTCTTCACCAGAGGCTCCTATCTATTTTCCTGGAGCAGCGTTTTTTTCGGGTTCTGTGTTAGCCGCTCTAGGACTTGTGATTGCGTATTTATCATTTCCCAAAAAGAAAGTACAACCATCTGTCAGCGAATAATACGTTCTGTCCCAATTCCGTTTGATAAGTAGAGATAATTAAAGTAGCTTTCAAGCGTAAATTGGAGCTCAAAGATTTGATTGAGGTAAGCCAAAAGGTTAAATAGTATTTTGAAGAAATCATGAATACATTTTTGCCGAAAGCCCAATTGTTAAATCTTATTATGAATGTAAAATGTTGATAATTAAAAAATACATTCACAATTCACAACTCATAATTCAGCACTAATACTTATTACCTTATTAACTAAAACTAAACAAAAAATGAAGGTTTCAAAATTTTTGGTCTCTGCACTAGTTGTTGTTGCAACTACTGTGTCATCAATGGCTCAAACAGCCGAAGAAATTGCAAAAAAGCATATCGAAGCTATAGGTGGAGTAGAAAAATGGAAAGCAATTAAAAGTATCGAAATTCAGAATCGTATGTCGATTGGTGGCATGGAAGTCGAGTCCAAATCTATCATTTTAGTTGGAAAAGGACTTCGTACTGAAGCATCAGTGATGGGGCAAAAAATTATTACAGCATTAGATGGCGATCAAGGTTGGACAATCCTCCCTACGATGATGGGTGGTACAGGCGAACCTCAAGAATTGCCAAACGCCGTGACAAAACAAACCAAAGGTCAAATGAACTTTGGAGGTGCACTCATCGATTACGTTGAAAAAGGAGCTACACTAGAATTAGTTGGCAAAGAAAAAGTAGATAACGTTGAGGCTTATCGTTTGAAATTGACAGAAAAAAATGGAGATGTAACAAACGTATTTGTTTCTCCATCGACATATTACATTGTAAAAACGACTGCCAGCAGAGTGATTAATGCAAAAAATACAGATATAGAATTGTCTTTCTCAAATTTTAAGGCAGTAGATGGCTTGATTTTCCCATATACAACCGAAATTCCATCGCCTATGGGTGGAGGTCAAATGACTATGGAAGTAGATTCAATCAAGTTGAATCCAAGTGTGGATGAAGCTATTTTCAAAAAGCCTGCAAAGAAATAAAATAGAGAAATTTACCAACTCATTCAAATTTGAATCGATGAATGAGGAAAAACTTTTCTATTTGACCAAAACAATTTCAAAACCTCATAGCTAAATCCAAAAGCTGTGAGGTTTTTGTTTGCCCTTTTTGTAATTTTGTCATTGTAATAAATCTTAAAAAGTCCTCCAATCCTACAGATACGGGCGCAGATTCTGACAATACAATGTATAAACTTTTTTTACAGCCACTCTTATTCCGTTTTGATGCTGAGAAGGCTCACTATTTTACTTTTGATTTAATAAAGGCATTATTCAAAATCCCTTTTTTTCCAACCATTTTTAAAGCCATCTATCAGTATGAAAACCCTGCTTTGGAAAAGACAGTTTTTGGACTCAAATTCAAAAATCCAGTTGGCTTGGCCGCAGGTTTGGATAAAAACGCAGTGCTTGTAGACGAACTTTCTGCGATGGGTTTTGGCTTTGTGGAAATAGGTACCCTTACTCCAAAGCCTCAGCCTGGCAACGACAAACCTCGTTTGTTTCGTTTGAAAGCTGATGAAGCGTTAATTAACCGAATGGGTTTTAATAACGATGGCGTAAAGGAGGCAGCAGCTCGTTTGAAAAAGCGTAATAGCAACGTATTGATTGGTGGAAATATTGGTAAAAATAAAGTAACACCAAACGAGGAAGCGGTGAATGATTATATGATTTGCTTCAATGAACTCTTTGATGTGGTTGATTATTTTGTGGTAAATGTAAGCTCGCCCAATACGCCAAATTTGAGAGCTTTGCAAGAGAAAGAACCCTTGAAGGATTTATTACAAACTTTGCAAAAAGATAATGAACGTCGTCCGAAACAAAAGCCAATTTTGTTGAAAATTGCACCAGATTTGACCGAATCACAATTGGACGATATTATTGAAATTGTTCAAGAAACAAAAATTGCGGGAGTGATTGCCACCAATACCACTATTTCGAGGGAAGGCTTACAGTCTTCTGAGGAATTAGTCAAAGAAATAGGAGGGTTGAGTGGAAAACCCGTAACCAAACGCTCAACAGAAGTGATTCGTTATTTATCACAAAAATCAGGAAAAGCGTTCCCTATCATTGGTGTGGGAGGTATTCATTCTCCTGAAGATGCTGAAGAAAAACTAAACGCTGGCGCTGATTTGGTTCAAGTATATACAGGTTTTATTTACGAAGGTCCAGGGCTAGTAAGTAGAATTAATCGTTATTTAGCGAAGAAGTAGTAAATAAAGGCATAAGTTATAAAGGCACAAAGTGGTAAAGTGTTTAGTATTTATAGTTAAAATAACTATTTCACTTTATGCCTTTGAACCTTTGTCCCTAATTGATATTTTTTTCCTTACTCTAATCCGATTTGAGATTTTGTTAAGTCACAAATCATCCTTTCGAAGAGTGAATACCCTTCGAAATATTTAAAATGTTATGGCTAGAAATATTCCCAAAGATCCTGAGCAAAACCGACCTAAGGAAAAAGCTCGTTCAGCTTCACCAAGCCCATTCAAATTAGATTTTGGTGGCTCAGGTGTTGAACGTGCCCGTTTACTGATTGGTGGTGTTTTGGTGTTGTTTTCCGTATTTATGTTTTTCTCATTTTTTTCGCACCTTTTTACAGGAAAAGCAGATCAAAGTGAGATACATAACTCTTTGTCGAGTTTGGCAGAAACAGGTAAGAAAACCAAAAACTTTTTTGGGGTATTTGGCGCAAAATTAGCTGACCTTTTAGTACTTCGTTACTTTGGGGTTTCGGCTTTTTGGTTAGTGCCAATGACATTTTTTACAGGAGTACAAATCGGACTAAAACGAAGCCTTGTTAATTTAGAAAGGTTTACCAAACTTTCTATTTTTGGTATTTTGTGGGGAAGTACCTTCCTAGGATTTTGGGTTTACACATTTCATATTGCCGACAACTGGAGCGATTTATGTGGAGGAATGGGCTACTATCTCAACGAATATATGGATAGTCTCATGGGACCTTTTACGATTTTTGTAATATTATTTCTGCTCATACTCTTTATCTCGTTTTTCTACGGAACTGAGGTTTTAGTGGAATTTATGGAAAGGTTATTAGCTCCTACCGAACCCGAAACAGAGACCAACGAAGAGCAAAATGCAGATGATATTAGCCAAGCCAAAAATATTCGCAGGGTAAGGGATGATCTTGAAAATACAGCTAAAAATACAAAGAATACTTTAAGAGTACCAGAGCCAGAGTTTGAGGATGATGATTTGCTGACAAGAGAAGATAATGCTGATGAAGAGAGTATCAGACCATATTTGCCACCAATTGTAGAAGCAAAAGCCAATACACCAGCTCAAACAATTAGCCCTGCGAGTACTGCTAGAAAAGAAGTCTCATTGACCATAGAAAATACCTTGGAAGGAGATTTACCTGAGACAATCGACGAAATCGAGGAGGATATTCCTGTTACAGAAACATCAAAAGACGAAGCTAGCGATGAGCTAGTCAAACGATTTGGTTTATACGACCCTACGCTAGATTTACCTAATTATCAGTTCCCATCCGTTTCTTTGTTGAAAGATTATGACATGGGGAAAGCACAGGTTTCGCAAGAAGAATTGAAGGCTAATTCGAATAAGATTGTTGATACTCTTGGACATTATGGAATTGGTATTGCCGATATTAAGGCTACAATTGGACCAACAGTAACGCTTTATGAAATTATTCCTGATGCTGGGGTTCGAATTTCGAAAATCAAAAACCTAGAGGATGATATTTCCTTAGCCTTGGCAGCTTTGGGAATTCGTATTATTGCACCAATTCCAGGTAAAGGAACCATTGGTATTGAAGTTCCTAACAAAAACCGAGAAATGGTACCTGTTAAAATGGTGATTGGTTCAGAAAAATTCCAGAAATCCACGGCTGATTTGCCAATTGTATTAGGTAAAACGATTAGTAATGACATCTTTATGACTGACCTTGCCAAAATGCCTCACCTTTTGATGGCAGGGGCAACAGGTCAGGGTAAGTCGGTGGGATTGAACATGATTCTGACGTCTTTGTTGTATAAAAAGCATCCTTCGCAACTAAAGTTTGTGTTGGTGGATCCTAAAAAGGTGGAATTAACGCTTTTCAACAAAATTGAACGCCATTTCTTGGCCATGCTTCCAAATGCAGCCGAGGCGATTATTACTGATACCAAAAAGGTGGTAAATACTCTTAATTCCTTGTGTATAGAAATGGATAATCGTTACAATCTGTTGAAAGATGCAGGTTGTCGTAACCTTAAAGAATATAACGCCAAGTTTGTCAATCGTCGATTAAATCCAGATAAAGGACACTATTTTATGCCTTATATCGTGTTGGTAGTCGATGAGCTTGCCGACTTGATGATGACAGCAGGTAAGGAAGTGGAACAACCTATTGCTCGTTTGGCGCAGTTGGCTCGTGCCATTGGTATTCACTTGGTGATTGCCACTCAGCGTCCATCAGTAAACGTTATTACGGGTACAATTAAGGCAAACTTCCCAGCTCGTTTGTCGTTTAAAGTAACATCTAAAATTGACTCAAGAACTATTTTAGATACAGGTGGTGCCGAACAATTAGTTGGAATGGGGGATATGCTACTTTCGACAGGTTCAGATATTATTCGTTTGCAGTGTGCTTTTGTGGATACGCCAGAGGTAGAAGATGTTTGTGAATATATTGGCGAGCAAAGTGGCTACGATTCAGCATATTTATTACCTGAATTTGAAGGGGATTCTGGTGGTGGAAACGAAAAAGGTGATTTTGACTCTAAAGATAAAGACGAATATTTCGAAGAAGCAGCAAGGTTGATAGTTACCCACCAACAAGGTTCTACTTCACTCATTCAACGTCGTTTAAAATTGGGTTATAACCGAGCAGGACGTATCATCGATCAACTTGAAAAAGCGGGTGTTGTAGGTCCGTTTGAAGGATCTAAAGCTCGTGAAGTATATATAAAAGACTTAGACGCTCTTGAAAAAATGTTGAGAGATTTATAGGTCATTGAGTGATTTATGATTGAGTGATTTATAGGTCATTGAGTGATTTATGATTGAGTGATGAACTGTATTAAAAATCAAACTTTCAGGCAAATATTATTTTGTGAGCGCAATTTTATTTGCCTGAAAATCATTCTGAAACACAGTATTGTTTTTGACGATAGCGAAA
>NZ_JASHIE010000025.1:0-45807 GCF_030056655.1 Flectobacillus rivi
CAAGCTTTCGCTATCGTCAAAAACAATACTGTGTTTCAGAATGATTTTCAGGCAAATAAAATTGCGCTCACAAAATAATATTTGCCTGAAAGTTTGATTTTTAATACAGTTCATCACTCCCCACTCACAACTCCGCACTTATTTTACTCTTTTCCTGCTTCTCGGTTATTTTTACCTGTCTTTTGTGTAATATCGTCGCCCAAATCTTCCCGCGCTTCTTCGGCTAATTGAAGTAGCTCTTCTACGATTTTAGGATATGTTTTCTGAACATCATAGCGTTCGCCTGGGTCACGACGTAAGTCGTACAAAGCCATTGGAACGGGTGAATTCTCATTCACTTGCCCAGGATAACCATCGTTGCCTGGCTGAAACCCTTCGTAAGTACGACCATTGTGAGCCAACACTAATTTCCAATTGCCTTTGCGAACAGCTTCCAAAGAGTTTTTGCGATAGTAATAGTAAAACGATTTTCTTGGCTCAGCCGAAAGGTTTCCTTTTAGTAGTTCCGAAATATCTAATCCATCAATTTTGTTACTAGGAAGTTTAGCTTGACAGAATTTTGCAATCGTTGGTAAAAGGTCAATCGTCGAACTCAATTTATTACAAACCAATCCCTCAGGCATAGTTCCTTTCCATCGCATCACGCAAGGCACACGTTGCCCGCCTTCATAGCTTGTCCCTTTTCCTTCACGGTATCCTCCCGACGAACCAGCGTGATTGCCATAATTTAGCCAAGGTCCATTATCACTAGTAACAATCACAAGTGTATTCTGATCCAAGCCATTTGCTTTTAAGGCTTTCAATACCTCACCAATTGACCAGTCTATTTCCATGATTACATCGCCGTATAGCCCTTGTTGGCTTTTTCCTCTAAATCTTGGAGAAGCATTGATAGGCACATGAGGCATAGAATGGGGCAAATACAAGAAGAATGGGTTATTCTTATTTCGTTTGATAAAATCAACGGCTTTTTCTGTATATCTGGAAGTCAACATCCCTTGTTGCTCAAGTGTCGTTATATCCTCAATTCTTTCATTATTTTGAATCAGTGGTAAAGTCGGATAAGCCTTTTTCTTAAAATGACCTTCTGGTGCGGGACTTCCATCATAATCAACTGGCCACATATCGTTGGAATAAGGTAGTCCAAAGTATTCATCAAATCCATGCTGCAATGGTAAGAATTGTTTTTGATGACCCAAATGCCATTTGCCATAGATAGCAGTTTTATATCCTTTTTCTTTCAAAACCTCTGCTAAGGTTGTTTCATTAGCATTGATTCCGATAGTAGAGGTAGGCGCTAAGGCTCCTGAGAAACCAATTCTGTTGGGATAGCAGCCTGTTAGCAGTGCTGCTCTTGAGGCACTACAAACGGCTTGAGCTGCCAAAAAATTAGTAAACCTAATACCTTCTGATGCCATCTTGTCGATGTTTGGTGTTTGGTAATTGGTAGCACCGTTGGCACCAATATCTCCGTAACCGAGGTCATCCATAAATATCAAAACAATATTGGGTGTTTTGGGCTTGGGAGGTACAAATCCGAAGGTCATAAAACCTAATAAACAAAGGTTTAAGAGTTTTTTTCTTATCATAGTTGGAAGGGTTATATAGTTGTGGTTTGGGTAAGTGAATAATAGATACTCTGATCGTTACCAAAACACATTTGCTACAAATTACCAAGATTTCAAGAAAATCATTGTCAGACTCTATAGGTTTATACAAGAGAGATTTTAAAGGTATTGGACAAATGCATAGACAAAGAAACCCTTCTTTTCAAGAAATGGTTGTATTTTTAAAGTACTCAAAGAAAAATAGACCAAGAGTATGACTCAAAATACCTCATCAGTTTTATACGCCGTAGTGGTTGGCACTTTTCAACAGATAGAAATAGGAGCTTTTGAAAAAGCCTTTATCAACCAGTTACAAAATCAATTTCCTGAAGTGATTCTTGTAATAGCTTCAGCGCCTATTCCCTCTAGTAAAAATCATCCTTTGGATATAGAAACCAGAAAGTTGATGTTGGAAAAGGAATTTCCAAACGCTAAGATTGCGTCCTTCAAAAAGCAAATATCTGCACAAGCAACCTCGCAAGCATTGGAAAATGCTATTATTAAGGAGGTTGGTGAAAGTAAAGATTGTCAGTTATTTGTCTTCAAAGAGAGCAATAACCTCACTCAATATGAACTTAGTTATCCTATCGAATGGGTTGATTTGCCCGAATATGCACCACACATTATCAGCGATGCCGACCGTTCGCAAGAAGCCTATCGAGTAGGAGTGTTTCAAACCGTTCGAGCGCAATATCCAAAAGTATTTCCTACTGTCGATGTAGCTATCGTATCTGGTGATAAAGTTTTACTTGGCAGAAAACCCCAACAAGCACTTTTTAGATTTATCGGTGGGTTTATCGACCCCGAGGATGATTGTTTCGAAGATGCAGCCATCCGAGAAGCCGAGGAAGAAACGGGTTTGAAATTAACCAAAGCTCGATACATTGGTACTGCCAAAATAGATGATTGGCGATACAGAGAAGAGGTTGACAAAATTATCACAAGTTTTTTTGTAGCCGAATACGAAGGGGGAACTCCCACAGCGCAAGACGATATCGAGGAGTTAAGATGGTTCGATATTACTTCTCTGACTGAGCAAGACTTTGTTGAAGAGCACCGTGTGATTTTTAGGTTGTGGGAAAAAAAGGGATTTTAAGGATTGGTGATGTCAGATATTTGATTTCGGATTCTTTAGAGCTTGTTGCCCAAAGCCCCTAAGAAATATTTTTCTTGATAAGTTCTTTACTACATCAAGAATTCTATCTTTGTTTTTTAATAAAAACTTAACGTAAGCTAAATTCACCAGACTTAAGAAATGGCTTGATAGCCTTTAGTTTACTGCTATAAATACAGCTTTTCGAAGCTCAAACCGAGTTGATATGCAAAATAATATCCTCCTACTCACCGACAGCTACAAGCTAAGTCATTACAAACAATATCCTTCTGGAACCAGTCATATCTACAGTTATTTCGAGAGTCGCGGAGGAAAGTTCGAGCAAGTTACCTTTTTTGGATTGCAGTATTTGCTCAAGGAATATTTGGCAGGAGAAGTCGTTACGCAAGCTAAAATAGACCAAGCTGCTAAACTTTATGCCGCACATTTTGGCTCAGAAACGCTATTTAACCGTGAAGGCTGGGAATATATTCTCGAAAAATATCAAGGTAGACTTCCAATAAGAATCAAGGCGGTTGCCGAAGGGGCGGTTATTCCGACTCATCATGTGCTAATGACCGTTGAAAATACCGATCCTAAATGCTATTGGTTAAGCAATTTTCTAGAAACTCTATTGGTACAATTGTGGTATCCATGTACAGTTGCTACCACCAGTAAGGCCGTTCGTTCATTGATTTTATCTTATTTAGAAAAAACGGGTGACCCAAGCCTTATTGATTTCAAACTTCATGATTTTGGTTTTAGAGGAGTCTCTAGTGTCGAAAGTGCAGGTATAGGAGGAGCGGCGCATTTGGTAAACTTTATGGGTACGGATACCGTCACTGCTTTGACATTTATCCAAGAGTACTATCAGCCCGACAGTATGTTTGGTTTTAGTATTCCTGCTGCCGAACACAGCACGATTACGAGTTGGAAACAAGAAGGGGAGCTAGATGCCTATCGCAATATGCTTGACCAATATCCAGAAGGGTTAGTCGCTGTTGTGAGCGATAGCTACGACGTGTATTATGCTTGCGAAAAACTGTGGGGAGAAGCTTTGAAGGAAAAGATTTTAGCTAGAAATGGTACTTTAGTAGTTCGTCCAGATAGTGGTGTTCCAAAAGATGTAGTGTTGAAAGTAACAGAAATTTTAGGCGAGAAAATAGGCTATACTATCAACGAAAAAGGATATAAAGTATTAGTGCCTCAAATCAGAGTAATCCAAGGCGATGGAGTCAACTATGAAAGTATTGGCGAAATCCTTGAAAATCTTGCTCTAAATGGTTGGAGTGCCGATAATATTACCTTTGGGATGGGAGGAGCACTTTTGCAAAAAGTACATAGAGATACCCAAAAATTTGCCTTCAAATGTAGTTGCGCTACCGTCGATGGGCAAGACCGTCTGGTATTTAAAGACCCTATTACAGACCACGGTAAAAAGAGTAAAAAAGGGCGTTTGAAACTCATTTTCAAAGACAACGAATATCATACAGTTAACCTCGACGAAGAAGGGGAGGATTTACTCGTAACAGTTTTTGAAAATGGTGAAATCTTGAAAGATTATACTTTTGACGAAGTGAAGGGGAATAGTTTATAAAAATACATCTTGAATATGAAGGTTATAGATAAACTTGCTTGGATAGAGTTACAGAATCAATCTATCCTTTCCACAAAAAGTTATGGGAAGGATAAGTTCTATATCCCAGGTGGAAAAAGAGAGGTCGGAGAAACAGATGAGCAAGCGTTACTTCGAGAAATTGAAGAGGAATTGAGTGTAAAGCTTGAAGCTGAAACGTTGTATTACATTGGTACTTTTGAAGCACAAGCGCATGGACATCCCGAAGGAGTTATGGTAAAAATGACTTGTTATGGAGGAAAATATGTTGGTGACTTGAAAGCGAGTTCAGAAATAGAAGAAATCCAATGGCTCAAATACTCAGACCAAGACAAAATTGCAGAAGTTGACAAGTTGATTTTTGACTATTTAAAACAAAAAGGTTTGTTAGATTAAACTCATTTTCAAAAATATAAAAACACCCTTCCTGATTCGCTCAAAGGCATTAGGAAGGGTGTTTTGCATTAGTGAAAATCTATTTCAAAATCGTTTCGATTTTTTCTAACTCTTCTGCTGAAAAGTTGGTGTTTTTAAGGCATTCCAACGAATCTAATAACTGAGCTGGTCTGCTAGCACCTACTAATACTGACGTTACTCTAGGGTCTTTCAAAATCCATGAGAGAGCCATTTGTGCTAAACTTTGTCTGCGCTCTTGAGCTAAAGCATTTAATTGCTGTATTTGCTCTAGTTTTTCAGGAGTAATCATCGCCGTTTTTAAGAAACCATGAGGCTTGGCAGCTCTTGAATCTTCTGGTACACCTTGAAGATATTTGTTGGTCAATAAACCCTGTGCCAATGGCGAGAAAGGAATACAACCAATACCTTCTTTTTCCAGAGTATCCAATAATCCTCCTTCAACCCAACGTTCAAACATCGAGTATTTGGGCTGGTGAATAACACAAGGCGTACCCAACTGTTTGAGAATAGCGCTTGCTTGAGCCGTTTCTTCAGCTTTATAATTAGAGATTCCCACATACAAAGCTTTGCCTTGACGAACAATCAAATCTAAAGCCGCCATAGTTTCTTCTAATGGCGTATTTGGATCAGGGCGATGGTGATAAAAAATATCTACGTATTCCAATCCCATACGTTTGAGGCTTTGATCAAGACTCGCAACAAGATACTTTTTCGAGCCCCAATCGCCATAAGGACCAGGCCACATCGTATATCCAGCTTTGGTCGAAATGATTAATTCATCACGATAAGGCAAAAAGTCTTTTTTGAGAATTGTTCCAAAATTTTCCTCTGCCGAGCCTGGAGGAGGCCCGTAATTATTGGCAAGGTCTAAATGCGTTACACCTTGGTCAAAAGCTGTATGAAGGATAGCACGATAATTTTCGAAGGTATCTACCCCTCCGAAATTATGCCATAAACCCAACGAAAGCGCTGGAAGTTGTAGTCCACTACGTCCACAACGACGATATGTCATGTCGCTGTAGCGTGTAGGGTTTGCAAGGTAAGTCATTTATGAAAAATAGAGTTTAGTTGTAAATCATTATCTGTTATGCTTCTTGAGGGTATTTTAAGCCCACTTGAGCACGAATTTCATCCATAAGTTCCATTAATTCTAAACTAAACTGTAAAGGAAGTTTATCGTTTTCGATACGTCCCTCAGCCAAACAACGCTGCACATCGATAGCTTCATAACTGTAGCCCCAGCCATTACGTTCAGTTGAAATCTCTTTTGGTTCTTCGCCTTCGATAGTCAGTGTAAAACCAAATGTTTCATGGAAACGACCGTGAATATAGATTTTACCTTTGGTACCATAAATGGTACAAGTTGTATCTGTTTGAGCTGCTAGAGTAGAGAATAATGAGGCAGTTGCACCACTAGGAAACGCTAGAGCAATAGACATGTTCATATCTACACCTGTAGGTGCCATGACTCCTACCGCTTTTACTTGAGAAGGAACTCCCAAAAGTAGTTTGCTAATAAATAGAGGGTAAATTCCAATATCCATCAACGAGCCACCTGTCAACTCAGGATTAAATAAACGACCTTCTGGGTCATAATTTGCCAAGAAGCCAAAGTCTGCAACGATATGCTTGATTTCTCCGATGGTGCCATTTTCAATAATCCCTTTGATTTGATTAATAGCAGGGTGAAAACGGGTCCAGATAGCTTCCATCAAGAATACTTGTTTTTCTTGAGATTTAGCAATCATGCTTTTCACCATTTGGCTATTGATAGCGAATGCTTTTTCGCATAATACTGGAACTCCTGCTTCGAGACACATTAAGGTATTTTCACAATGTTGCGCATGAGGTGTTGCAATGTAAATCACATCTACAAGGCCGCTGTTGGCAAGTTCTTCATAGCTCCCGAAGGTATTAGGACATTGATAAGGCTTGGCAAATTCCTGCGCTTTTTCGAGATTACGAGACGCTACTGCATTGAGTACAGCGTTTGGAACATTCATAAGATCATCAGCAAATTTTTCAGCGATTTTTCCACAGCCAATAATCCCCCAGCGAGTAGGAGAGGTTGAGATTGTATTTTCCACGGGAGTAGGTAATTTGTTAAATTGAGGATGGACAGTTTGAAGAGTGATAATATTACAGAACCACTCGAAATACTTGCTTAAAGATAGGGACAAAGAAGGGAACAGACAAGCTACTTTAGTTAACAGTGATAGAAGAGATTTATCCTATTTAGTGATTTGCAATTGAATGGTTGAGTGATTTTTATCTGTAGAGACGTAATACTTTACGTCTAATGCGATTATATTCTCAAACATATTATCAAAAAAGGCGCTCGAAAAACTGATTTCGAACGCCTTTTTATCCTAAAACTCAGGATGATGCATTAGCGATATTTCGGCTATCTGCTGTTGGATTTCGGAAGTATAGCTTACTTTTTGACTGATATTTTGCAAAAAATTAAAGAATAAACTCCTGTTTCCGAAATCAGAAATCCCAAATTCACAATAGTTTGAATGTCTTAACATTCGTATAAAAAATTATAGCTTTTTCATTACTTCGATTAAGCTTTCAACTTGCTCAATATTAACCGCCGCAAAGTTGGCAATACGAAGTTGTGTAGCTTTAAAATCACCATAACCTGAGCCAATAACCATATTGTCAGAAGTTTTTACCGCATCGATAATCTCAGCAGCTGGTTTTCCAACGGTATTTACCACTACTACTGTTTGCGAACGGTGTTCAGGGTTTTGCACAAAAATATCGAGGTAATCACACTTCGTAGCAAAATCATAAAGCATTTTGGCTTTGCGTTCTGTTTCTTTGCGAATCGTTTCGATACCGATTTTGTTCATGTCTTCGGCTACTTTTCCTAACACATAAATTCCCATTACGTTTGGAGTTTCAGGTGTTTCGAATTTTTCGAAGTTTTTCCACAAAGAAGGTAAAGTATGATAAGTACCAATAATACCATCGTTTTTCTTCAATGATTTGGCTTTATCAAGCATACTCGGGTTGGCAATCCAACAACCTAATCCAGCAGGCATACCAAATGATTTTTGTACAGAGAAAAACGCTGTATCTATCAATTCAAAGTCTAAATCAGGATAGGGAGCCGACGATACCATATCCACAGCTACGAATTTATCTTTATTCCCACGTTTGAGTTTATGAATCTCGGCAGGACGCATCTGTACACCCGAAGACGTTTCGTTGGCAGTGGTACAAATCAATTCTGAATATTGCGGTACTTGGATTTCAGCATAGTCAAAACCTTCACCAAAGGGTTTTTCGTATTTGTGAGCAAATTTGCCTAACTCGCTTGAAAAGTCGTAAAATTTCTTTGAAAAAGAGCCATTTACCAAGTGGAAGCTTTCAAACTCTACGGTGTTTTGGATGATTCTCTCCCAAATTTCTGTAGCAGAGCCAGTAAAGAAAATGCCCGATGATTCAGGGATATTCATCAGCGTACGAAGTTGCTCTACCGTATGCTGATAAATCTTACGAAACTGAGCAGAACGGTGCGAAATAGACCCTAATTGAAGGTCAAACGCATCGCGGTAGTGTTGTTCAACAGTTGGAAAAAGTTCGGCTGGACCTGGGGTAAAGTACGTTTTACGCATGAATTAATAGTTCTTTAATCTTGTTCAGTAAATAATGGAAATCTTCAAATTGGTACTCGAGTATTTCAGGGTCGAGTTGCTGAATCATCAAGTGCGAGTTTTTTAACTTACCGTATTTCAACTTTTTTATCTTACCTGCTTTTTCATACTCAAAATAGGATTGTAGTAGTGAGTTGAGAACTTCACTAGGATTGGAAATATCTTCTGGTGAAGCATCCTTCAATGCTTGGAATTCGGCTAGAGAGTCTTCCAATATTTTAGTATATTCTTCAAATGTTTTTTCAATCGCATCTGGCTGTGAAAGTATCCAACTTTCCATGGCTTGTATCATAAAAAATACAAAATCCTGATGTTTGTCTAATTGATACTCTTTAAGTCGTACCGTTCTTTGTGATTGATCTCCATCCAAATCCAATAGGGCTAATTGACTTGAATGCAGAGGTATTTTGATAATCGAGGTGTAGGAGCCTTTCGTATCGATTTTTATTTGAATACGGTCATCTTGAACACCTTTCGAAAGTAGCGTCTGAAAACTCTCACGAAGTTTTTCACTATTATCAAATGTATCAGCGCTGGCATTACTATGTGGATGAACACCGCCTTCAACTAAAATGCTGACATCTACCATCGCGTTCCTCCAATTTGACCTCTAAGCCACATTTGTCCTGCCAAAAACTCGCCTTCCCAATTAGGGAAATCTTCTTCTGACACTTTATTTACGATAGTCTCATTACTTTCATTTTTCTCAAAAATCATTAAATCCTCTAAGTCAAAAGCATTTAATAGTAAGGGAGAATGTGTCGCAATAATCATCTGTGTGCCATTTTGTGCAGCGTATTTGATACCTCTTGCAACACCATTAATCATATCTGGATGTAAGCCCATTTCTGGTTCATCAAGACAAACTATACTTCCTCTTTTCGGATTATAGAAAATTGAAAGCAAAAGCAAGTATCTTAATGTACCATCCGAAATATGTTCAATAGTAATAGCTCTATCTAAGTTTTTTTCTTTAAGTGAAAGTAAGCTTTTACCAGCAATAGGAGTTGTAAAAACAAGTTCTCGGAAATTTGGATTAATCTTTTTAAACTCTTCTACCAGTTTATCAAAAGCTTTAACTGAATTTCCATTCAAATAACTCAATAACCCTGTCAGATTCTTACCATCACTTAAAAGGTTGACTTCTGAATAGTAAGGCGACAATTGACGGATGGGACTTTCAAAAGCTGTATCGAAATTATCGTATATTTCGATACCTTTGAGTAATTGATCAGCAACCTCCAAATTAGTAGCTCCTATTAAAGTATCGTAAGAGTTTCCGATTTTTCTTATTGTAAATTCAATATGGTAATCATCCTTATTAAAAGTATCGTCTAAATTCCTTACAACATTTTTATCAAACTCATAGCGTAGGTAAATTGTAGAAGCATCAGGATTTATAAAATTACAAGCACCTGAAAATCCACCCCATTTTTGCATAAATAACTTTTCAAAATCACCCGCATTTAAAAAAGCTTTCAACAAACGTATCGCCTTGATGAAATTTGATTTTCCTGTTCCGTTAATTCCTACCAGAACATTGGTATCAGCATTCAATTCGATGGTTTGTTCATTGCCAAAGCTGAAGAAATTTTGAATCGTTATTTTTTTTATCATGCTTTTAGATGGGGATAAAAAACTTGTGCCACGAAATACGTGGCACAAAGATATAAGAATACAAGATTTTAATACAACATTCTAAATTTGATGGTATTATCTAAGCCTTTTAGCTCTTCTACAATCTCGTCTGCGTATTCTTTTGCTACGTCAGTAATTACATAACCGATGTTGTTGGTTGTTTTGAGATACTGACCTTTGATGTTGACATTGTATTTGGCAAAAATTCCGTTGATTTTGGCCAAAATACCCGGTACGTTTTGGTGTACGTGCAACAAACGGTGTGCATCTTCCAAAGCTGGCAATTGTAATTCTGGGAAGTTTACAGAGCCGTAAGTGCTACCGTTGTTCATGAACTGTAACAATTTGCTTGGTACAAATTCACCGATATTTGCTTGAGCTTCTTCTGTAGAGCCACCAATATGCGGAGTCAAAATTACTCTTGGCAAACTACGCAATTCGTTCATAAACTCCTCGTCGTTAGTTTTTGGTTCATACGGGAATACGTCAACTGCCGCTCCCCAAACTTTACCCGACTTCAAGGCGTTTACTAATGCTGGAATATCTACTACGTGACCTCTTGAAAGGTTGATGAAGATTACATTGTCTTTCATCATGGCAAATTCTTTTTCTCCAATAATGTTTGAGTTAGTCTTACGACCATCAACGTGCATAGAGATAAAGTCAGAAATGCTTAATAGTTCTTCAAGAGTCTTACACTTTTTGGCATTACCTAAGGCCAATTTATCAACAGCATCGTAGAAGTAAACTTCCATACCCATGGCCTCAGCAATAACCGAAAGTTGTGTACCAATGCTACCATAACCTACCAAACCGAGCTTCTTACCACGAATTTCGTAAGAGTTAGTTGCAGATTTGTCCCAAACACCTTGGTGCATTTTATTTGATTTCGTGAAAATATCACGAGTCAACATAATCATTTCACCAATTGCCAATTCTACTACTGAACGAGTGTTTGAATAAGGTGCATTAAATACTGCAATACCACGTCTTTCACATTCAGCTAAATCGATTTGGTTTGTACCAATACAGAATGCTCCAACGGCCATCAAACGACTAGCATTTGGATGCTCAAGCACACGTTTGGTAAGATTAGTTTTAGAACGTAAACCTAAAATCGAAACACCTTTGATACGCTCGATTAATTCTTCTTCGTCCAAAGCACCTTTCAATAGCTCTACCTGAAACCCTTCATTTTTGAAAGCTGCAACAGCTTTTGGGTGAACGTTTTCTAATAATAAAACTTTGATTTTTGATTTTGGATAAGATTGAGAACGGCTCAAGCCATTGATATATAGGAATTCGTCTAATGAAGCTACAACCTCATCAGCTTTTTCTACTACTTTTTGACGCTCCACGTTTTCGATGAAAGCGAAGAACTTATTCGCCAAACCAGACTCACGAAGTTCATAGTCTGTATACCCATCGCCGATCGCATACACATCGCCTTCCAATTGCAAGGCTTGAAGTAATTTTACTTTACCTTTATCTTGAGAAAGCAAGTTGCTTTCGTCGTATCCAATGATATTTCCTTCTGCGTCGTAAGTAAATGTATTTGCAAAAACATTTTCTTCTTTTACGCCCATTGACACGGCTACAGGAACAATAAAATCTTTGAAACCACTCGACACAATGTAGATATTTTCACGATACATCGAGATAAACTCTCTGTTACGAGCAAATGAATCTGAGATTTTACCCATCAAAAACTCAATCAAAGTATTTACATGGTCGCGGTGTGCTGGCAATAAGGCAACTCTCGCCTTCAAGGAATCAGCAAACCCAATTTCACCCAACATACCTTTGTCAGTAATCGCTTTGATTTCACCGACAATTTTTTCGCTGTCTTTGTTGCCTGCCAATGCAATGGCCGCTAATTCGTCAAGACCTTCTACCTGCGTGAAAGTGCTGTCAAAGTCAATGACAAAATTTACTTGATGTTCTGCTGTTTTAGTCAACATGTTCTTACTGTATATCGCAAGTCAGGGTCAAAGCCTTTTCCTACGGATTTGAAACTCTAGTTATTTATGTATTGGTTAACCTATTTGGTACTCGTTGCTAGTGTTTGGACAAAAAGCCTAATGCTTGATATTCCGACCAGAGGGTTTCCTCATAGCCTTTTTGCATAAACCCACAATGTCCGCCTTTTTCGGGAGCTTGGAAAAATACTTTTTCTAAGCGATTTACCTTATCGAAAGGGAAACATTCTTTCGATAAAAAAGGGTCATTTTGGGCATTAATTATTAACGTGGGTATTTGGATTTTTTCAATAAAATATAGTGAACTATTTTTCTGATAATAGTCCTCTGCATCTTTGAATCCGTGAAGTTGTGAAGTGTAATAATTGTCAAAATCACGCAGGGTGCGTATTTTCGACAAATTTGTAGTGTTGATGTTTTCAGGAAAGTAAACTGCCTTTTCTTGGATTTTTTTGGTAAGTGTTTTATTAAAACGGCGGGTATATACCCAGTCTTGCCAACTTTCCATTTTGGAGCTACTTCCAGAAAGGTGCAAAGGTACGGAAAATGTTACAGCCTTTTTGATTTCAGGACGAAGATTTTCGCCATTTTCACCCAAATACTTTAGGGTAAGATTTCCTCCTAAGCTAAAGCCCATGAGGTATATTTCCTTATATTTTTGCGCTGCGTACTTGATTACCAAGTCCAAATCATCGGTAGCACCACTATGATAAAAACGTACTTGCTTATTGATTTCTCCTGAGCAACTTCTAAAATTCCATGCCAAACAATCAAACTGGTGTCGGTTAAACAACCTGACCATGCCCGTGATATATTGTCTGGTAGAATCACCTTCGAGCCCATGTGATAAAATCAAAAGTGGGCGCTGTGAATGAGTTTCATGAGGATTAACTTTTGACCAATCCAAGTCCAAAAAATCATGGTCAGGAGTTGATAAACGCACACGCTGATAACTTATCCCATCTACTTTACGAAACAAGGAAGGATAAATGGTTTGGAAATGACCATTTGGCAGCCATAAAGGAGGCTGGTAATCAGAGTGTTTTACAACTGGCATTTTGTTTCAGAATTAACACTTGAATTTAGGAGTATTCTTTGAATAGTTGAATGTTTTTGCGGAATTTCATAATTTTTTATTGAAAAAGTATTATTTGATTCTTCGAAAGAAGTTATAGTAAAAGAAGGCCAAGTAAAAAGAATGGGATCTTACAAAAGATCTATTGCTAAAAAAGGAAATGCGATGCGCTCCAAAAAATAAGTCTAAATTGCTCAAGCAATTGGAAATCAAACTTGTATGCTAACAAATGTTTAGTCCTAAAAATTGTCTAACTTTGGATTTTAGAACTACTCCTTTACAAACATGAAAGCAAAATATCTTAATCCATTTACGGACTTCGGGTTCAAGAAAATCTTTGGTGAAGAAGCCAGTAAGCCACAACTTATTGACTTCCTAAACTCCCTTTTGCCCGAAAGAGATCAAATCGTAGAACTCACCTTCAAAAACAATGAACAATTAGGCTTTACGCCTTATGACAGAAAAGCCATTTATGACATCTATTGTGAAAATCAAAATGGTGAAAAGTTTATCGTAGAGTTACAAAAAGCCAAACAGAATTATTTCAGAGAAAGGACTATTTATTACTCGACTTTTCCGATTCGGGAGCAAGCCGAAAAAGGTATCTGGAATTACAATCTCAAAGCGGTGTACTGTATCGGCGTACTTGATTTTACCTTCGATGATTACGAATCTGAACCTGAAAAATCAGAGGTAGTGCATACCATCAATCTCAAAAATCAGCATGGAAAGGTCTTTTATGATAAGTTGACTTACATCTATCTTGAAATGCCTAATTTTAAAAAAGAAGAACATGAGTTAGCCACCAGATTAGATAAGTGGTTGTATTTTATCAAAAACCTAGAAGACTTTCAGAACATTCCAGAGTTGTTCAAAGACGAAGTGTTTACCCATGCTTTTCAGATAGCCGAACTAGCCAAAATGGATAGAGAAGATTGGGAAAGGTACGAATACAGTCTCAAAGTATTTAGGGATAACAAAGCCACATACGACTATGCCGTGGAAACTGCCCACGAAGAAGGACTCCTTAAAGGTATGCAAGAGGGCTTGAAAGAGGGAATGGTGAAAGGTATTCAAGAAGGACTCGAGAAAGGTATTCAAGAAGGATTGAAAGAGGGGCAACGAAATATTGCTCGCCAAGCTAAAATGATGGGACTTGATATTGCCAGTATACAAAAATTAACAGGACTTTCAGAGGAAGAAATCATGAATTTATAGTTTAAATAAAAGAGCCAAGAATATCAGCATTAACACTGATTTCTTGGCTCTTTTATCAACAAACCTACAGAATCTTACATTCCCACTTTCGGTAATATAGGTAAGCTCTCATTGCCATCTTCGCCTACTGCTTGTACGGCAAAGAAATAATGGTCTTTTGAGTAAGGAATATTAATACCATTTTTAGTGGTAAAAATTTTCTTTTGCCAGAAAGGCTGATAGGTCTCACGTACTAATACATAATATCCTTTTACCTTACCTGATTTTGGTGTTTGCCAAAATAACGTAGTACTGTTGGTCAATGATTTGGTATCAATTGTTACATTCTGAGGTGTGGCTGGAGCTTTTGCTAAGTTAGCCAACGTTGCTAAATTCATGGCAGTATTTTTTCTCAAATACTCAAAATCCATAAACTCTGGTAAATCTCCATATTGAGTACCTTTTTCAGTACGTAAATCTTGGTGCTGATGGTCAAAGTTTTCGTTCATCTCAGTGACACGAACTGCGGCAAAACCACGATTGACAAATGGGGTATGGTCGCCACCACGTAAAAAACGGTCGTTGCGATACACCATTACTACTTCCAAATTATCTACATATCTTTCTCCAATTTCCTTAGCATAACGGGCTAACTGACGGGCTTTCCCATCGTTTTCTTGCCCCATATTGCGAATGCTAGTCGCTTTTTTGTCAAGTTCAAAAGCAGGAAGCCCTTCACTAAAAATACGAACACGAGTGTTGTCTATGATTCTAGTTTCATTACTGTTATTAGAACCTACAATATCATTATTCATGATAGCCTCGATATTCCATTTTTCGTTGACTGCTTTTTGGGCTAAATAATCAGCCCCAAGAAGTCCTTGTTCTTCACCACTAACTACCAGGAAAATAACGGTTGCAGGAAATTGTGCTTTAGCCATCACACGAGCTAGTTCAATCACTGTAGCTGTACCCGAACCGTCGTCGTTGGCTCCTGGGGCGGTAGCCTCGCGATTCATGACATTGGTTACACGGCTATCAATATGCCCCGAAACGATAAAAATACGGTCGTCATTCGGGTCTGTTCCTCTCAAAATCCCCATGACATTGCCCATATCTTGGTCTTTATCGACACGTTTGCCATCTGGTTTGAGTACCCACGAATCAATCATAGCTGTCATGCGACCACCTGATTGTTTGACATACTCTTGGAATCTGCTTAATACCCAACGTCTTGCAGCCCCAATCCCACGTTTCTCTTCAGTAGTGGTACTCATGGTATGACGAGTGTCAAAACTTACCAATTTTTTGATATGTGATTGCAAACTATCAGCATTTACTTCAGCAACGAGTTGTTCGATGGCTGGGTCACGCTGAACGATTTTTTGAGCGTTAGCTTCTGTAAAAAGTGCAAATGATAAAATTAGCGGGAGGTAGTGTTTTTTCATGAATGATGAAGCATTTTAATGAATGAAAATTCCAAGATAGCATTTTTCTCTAAAAAATCTGTCTGTTAGAGATATATGGCGTTGGTATAGAGATAACGATTGATAACTTGTAGATGTTTGAAAAAGAGTGCTAGTAAACTTGAAGATGAATATGCATAAAATAAAAAGCCAGCCTAATCATACGAATAGGCTGGCCTCTCAAAACTATTTTAGCAAAAATTATTTCGCCAAAGCAGCTTTCAAATTCTCGTCAATTGCTGCCAAGAATTCTTCAGTATATAAGTAGTGTTCTCCATGAGAAACTTTGTTTCCGTGGATACACACTGCTAAGTCTTTAGTCATTTTACCTGACTCAACTGTTTCAATACATACTTTTTCCAAAGTTTGGCTAAAGTTGATCAACGCTTCGTTACCGTCCAATTTACCACGGAATTCCAAACCACGAGTCCAAGCAAAGATAGATGCAATTGGGTTAGTAGAAGTAGGTTTTCCAGCTTGGTGGTCACGGTAGTGACGAGTTACAGTTCCGTGAGCAGCTTCAGCTTCCATTACAGTACCATCTGGCGTAACCAATACTGAAGTCATCAAACCTAATGAACCGAAACCTTGTGCTACTGTATCTGACTGAACGTCACCATCGTAGTTTTTACAAGCCCATACGAAGTTACCATTCCATTTCAAGGCAGAAGCTACCATGTCATCGATCAAACGGTGTTCGTAAACGATTCCAGCTGCTACAAATTTCTCTTTGTAGTCTGCTTGGTAGATTTCTTCAAAAATATCTTTGAAACGACCATCGTATTTTTTCAAGATGGTATTTTTTGTAGATAAATATAAAGGCCATCCTTTGCTCAATGCCATGTTGAAACATGAGTGAGCAAAACCACGAATAGACTCGTCAGTGTTGTACATTGTTAGTGCTACACCGTCGTTTTTGAAGTTGAATACTTCAAAAGTTTGTGGTTCAGAACCGTCTTCTGGCGTGAAAGTAACTGTTAATTTACCTTTACCTTTTGTCAAAAAGTCAGTTGCTCTATATTGGTCACCAAAAGCGTGACGACCAATCATAATTGGAGCAGTCCAGTTTGGAACTAATCTAGGAACATTTGAACAAACGATAGGCTCACGGAATACAGTACCATCCAAGATGTTACGGATTGTACCGTTTGGTGATTTCCACATTTGTTTCAAGTTGAATTCTTTTACACGAGCTTCATCTGGTGTGATAGTAGCACATTTGATACCTACACCGTATTTCTTGATAGCCTCAGCAGCATCAACTGTAACTTGGTCATTGGTTTCGTCACGGTACTCCATGCCCAAATCATAATATTTGATATCCAAATCCAAGTAAGGAATGATTAACTTATCCTTGATGAATTTCCAGATAATTCTAGTCATTTCGTCGCCATCAAGCTCAACGACAGGATTTTCAACTTTAATTTTTCCCATTTTTGTATGAAAACGTTATGCGTTATTAATGATGCGTGAATAGTTTGCGCATTTCGACTGCAAATGTACGGAATGTTATGATACGTAGGGAACATTATTGGGTGAGAATCAATAGTTTTTTCAGAAAAGCATTGCTAAAAAATATATAGTTAGCATTTTTTTCTTTAGGTTTGAGCTTTCTCAAATACCTTAAAATGCTAAAAGACAAGATAAATACAGAGGCTCATATTTAGCATATTTCAATTTTAAATACCAACTATGACATATATTATCAATCAAATATCAGCCGCTCAAACGTGGCCAATTCGTCATGAAGTTATGTGGCCAGAGTATCCTTTAGACTTTGTTAAAATCAAAAATGATGAGGAGGGACTTCATTTTGGCTTGTGGTTAGATGCTGAATTAGTATCTGTGATTTCTTTATTTATTGAAGGGCAAGAAGCACAATTTCGAAAGTTTGCTACACTCGAACATTTACAGGGGAAAGGCTTGGGGACAGCACTGTTAAGTCATTTGATTGATTTTTCGAAAAAACATAAAGTACAATTACTTTGGTGTCATGCACGCACTTCAGCATTACCATTTTATCAAAAATTTGGACTAGATGCCACTGGGGATACTTTCGTAAAAGAAGGAATCGAATATGTAAAAATGGAAATACAACTGTAGATGAGTACAAATTTGAGGATTTGAAAATTTGACGATGAGCTGAGGTTTTATTTTACAGAATCTAAACTTCTAGCGATAATTCAAATCTTTACACTCTATAGTTTTTGTATTTTAATTCTGTAATAATTAGCGATTTAGTAAAACGAATAAGTAATTTTGCAGGCTGTTAAATGCTATGTTGTGAAAGCGTCATAGCTTACTGTTAGCCATTATAATAATTTTGAAATGACGGATTATATTTTACGAATTGATTGCCCCGACGAAAAAGGGCTTGTGCATAAAATCACAGGAGTACTATTTTTTAATAACCTCAATGTAGAAAGAACCGACGAATTTGTCGAAAGAGATACCAATCAGTTTTTCATGCGTGTAGCTTTTTCTGGAAATTGCGACCCTGAAAAAATTGAGGACGGATTAAGAGGTATTTTGCCCAATGGCGCCAATATCGACCTTTCTAAAAAAGAGATTAAAGATGTCGTAATTTTAGTAACCAAAGAGCACCACTGTATCAGTGATTTATTGATTAGAAATGAGTTCAAAGATTTGCCAATCAATATTTTAGCAGTAATCGGCAATCATGAAGTATTACGTTCCTTAACTGAGCGTTTTGGCATACCTTTTCACTATATTCCTGCCAAGGGAACCGATGAGGCATCGAGGTTGGAGCACGAAAACCAAATCCACGAATTGTTAGCTACTTACAGTTTTGATTATTTGGTATTGGCAAAATTCATGCGTGTACTAACGCCATCTTTTACCGAGCGTTATACAGGAAAAGTCATCAATATTCACCACTCATTTTTACCTGCTTTTATTGGTGCTAATCCATATCGTCAGGCGTATGAGCGTGGTGTAAAGATTATCGGAGCAACCGCCCACTTTGTAACAGATGATTTGGACGAAGGTCCGATTATTTTCCAAGATGTGATTTCGGTAAATCACACTAAAACGGCTACCGAAATGGCTGCTGCTGGACGGGATGTAGAGAAAATCGTTCTTGCCAAAGCACTTAAGCTAGTACTCGAAGATCGAGTGTTTATTGCTGGTAATAGAACAATTATTTTTGAGTAAAATCAAAAAGTAAACAGCGTTATCGTAACAAAGGCACAAAGTGTATCATAATCACTTTGTGCCTTTGTTACGATAACGCTTTGTCCCTTTATTTAATCTACCGTCTGAATCTGTCTATTGATGGTTAATACCTCTTTTCCTCCAACCTTTTCACAGACTAAATCTCCACTGGTGAGCAGAAAATGTTTAATAAAAAATTGATTTTCAGTTTTTACAACAAAAGTATATTCACCGTCTTCTAAGCCAGCCAAATGAAGGTTGAGCATCACATGGGAATCTTTTAAGTTAGCATCCTTTTGTTCGATGAAATCCGCAGAGTTGCGAGGGCGTAAGTAAGTCATAATTGACTCAGCCTGTGTATGGTTTATCAAAATTTTATAAATCAATGGATTTTTTTCGTCTTGATGAATATCTACAAAAAGACCCGCTTTACCTGCTTTTTTTACTTCTTTATGGCGAGCTTCGTCGATGCTAATAAATTGAGCTTTTGATAAAAAGCTTGAACAGATTAGGCAAATTACGTAAAGGATGATTTGAGGTGCTTTCATATTAGTATTGTATGTGTTTGGTGAAACAAAATTGTTTTGTTGGTGCTTTAAATAGTTGTAATACAATAAATTGAGTGCACAAAATTATTTTAGGGAGATAGGTATATCAATGACAATAAAAGGTGGACAAAAACAATAATTATCAAGAATGATAGCAAGCCAAACTCATTGTTTGTCTGCAAGCCTCTGTAAATCTGATGGGAAGGATATAAAGTTTGTAAGTATAAATTGGAGATAGGTATATCTATTACAAGATAATAATTAGCAATTTATGAAACTACTAATGCTTAATTTTTTTTGTACCTTTGCGGTTCTATAGAATGAACTATAAGATTTTTAGCTATAACCGACAATGTTTGAGAATTTAAGTAATAAACTTAATACCGCAATGCGTACCCTTAAAGGTAAGGGACGTATCACGGACGTTAACGTAGCCGCTACAGTGAAAGAAATCCGTCGCGCTTTGATGGATGCCGATGTTAACTACAAAGTAGCGAAAGAAATTACCGACCGCATCAAGGATGAAGCGATGGGTCAAAAAATCGTGATTGCAGTTGACCCAGGTCAGATGTTGGTAAAAATTGTACACGACGAGCTCGTAAAATTGATGGGTTCGCAAGTACAAGGTATCAACCTCAAATCAGAACCTTCTGTTATCTTGATTGCTGGTTTGCAAGGTTCTGGTAAAACTACATTCTCTGGTAAGTTAGCTCAATACCTCAAAAAATCGGGTCGTAACGTACTCTTGGTAGCTTGCGATATTTACCGTCCTGCGGCGATTGACCAATTGAAGGTACTAGGAGAGCAAGTAGAAGTAGAGGTTTATTCGGAACCAGAAAATAAAAATGCTGTACAAATTGCCCAAAATGCGTTGGAGTATGCTCGCAAAATGGGTAAAAAAGTAATCATTGTCGATACTGCGGGTCGTTTGGCTGTAGATGAGGCGATGATGAACGAGATTGCAGCGGTAAAAGAAGCTATCAAACCATCTGAAACCTTGTTCGTAGTAGACTCTATGACAGGTCAGGATGCAGTAAATACTGCAAAGGCATTCAACGACCGTTTGAATTTTGACGGGGTTGTATTAACTAAGTTGGATGGTGATGCTCGTGGTGGTGCGGCGCTTTCGATTCGTCACGTTGTTGAGAAACCAATCAAGTTTATCTCAACAGGTGAGAAAATGGATGCTCTTGATCAATTCTACCCAGATCGTATGGCTAGCCGTATTTTGGGTATGGGTGACGTGCTTTCCTTGGTTGAAAGAGCTCAAAATGCCTTTGACGAAGAAGAAGCAGAGCGTATCAATAAGAAAATCCGTCAAAACCAATTTAGTTTTGAGGACTTCTACTCTCAATTGCAACAAATCAAGAAAATGGGTAATATCAAAGATTTGATGGGTATGATTCCAGGGATGGGTCAGGCTATCAAAGACGTTGATATTTCGAATGATTCTTTCACACCAATTGAGGCAATTATTCAGTCAATGACTCCAAAAGAGCGTCAGAAACCTGAGTTATTGGATATGTCTCGCAAGAAACGTATTGCTGCTGGTTCGGGTACTTCGGTTCAACAAATCAACAACTTGTTGAAGCAGTTTGAAGAAATGCGCAAAATGATGCGTATGATGAACCGTGTACAAGATGGTAAAATGAAATTGCCTAATTTCCCCAAAAGATAGGTATTAAACTTTAGTATCAGTTTTTGAACAAATGCACATACGTTTTGGCGTGTGTGCATTTGTTTTTACAACACTATGAAAATCAAAGAGATTAATCATATCGCCCTTTTTGTCAAGGACCTAGAGGCGTCGAAAGAGTTTTATGGAAATGTATTAGAATTGCCAGAAGTAGCTCGTCCAGCTTTTGATTTTGAGGGAGCTTGGTATGCATTGGGTACGCATACTTTACATCTGATTGCAGGTCGTACCGATGACATTATCGTTGGAGGCACAAGACGTAATCATTTTGCGTTAAAAGTAGAAGATATCGAAGAGTGCGAAGCCTTTTTGAAGGCTAAAAAAATACCCATGGTAGGACCCAAAATGCGCCCAGATGGTGTACCCCAAATTTTTATCCAAGACCCTGACGGTTACTGGATGGAGTTTACTTATTGAGTGACTGAGTGGTTGAGTGATTACTTTAATTGAATTTTAAAATAATCACTCAACCACTCAATTATTCTACTTGCGACAAATTGATTAATGTTAAAGCTTTTTGGGCTTCTTCTGGCTTTTGTGTCCCTATGAGTAAAGACATTTTATCTTTAAAAACCAATTGAATTCCCATATCTCCAGCTATATTCAAAGCACCACCTGCATTTCCAAATCCTACTCGATAACCCCAGCCACCATATTCTGATAGTGGAGCATATTTTCGTACATAAACTTCCTCAAGCATATCCCATTGATAGATTCTGAAGCTTTTTTGAAGTGGAACAAATCGTACATAAATACCATCCTCATATATGCTTGTTTCTAGACAAAAAGAACGCATAAAGACTGTAAATGCCAACATAACTAGCACCGCAATCCATAATCCTGTATTGCTCATGGGGTGGTCGCCGAAGGGAATATTTAAATAAATTTGCTGTATCCAGCCATAAATGAAAATACCATTGGTACCCAACAATATCAACCACATCCACCATTGGTTAAAGCGCTGTTTTTCAATAAAAAGAGGTTGTTTTTCCATAGATTCAACAAAATGACTTAGTCCTGAAACCAATTGAGTAGAATAGGGAGGTTTTTATCAAAAATAAATTGATGTTTTAGGTACTCAATACTACGGTGTATATAAATGAATGCATTAGAGTATCGTTATTTCAACTTTTTATTTCTTCTGTAAAAACTTTATTAGCACCCTAGAAAAATGATATTTATTTTATGCCTGACCATACTTAATGGAATATACAAAAAATTGTTTTTCAAAAGAATAGCTTCTAAGGATTAAAAACTAAATACTTATTAAAGTACAATTCCCTTCTAGTCTCAGTGATATAACGTTTTGATAGATGATTAAATTATAAGATAAATATCGAGTAGAAATATAACTATTAGTTATTTTATATATAATTTTTGGTAATTAAAAAACTGCAATATTCAAAGATGCCTTAGGACAGTTGTAAGGTGCATAAAGGGTTATATTTGTAGAATAATATTTGTTTTTCAATAATCAAACTTCATATAATCACAATTTTAAGGTTTACAGATTGTTCCACATACATGTAAATCTTAGACTATGTAAAAAGACCTTTTTATGGAATCTATTCTTGGCGTTATTTTCCACTCGGTAGGTGGTTTTGCTTCTGGGAGTTTTTATATCCCTTATAATCGTGTTAAATCATGGGCATGGGAGAGTGCTTGGATTGTGGGTGGTGTGGTATCGTGGCTATTAGTACCATACTTGGCTGCCTATCTTACTATTCCTGATTTTATGACGATTATCAAAACTACTGATCAAGGTGTGATTTTTTGGACATTTTTGATGGGCTTACTTTGGGGTATCGGTGGTTTGACCTTTGGTTTGGCTATGCGTTATTTGGGTATGTCGTTGGGTATGTCTATCGCCTTGAGTTTATGTTCTACATTTGGTTCTTTATTGCCTGCTGTCTATCGTGATGTATTTACCAATGATGTTGAGGGAACTTTCTCATACATGATTAGTCATACTGGTGGGCAGGTCGTATTATTAGGTATTTTGGTTTGTTTGGGCGGTATCATGGTTTGTGGTAAGGCTGGAATGATGAAAGAAAGAGAACTTACCGAAGAACAAAAAACAGAAACGATTAAAGAATTTAACCTTACCAAAGGGCTTATCGTAGCTACCATTTCTGGTATGATGAGTGCTTGTTTTAACTTTGGTATTGAAGCTGGAAAGGCCATGGCCGAAACAGCAGTAGCAAAAGGCTGTAATCCATTATTCCAAAACAATGTTATCTTTGTAGTGGTACTTTGGGGTGGATTTGTGACCAATTTTGTATGGTGTATGTATCTTAACACACGTAACAAAACATTTGGTGACTATTTGAATGCCAAAGCTCCTTTGAAGAAAAACTATGCTTTTGCAGCGGTTGCTGGTACAACATGGTTTTTACAGTTTTTCTTCTACGGAATGGGCGAAAGTAAATTAGGTAACGGTGCTAGCTCATGGATTTTGCACATGGCAACTATCATCCTTACGTCCAACTGTTGGGGTATTGTATTAGGCGAATGGAAAGGCGTTTCAAAATCAATTTTCCGTACGATTTTAACAGGTATTGGTATTATCCTTTTATCGGTGATTATTGTCGGTATCGGTAATTCTCTATGAAAAAAGAGCGTTTTTTAGAACATTTAAATATTGATGAATTTTCGGCAACCCCGAAATATCAGCAACTTGTCAACTCGGTACTTAGTGCTATTAGACAGGGAATCCTCACCACTGGGGATTTATTACCCTCGATAAACGAACTAAGTATCGAGTTCGATATTTCACGTATTACTGTCGAAAAAGGCTATAACGAACTGCGCAAGTTGGGCGTATTGACTTCTTCGCCAGGAAAAGGCTATTTTGTGGCAAGTACTTTTTTGTCACAAGAACTTAAGATTTTCTTGGTATTCAATAAGTTGAGTCCGCACAAGAAAATCATTTACGATGCTTTTGTCAAAACACTGGGCGACAAAGCGGCTATTGACTTTTATATTTACAACAACGATTACGTACTTTTTAGTAAACTACTGGGACAACAAAAAAGCAATTATACACATTATGTTGTGATTCCACATTTTATTGATGAGGAAGAAAAAGCGTATAAATTGCTAGATCAGCTCCCAAAAGACAAACTGATTATTATAGATAAAAAAGTCAAAGAGATTCAGGGAAATTATGGGGCTGTGTATGAAAACTTTGAAAAAGATATTTTTAACTCATTGAGCCAAGCTTTGGATGCTTTGAGTAAATATCATACCATTAAATTAGTCTTTCCAGAGCATAGTTATTATCCTCAGGAAATTTTGAAAGGCTTCAAAACTTTTTGTAGTAACTATGCCTTCAACCATCACATTGTGCATGATTTGGCTGAGGAACCTGTCAATGAAGGAGAAGTATTTATTAGTTTGATGGAAGATGATTTAGTACAACTTTTAGAAAAAATTATCACGCTTAATCTCACGGTAGGGGAACATGTAGGGATAATTTCTTATAACGAAACCCCACTCAAAAAGTTTATTATGAAAGGCTTAACAACCATTTCTACTGACTTTGAGGCAATGGGGGTTACCGCCGCCAAATTGGTGCTTAACTCTTCAAAAGAGCATATCGAAAATCCTTTTTACTTGAATATGAGAGGCTCTTTATGATTTTAGATTTCGGATATTTGATTTTGGATTTTTAGGAAAATCAAATATCCGAAATTAGTACTGTACAAAGGTTTTTAAAATATTGCGGATTTGAATTTCTGATTTCAGAAGTGTTGAAAGATATCTTTATCTTTTGTAAAAAAGTAAGTTACAATTCCGAAATCAAATATCCGAAATCCAAAATGAATTGCCCCTTTCTATCACTCAATTAGTATCCAGATGGAGTTACGACAGCTCAAATATTTTCTTGAGGCCGCACGAGAGTTACATTTTGGTCGAGCTGCCGAAAACCTTTGTATATCTCAACCTGCCCTAACCAAACAAATCAACCTCATTGAGCAAGAACTAGGAATAGAGTTGTTTGATAAAACAAAAAGGTTGCTTCACAAAAAAGTAGAATTAACCGAAGCAGGACTTTTTCTCCTAAAAGATGCTTCCCGATTTACGGAACAGTTTGATAGAATGCTTGAAAATACCAAGAAATTAGGCTCGAAAGCAAAACAAATTAATCTTGGATTTTATCGACTTTTACCCAAATCACAAGTTATTGAGCTTACCCAAAAAGTACAAGAATGGTATCCAGATTCACCGATAAAGTTGGTCGAATATAATACAGCTGAAGGTGTACAAGAAGGATTAATCCGTGACGATATAGCTTTGGGTATTACTCATTTTCCACTCCTTTTTCCCAACCTTTCGCCTCGATATACCGAGTCAAATTGTTTGAAGGTTCTTTTACCTAGCAAACATCCATTAGCTAATTATAAGAAAATCAAGATTGAACAACTTCGCAATGAGCGTTGGATAGAAGTTCAGCGCAATTTATATACCCTCTACGACGAAGTAGAGCGCCGTTGTAAGACTGCTGGTTTTCATCGTGAGCCACAAATTGTCCAAGAAGTATCGAGTACCGAGCTGTTAGTTGGTTTAGTCGGTATGGGAATGGGCGTAGCATTGGTAAGTTCGTCTTTGCCTATTACGGGTGATTCAGTAGTATTGAAGGATCTTACATTTAGTGACAACCCAACTTATGCTACCTTCGACATTACTCATGCGATTGTCTTCAAGAAGGTTGAATAATCGATTTTGAACTTTTACAAAACGTATTTTTTCTTCAAAGTAATTTATAAAGACATCCAAAAACTCCTCACTCGCAACTCACCACTCCAAACTCTATAATGTATCATTTTGATTTATTAAATCGATTTCATGATATTATTTAGCGAAAAGATTCTATATTGAGCGATTAATCATGTAATTTTAAAAGCTAAAACTGTTCCCAATTCTAACTAATAATTATTCCTTTGCTTAAAGGATAGACAAAGACTTTCGTTTTTTGTTCTTATTCACACATGGATACAATCGATACATTTGCTCCCGAAATTGACGGTAAAACTTTGGTATTTGCAACCCCAGGCTATCCTGTCAAACAGATTCGCTTACCTATTTTGATGAATCAAGTTTTTCCTGCATTAGGCATCAATGCCATTTGGATTCCTATAGAAGTTGAACCTGCCAATCTCTCTAGCATTTTTACGGCTTTTAGACATTTTAATAACTTCAAAGGAATGACGATTGCGATTCCATATAAAAATCCTTTGGTAGATTTGGTGGATGAAGCTACCGAGCGTGCTAAGCGTTCAGGAAGTGTCAATTTGATTCGATTTGACGAAAATGGTCGTTCATACGGAGATACCGTTGATGGTCTTGGGTTTGTGGTTGGTCTAGAAGCCAAAGGAGTTATTTGTAAAGGTAAAAGCGTGTATTTGGTTGGTACAGGAGGAGCAGGTTGTGCCTTAGCTGTGGCACTTTGTGATGCAGGGATTTCTACGTTGTATTTGAGCGATATTTTTCCAGAAAAAGCAGAAGCTTTAGCTGAAAGACTACGTTCTTTTTACCCTGAAACTACAATATTAGCACAAGAAGTACCCCCAACTCACATTGATTTGGCGATTAATGCTAGTAATAGCGGATTACAACCCAACGACCCATTACCTTTTGACCCAACGTTTTTTGAAAAACATACAGTCATTGCAGATATTATTATGAAACCTAAGGAAACTGCTTTGTTACAAAAAGCGGCATCTTTAGGCTATCAAATCCATCATGGACATCATACACTCGATTATCAGGTTTCGCTATATTTGGACTATTTTGGGATTGAACACGACCCCAGTGTAGTGCTAGAATTGGTACAACAAATACCCTAGAGCTAGTGACATGCACAGTTTTCAAACAATTGCGGATTTGAGATTTCTGATTTCGGAAATATTGAAAAATACCTTTATAAGTTTAGAAAATGTATGTTAGACTTCCGAAATCCAAAATCCAAAATAAATATAAAATTCTTATATTCCTAAACTAAAACTATGCAAACCAAACCACAAGGTAAAATACGTTGGACAATCTGTGCGATGATTTTTGCTGCTACTACTATCAATTTACTAGATCGACAGGTGCTTGGTATTTTGGCTAGTGACTTACAAAAAAAGATTGGCTGGAACGAAATGCAATATGGCTATATCGTGAGTGCATTTCAGTTGTCCTACGCTATTGGAATGGCCGTTGTAGGGCGTATTTTGGATAGCATAGGTACAAGGTTGGGCTATACACTTACCATTTTGTTGTGGAGTTTGGCGTCGATGGCGCATGCTTTTGTAGGCACGCCCATGGGATTTGGATTGGCTAGAGTATTTTTAGGTTTATCAGAGTCTGGAAATTTTCCTGCGGCCATCAAGGCGACTTCAGAATGGTTTCCTGCACATGAGCGCTCGATTGTGGCAGGTATTATCAATGCAGGCTCGAACATGGGCGTAATCGTAGCAGCTTTATTGGTTCCTTTATTGACCATACAGTTTGGTTGGCAAGCCACCTTTATTATGACGGGTGCATTGGGGTTTTTGGTTGTCATTTGGATGTGGAGCTATTATCGCACACCCGACCAGCACGCAAGTGTAAGCGAGGAAGAAATGAGTTATATTCAGTCAGAACAACAAGCCGTAAAGCCTATTGCTTGGCGAGAGCTTTTGAATTATAAAGCCCTTTGGACTTTTACCATTATGAAGTTCTTGATTGATCCTGTTTGGTACTTCTATCTGTATTGGCTACCTAAATTTTTGGATAAAACCTTTGGCATTCCTCTTGGCAAACTGAGTTTGCCATTAATGACAGTTTACTTATTATCCGATGCAGGTAGTGTGATAGGAGGGTGGTTTCCTACATGGCTGATTCAAAAGAAATCATATAGTATCGATAGCGCACGTAAAACAGCATTTTTGGTATGTGCTTGTGCAGTGTTACCCATGTTTTTCGGAAGTTATTTTACCAATTTATGGTTTGCTGTCATAATGGTAGGTATTGCCTTGGCAGCACAACAAGCTTGGTCTTCCAATGCTTACACGCTTGTGTCAGATATTTTTCCGAGCAATGCTGTGGCAACCGTTGTAGGATTTGGCAGTATGGCAGGTGCATTGGGAGGCGTATTGTTTTCGATGATTATAGGATGGGTATTAGAAAAAACAGGGAGTTATACTCCTCTATTCGCCTATGCAGCAAGTGCCTATATGATTGCCTTTACGCTGCTGAAATTGCTGATTCCAAAGATTGAGAGGGTAGAGATAAAGTAGAAAATAGAAAGTCCCCTTAGCAAGCTTACTAAGGGGACTTTCTATTTGTATATGTTCTTGAAAGTGCCAAATAAATTACTCAAATTTGCGTAATGACTACAGTTCTAAAGCGATAGCACATGAATAGAAAAGAATTACCTAATGGTGTAATAGATTTACTGAAAGATATTTCAAAGCAAGTTAGAGAATATAATTTAACAGCTGAGTATCCATTAGTTGCGAAGCCAGCTACGGACGATTATCTATTGTTAATTTACCCAAAAGGACATGAAGAGTTATTTTTTAGGATAGACAGTATTGCGAGATATGAGCCGTACGATTTTGAAAATAGCACATTACTTAGAATTTTATTAAATAAGAAAAGTTCAAAAATAACACATGGATTAAAAGATAATTATAGGAACTTGGTTAGTTTAAAGGATATTTTAGATATGTTTAAGCTATATCTATCATCTTTACAAACACTTACCCCTAGTATTACAGCGACAGAGACTTCAAGTATTGACTATTCTGATTTATTTGAAATAGACTCCCCAGTATCTGAGCCTCTAGTCAATGAACCTAACGTTTACCTACTTCCTGAGCAAAAGGAGTTACCATATACTTTAAAGCAGCTATCTGTTTCAAACTTTCAAGGTATTCTACAGACCAAATTAGAAGCTATCCCTGTAGATGCACAATGGATTTTCTTGGTAGGCGAAAATGGTTTTGGTAAAACCACTGTTTTACAATCTATATTTTTAGGATTAAATGGACGCTTGGATGGTAATACTAATCTAGTAGAAGAAGCTAATTGTGTAATACAGGTAGAATATAAAAGTCAAGAAGAAAGCTTCATAAATGATATTATCAACAATCACCATCCTCTACAACATCTGGTGGCTTATGGCCCTATTCGATTAAATTTGTCAGGTACACAGAATGACGAAGAGGGCAAAAGTTCTATTTCATATAATCTCTTTAACTCAGATGGTTGGCTGCTCAATATTGAATATGAATTAGTTAAATGGAAACTAAAGAAAGACCCTCGATTTGAGTTAGTAAAAAAGGCATTTTGTACCTTAATCCCTCAACTTGATGATATACGATATAATCCAGATACTGATAAAATTGAGTATATAGAAAAAGAGATAGATGCTTCTGGAGATGCTATTTACCAGCCTTTGCCCTTTAAAAAATTAGCCTCTGGTTTTAAAGCGATAATAGCACTGGCAGGAGATATTATATTGAGACTTTCTCGTAAACAGCCTGATATTAAAAATCCACACGACTTGAAAGGGATTGTACTCATCGATGAATTGGATTTACACTTGCACCCTAAATTACAACGTGAGATAGTAGGGAAGTTTTCAACAATTTTCCCCCAAATACAATTCATCGTTACCACGCATAGCCCTATCCCTTTGTTAGGTGCTTATGCCAATAGTATTATCATCAAAGTTACGAGAACAAAAAAGAACGGTATTGAACTTGAAAGAGTAAACATAGATTTAAAAAATCTTACGCCAAATTTGTTGCTTACTTCAGGGGTATTTGATTTGGAAGACTTTGTCTCTGTTCAACATGAAAATTTAGGAGATGTCAGAACTGAGGATTCGTATGAAGAACTAGAAGAAAACCTCAAAGTGGAAGAATATCTGAAAGAGTTTGAGGAAAGTAATCAACAATTCCCTGATGAATTATTTTTACCCAAAAGCAATCCTAAATAGTTTTCTACCTGTATGATTAGTGTTAAAAAAGAATTTGATAACCCTCCTGAAGGTCTTCTAAAATCTGTTACAGATGCATTATTAAAAGAGGTTTTGGAAACAAAAAATGAACATAAGTTCAAGAAGAGCATTTACAGAGATAAGACATATAAAGAGCTGTTGGCGATTTATAAAAACAAATGCGCTTATTGTGAAACAAACACCTTGGCTGGTGCAACTTTACAAGTAGAGCATTACAGACCCAAAGCTAAGTTAATTGAAGCTACAGACCATTTAGGTTATTATTGGCTTGCATACGAATGGACAAATTTGACATTGGGGTGTAGTACTTGTAATGGGAATAAAAGTAATAGTTTCCCAGTGGAGGGTAATAGGGTGTTTGCTCCAAATCTAACGCCTGAAGGAGTTGCTCATTGGGACTTTGTGTCTATCAATTCTGAAGTGCTTTTTGCCGAGAAAGCCTCATTTTTAAATCCAGAGGTTGATAAGGTGGAGGAACATCTTATTTTTATGCCTGATGGAACAATCAAAGGATTAACAAATCGAGCAGAAATTACCATCGAGAAGTTAAAGCTCAATAGAGAACCGCTTGTTTTTGCAAGATATAAATCATTGAAAGAAATCATTGCTGAAATCAAAGAGTTATTACGTGAGTTTTTACTCGATATGAGCAATAACTCAGCTCAGGATAGATTTCGTGGAGGTTTAAATGTAGTATTTAAACGAATTGTCAAACTCCAAGAGCCTGAAAATAACTATTCTAGATTTGGCTATTTTGTATTTTACAAGTTTGATCTATTTGTCGCAAATCAGTTTGAACCAAAGCAAAAGGAGCTATTACGGAAAATGTTTGAGCTTTTTAAAAATAATGAGCTGTAACATATACAATATCAAAAACGGCGGTCTAAAAACTAATTTAGATCGCCGTTTTTGATATTATAATTTTTAGAAGGATAAGTCTTTAGACGCAAAGCATTGTGTCTCTACAGCTAGAATACAAATTTTAGAATATTCACTCAATTAAAATTTACTTCTTCACCCCTAAAAGACTCAATGCCTGAGTGGCTTGTGGATGGTCTGGTTTTAATTGTAGACATCGTTTAATATCAATAATTGCCGCCTCCCAATGACCTAGTTTATGATGAGTTACACCTCTATTATAAAAATGCTCAGGGTTCTGACTTCCATATTGATCGATAGCGATATTGAAATTTTTGAGGGCTTCTTCTGTTCTGTTGGTATTAAGTTGTGCTGTCGCCAAAGAACCGTAGTTTACACCAATGCGTTTGTTTTCGGGCATTGTGAGTGCTTTTTCTAAATCAGGAAGTGCTTTGTCTGGCATCTGGGCATTGAGATACATATTGCCTCGATTCAGATAGGTATCTGCAGATGGAAATTGCTGAATGGCTTTTGTCAAATATTCTATTGCTTTAGGATAGTCGCCTTTACGTTCATAAGCCGAAGCCAAATTGCCCAATGGCGTAACATCAATTTTGTAACCCAACTGAATCGCCTTTTCGCTGTAAGCAATAGCTAAATCTAGATTATTTTCTTTTGCACCATAATATTGCCCTGCAGCACTATAGGCTCTTTCGTCTTTTTCTGGTGCTAGTTCTATTCTTCGAGAAAAAAGCGTTCCTGAGTTTTGCCATGTACCTACTTGTTTTCTGGTAATGACAAGCAAAATTCCTAACCAAACGATACATACTGCCCATACAGCCTGCTGTATTTTGGGATTTTCTATTAGTTTTGAAATACCCACCGCTAGCATAAAAAACAAACCTATATAGGGCAAATAAGTATATCGGTCGGCCATAATAGCGCCACCCACTTGCAGAATTTGAAGCACGAGAATGATAGTTACCGTAAAAAAGCCAATCCCAAAGGCGATGAGTTTATTGCGTTTGATATTAAATATTCCCCAGCCCAAAATTCCAAGCATTACTACTAAACCCAAATAATACTCAGAATGAAATAGTGTTGGGTCTTCATACATGTACATTGAGCGTAATCCAATAGGAGTCACCAAGTGTACCCAATACATCATAAAACCGTATCCTGCGTAGGTAATCGTTTTGAAATAGCTAATATCCTCTGGTTTGAATGCTACGCCTGTTGCTGCAATTGGATGAATCATTCCTCCCAAATTTCCTCCTCCTTGTATATTAATGGCTATTAGACCGAATACAACGGATACCACGAAAAACGGAATTTTTTCTACAAAAACTTTAATAGAAAATTCTCTATTTCTCCAATAATCAAAAAGAAATAGGACTAGTGGAAAAATAACAGCTTGCCCTTTTGACAAACATGAAGCTAGATATAGTAAGAATGCAAAAATCAAATGAATCACTTTTTGACCTTTATCCACATATTTGAAATACTGCAAGCTACCCAGCAATAGAAAAAACACATATAAAACGTCTTTGCGCTCCGACACCCAAATAACTGACTCGACACGCATGGGGTGAATGGCAAAAAGTAGCGCAGTAAGAATGGCAATAAATTTCTTTTGGCGCTCACCTGTCTCATAACTTTCAAGAAGTTTTAGAGCCAAAAGCCAAACCAGAATAACATTTAGAAAATGTATAAAGGTATTGGTTATGATAAAAGCTCGTGCCGATTCTGCTCCTGACATTACAGCGTTGAGCATCAGTGACCACATCGTTAGGGGATGATAGTTACTGGCTACATGGCTTTGCCAAGCTTCAAGCCAATGTCCTGATGGATGGGTAACAAGGATATTTTCGACTACATACACGTGGTCGTCCCAGTCAACAAATTGATTACTAAAACCTCCGCTAAATCCAAGTAATACAACAACTGCAAATGCAATGATGGTTAAAATGGTATTTTTTGAAGTACTTGATGGCGTTGTGATTACCGTTTCTGAAGTCGCTTTGGGGGACTGTGTTTCTACTTTGGGCGATTTATTTTTCTTTGACATTTTTTGAAAAAGGTAAAAAGGCAGGCTAATTCTGAGGTTATTCCCCTCATTGTTCTTACAAATTTAACTTTTACTACAATACAATAGTAGTAAAATATCCGAGCAAGAACCATGCTAAAGCGATTTTTAAACACCAACTGATTTATGACGGAAAAATACAGCAGTGTGATAATATAGACACCAAACAGTATCCGTTTTAGTAAGATTGTAACAAAATACTTAATCTCTTTTTCGTCATTTGTCGATAATTCTTAACAGACTTAATTTTTCGTTAATCACTGTTTTAAGTACTTTTTACTAGAAATAGTCTAATAAAATACCCTAAAAGTACTTTATGTTAAGTGATTGTTTCTAATGTTAAGATAATGTTATCAAATAGAGGGTATCCTTAACAGTTTGTTTAAAATTCACAAACACATAGGTAATATTCAAGTAATAATTTTGTTGCGTCGAAGATATAGAGACATTTCTATTTAATACACATACACATGCAACGAAATTTATTACTCAGTACTCTTCTATTTTTATTCACAGCTTTAGTGTCTTTTGCTCAAACAGGAAGCATTAAAGGTAGCCTTAAAGATGCAAAATCTAACGAGCTAATGTTAGGAACTGCAGTAAGAGTAGAAGGAACACAAATCGGTACACAAACAAATATGCAAGGCGAATTTGAATTATCGCGTGTACCTGCTGGAGTTCACACTGTTATTTTTTCATTTGTAGGTTACGAAAGCAAAGTAATTTCAAATGTAAGAGTTGAAGCAGGAAAAACAACCTTAATAAACACAACGATTGCTGAGGCCAACACTACACTCGATGCAGTGGTAGTACGTGGTACTAAAAATAAAGGAACTGAGGTTTCGGTTATTACAGAAATTAAAAAAGTAGAACAAATTGCTGTTGGTATTTCGGCACAGCAAATCCAAAAAACACAAGACCGTGACGCTTCGGCGGTTGTACGTCGTGTGCCAGGGGTATCTATCCAAGATGACCGTTTTGTGATTGTACGTGGTTTGAACGAACGTTATAATACCGTAATGCTCAACGATGCGATTACGCCTTCTACCGAAGTAGATACAAAAGCATTCTCATTCGACTTGATTCCTTCTACAGCCATCGACCGTATGTTGATTTTCAAATCGGGTTCGGCTGATCTTCCTGGTGAATTTGGTGGTGGTGTGATTAAGATTTATACCAAAACTATCCCAGATGGCAATTCTTTCACAGCTGGTTTTTCATTAGGACATCGTAGCAATACAACTTTCCAAACAGCTACTACGTATAAAGGAAGCGGTACAGACTTTTTAGGTTTCGATAACGGTTTGAGAGGTTTACCTTCTTCTATCCCTAGCACAAGTACAATCTTATCTGGTGCTAATACTCCTGCTGTAGTAAATGCTTTCAAATCTTTGCCAAGTTATTTCAATCAAAGCTCACTATCTGTATTGCCAGATTTTAGAGGTAACCTAGGAATGACACGTCGTTTTAATGTTGGTAATTTAGAAGTAGCAACTATCAATGCTGTTAACTACAGTCTTACTCACCAAAGAACGCCAAATATCGAGTTTTATCGTTATGCTTACAACGCTGATGCTGGTAATACAGCTAGTGAAAAAGAATTTGCTTACAACGATAACGCTTATGCTGAAAACGTAAGAGTAGGGGTAATGTCAAACTGGGCTTTGATTATTAACCCTGCTAACAAAATTGAATTCCGTAATTTGTTTAACCAATTAGGCTCAAAAGAAACTGTTTTGAGAAATGGTTACAACAACAATAATATTGAGTTGAAAAACTACTCGATGACTTACGAGCAAAAGAGTATTTACTCTGGTCAGTTGAGTGGTACGCACGAATTGTCGGATATGACTAAGTTGACTTGGACAGGAGGTTACGGATACACAAACCGTCAAGAACCAGACAACCGTCGTTTTACTTCGAGCCGTACATTGGGTAGCAACGATCCATTCACCATCAATATTCAACAATCACAAAGTCCAACTTTACAACAAGCGGCACGTTTTTACTCAGCATTAACTGAAAATGTAGTATCGGGACGTATCGACTTAGAGCACCGTATCGGTAAAGCAGATGCATCTGAAAAAGAATTGATTAAGCTTCGTGCTGGTACATATCTCGAAAAGAAAGACCGTAATTTCGCTGCTCGTTGGTTTGGTATCGTAAATGCCAATAATGTAGGAGATGCAATTTTGACACAATCACCAGACAAATTCTTCGACCCGGCCAACCTATCTACAACAGGATTGTTTTATAACGAAGGTACTGGTTACGAAGATGCTTACAAAGCTCGTAACGAATTGTACGCTGGTTATGTAAATGCTTATGTGCCTTTCTCAAGTAAATTCAACGCTTCGTTTGGTGTAAGAGCAGAACAAAACCGTCAGCAATTAGTAACCTTGAAACGTGGTAGTGGCGAGAAATTAAACGTAGATAGACCATTACTAAGCTGGTTGCCTTCTGTAACACTTTCTTATGTATTGAACGACAAAAACCAGATTCGTGCAGCTTACAGCCAAACAGTAAACCGTCCTGAATTCCGTGAGTTAGCGCCATTTCCTTATTATGACTTTAACTATGACGTAACTCGTGTAGGTAACTCTGATTTGAAAACAGCAACCATCGCTAACTACGATTTACGTTACGAATTCTATCCTTCAGAAGGTGAAGTAATCTCACTTGCGGCCTTCTACAAGCAATTTACAAACCCAATCGAAGCTAGAATTTTGAATGCAGGTTCGGGTATTGCCTTCGGTGTTGGAAATGCAGAAAAAGCATTCAGTAGAGGTTTGGAATTAGAAATGCGTAAATCATTGAAAGGCTTAGCTAGTTCAAAATTTGTGGATAACCTAACACTTTTGTTGAACGCTTCAATCATTGATTCAGATGTGAAAACAGGTTTTAGCGGACAATCTTCAGACAGCCGTTTCTTACAAGGTCAGTCACCATACTTGATTAACGCTGGTGTTTATTACAACGATAACGAAAGCAACCTTTCTGCCAACGTTCTTTATAATGTTGTAGGTTCTCGTATTTTCTTGGTAGGTGATGGTGTTGTATTCCCAACAGTATATGAAATGCCAAGAAATGTAATCGACTTAAACGTTACAAAAGGTTTCGGAAAGCATATCGAAGTGAAAGTAGGTATCCAAGACTTGTTGAATCAGCCATTTAGATTCTATAACGATACTAACAACGATAAGAAGATTGAAACTGGAAAAGATGATGTGTTCAGAACTTACAAACGTGGTACAACATCAACGATCGGTATCAATTACAAGTTCTAATCCAGAGAGAAGATTGGTTAATTGTATATCAGTTATCAGTAAATTATCAAAATCCATTAGCTGAGTGGTAGCTTCAGGAGTGAAACTAAACTCAGTTTTGTAAAACCGTACACAAACTTTTTTAACAGAATAAACATAAGCCATCGCTTAGCTATTTTGTAAAAGCCAATATCAGAAATCATGAAAAATATACATAAACTTCTTTACATCACTGCCATTGCTTTAGCAACTACTTCATGTGGTAAATTGGAAAACGATTTTCAAGAACCAACACCAGTAGCAAGTCGTGAAATGGTGGTAGTAAAAGGTTCTATTACATCAAATACAACTTGGACTGCCGATAAGAAATACCTTTTAAATGGTTTTGTTTACGTAGAAGAAGGCGTAACCCTAACGATTCAGCCTGGGACAATCATCAAAGGTGATTTGCCAACAAAAGGTACTTTGATTATCAAACCGGGGGCAAAAATTTTAGCAGAAGGGACAGAAGATAAACCTATCGTATTTACGTCTAACCAAGCAATCGGTCAACGTAAAGCTGGTGACTGGGGTGGTGTAATCATTTTAGGAAAAGCTAAAGTAAATAAGACGCCTATCACAATTGAAGGTGAAAACGTAACAACTTTTGGTGGAACCAACGATGCTGATAACTCTGGTATTTTGAAATATGTGCGTATCGAATTTGCAGGTGTTGCTTTCGAAACAGATAAAGAAGTTAACGGTTTAACACTTGGTGGCGTAGGTTACGGAACAAAAATCGACTATGTACAAGTTTCGCATTCTGGCGATGACGCTTTCGAATGGTTTGGTGGTGCTGTAAATGCCAAACACTTGATTTCGTACCGTACTTTGGATGATGATTTTGACACAGACAATGGTTTCTCAGGTAATGTACAATATGCAGTAGCACTTCGTGACCCATTAGTAGCTGACCAGTGTAGTTGTTCTGACTCAAACGGTTTTGAATCAGATAACGATGGTTCTGGCTCGACGGCATTGCCACAAACCTCTGCCAAATTTGCAAACGTGAGTATCTATATCGCTAACGGTACTGTTGACAAAAAATATCGTTCAGCTTTCCGTATCAGACGTAACTCTGCTTTGAGTATTTATAATACCGTTGTAAATGGTGCATTTCCAAAAGCTGGTTTAGAATTAGAAGGAACGTTGTCACAAGACAATTTCAAAAATGGTAAGTCTGACTATAAAGGAGTTGTAATTACAGGAACAACTGCTCCGATTTTGAACGTTGAGACAGCCATGTTTAATGATGCGAACCGTAAAAATGCTATTAGCTGGTCATTAACAGATTTAGGTTTACAAGCAGATTTCAACCTTTTGGGTGCTCCAAAATTCAGCCCACAAAAAGGTTCAAGAATATTAGCTGATGGCGTAGTATTGCCAACAGGTTTCGATTCAGCGAGTTTCAGAGGTGCTTTTGATGGCTCAAATGATTGGACTCAAAAATGGACGAATTTCAACCCTCAAACTACTGAGTACTAAAAGACAAGAAGTCCGTTAGGATTTTTTATATTGGTGTAATGAAGAAAAGCTTAAGGCCCTGCCTTAAGCTTTTTTGGTTTTGATGAATGATCAGTAAGTATTAATGCTGAATTATGAGTTGAGAGTTTTGAGTTGTCCTTTGTCCTTGCCTAAAATAGGTTGCTTTTTAGATTTAGCGAATAGTATTATTATTGCTTAGAAAAGCTCCGTAGGAGCGACAGTTTGGTAGAATATATAGAAATAAAAGTCCCTTTAGAGCGCCGTAGGTGCGAAAGACTTCACGATAGTTGGTGTTCTTTCGCACCTACGGCGCTAAAGTAAATGGTGTTAGTTTTCCTTACGATTTTCTGAGTCAATACACTTTTCTCTTCAAAAGAATTGAATAATGTTGAAAATTTACTGAAGATAAGGCAACCTATTTTAGGCAAGGACAATTCACAATTCAACATTATTCTCATTGCAAAAGTCTATCCCAATTCTTCCAAACGGCTTCATACCCCTGAGCCTGAATAACAGAGGCGATTGCCTGTGGTGAGCGCTCATCGCTGATTTCAAATTGTTCCAAAGATTCTGGTTCAACCACATATCCACCTGGGTTGGTTTTGGAACCAGCACTCATCGACGTAATACCGAGTTTGATAATATTGTCTCTAAAAATCTCATTTTCTCTAGTAGAAATAGATAGTTCTACTTCTTCATCAAAAATGCGATAGGCGCAAATCAATTGTACCAATTCTCGATCTGACATTTCTACTTTAGGCTCTAAGCCGCCCGAAAATGGTCGAAGCCTCGGAAAAGAGATGGAATAGGTACTTTGCCAATAGCGCTTTTCTAAATATCTAAGATGCAAGGCTGTGAAAAAGCAATCAACCCGCCAATCTTCCAAACCTATGAGTACTCCCAGACCCATTTTGTGAATCCCCGCTGCACCTAATCGGTCTGGTGTTTGGATTCTGTACTGAAAGTTCGACTTTTTACCTTTTGGATGATGTTTTTTGTAATCCTCCTCATGATAGGTCTCTTGATATACCAGTACTGCGTGTACCCCTTCAGCGACCAAAATTTCATATTCGTCTTGGTCGAGGGGCTGTATTTCGATGGATATTTGAGAAAAATAGGGTTTTATCAATCGAATTACTTTTTGCAAATAGGGTACGCCAACCGTCTGATTAGCTTCACCAGTGACCAACAGTACATGTTCATACCCCATACGTTTGAGTACAGCTACTTCCTGTAAAATCTCTTCTTCAGTAAGTGTCTTTCTTCTGATTTTGTTATCAAAACTAAACCCACAATAAGTACATATATTTTGACACTCATTCGAAAGATACAGCGGGACATACATCTGTATGGTTTTGCCAAAACGCTTTTGAGTCAGTCTGTGACTTAATTGAGCCATTTCTTCCAAAAAATCAGTAGCAGCAGGCGAAATCAAAGCTTTGAAGTCTTCCAAATCTCGCTTACCAGATTTTTGAAGTGCTCTTATGACATCCTGAGATGTTTTTTGATAAATACTCTCACGGATTTCGTCCCAAGTATGTTGTTGAAAAACTTGATAAAAGTCCATATTTCCACTAATTCAAAAAAGTTGTTAACGGGCTACTAGCTACAGCCTGTTGTTGCATAGGCGCCAATTTAGCTTCGTATGCCATGCGTCCAGCTTCAACGGCATATTTGAATGCTAGACCCATTTGAACAGGATTTTCTGAAACGGCAATAGCTGTATTAACTAATACTGCATCCGCACCCATTTCCATCGCCTTAGCTGCATCCGAAGGTGCTCCAATTCCAGCATCTACTACTACTGGTACACGGCTTTGTTCGATAATTATTTCAAGAAAATCAACCGTTTTCAAGCCTTTATTACTACCAATAGGCGACCCCAAAGGCATAACTGCTGCTACACCTACCTCTTCGAGTCTTTTGCACAGCACAGGGTCGGCATGGATATAGGGTAATACTACAAAACCCAGTTTGACCAATTCCTCAGCTGCTTTTAGCGTCTCGATTGGGTCGGGCATTAAGTATTTTGGGTCAGGGTGAATTTCGAGTTTTAACCAATTGGTTTCTAATGCCTCACGGGCAACTTGTGCAGCAAAAATGGCTTCTTTCGCATTTCGAACACCAGAGGTATTAGGCAGCAAATTGATGCGATCATGGTGGAGATATGACAGGATATCATCCTCCTTTTCTGTAAGACTTACTCGTTTGAGGGCAACAGTTACCAATTCTGACCCTGATGCCAGAATGCTCTCTTCCATGAGAGAAGCACTACTAAATTTTCCAGTCCCCGTAAATAACCTAGACTGAAAGGTTTTATCTGCAATTTGTAAAGACATAGTTGAGTAATGAGAGAGAGGATTTCAGATATTGGATATTTGATTTCGGATTTTAAAAAGTTTTTATTCTTCTTCAAAAGAAAAAATCATCCAAGCCATTCGATAAAATTTTGCATTATTCCTATCATTTCGCACTCACCGCTAAGTTTAATAGACTCAATAACTCTTGTGTGACTGCTGAAGGATTTTCGGCTAGGTTTACTAAAGAGGATACTGCGACACCGTGCAAACCTACTTCTAATAAATCTTCAATATCATCTGCTTTTACGCCTCCAATCCCAACGACAGGTAGATTGTGTCCTAATGTTCTGAACTGAGCTAGGATACGCTTGTATCCCTCTAATCCTACGATGGGACTTAGGTTTTTCTTGGTATCCGTAAACCTCAAAGGTCCTAGTCCAATGTATTGTACTGTTCCACTGGCTACATGTTTGAGCATATCTTGGAGGGTATTGGCAGTGCCACCAATAATCACCTTTTCACCCACAATCTGACGAGCTTCTAAGGGCGACATATCTTGTTTGCCCAAATGCAAACCTTCTGATTGTATTTTCGCAGCGATATGAGGATTGTCATTTACAATCAATTTGGCACCAAAACTTTTACATACCTCTTGAGTGCGTAAAGCCGTTTCGAGCCATTGAGATTCTTCTTGAGTTTTTACTCTTAACTGCACCCAGTCTACACCACCTTCACAGGCACGTTGCGCTTGCTCCCAGTGAGGAATATGTGCGAGATCTTGGGTTATATAATGAAGTCTTGAAATCATCGTGTTGTTAAATTTTGAGCTTTGGTTCTAGGAACTCAAAGCTGTTTGTATTTCGGAAAAGGCTTCTACAGGTGAGGGTGCTTGCCACACACTACCCAATAAAGCTACTCCTGCAATATTCTTGTTTTTGAGGGAATGAATATTGTTTTGCTCAATACCACCCAAGGCTACGATAGGAGGGACTTTACTATTGTTAAATACAAAATCCTCCACCACTTCTGGCGAAATAGCAGCTTTGTAGCCAGGTTTTGAAATACTGTCAAAAAACGGACTGAGAAATACATAGTCGAGTTTTGAAGGCATTTTCAGTATTTCTTCAAACTTATGTACCGAAGCGCTTACTGTTAAACCTCTTCGCTGTACTGGGCGAATATACTCTTTTAATTGTCCTTGCTCCTGTAGTTCCTCCCAAACGTGCGTGGTAAGATGAATCCCCTTGATATTGTATTTAGCCATCAATTGATATTGGCTATGCAACACCAGTCGCTTCATATACTGAGGCTTAAATTGTCGAATGAAATCTTCAATTTGTTCCAGTGACGCATTGGGCTTTCGCACATGTAAAGTCGTTAGACCAGCTTCAAAAAGCTGTTCTAGTATCTGAACTTCATCAGGTATAAATTCTGGGGGTGTGAGCAGGAGTGTAAACATGATGTTAAAGGTTGTGTGATAAGTTTTGAGTAATAAGCTTTTTTTTCTTTGCCTAAAATACGTTGCCCTGAGCTAGCATTAGATAACTTCAAAATATACAATGAATTTTAGAAAATATTATTTCCCAATAATGGAATAATTGTATAGTTTTTATTTCTATAAAATATTCATAATTAGCATCTTGTATTTTTTTAAAGATGAAATTTTTCTTTTTGTTTTTATACTCTAAATATATCTTGAAAAATATAAAAACAGACAGATTTACTATCATAGAGGGCAACCTATTTTAGGCAAGGACACTCAAAACTCCCAACTCATCACTTACAGATATACCTCTGCGCCTTTTTCTACAAATTGTTGTGCCTGAGCTTGCATACCTAAGTCAATAGCTTCATCTTCGGAGATACCCTGTGCTTCGGCATAATCACGAACTTCCTGTGTAATTTTCATAGAACAAAAACTTGGTCCACACATTGAGCAGAAATGGGCAATTTTAGCACCATCAGCAGGTAAAGTTTCGTCATGAAATTCACGTGCTGTATCTGGGTCGAGCGAAAGGTTGAACTGGTCTTCCCAACGGAACTCAAAACGTGCTTTACTTAGGGCATTGTCACGCACTTGTGCTCCTGGGTGGCCTTTGGCTAGGTCGGCAGCATGGGCGGCAATTTTATAAGTGATTACTCCGTCTTTTACATCTTTTCTGTTAGGTAAGCCCAAATGCTCTTTTGGCGTTACATAGCATAACATGGCACAACCAAACCAACCAATCATCGCAGCACCAATACCTGAAGTAATATGGTCATAGCCTGGGGCAATGTCAGTGGTCAATGGACCAAGCGTGTAGAATGGCGCTTCATGACATTCTTTTAGTTGCTTGTCCATATTTTCTTTAATCATGTGCATTGGTACGTGACCCGGACCTTCAATCATGACCTGAATATCATGTTTCCAAGCAATTTTGGTCAGTTCGCCAAGTGTTTCGAGTTCAGCAAATTGTGCTGCATCGTTGGCATCGGCAATACTTCCCGGGCGAAGTCCGTCGCCCAATGAGAAACTTACATCATAAGCTTTCATGATTTCACAGATTTCCTCGAAATGTGTGTACAAGAAGTTTTCTTTGTGATGTGCCAAACACCATTTTGCCATGATACTTCCACCACGAGACACGATTCCCGTTACGCGTTTGGCAGTAAGTGGCACATAACGTAAAAGTACTCCTGCGTGTATCGTGAAATAGTCAACACCTTGTTCCGCTTGTTCGATAAGCGTATCTCTAAATAGCTCCCAAGTCAAATCTTCGGCTTTTCCACCAACTTTTTCAAGTGCTTGATAAATCGGTACTGTGCCAATCGGCACTGGCGAATTTCGGATAATCCACTCACGGGTTTCATGAATATTTTTACCTGTCGACAAATCCATGATGGTGTCTGCACCCCAACGACAAGCCCAAACGGCTTTTTCTACTTCTTCTTCGATGCTTGAACTTACGGCTGAGTTACCAATATTGGCATTGATTTTTACCAAGAAATTACGTCCAATAATCATAGGCTCACTTTCTGGGTGATTGATATTGGCAGGAATAATAGCACGTCCAGCGGCAATTTCTTCACGTACAAACTCAGGTGTAATTACGCCTTTTGGCGTATTGGCGCCAAAACTATAGCCTTCGTGCTGATGCCCTAAACTTTGTAGAGATTCAATTTTTTGATTTTCACGAATCGCGATATATTCCATTTCGGGGGTGATAATACCCTTCTTGGCGTAATGTAATTGCGTTACATTTTGACCAGCTTTTGCTTTTCTTGGTTTAGCCAAATAGTTGAATCGAAGTTCGTCTAATGACTTCATATTCAAACGCTCTTGTCCGTATTCTGAACTAATCGAGTCTAATTGCTCTGTATCACCACGTCCAAGAATCCACTCTTCACGAAGCTTTGGAAGACCTTTTCTTACATCAATTTCTATCGTCGGATCAGTGTAAGCACCCGAAGTGTCATAGACTGCTACCGAAGGGTTTTTGGTAAAAACATTACCAGAAATTTTGGTATCAGTCAAACTGATTTCGCGCATCGCTACCTGAATATTATGGATAGCACCAGGGACATAAATTTTGCGAGAATTTGGAAAAGGACTACGGCTGATAGCTTCTGTCGAAGGAGCTACCTCAATACTTTTTTTCATAGGAGAATGATGAGTTAAAATAATTGATTTTACAATAGGAATGGAGTAAGTCAACTTATCCTCCTTGACTTGCTCGAATGAGGGTTACTTGGTCGTTTTCTTGAAAAACATAACTTTGCCACTCGGATTTGGGCAAAACCATATCATTGACCGCTATGGCTAAGCCTTTGACCTGAGCCAAATGAAATTGTTCGAGTAAATCTTCGACTTTGAAGCTGGATGCTACATCAGTAGCTTCGGAATTGATAAATACGGTCATGTTTGTAAAATATTAAATACCAACGCGACCCTTAGGAGTGGATTAGACAGAACAGTTTTTGCTTAAATGATTTTGCGAGCGAATGCTATTGTGCTCGGTATAGGATTGAAGCGCCATTTATCAAATACAGCCCAACACAATCGGTCTGTATAGGACAAACTATCCCAACAATTTCCTTTATCATTAATCAAAAACTTCAGCTTGAAATATTTTGGAGATAGCCCATAAAGGCTATTCTACGAAAAGTATTTTGCTCTGCTTTTTCCTTCGCAACCATTACGCTGTTCAGGTTCAAAGGGTATAATCTCAGCCCGTATATTAAGGCACCCCTAAAGTCTGGTACAAACTTAAAGGACGTTTCTGAAAGAAAAAAGAGAAATGTGTTTTTTATTTAAAACCAGTCATGGCTTTGTGTGGATGAGCATAAGTAGCTAATAGACTGATAAATGTCATGGATAAAAATGAGATAGAAGGATAATTTTGAAACATAAAAAAGGCTAAACCTTCTTTTATTAACCAAAATTCTATCCCGTATGAAAGCGCTGATTTATAGTACTAAAGAGTTTGAAAAAGCATCGTTGCAAAACGCTAACCAACAAAAACACGATATTACCATCACTGGCAAACCTTTGAATATGGATACCGTGAAAATGGCAGAAGGATTTGATGTAGTGGTACTTTTTACCAACGACGATGCCTCTGAGCCTGTACTTCGTGCCTTAAATGATTTGGGCGTGAAATATGTAGCGACTCGTTCGGTGGGTGTCGATCATATCAATCTTAAAGTAGCAGCCGAGTTGGGTATTCGAGTGGCTAATGTGCCGCATTATTCGCCTAATTCTGTAGCAGAGCATACCGTAGCATTGATGATGGCTTTGAATAGGAAGCTTATCATGGCTGATACCAAAGCTCATAATTACCAGTTTGATTTGAGTAGCCTAATTGGTTTTGATATGTACCAAAAAACAGTCGGAATTATTGGTTTGGGGACTATTGGAAAAGTGGTAGCGGATATTCTAAAAGGCTTTGGTTGTAAGCTGTTGGTGTTTGACAAATACGCTGAGGAGGCAGATGACTACGAAGGAGTAACTTTTGTGACACTCAATGAATTGCTTGCTACTTCGGATATTATTACGCTTCACGCACCTCTGACTGAGGAAACTAAATATATGATTACCAAAGAGCAAATCGACAAAATGAAAACGGGTGTTATGCTTATTAATACCAGTCGTGGAGGTTTGGTCAAAACAGAGGATGTGTTGCAGGGCTTGCGTGATGGAAAAATCGGTTATCTAGGTTTGGACGTTTACGAAAATGAAAGAGGTATTTTCTTCAAAAACCATTTCGAAACCGAAGGACGTGATGAGTTATTGACCGATTTACTCAACTTCAACAATGTGATTATTACTGGACATCAAGCATTTTTAACGCAAGAAGCATTAACCAATATTGCAGATAAAACAATTCAAAATCTTGACGAGTGGCAGTTGGGTACACCAGAAGAATGTAATGCAAAGGTCGGGAAAATACACCCACTTGAAGAATTGCAATAGAGTGTAGAGTGCTGAGTTTTGAGTGATGAATTTAGAATTGTCCTTGCCTAAAATAGGTTGCCCTGAGTTTTAGCCAAGTTAAAGTAATCAAAATAGTAAAATAGTTTGATTTGGGTTTGTGTTTTTTGAATAATCACATGTCCAAATCGGCAAATT
>NZ_JASHIE010000026.1:0-13334 GCF_030056655.1 Flectobacillus rivi
TAAGAATCTTAGCAATTTCGGTTGGACTAAATTTGCTGCTTTTCATAATACTTACCTAAAGTTAAAAAATATCACACTTTTTAAACTTTTAATCCGTACTATTTTTGGGGAAGCTTACACTTACGACTAGGGTAAATCTCCTTTTTGTAGGTCAAAAACTTATTAGCTTGCCCCCAACTCTTAAAGGATAACAAAGTGAAGAATACAAAAAATGCTTTTTTCATAGGCGTTTACCAACAGGGTTTTATCGATAAGACAAGTTATAAAAAACAATATCATTCAGCCAAATTTACTAGTTCAAGACTTAGTCTTGGACTCATTTTTTAAACAGTTTAAAACTGTATTTACAAAATTCAGCTGAATAAAACTTTTCGTTTTGCCCAGCAATAACCTATGGTTTGTTTTTGGGTTGCACTTCCTTTATTATCAAATTGTTAACTCAATAATTCGTAATGCGTACATAATATTTGGGTAACAATAAATCCCTACTTTTACAGAACAAAAATGCTCAATATTGCTAGTATTTCTGAACTCCTTAAGTTTACATTAGCGAATGCATATACCAAAGAAAATACTGTTTATCACAGGGTCGATTAACCAAACCTCGCAGATGCACCAAATCGCTCAGCAATTGTCTGAGTATGATTGTTGGTTTAGTCAGATTTTTGCAGACTCGCCATTGGTGAACTGGGTGATCGATAACACTACTTGGGCCGACCGTACTGTATTAGCAGGGCAATTTCGTCGTAATTCTGAGACCTATTGCGCCGAGCACGGTTTACAAATGGACTACAAAGCCCAAAAGAACCGTTATGATTTGGTGGTTTACTGTTCGGATTTGATAATCCCTGACAGAATGCTTCAAACCAAAACTTTGTGGGTACAAGAAGGCATGATAGACGAATGCACCACTATTAGTAAATGGGTCAAAAAGTTACATCTTCCTCCTTATTTGGCTATTGGAACATCGCTGAACGGTACTTCCAATATTTGCGATGTGTATTGCGCTGCATCGGAAGGCTACAAAGGATATTTTTCAAAAATGGGAACCCAAGCTCACAAAATTATGGTCACAGGTATGCCTAATTTTGATAACTGTGAAAAGTTTGTGGATAATACCCTCGATATGAAAAACTATGTGTTGGTAACAACTTCGGATATTCGTGAGTGTTACCGACCAGACGATAGAATAGGCTTTATCAAACGTTGTGTTGAAATCGCCAACGGGCGACCATTGGTATTCAAATTGCATCCTAACGAGATTTTTGAAAGAGCCATTGCCGAAATCAAAGAAAACACACCCGAAGGTACTTTCATCTATACCAATGGCAATGTTAATCACATGATTGCTAATTGTGATGAATTGATTACGCAATATTCGACGCTTGTATATGTGGGTATAGCCTTGGGGAAAAAAGTACATTCATATTTTGATGTCGAAGAGTTAAATCGCTTAGCCCCTATTCAAAACGGAGGTACTTCGGCGCAAAATATAGCTCGTGTTTGCCGTGATTTTTTGGAATTTAATGGTAAAAAAGAAGAATTTACCAAACAGTACCAATACCACGCAACACCCATTATTAAACCTAGTCTTTGCGAAATCGCATGAGTCAAGCGCCAGTTATCACCATCGTCGTACAAGCTCGCATGAGTTCGAGCCGATTGCCAGGTAAAGTAATGCTTCCTATCTTGGAAGAGCCCCTACTTTACCGCATGATAGAGCGTCTTCGAATGGTAAAGCGTATATCACATATCGTTATTGCAACTTCTGACCATACTCAAGACGATGTCATTGAGCGTTTTTGTAAAAAATATCAAATCGATTGCTACCGTGGAAGCCTTAATGACTTACTCGACAGGCATTGGCAAGTAGGGCATCTGACAGAAGCAGATGTAGTTCTCAAAATACCATCAGATTGTCCACTTATCGATCCTCGTATTGTGGATAAAGTGTTAGATGTGTATTTGTCCAATCCAGAGCAATATGATTATATAAGTAACTTACATCCTGCTACTTATCCCGATGGTAATGATGTAGAAATTATGAGTTTTAAAGCCCTAACCAAAGCTTGGGAGGAGGCTGTTCGCCCTTTGGAACTAGAGCATACAACACCCTATTTCTGGGAAAATCCAGAGCAATTTAAGCTGGGAAATGTACTTTGGGAAACAGGTTTAGATTATTCGATGTCACACAGATTTACCATAGATTATCATGAAGACTACCAATTTATTAAGCGGATTTTTGAAGAGTTATATCCTCTCAAGCCTGAATTCTCTTTGGAAGATATTTTAACATTATTGACTCAAAAGCCTGAAATTATGGCCATTAATGCGCAATGGGCTGGGGTCAATTGGTATAGAAATCATTTAGATGAGCTAAAAACCATCGACGCTTCCATGACGGTTCAGGTAGAAGCTAAAAGTATTGTGACTTCCCAAGAAGGAACTAATACAAATGTTTAATAGAAAAACTATTAAAAAAATAGAGTACTCTTTTATTGGCTTATTTGGTGTAAGCCACAAAGCATTGCGTTTCTAAGAATAGATAATTCTTTAAAAATATAAAAGAGGGATTAGATTGAAAAGTTACACATTTACTCAATCGCAATTCACTCAATAAACTCCCCATGAACGAAGTAAAATTAAAGAAATTGGAGCAAACAGCTTTGCGGGTACGTGAGCATATCATCAAGCTTTCGACCGATGGAGGCTGTTTTGTGGGTGCATCGCTTTCAGCAACAGATTTAATCGTCTACCTCTATACTGAATTCCTCAATTTAAACCCTACTAACTTGGATGACCCCGACAGAGACTATTTGTTTTTGTCGAAAGGGCACGATGTGCCAGCCCTTTATGGTACGTTGGTCGAAATGGGTGTTTTAGAAGCAGAGAGACTGCAAAATCACTTATCTACCAACGACCACATCTATTGGCATCCCAACACTCAAATACCTGGTATTGAGTTTCATTCGGGTTCATTGGGTCATTTACCTGCTGTGTCTATAGGCGTAGCAATGGACTTGAAAATTAGTGGTTCGCAAAACCGTGTGGTCTGTATCTTGGGCGATGGCGAACTCAATGAAGGTTCAGTTTGGGAGGCGGTTATGGTTGCACACGCACACAAATTGGACAATCTTATTTTTGTGGTGGATCGCAACAATTTCCAAGCCAATATGGCAACAGAAGATCTCATTCCACTAGAGCCATTAGTAGATAAATTTGAAGCTTTTGGATGGGAAGTATGTCGCATTGATGGTCATAATTTCTTGGATTTGGAAGAAGCATTTGCGGATTTGCCCTACAAAAAACATAAACCAAGTGTGATTATCGCCGATACAATTCGTGGAAAAGGCTTACCAAGTATCGAGGCTCGTGCCGACCGTTGGTTTTGTAATTTTTCATCTACCGAAATCGAACAACTTTTGCAAGAACTCCACGGCGAACACACGACTACCTTAGTTTCAGAAACCTTGGTGGTAAGGTAGAAGGAAGGTATATCCCGTAGAGACGTTGCACCGCAACGTCTTATTGAGTGGCTGAGTTTTCTGTTATTAATTCACAACTCGCTCATTCACAATTAACTAATTGAATTTATGTACGAAGAACTACTAAAAAATATAGCCATCGACGACGAGCGTATCGTAGTCATGACAGCCGAAAACCGTGCTTTGATTCGTAATTTACCTTCAGTTCTAGGTAAAAGATTTATCGATACAGGAATTACCGAACAATGTATGGTAGGGGCCGCCGCAGGGCTGGCATTGCGTGGAAGAGTGCCTGTATTACACGCATTGGCTTCTTTTCTTTCAATGCGTGCATTTGAGTTTGTGCGCACCGATGCAGGAATCCCCAATTTACCAATCAAGTTGAGCGCCTTTATCCCAGGTTTTTTATCAGACGGAAATGGTCCCACACACCAAGCAGTGGAAGACGTCTCTCTGATGCGTGGAATTCCTAATATGCAAGTTTTTGCACCTGCCAATGAGCAAGATTTGGCTATTATGTTACCCGAAATCCTTGCCTCTAAACATCCAGCTTATATTCGTATTTGTCACCGTCCTACCTCTTTTCAACATCAAAAACACTTTGAAATTGGCAAAGCTGAAGTTATTGCTGAAGGTACAGATATTACCTTGCTGACTTACGGTTTTATGCTTGAGCAAACGCTGATTGCTGCCGAAATTCTTAGAGCAGAAGGCAAGTCTGTGGGGATCGTCAATCTTCGTAGTCTCAAACCTATTGACGAGGCTTATCTTGTAGATTTAACACAAAAAACAGATTTGTTAGTAACCATTGAAGACCATTTTGTTACAGGAGGTTTGTACTCAATTGTTGCAGAAATTTTCTTGAAAAATCAGATACAAGTACCTGTTTTACCCATTGCACTATTTGAAAAATGGTTTAAACCAGCACGCTTGCAAGAGGTGCTAGAATACGAAGGATTTACAGGAAAACAAATTGCAGAACGTATTTTGGGTTATCATACTGAAGCTATTCAGCCACATATCGTAGCCTCTGAATTTGCTGAATAATCCCCATCCGTAGAGACTTTGCACACAAGGTCTTAAGCCGTAAGCTGTAGGCATTAGGCAAAAGGTTGTGCTTGCCTAATACGTAAAGCCTAAAGCCGAGCACTTAATTTTAACATAAAACACATCGCATTTCGAGAATCATAATTTATTCAATGCCATGCCCAACGGAGTAAAATTCAACGACCATTATCCTAATATTACCATCTCGGATATTTTATATGAACGTGCTTTGGCAGTTCAAAAGCCTATTACCCAAACCCTAGCGAAAGGTCCAGGACAATTTACCAAAGGTATTGCACCAAAGTATTTGGTAAAAGGAAAAGGCTCACACGTTTGGGATGTCGATGGCAACGAGTATATCGACTACAATGCTGCGATAGGTCCAGTATCTTTGGGTTATTGCTATCCAGCAGTCGATGAGGCCATCCAAAGCCAATTAGCGGATGGTATTTCTTTTTCTTTGACTCATCCCTTAGAGGTTGAGCTTTCAGAACTGATTCAAGATGTTATTCCAAATGCAGAAGCAGTCAAAATCTCCAAAATGGGAGCAGATGTCTGTTCGGCAGCGATTCGTGTATCTCGTGCTTTTACAGGTCGTGAAAAAATCTTCTGCTGTGGCTATCACGGTTGGCATGATTGGTATATCGGCATTACAAGTCGCAATGCAGGTGTGCCCGAAAGTACTCAAAATATGACTTATACTTTCGAATATAACGACATCGAAAGTATTCGTGCAGCTTTAGACGAAGACGTAGCCGCAGTGATTTTAGAGCCATTTATTTTTGAATCACCTAAAAATAACTTCCTTCAAGAATTAGCCGAAGCTTGTCGTGACAATGGCACTTTGTTGATTTTTGATGAAATGTGGACAGGCTTCCGTATTGCCTTAGGTGGTGCGCAAGAATATTTCCAAGTAAAACCAGACTTAGCGGTTTATTCAAAAGCTTGTGCTAATGGAATGCCAATTGCCTTGTTGACGGGTCGTGCAGATGTGATGGAGCTTTTCAATAAAGAAGTATTCAGTTATACTACTTTTGGTGGCGAAACCTTGTCATTGGCAGCTTGTATTGCAACCATTCGTGAATTACAGGAAAAAAATGTCCCAGCTTATTTAGCCGAAAAAGGCGCGATTTTACAACAAGGATATAACCAGATTGCAGAAGAGTTTGGCTTATCAGCATTTACCAAATGTATTGGCTATCCATGTCGCTCTATGGTAACATTTAGTCCAGAAGCTGGCAATGGCTTAGAGCTAAAAACGCTCATGCAACAAGAAATGATTAAGCGTGGTATTCTATGGGCAGGTTTTCATAACATGTGCTACAGCCATACCGACGAAGATATTGCTTACACCTTGTCTGCTTATCGTGATGTGATGCCAATCATGAAAAAAGCCATTCTCGAAAAAGATGCGATGCCATTGATTCGTGGAGAAGTATTGGAAGCTGTTTTTAGAAAAACCTCAAACTACAATATCAAACCTGCTTTGCAGAAAGCCTAACAATGAATCAGCTTATCTCGAATCCTTCTCTGGCTGTGCCTCAATTGTTCTCATTGGCAGGTAAAACAGCTATTGTTACAGGTGCTACAGGATTGATTGGACAAAAAGACTGCGAAGCACTCGCTGCCGCAGGCGCCAACGTGGTAGTAGCCGATGTACTAGAATTACAAGCCAAAGGTTTGGCTAATCAATTAGGAGAAAAACATATCGGTCTAAAACTCGATGTAACAAACCCTAATAGTTTAGAAAAAGCCAAAGCGACTATTCTCGAAAAATATGGCTCAATCGACGTGTTAGTCAACAATGCGGCTATCAACGATATGTTCGAAAACCCATTGATGGCAAAAGAATTGTCAGCCTTCGAAAACTATCCTTTGGAGTCTTTTCGAAAATCACTTGAAGTAAATGTCCTTGGGGTCTTTTTATGCTCGCAGATATTTGGTTCAGTAATGGCCGAGGCGGGTGCTGGTAGTATTATCAATATCGCTTCTACCTACGGTATGGTTGGTCCTGATCAACAAATTTACCGTGACGAAAATGGGGAACAGAGTTTTTTCAAATCTCCTTCGTATCCAACCACCAAGGGGGCTGTACTCAACTTCACTCGCTTTTTGGCAGCCTACTGGGGACACAAAGGCGTGCGTGTGAATACGCTATCGCCAGGAGGTGTTGAAAACGGTCAGAACGAATTTTTTATCAAAAACTACATAAATAAAACTCCACTCGGTCGTATGGCGCAACCCAACGATTATCAAGGTGCATTAGTATTTCTTGCTTCTGATGCTTCGGCTTACATGACAGGCGCCAACCTAGTGGTCGATGGCGGGTGGACAAGCATTTAACCTAACTGTGTGTAAAGGATGTTATAAATTGTCCATTTCGGATATCGGATGTGGGATTGCGGAAGTATAAAGCATTATGAAAAATAAAAACGAAGTTTTTTCAATATTTCCGAAATCAGCAATCCCAAATCAGCAAAAGCCATAGCGTTTCTGACTACACTCATTATTCTTTGGTTCAACCACAAATTACTCAATGGAAAAATTACAACATATAAAATTGCTCCTTACCGACTGTGACGGCGTTTTGACCGATGCAGGGGTGTATTATGGAGAAAACGGAGAAGTATTGAAAAAATTCAATATCCGTGATGGGATGGGTGTCGAACGTTTACGCAACAGACAAATTGCAACGGGCATTATCACTGGCGAGCTTTCTCCCTCTGTACGCAAACGTGCCGAAAAACTCAAGATTACCGAATTGCACATGGGTATTAAAGATAAGCTGGCGGTACTCCAACAAATATTGGTGAATCGTAATATCCTGCCCGAACAAATTGCCTATATCGGCGACGATGTCAATGATTTAGAAATCATGAAGCACGTAGGCTTTACGGCTTGTCCTGCCGACGCCCTTAAGCAAGTTCGTAGTCAAGTAGATTATATCTGCGAAGCTAAAGGTGGCGAAGGATGCTTCCGCGAACTAGCTGAGCTTATTTTAGAAGCACAGGCTCCAGAAGTGATAACTGAAATTTTATTAGAGGCTTAATAGTGGCAAAGGTTCAAAGGCACAAAGTGGCAAAGTGATTTACAATAAAGTGAAATAGGCACAGAGTAGCAAAGGCACAAAGTGAATTAGAAGAGGATGATTAATTGATAATACATACCCCTCTGTGCCTGTTCCCTTTGTGCCTTGACCCGTCTCCTTTGTGCCTTCAAAAAAACTAACAATAACAACGCATGAAATCAATTGAACTTAACACAGGAAAAGTAATTGGCGAAGGTGCGCCATGTTACATCATTGCAGAAATTGGTATCAATCACAATGGCTCGATTGATATTGCTAAAAAACTCATCGACGAGGCAGTCAATGCTAGAGTAGATGCGGTGAAATTTCAAAAAAGAACTCCAGAAGTATGTGTGCCTCGCGACCAATGGGAAATCATGCGTGATACACCGTGGGGACGTATGTCATATATCGACTACAAACGCAAGACTGAATTTGGTGCAGTAGAGTTTTCGATTATCGATCAGTATTGCAAAGAGCGTGGAATGGATTGGTTTGTATCGGCTTGGGATGTAGAATCTGTAGATTTTATGGAGCAGTTCGAAACGCCTTTGTACAAATTGGCTTCAGCATCGTTGACAGACTTTGAATTGATTGAGCGTATTTTGAAAACAGGTCGCCCGTTGATGATTTCAACAGGAATGTCGACCCAAAATGAAATCGTAGAAACAGTTCGTTTTATCCTTGATTTTGACCCTGAATATCCTTTGTCGATTGCTCACGCTACATCTGCTTATCCTTGTAAGCCAGAAGAGCTGAATTTGAATATGATTCATACCCTAAAAACGATGTTCCCTAATCATCCTATTGGGTATTCTGGACATGAAACTGGCTTGGCTACTACTGTGGCAGCGGTAGCAATGGGGGCTACTTTCGTGGAAAGACACTTTACGCTTGACCGTGCTATGTGGGGTTCTGACCATGCGGCGTCGGTTGAACCACAAGGTTTGTCTCGCCTAGTAAAAGATATCCGCGACGTAGAAACAGCAAGTGGTGATGGTGTCAAAAAAGTATATGATTCTGAAGTAGGTCAGATGAAAAAATTAAGAAAGCATATTTCTGCTGAGTATAATAAATAGCTGTCGGCTTTCAGCTTTCGGGCGAAAAACCGACAGGAGAAAGCTGATTGTCCATGGCTCAAAAAAGACCTATAGATTCAACTCTATAGGTCTTTGTGCTAAAAAACGGAACCCTTATTCAAATGACAACGGTTGAAATCACTACTTCCATTTTGGTAGTTTGGATTGTGCTTATCATTTTATTCGAAAGACTTTTTCCATATCGCAAAGGACTCCCATTTTTCAGGGAGGGCTTTTGGGTTGATTTAGTGTGGTATACTCTTATTCAAAGCTATTTTCTCAAAATTCTTATTTTTCAAGGCATTATCGAGCCGATTCATCAGGCTTATCCTTGGTCTTCTTGGGTGTCGGTGAGTCATTGGCCTTTGGCATTACAGGTGCTTTTTTTTCTGGTAACACATGATTTTTATATCTATTGGTTTCATCGTTTTCAACACGCCAACGCCTTCTTTTGGCGGACACATGAGGCGCATCATTCGGGTAAAAATGTAGACTTTCTGAGTGGTTCACGCTCTCATATTGTCGAGATTATTATCAATCAAAGTATTGAGTTTTTACCGATTATTTTGCTAGGGGCATCGCCAGAAGTATTACCTATAAAAGCCTTATTAGATGCCATGTTTGGGATGTTTATTCATAGCAATATCGATATCAAATTAGGTAAGTGGAAATACCTTTTCAATTCGCCTGAATTACATCTTTGGCATCATGCCAATTATCAAGAGGTATTTCATGCCAATTTCTCTACCAAATTTGCTGTATGGGATTATCTCTTTAAAACAGTATATGACCCCAACCATAAGCCAGGGAATGCCCCTGAAAACTGGGGACTATATTATGATTTCCCGAAAGATTATTTCTTGCAACATGCTTTTTCAGTCAAAAGGTTTGAAGAAAAAAAGCTCTTGAAATATCCGTTATTCAGAAAGTATTATTTCTTCAGAATCAATCTTTGGAACTGGTTTTTGGAGAAAATAAAAAGATGATAATAGCTGTAAGGCATGTGTATTCGCTTGGCATAAGACGCAAAACATTGCGTCTCTACCGAGCAAGGTTTTTAAACAATCACTCAATCACAACCCACTCAATCACTCAATAATTCATGCAATGGATTTACTTATTAATTGCCGCGGTATTTGAAGCTGCTTGGGCATTTTCTTTAAAATATCTTGATTTTCAGAAAATCAAAACGATTCAATGGGATGCCATTTTCTCGATGAACACTTGGGTACTTATTTCGCCTTTGCTGGGGTATATCTTTTTTGGCATTGGGAATATTTACTTTTTTGCTTTGGCCCTCAAAATGCTTCCTACAGCCGTGGCTATGGCCGTTTGGACAGCCCTTGCCTTGGTTTTTATCAAACTAGCAGATGTTTTTATTTTACATGAAAAATGGGTTTGGCAAGAAATCGGATGGATAGCCCTAATTGCTATTGGAATTGTTGGTCTCAAAACATCGGGAAAGGCTTAAACAAAAAACGGTAAGACAAAGCCTTACCGTTTATAAACGAGAACCACTTATTTCATAACTAGCTACCAAAAAAATATTCTCAGTGCATGACGTAATAGATGAGCGAACCTAATGCAATTGGAAATATGAGAACTTAGAATGAGGTAAGACCTAAAAGGGCTTTTATGATATTAATGTTAAACACTTTGCCTAATGCCTACAACTTATGGCCTAAAGCATACTTAATAACTCATATAGGTATTGGTAAACGAACCGTCATCATAAAGGTCGACTACGGCATAACCTGCTTCGGTGTGTTGGTATTTGCCAAACCACCATCTGCCCGATACAGCGCCATTACAGCAGTATGAAACGCCGTTGTAGTCAACTCTGTCGGTTAGGTGAATATGTCCTGAAACGGCCAATTTTACATTTTTATGGTCGTCAAAAAGATTCGAAATACGTTTGGCATCGGTATGCATCCAACTGCCAGGTACTTCCCATTTGCCGTTATTGCTATTGTCACCATCAAAAAATACACAAGCCGCCAAAATCGGAATATGCGAAATCACCATTACGGGCTTGTCGTCGGGAGTGGCTTTTAGGGTTGACTTTAGCCAATCATATTGTTCGTCGTCGAGGTGTGCAGTGTACCAAGAGCCGTCTTTTTTGCGCTGAACGCTATCAAGCATGACAAAACGCCATTGGTCGGTATCATACGAGTAATAGCGTTTGTGCATCGACATTTCGTCCATAGCCCATTTTTTACCATCCTCGAAGGTTTTGAAACTATCACCTTCGCAACAGATGTCGTGATTGCCCACACAACTGATGATGGGTAAATTATTTTCACTTTTAAGTACTTCATTAAAAAGCTTCCACTGTTTGTCTGCATTGTGTGGTGTGCGTTTATGAGCATCCATCACACAGTCACCAGAGTTGATAATAAGGTCTGGTTTGACATCCAAAGACTGAATATGGTGTAAGCAACGTTCAAAGCCTTTTGCTGCTCCAATCAAAGGTTGGATATGCACATCGGTAATATGAGCTACACGAAGCACACGTTTGGGCGTGGTAGGTTTTTGAGCATTTGCGAGTGCAGGAAGCGATAAACCTCCTGCGGTAAGAGCCAATTGTCGAAGTAAATCTCTTCTTTGCATAATATGCGTTTGCTTGGTTAGAAATAGCTAACAAGTAGTGCTTGGCTACCACCTCTACCTCCTCAGAAGCACAGTGCAAAATTGTGATTTTAGTATAACTTGATGATTTGTAATAAGTTAAGAATTTGTAAAAAGAGGAGGCTCAATATGAATTTCTTGTCAAATTTTGGAGACATCGAGAGAACTTAAATGCAATCAAAAAAGATTTAACATAAACAATTCATAAAGTTTTTTTACTTTTGTCGCCCTTTAAAGAAATACAAAGGCGTTAATTATCAGGAAGTTGGAGTGGAAAAAATAAGTTCCGAGTAAAATTAAGACCATAACATTACACTCAAAATTCACAACTCGTAATTCAGCATTAATGCTTACAGTCAAAAAATAATAAAATTATGAACCATCAACAGTTGCGTAAGGAAGATTTTGGAAATGATTTCGTGTGGGGCATCGCAATGTCGGCCTTTCAAAATGAAGGAGCATGGACTGAAGGAAATAAAAGTGAATCTATTTGGGATAGATTTAGCCATAAAAAGAATAAAATTTTAGATAAAACGAATGCCGATGTAACTACCGATTTTTATCATCGTTATCGTGAGGATATCCGTCTTACCAAGGAGCTAGGATTTGAAGTATTTCGCTTTTCGTTTGCTTGGGCAAGGATTCTCCCCAATGGTATTGGTACGGTCAATCGTGAAGGTATTGATTTCTATCATAAAGTGATAGATACTTGTTTGGAATTTGGTTTGGAGCCTTGGCCAACCATTTACCATTGGGATTTACCACAGATTTTGGAGGATATGGGTGGCTGGACCAACCGCCACATCGTAGATTGGTTTGTAGAATACTGTGAGGTATTGACCGAAGAATTTGGCTCAAAGGTGAAACATTGGATGGTACTCAATGAGCCAGCAGGTTTTACTGGGCTAGGCTATATGACGGGCTATCACGCACCTGGACGCATGGGTATGAGTAATTTTTTACCAGCAGTCCACCATACAGCGCTATGTCAAGCTGAAGGGGCAAGAGTAATTCGCAGAAATGTGCTAGATGCAGTGATTGGTACTACTTTTTCGTGCTCGCATATCGAACCGCATACGCATCGCTATGCCGACTTGAAGGCCGCTAGAAAAGTTGATGCTTTGCTCAATCGTTTGTTTTTAGAACCAGCCTTGGGGCTAGGATACCCTATCGAAGATTTACCATTTCTGAAAACCATGATGAAAAAGTATGTCTTTGAAGGAGATATGGAGCGTTTGGTATTTGATTTTGATTTTATTGGTATCCAAAACTATTTTAAGTTGGTAATGGAAGGTGCTTGGTGGATGCCCTATATCAATGCTATGGAAGTAAAACCTCATAAGCGTGGGGTGCATCATACAACAGATTTGGGCTGGGAGGTGTCACCAGATGGAATGTATGAAATTATCAAGAAATTTGCTTCGTATCCTCAAATCAAGCAGTTGATTATTACCGAAAATGGTGCTGCTTTTAAAGATACCCTTCGCCACGGTGAAATACATGACCCCGAGCGAACAGCTTTTTATCAAACGTATTTACAGAGTATTTTGAAAGCAAAGCAAGAAGGCATCAATTTGGGAGGATATTTGGCGTGGACATTAACCGATAATTTCGAATGGAGAGAAGGTTATCAACCCAAGTTTGGCTTAGTATATGTAGATTTCGAAACCCAAGAAAGAATTGTAAAAAGCTCTGGAAAATGGTTTAAGGAGTTTTTGACAGCTGCCAATGAGAATAAGCAAGCTGATATATTAGTTTCGGAAAAGGTTACTTGTTAAGTGATGAGTTGTGAATTAGGACTTGTCCTTGCCTAAAATAGGTTGCCCTCAAAAATCAACTAATGATGGCAACTTCAAAATCTAAAACTGGAAAAAGTACAAAATACGAGATTCGTCAAAGTCGTATTTTCAGTGAGTCGTTCAAACGAGAAAAAGTCGAAGATATTCTCAACAAAAGGATTAGTATTATCGAATTTTGTAAATTGTGGGATGTAAGTAGCACAAGCGTTTATCGCTGGATTTACCAGTA
>NZ_JASHIE010000027.1:0-11289 GCF_030056655.1 Flectobacillus rivi
AGAATCTTAGCAATTTCGGTTGGACTAAATTTGCTGCTTTTCATAATACTTACCTAAAGTTAAAAAATATCACACTTTTTAAACTTTTAATCCGTACTATTTTTGGGGAAGCTTACAAAGGTGAGAAGACATTTACAGAAACGCTCAAAAACCCTGACTATCTTTCTGACGTGGTAGACAAGCAAACAGAGTGTAGCTTTGAAGAATTAATGTATGTTGCGACAACTGCATTTGAACAAAAAACGGGTAAAAAAGAAGAAGATGATAGTTACCCAAGAAATGTTGCCTTTAAAAGAGGTTTTAATTATGATTTTGGGGCACCACCAACCAAAGGGACAAATTGGAAGACTGAACAATTACCCCAATTATATCCAAAATTGTGGGTTAAATTCAATTGATCATAAAACAGCTATCTCCAACATGGATTTGTAGCAGGTTTTGCAGATTTTAAGTATTTGAAAAATAGTACATCAATCAGCCAACCGAAATGGCTCCTACCGCAAGTTCTATTCTTTGTATGTTAGTATAAATGAAATTACTTATGAAATGCGAAAGTTGTAACACAAATGCTTTTGAAGTTGAGCAACTTGCTGGTATTTGATATTGGTTATAGTTATGATTTTGCAGAAGGTTTTGAGGCAAATCCAGGAATCTCGTTAAATTTCTTTGATAACCTTGAAGTTTTTAATGGTCGTGATAACCTCCCAGATGATATTGACGAATACGAACTTGCCTATATGGAAGGGTATCAAGAACTTCTAAAACTTTATCTTTTCTCAGGTTTAGTGGCTTTGAATGAAGTTTTCAAATCACTCAATGAAAAAGGTATTTTCAAGAAAATTAACACTAAAAAAGGGTTTATGTTTATGATAGGCGAACATGATATGGGAGAAGTTTTCCCAATTTATGCGTTAAAATAAGTCTAATCAATATTCAATATTACCAATTTTAGCGCTATTGAACACATCGTCTAGCGAGCAAAATGACCATCAACATTGGGAAATAATCTGTACTTCTGTTTTAGCTAACAAGAGCTTTGAACAAGGTTACCCTCATGATTTTCAAATCCCCTACCCTCCACAAACCCTGTGCTTTGGGCAACATTTTAAAGAATCCGATGAACAAAATAGAAGGCATACAAGACAAAAGTGATTATGAAGATTATTGGGACTTTATAAATTTTCACATTGATGGGTATTGGTTAGACGAAAAGCTTGACGAACTATATCCCGATAATTCATTTAAAGGGCTTATTCCGACACTTGTCTATTGGCTGGAACGAGAAGACGAAAAAGCAGTCGTTTGGGAAAGAATCTTGCCTAATGAAAACGAAACAACCATTTGCCCTATTCTAATGTGTCCAGATGACAACGACTTTTCTTGCACATTAATAGTCGCTGAAATTCGAAATTGTGGTAATTCAATACAATGGAAACAAATTGGGATAGACAATACAGAAGATTGGGACGCAGAGAAAGTTGGTTCGACAGTAAATTGGTTTGATAAATTCCATGAGCTTAATTTTTCCAAACAGGACTATCTGACAATGCTTGAAACATTTAAACAAAGACTTCCCATTGACAAATTACGTATAGAGAGCCATATAAAAGAGTGGAATGACAAAAAAACAAACGACTAATACAGGCTTTGCCTCAGGCGGGGTGATGTGTAACTTTTCAATTAAACATGAGTAATAGTTCGCCACTTTCCCACTCAAACGCAAAGAACTATTCGTTGTGTATGACTTAATATGACAACACGACCAAACATACATATCGTAATTGGGATAGTATTTTTAATTCTTACTTGGCTTTTTGTTGGACTTTATCGTGATGATGAATTTTATGAGTCAAGCTTGTTCACAAAATATCGCCCGACATTTAAAGTGAATTTCTATTCTCCAATAGGTATGCAGGACTTAAAGATTGAAGACTTGCCCACAGACAAAAAGATAGAAGAAATAGCTTTTCAAGAGTTTGTTATTGAGCGACACATTCAGAGCAATAGCACTGCCCGTCTTTGGTATGTGCCATTAATCCTCATTCAACTTACATTGACATTTTTTATTTCTGGTATTTTAAAAAATCAACGTGCTTTGGTTTATAAAAGATGGCATTTATCAACACATTTTGCGACTTGCTTAATAATAACTTCAATAGGACTTGGCTTTATTTTACGCTTTGACAACTTACTTTCGACAATAATTGGAGGGCTTTTAATATTGACAATTAATTATTTGATTCTGCTTTTGCTGACCAAGCGTTGGGGTGAAAAACGAAAAAATAAATAAAGCTACCCATAACAAGATGGTTTATTGATGTTGGACTAGAGGAACAAAACCCAACTTTAGTTTTTCAATTTGGCTAATGAATAAAATTTAGCAATATTGCCAGTATTCACTTTTGTTGCAGGCTGATGGAATGCTATTCCCAACTCTGCATAAGTCCTTCCCATTAGCGACAATTTTACAAACAACCTACACGACAATAAACAATGGAAACAGTTTTAGTGATAAACGGAGAAACATATTGGCAGGAATTTTTACCTGATTACAAAGTTGAACAAAAGAAAATTCAGTCAACAGAATGGTTACTCAAAGACAACCAACTTTTTGCTATTGACCAAAATGGCGTTTGCAAACCTGACAAAATTTTGTGGCGAGTTGGCGCAATTAGACCTAATGCAAAACACAAAACTGCCCTTGACCTAATTCAACTTTCGAGAATTCATTGCGTAAATTCAGCAGATGTTTTAACCAAAGGTTTCGATAGGCTTACCATGCTAAACGTCTTGATAGAATGTAAGCTTCCTGTAATTCCATTCAATGTAGCGACAACTTCAACTCAGCTAAAGAATATTGAAATCTCTTTCCCATTTGTAGTTAAAGCAGGAAATTATCACGGTGGTTTTGGGAAAGTTCTTGTAGAAAACGAAGAAAAATGGCAAGACATAAAAGATTTGCTTTTTATCTCTGAGGACTATATTACCATCGAACCATTTATCAATTACGACAAAGACATTCGATATTTAGCGATTGGTAACAAAATTTGGGCAATGGCAAGAAAGGGTAAATTTTGGAAAGCTAATGTTCAAACAACCGACTTTGTACTAATTGACCCAGAAGAAACTTTAATAGAACAAACAAAAAAATTACAAAGCTTTTTGAAAGCAGATATAGTAGCAATTGACATTTTAGAGGAAAAAGATGGAAACAGATATTTTGTAGAATACAATGACATACCCGGACTTTCTGGATTTCCAGACGAAGTGAAAATAGAGCTTGCAAACTGCTTAAAAAATAAACCCAGCTACTAACAAGGTATTATCCAATGTAGGGCTGACAAAACTCTATGAAACGTTTTTCTCAACTTGAACGGTGATATTTCTAGATATAAAATATTGCAGGCAATGCTGTCAGACAAAATTATCCGCTTGACTTGATAAAATATCCAAACATCGAAAACCCATGGCAAGTTGAGTTTCTGCAAAGACCACGACGTACTGACAACACTATTTCAGACTTCTTTTCGCCAAATGCCCCAAGTAATCAACTGGATATTTTGCGAGGTTTGGCATACAGTTCTAATTGAGTATTCAAGGGATAGTTTTACATCACAAAAATAACTTCTTGTTGGACAAGACATTATAATTTCAAATCCCAGCGCTGTTCAAGTAGACGAATAGCTATTAGATTTTCGGAAATAATTGTATCTATTCATTTTCAATCAAGAAAGGTTGCGTATGAACAAAAGGACATCTCTCCTACCCCACTAGTGCTGGCTTCCTAGCCAGTTCTTACCTAATCTAAGGATTCCAATCCTACGCAGAGATAAATTTAGCAATCTGTACATAAGGAGAACCTATGATGAATGTAAGGACAATTATGAGATTTTGGAGAGATTTTCTCTGGATAGAATCCAGAGAAAAAATGGGTACTGGCTAGGAAGCCAGCACCAGCGTGGTAATTATGAGCGCTGAAATTCGTCACTTCATCGAGCAACAAAACGTTACATCTCACTTTAAGCAGACCTTATAATTATGAAAATTATTTTAACAGATTTAGCTCCAAAACTCCTTGACGATTGGACAGAGTTCTTCGGTAACGAAGAAAATGTATCGGTTGTTGAGAGTGACATTACTAAAATTGAATGCGATGCAATTGTTAGTCCTACCAATTCGTTTGGTTTTATGGATGGCGGACTTGACTATGCCTTATCAGAAAGGTTTGGCTGGGACTTAGAAAAAAGGTTGCAAAAAATTATTAAAGAACTACCTGAAGGTGAACTTTTAGTTGGACAAGCATTAGTTTTAGAGACATACGATAAGATAGTTCCTTTTCTTATTTCTGCACCGACAATGCGTATTCCGACCAATTTCAATATTGACACTTCAATAAACGCCTACCTTGCAATGAAGGCAATTTTAATCAAGGCAAAAGCTGACGACAGAATTTCTTCAGTTGCAATACCTGGGCTCTGCACAGGAGTTGGGCGAATGCAACCCACGATTGCTGCAAGCCAGATGTTTCAGGCCTATAAAGAGATCATACTTGGACAAAAAATGGATTTTGCTACATTTGGTGAAGCACAAAAGTATCATTGGGAAATAAACCCACAAGGAATGATTTGGACTCATTAATATTTGCCTTTCGTTGGTTAATAAAAAGCAAATGCAAAACATTAGGTTTTATGAACGTTGGGAATGACTGTGTAATCTCTATTAACAGCAACCAGCAGACGAATATCTATCAATTCTTGTCCTTGGACTCATCAACACCTTTTCAATCAGCATCGGTTATGGGCAGATGAAATACTACTATCACATCTACACTAAGCCTTGAATGCTGCCTGCAAGCGTAACACAACCACCAACATGATCACAACTTTAAGAATAGTAGTACTCTGCTTACTTTCAACACCTACTTTTGGACAGACACTAAGACCAAATGTGAAATCTCTCGTTGACAGTATTATTCAATATGACAAGTTAGACGATATATACATAGACTATTCTGCCATAACATCAGAACGATATAGATATAGGCGTTTAAACTTATTGACAGAAATTTCCTCATCAAAAGAACTTTTGGAATTAACCGCAAATAAGAGTTCCGTAATTAAGTGTGTCGCATTTCAATCTCTTTGTTCAAAAGACAGTATTGATATTATTCCAATCGTTACATCGCATCTTTATGACACAAGTTTAGTTAGACTAAAACTAGGCTGCATTGGCTTACAACAGATGATAGGTGACTATTTTTTGCTGGCATTTTACTATTACCTATCAACTAAATCCAGCAGCTATTTCATGAATAATCATTCTAGGCTTGCAAATATTGATAGCCTATTATTGTACGACCCCAAAATGCGTCTTGCTATCAAAGAAGAGAAAATTAAAAGAATCAACAGCGATCCAAAATATTACGATAGGATAAGAGACATAGCTATAAATGAAAGAATTCCAGTTTCAGTTTTGGCATTGGCGAAATACAAAAAACAAAAAGATAAAGAAATTATCAAAAGTTATTTAAGTGAGGAGAAAACTCAATATTATGCAATTTGGGCAGTTAGAGAATTTCCAGACACAACGTTTTACCCATTGTTAGTTAAATTATTTAATAAGAAATGGAGAGAGAGGCACTATAATTACGCTAAATGGAGAATACTTTATCAGGCATTAGCACAATATCCAAATGAAAAAACATTAGAATTGTTTGATAAAACCATAAATGCAAGAAACAAATTCAAACAAGAGACGCTTGGAAGATATTTGACCATTGCGATTACAAAATATCCCAATACTCTATTTGACAAGTATCAAAATAAAGTTATGATAGATCCATTTCATAAGGATTCTTTAGTTGAGGAAGCAAATATTGAAGATTGAGGAGCATATAAAACATAAATCGTACAGCATCTATAATGCCAGAGCATTAACAACCATTTTATGGAACAGATACTAAGCATCAAAAATAAAGAAATTCGCTTTAGGTTTATTGAAGACGCAAATTGTTGGCAGACAAAAACTATAATTGACGGTCTGGAAATTGAGATAGAAATTGATATGCAATACCATAATGGTCATGAAATCGACTGGGAACATTTCAGAAATTTCTTCACATTTGTAAACCAAGAAAATAGATTTAGGAGCCTGATAAAGGACTCTAAAAATTTAGTAGCAGCATTAGGCAAAGCTTTTTTTAGAGACTGCTATGACGAAGTTTTTGACTATAAAATGCACTTTCACAATTCAATTTTGTATAACGGTAAAACAGAAGGGCAATTCACTGAAAATGGATATTCATATTCTTTGGTTTACATTTACTATGCAGAACGAGAAGATGGAATCCACGCTGATAATTATGCAAATTATTTAGTTGACATTGAAAATCATTTCATTATCGGAACCAGAAGACAACAATTTTAGTATGATTTTAGCTTTTGACACTTATTATTTTGACAACAAAGCAAAAACTGTTTCTATTTGTTTTGACGATTGGTCAGACGAAGAAAACTACAAAGTTGATACAGAAGTAATTGAGAATTCGGAGGAATACCAATCGGGAGAATTTTATAAAAGAGAATTACCTTGTATTTTAAGTTTGCTCGACAAAATTAAAACTCAAAATGTCACTACAATTATCATCGATGGCTTTGTATATCTTGACGATAATCAAAGACTTGGCTTGGGAGGACATTTATACCTACAGCTTCAAGGTAAGATACCAATAATTGGTGTTGCCAAAACAAATTTTGCAACATTAGAAAAAAATAAAAGACAACTTTTAAGAGGGAGTAGTATGAGGCCTCTTTACATAACCTCTATAGGAATAGACCTAGACTATGCTACCGAATTGATTAAAAATATGAAAGGAAATAACAGAATACCTACATTATTAAAAACCTTAGACACATTGACAAAAGAGAAAGACTGTGGCTAAGATCGGTTTGTCAATCTGGCAACAGAAGTACATCTATGAAACATTTGTATAAAATTTAACAACTATGATTTTATCGATTTTTGTACTTCATTTTCGTCATATCGCTAAGTCATTTCCCTTTATGAGCTATCAAAACCGACAAGAAACAGAATGACAATACTTTTAGATATTGACGGAGTTTTAGAAACGACACCTATTTGGCGACCAGTAGAAATCCATTCTGACGGATTTATGAAACTCAATGAAAAAGCACTGGAAAACCTATCAATCCTTCACAAAAGAACAAATGCTTCGATAGTTTTAACAACAACTCATAGAATAAACTATGACGAAACTAGATGGAAGGAGATTTTTAGATTAAGAGGATTGAATTTTGAAACAATCTCAAAACTAAATAACAAAACAGAAATAAGTCAATTATTGGACAAAGGAAGCGAAATTAAAGAGTGGGTTGAAAACAAAGGACAAGAACATAACTACGTTATTATTGATGATGACCAATCAATAAACGCATTGCCTGAGTATATAAAAGAACGTTGGGTTGCCACAAAACCATCAGTTGGTTTTGACAAAGAAGCATTAGAAAAGGCTTTATTAATCTTGACAGTTAACGCCAAATTTGCTTGCCCTTGTTGTGGGCACAAAACTTTTACAGAAAAACCAAATGGAACTTATGACATTTGCGATGTATGCTTTTGGGAAGACGACCCAATCCAATTTAATGACCCAAATTATGAAGGCGGAGCAAATTCAACTTCATTAAAGCAAGCACAAAAGAACTTTTTAGAATTTGGAGCTTCTGACCATGAGTTGAGGCAATATGTACGACCTCCAAGTAAAGAAGAACCCAAAGAAAAGGGGTGGAAACCATTCGAATAAAAACAGCAGTTGGGCAAATGGGCAACAACCAATATATTAGAAATTATTATTTGACAATAATCTACAACTTATCTCGTAAGCTAATAGCCGGTAAACTCATTTCTAAAATATCAACAGGAATTGTGACTAAAGCTGAACCAAAAACGGAATATCTAAACATTTTTTCTGAAAATATAAAGACGGTTATGGTGACGCTTACCATTTTGACTCTGACCGTACAATAGACTAAAACTACCAACCTAGTCTTGACCATTAGTACTATTTAACCTAAACAAACGTAAATAATAACAAATACAAAAATGAGAGTTTACCTATTTCTGATATCACTTTTTTTGACTTCAACTGTTTTTGCTCAAACTAAAAAAAATATAGTTGAAGAGACTTTTGATAAAGTTAAAAATAATTCGAAAGTTGATAAAAGTGATTCCACCTGCTTCAATCTAGCACAAAAAATGTATGATGAAGTCCTACAAAATGATGTCTCTGAATTAAAAAAAAGCACTTTAAAAGAAATTATTGAATATCAAAAAAACAAAAAATCGAAAAATACATACTTATTTTCTGTATTACTGTTTTATCAGGAAGTTATTACAACATCATCTGAACAAAAAGCATCAAAGCCTGAATTACAAAGAGATATTATTAATTATTTAGAAAAGGAGTTTTTGGACATTTATAATAAAATTCCAGTACTTGTTTATGTGTACAAAGTTGAGACGTTACATTTATTTGATAACAAATTAGAATTAAAAAAATATATCGACGAAGGGCTTAACAACTATTCTAATTCCATTCCATTGAAGTATTATAGCTATAAGTATTTAAATGAACAGACCTATAAAGAAGAATTAATGAAAATAAATAAAAAACATTGGTTAGTGAATATTGAAGAATAATGCAGGCACTACTCAACCTAAGTTGAAGTGCCGACTTAGAGCATTATGCTTCAAAATCTACCCGATTGTATAGTCCGAAACACTATAAAACAACACCTAATTTATGATACCAATACACCTTCTGCCTTACAAACTTCTGAAAACTCATGAATAGAACTACAGAAATATTAGCAATACATACAGTAGAACAAGTTCCCAAACTTGAAACAATTAGAGCAATCCCGCGAAATCGGACATTAAAACTTGTTTTTGAAAAAGAAGTTCAAGCACAACGAGAAGTAATCGGACAAAATCTAAAAAATCAACTTTTAGACTTTCAAGTTGGAATACATACCATTGAACCAGTAATCAATATTTCCAAGCTTATAACAGACAAAGAAATTGAGGATAATCAAGCCTTTTTTGAACAATGTGCCAAAGATTATCGACAATTAGGAGAAGAGTTGATTTATAAGCTAGTTGATGAACTGAACCTCGAATTAAATAAGGACTTTCCACTTGAAACTTTTAATCAACTAATTAGAGAGAAAAGAGGAAAAGGACAAGTGAGTGATTGGACATACTATGTTCACGGTTTTCATTGTTCTTTTAACAATATTGAGACAGGACAATATATAGAAGTCTCTCTTGTTTTTGGACTTGAATTTGGAGTGTTAGATCCATTATTCTTTATGGACTTTGTAAAGTCTACCTCGAAATACCATCCATTACCTGTGGGAATTTTTGAAGATTATGCTGATGGACTTAGGATCAACCAAAGAATGTTATCTCTAGGAAAATTCGAAAGAATTAAATCAAATATTGGGAATCTTTTTGGAACAGTGGTGACTGAAAGATAAAAATATTTTACATTCAATTAGATTGAAAAAGGTAAATTTAGGTTTTGAAACAAACATCTAGGATATTTAAAATCGGTAGTTCTATAAATGTAATGTTTTACACTGTTTGTTATAATGGCAGATAAAGTATTTAATGGCACCTATATGATTATCAATTGACTTTGAAAAACTCAAAGTAAGTCTTGCGAATCTGGAAGAGCGTTGTCTCAATGTGCCATTAAACCTTTCAATATAGGCTGTCAGCCCACTATCCTTACCAACGCTAAAATGGTTTTCTCCACTAGTGCTGGCTTCCTAGCCAGTACTTATCCAATCTAAGGATTCTAATCCTATGCATAGATAAATTTTTAATAAAGCAATCTGTACATAGGGAGAACCGATGATGAATGTAAGCATAATTGTGATGTTTGAGAAAGATTTTCTCTGGAAAGAATCCACAGAAAAAATGGGTACTGACTAGGAAGCCAGTACCAGCGTGGGAACGCTGACCTAGCCTGAGTTCATTTTAACAACTCTATAACAAATCAATAACACTTGAGTGACAGCAGGAAGCAAGTAGAATAAGGTAATTTTGTAGAGTGAGCAGCATGAAAATTATCGTATTAAAAATACCTCTTTTATGCTTCGATATTCTTTACAATCCGTTCTATTAAATTAAAAGCAGACAATAAATATGAAAAAAATCATTTATATGCTGATTTTATCACTGGTTGTGGTAAGTGGGCTGGTATTTGCCAATCGTGAAGCTAAAAATGTAGTTTCTAAAAAGCCAATCCCTAAACCTCTCTCTGTTGCTGAAAGGAAAGCTGCCCTGAAAAAATGGGAAGCTACCCCTGATGGTATCATGTTCAAACAATGGGAGGCGTCTCCCTCAGGTAAAAAAGTGTATGCTGGCGAAGCTAAGATCAGGAAGCATTTAAGGGCTTTTTCTGATATGGAAGCTGTTGTAACCTCTCTTTCTCTTCCGCCAGGCTCACGATTAGGTTTCGGGATAATGGTCAAAATTAATGGCGAAGATTATATTCTTAGTTTTGGAACAGAAAAGTCAGACAATACTATTTTTAATTCTAACAATGAATTTGAGCAATTACATAATCTGAAGGTTAACGACAAAATAACGATAAGAAGCCATAATGTATCGCATGCACCCAAGTATTCATATCCAATAATAGCGGGCGACTATGTTGAACAAAATCATAACGTAATTTATAAACGTGCGCCTCGCCAAGGCGGTTGCTAGGCAGACAATTAGCATTCAAGGGTTTATGGGACTAGTATTCAACCCCATAAACCCTTAATCGCAAATAGGAATTAGTATAAATTTCAAATAACTCCCAATTTAGCTTCGATTACCTATCAGAAACTAAAACCATAAAATATGGTATTAAAGAAGTCAAGTATGAAACACACCTTAATTCTCATTGTCATATTTTCTCTACTAGGATTAATAAGTTGCAAAAAGCATCCTGTTGAATTTATCGCTGGAGGAAATGATGTTGCAGATATTCGTCTGACACTTAAAGTCAATAATACATTTGATTTAGCATTTCGTTCTATGCTTGACTCCGAAGACACTGTTTCAATTGAAAATAAAAAGTATATTTTTACTGGTACATGTGTAAGCTTCCCCAAAAATAGTACGGATTAAAAGTTTAAAAAGTGTGATATTTTTTAACTTTAGGTAAGTATTATGAAAAGCAGCAAATTTAGTCCAACCGAAATTGCTAAGATTCTT
>NZ_JASHIE010000028.1:0-4959 GCF_030056655.1 Flectobacillus rivi
CAGTACCGTTGATGATACTGCAATCAAATGCGGGAAAGTAAAAAAGCTCCAAAATATTACAAATTAGAAAAGAAGCCACTTCAAAAGAGTGGCTTTTTTCGTTTTACAAGACTCAGTACCGTTGAGGATACTGCAGGCTGCGAGCCCCGGACTACGCGCCTCGACCAATGCGGGAAAGTAAAAAAGCTCCCAAATATTATAGAGAAGAACAGAAGCCATTCCAAAAGAGTGGCTTTTTCGTTTTACAAGGCTCAGTACCGTTGAGGACACTGCAGGCTGCGCGCCCCGGACTACGCGTCGCGACCAATACGGGAAAGTAAAAAAGCTCCAAAATATTACAAATTAGAATAGAAGCCACTTCAAAAGAGTGGCTTTTTTCGTTTTACAAGACTCAATACCGTTGAGGATACTGTAGGCTGCGCCCCGGACTACGCGCCTCGATCAATGCGGGAAAGTAAAAAAGCCCCAAAATATTACAAAGTAGAATAGAAGCCGCTCCAAAAGAGTGGCTTTTTTCGTTTTACAAGGCTCCGCTCTGTTGAGGAGACTGTAACTCGGTTAAATAAAATACCTAAGGTATCTTATTATCAAGCCTAATAAGAGTAATCTTTTAAAAAGGCCTATGCGACAAATATCATACATAGAATAATACATTGTGAGCCGATGAAAGTAAATTCACTCAATATATCCAAAGCTAGTTTGAGAAAGATCTAAAAGTGGTTTTATCACATCATTGAGTTGGGAACTGTGTTAGAAAATTTGTATCAATCTGACGAAGAATTGGCTAATAATTAAGTACACTTATTTTACTTCTTAATAGAGCCTGGTCTGCAAGGCCCTATATTAACTGAAGAAGGGACTCTATAATAGCTTTTATTCAATTAGTTATTCCCATTCGGGTGATTGATATTAAATTTATTTAACGAGCGCTTCAATATGTTCTAGTATATTGATTATTGGGTGCTTATTAAATATTTTTTGATTAGTTAGTACTTTGATATACTCCTCAAACATTTGTAAAGAGGCTTTACAATCAGCATGATGTGTAACTTTTTGTCTTATAATATGTATCGCATATTCCACTAAATTGAGTTTAGGAGAATAAGGTGCTATGTATCTAAAATCAAGTTCAATGGTAGCTTTTTCTGTTAATTGATGGTACAATGCTTTCATTTTGTTTTTATGGGTGCGGTTATTATCTAGAAAAACAATTACATTTTCTATTCCATTGACTTGATAATGCCTGGCTAAATCGGCAAAATATTGTGCAATTTGCTCTGCTTTGGCAACTTTATGGGCTTGGAAAAAGGATTCTCCCTCAAAAAGCTCTATGGCTAAGAGTCCATTGATTCTCGAACGTTTTTTTCATTAGTAACTACCAAAGGGTGGGGTTTTTCTCTGCCCAACCGTAATAAGATGTAGGGCGTTCACTTATCGAAAATTCATCATACATCAATACAACTGTTTTTTCATCTGCCTCAAGGAGTTGATTCTTTAAGTCAGAAACAAAGGCTTTTTGTTTGTCCGAATCAGCATTCCCATAATCAAAATGGGCTCTCTGATGGCTTAGATTTAAACGTTCTAATAAATCATAGATACCTGATTTATAATCAACCCCATAGGTGGACTTCAGATAGATTTGCATGATTTTACCCGTCCAAATATTCCCTTCTAAGCCTACCTCAAAGGGACGATTTTGTAGAATAACTTGCTTAAAGGCAAGCGCTTGTTCTTCTGTAAGAAGTGTTGGCTGTTTTCGCACAACTTTCTTACAGACTTGGTCAAACCCGCCGGCAATGTATTCGTTTATATATTTACGAACACTTTGCCAATGAACATCAAGGAATTGAGGTATTTCCTTAAATTCTTTACCTTGATAATAAAATACACCGCAATTTTATGCGGATGTGTTCGGATTGATGACGATGAAAATATTTCTTATATTCCGATTCATCAAAACCTCTTTTGTCAAATTTTGTTCGGCTATATCCCATTTTATAAAATATTAACCAAAAAGGAATAATTTGAAGTTTGTGGACTTTATTGTACAATGCTCTAGAAATCCATTCTATCTATTTAGGGATATGAACATTTATCACATAAACACTTTGCTTAATGCTATCCTAGAATTTTCAATAGTTAATAATTTATGCGAATAAGGGGTTAAAAATTTATCCATAGACAAAGAGCGGCGGCAATTTTTCCGTAGATATGGACAATTAGTCCATTACTTGACCTGACTTTTGATGCGATTTGAATGGTTGTTACTTGTTGTAACCAATTAAAAAATGACTCAACGGATTGCCTTATTTTTGATACAGCTGTTGAAAATAAGGCATTATAGGCTTGGTCAAACTGTTTTAAAACTGTTGGCATACCCTTTGTCGCTTTGACAGGTGTAATGATTTGTGAATTCTGATTTTTTAGTAATTTTTGCTTTAATTTCTCATCGACATATGCTTTATCAGCGATGATATTTCGGTTCTCAATAGTTTCTAAGATAGGACGGTTCGCCGCTCATATCTTTATAGTTCATTGAAATTGTTGGAAAAAGTGCAATTTTTAAATCCAATTTGACAGGGGTGAGCAGCAGCTCTGGGTTCGCCGCAAACACGTTTTTTATTAAATGATGTTGTATCGCTGGTTTATCTGTTCACCCTGTTTTTCTCAGTAAATTCGACAATACCTGTGGATGTAGCTTTAAGCAACAATCCTGTATTTATGTGCTAAATTAGGGCGGCTGTCGATACAGAAAAGCTGTGAGATGAAAATTCACTTCAAAATCACTCTGACTATGAGCAAGCAACTACAAACCTCAGCTACTTTATTACGTTATTGTGTAGGGATAGATGTCAGTAAAGACACTTTACAAACTTGTGTTTCAGTCATTGATAGCCACGGCAAAGTTACCATCAAAGGTACTTGTAAGGTAAATAACAAAGTTACTGGTTTTGATAGTTTGCTAAGTTGGGTTAAAAAACATTGCAAAGACGTAAGTTTGCCTGTCCGTTTTGTAATGGAGTCCACTGGGGTTTATCATGAACAAATAGCCTGGTATCTATTTCAAAATGACTTAGCAGCGAGCATTGTTTTGCCCAATAAAGCCAAACATTATTTAAAAAGCCTTGGTCATAAATCTAAAAACGATAAGATAGATGCCAAGGGGTTATCCCAAATGGGCTTAGAACAAAACCTAACTTTATGGCAACCTTTATCAAAAGCTATTTATTCGCTCAGGATGCTCACTCGTCAGCATCAGCGGTTGCAAGAGTTGAAGAATCAATCAGAAAATCAAAAACATGCTATTTTACATAGTTAAATTAGTAATAAATTCATTATCAAGTAGTTAGAAAAGTTAATCAAACTCTATAAGCAACAGATTCAACAGGTTGGAAAAGAAATAGAAAAACTTTTGGACAAAGACCAAGTTTTGAAAACTAAAATTGAGAAAATATGTAAAATCAAAGGTTTAGCATTACTTTCTGTTTCAACACTAGTTTCAGAAACTAACGGTTTTGAGGGCTTTGAAAATATTCGTCAACTAGTTAGCTTCGCTGGTTATGATGTGGTAGAAAACCAATCAGGAAAACGGGCAGGGAAAACAAAAATCTCGAAAAAGGGTAACAGTAGAATCAGACGAATTTTATTTTTACCTGCCTTCAATGCTGTCAGATACGGAGAACCGTCCTGTCAAGCTCTGTTTAAGCGAGTTTATGAACGAACACAAATTAAGATGAAGGGTTATGTTGCGGTTCAAAAAAAGTTGCTTATCCTTAGCTTTACAATCTGGAAAAGCAATGAAGAATATAATCCGATGCACTATGCCAACAATATCAAAGAACTTGAAAGTGAGGCTAAAAAAATAGTCCCAACAAGTGGGACTACCCAAAATGTACCAGCTTAAAAGCTGATACTCCTTCAGTAGTCCAAAATTAAAAAAATAAAATCGAAATATTTAGAATATACTATTTCAAAACTTGACTTTTACGACAGTACCACATATCGACTCCACTTAAATAATTTTTTGATATTATATCAGCGCTTTCTGTAGGCTGTATATTCTGCTAGCTAATTAAAAATTAAACTATTTTAAACTAGTTACTAGCCTTAAAAGGATAATTAATTGTTGCAAAAGCAAATACGATACATAATATATCTTATAAAGAGATAATAAGTAATGATACGAGAGGCAAGTGTAGTTATTAGTGAGATTTTTAATAAGTAATAAGCTTTGCTCTATTGCTTATTAGAATGGTTGCTAAAAGGAATGAAGATTAAAAGGGTAAAACAAAAAAGAACCCTACATTATACAATAATGTAGGGTATTTTGAAAGTGTCGAACTATTCGTTAGGCACTTAAATGCTTTTCATTTAAGCCTGAAACAAAGTTATGTTTTTTTATGGTATTATTAAAATTTTTTGAAGTCGAATATAAGGAAATGCACAATTAATTATATGAACAAGCGATTTTATGTAATGAAATTGAAAATACCCAGATTTTAGACTCACTTTTAAATAAGTATAAATGCAAGAAATTTATTGAAAACGAGTAGCTGATGCAATACCTCGAAAGGTGTTTAGTAGATAAATGATCAATTTATAAATGCAAGAAATGAAATATGTTTTTATGTATCTTCGATTAATATTCTTAGTATGACACTAGTCATGTGCGAAGGGGTTTCTAAAACATTCATTTCAGATATTGGAGGTTAGACTATGGAAGTATAATATATCGTATAAAACTCTACTTTAAAAACAACAAAGGGATGTTTCAACATTTCTGAAATCAGAAAACTATAATGGTTTGAAAACTTTTATATAAGCCAAATATGAAATTTACTACTCTACCCGATGATTTTTATAACTTTCTGACTATAAACTACTTTTGTTTTATAAGCTTACAGAACACCCGGATGATTTTGTACGATAGATTAACTAAATCGGAATTAGGGTTCTTTA
>NZ_JASHIE010000030.1:0-3268 GCF_030056655.1 Flectobacillus rivi
AGTCACAACTTTTCTTGGAAGTTTCTTCGCTAACTCGCATCTGCCTTGCGGCTTCCACTCAGAGGCACTATTCCGTCAGTACCTGCCAACCACGAATCTCCGTCATCGTGTTTCCCTAATAGTAAGTTCAGGAATATTAACCTGATGTGCATTAGATTGTCGCTCTCGCTAGACCCTTAGCCCCCGACTAACCCTCAGTTGATTAGCATAGCTGAGGAATCCTTGACTTTTCGGCGTGGGGGTTTCTCGCCCCCATTATCGTTACTTATCCCTACATTTGCTTTTCTGATCACTCCAGCAAACCTTGTCGATTCACCTTCTTCGCTATCAGAATGCTCCCCTACCAGTATGTATAAATACATAATCCAAAGCTTCGGTACTATACTTGATGCCCGTTTATTATCGATGCCCGCCTCGCTCGACCAGTGAGCTGTTACGCACTCTTTAAATGAATAGCTGCTTCCAAGCTAACATCCTGGCTGTCTCTGCAATCAGACCTCCTTTGTTCAACTTAGTATAGATTTTGGGACCTTAACTGTTGGTCTGGGTTCTTTCCCTCTCGGACCGTGACCTTAGCACCCCGGCCCTCACTGCCGTGTATATTTCATGCCATTCAGAGTTCATCAGGATTTGGTAGGATTTGACTCCCCCTAGTCCTATTGGTAGCTTTACCTGCATGAAACTCAACCACGACGCTGTTCCTAAAAACATTTCGGGGAGTACGAGCTATTTCCCAGTTTGATTAGCCTTTCACCCCTACCCACAGCTCATCGAAATACTTTTCAACGTAAACTCGTTCGGTCCTCCAGTGTGTGTTACCACACCTTCAACCTGGCCATGGGTAGATCACAAGGTTTCGCGTCTACTCCCCCTGACTAAACGCCCTTTTCAGACTCGCTTTCGCTCCGACTCCAGATCTTAAATCCTTAATCTTGCCAGGAAGAGTAACTCGTAGGGTCATTATGCAAAAGGCACGCCGTCACAGCATCACGCTGCTCCGACCGCTTGTAAGTGTATGGTTTCAGGGTCTTTTCACCCCCCTATTCGGGGTACTTTTCACCTTTCCTTCACAGTACTCGTTCACTATCGGTCTCTTGTTAGTATTTAGCCTTACCGGATGGTGCCGGCTGATTCAAAGGGAGTTTCACCAGCTCCCCCCTACTCAGGATTCGTCTACGTCCAGATTATGTACTCTTACAGGGCTATCACCTTCTGCGGCTGAGCTTCCCAACTCATTCAAATTAAAATCTTTTCTAAAAAAACGTCCTACAACCCCGTCATTGCCGTAACAACAACGGTTTGGGCTAATCCGCGTTCGCTCGCCACTACTTACGGAATCACTTTTGTTTTCTCTTCCTCCGGGTACTTAGATGTTTCAGTTCTCCGGGTTTGCCCCACAGTGTGGTAATGGTTCTTCAAACCATTGGGTTGCCCCATTCGGAAATCTACGGATTAATTCTTTTGTGCAAATCCCCGTAGCTTATCGCAGCTTAACACGTCCTTCATCGCCTTCAAGAGCCTAGGCATCCCCCATACACCCTTAATTCACTTATGCTCTGTCGCTAAATCTCTTTAACTCTTACTCGTTTCTCTATCTTTCACAATATGTCAAGGAACTTTATACTTTCATTCAATCAATAATTAAATCAATTAAACTTCAGCAGTGTGACAAATACTCGTTCGTACTTATCTCTTCTAATCTCTAATTTCGAATTGTGGAGAATAACGGATTCGAACCGTTGACCCCCTGCGTGCAAGGCAGGTGCTCTAGCCAGCTGAGCTAATCCCCCAATTACCTTCACCCTGTGGGCCTGCGTGGACTCGAACCACGGACCTCTACATTATCAGTGTAGCGCTCTAACCACCTGAGCTACAAGCCCGCTTTACCTCTCAGTTCCACACTTCACTCTCGCAAGTGAATCTCCTTTTTTTAATACTTTTATGTCATACTCTCTTCCGAGCAAAACACTTTGAAATTTGGTAAGAAAAGTTTCCAATACGCACTCTCCAGAAAGGAGGTGTTCCAGCCACACCTTCCGGTACGGCTACCTTGTTACGACTTAGCCCCAATTACCTGTTCTACCCTAATCCCGTTCTTGACGCGGAACTTTAGGTCTACCAGACTTTCATGGCTTGACGGGCGGTGTGTACAAGGTCCGGGAACGTATTCACCGGGTCATAGCTGATACCCGATTACTAGCGATTCCAGCTTCATAGGGTCGAGTTGCAGACCCCAATCCGAACTGAGAGCGGCTTTCGAGATTGGCATCCAGTTGCCTGGTAGCTACCCTCTGTACCGCCCATTGTAGCACGTGTGTTGCCCTAGGCGTAAGGGCCATGATGACTTGACGTCGTCCCCTCCTTCCTCTCTACTTGCGTAGGCAGTCTTGCTAGAGTGCCCAACTTAACTTGATGGCAACTAACAACAGGGGTTGCGCTCGTTGCGGGACTTAACCCAACACCTCACGGCACGAGCTGACGACAGCCATGCAGCACCTTGTTTCAGGTCTTTGCAGACTAATCTATCTCTAAATTATTCCTTCACATTCTAGCCTAGGTAAGGTTCCTCGCGTATCATCGAATTAAACCACATGCTCCACCGCTTGTGCGGACCCCCGTCAATTCCTTTGAGTTTCACCGTTGCCGGCGTACTCCCCAGGTGGATGACTTAACGATTTCTCTGTACCACTCACCCCGAAGGGCAAACAGTTAGTCATCATCGTTTACAGTGTGGACTACCAGGGTATCTAATCCTGTTTGATCCCCACACTTTCGTGCATCAGCGTCAGTATCGTATTAGTAACCTGCCTACGCAATTGGAGTTCTGGATAATATCTATGCATTTCACCGCTACACTATCCATTCCAGCTACCTCATACGAACTCAAGTCTACCAGTATCAATGGCACTGCAATCGTTGAGCGACCGTCTTTCACCACTGACTTAATAAACCGCCTACGCACCCTTTAAACCCAATAAATCCGGACAACGCTCGCACCCTCCGTATTACCGCGGCTGCTGGCACGGAGTTAGCCGGTGCTTATTCTTATAGTACCGTCACCAAACCTCGCAAGGTCTCCTTCTTCCTATAAAAAAGCAGTTTACAACGCATAACGCCTTCATCCTGCACGCGGCATGGCTGGGTCAGACTTCCGTCCATTGCCCAATATTCCCTACTGCTGCCTCCCGTAGGAGTCTGGCCCGTATCTCAGTGCCAGTGTGGGGGATTATCCTCTCAGATCCCCTACCAATCATCGTCTTGGTGAGCC
>NZ_JASHIE010000031.1:0-1395 GCF_030056655.1 Flectobacillus rivi
ATTTTATTACAATGCCACGACAGGCTGTTATAGTGCAGCAAGCGTAGGAATCGATGTATTTATCACTTCTTGTACAGGTCTTGATCCAAGTGGCGCAACGTGTAACACGAAGGTTGCGTTGACGAATGGTTTGTTTACGAACTTATCAGCCACGAAGACCAATAGTTCATTAGGCTGTGTGAATTTGACGACAGCCTCGACTAACAATCTGGTCGATTCGGATTTGAATAATTACGCAGGATTTAGTGTGACGGGTTTAGGCTGTAATGTGACCTATAGTGCTAAAGATAATGATGCGGCAGATACTTATCCTGCGGGCTATTATGCAGGCTTTAAGATTGCCTCAACGAGCTTGTTGAGTGGTAGTATCGGTTCAACCGTACGAATCGAGACTTATAACAATGGTGTTTTTGTAGAAGGAAAAGATGTAGTAACGAGCTCTATAGGTTTAGAGTCAAGTTTGTTGGATGGCAGTGGTTTGGCAACCGTGGGCTTTATCACAACGCAAGGTTTTGACGAGGTACGAATAGTTTACAATACCTTAGTAGGGATAGGTTTTAGTGGCCAAGTATATTATCCCGTAATAGAAAAATTCTGTGCTGGTTCGGCATTAGTTTGTAACACTCAGACGAATGCTTCTGCTCCATCATATCCAGTCATTGTAGATGATAGTCAGACGGGTATTACTGGTGTCGCCTGTGTTGGATGTTCGATAAGTAATGCTGAAAATGTAATCAGTTCAAGCACGAGTGATTACGCCACCATCACGATGACAGCCTCAGTAAGCAGTATTGCATCCTTAGCTGTGAAGGATGTCTTGACGACTTATCCCATCGGAACTTTTGCAGGGTTTAATATCTCGAATCCTAGTTTAATCAATGCTAATTTATTATCAGGCATCACGATACGTACATACAAAGCAGGGGTTTTGCAAGAGAGTTCGGGAGTCGGCACTTTATTGTCTGTTAATTCTTCACTTTTGACTGGCACAGGTGAGCAGTTAGTAGGCTTTATCAGTACGAAGGAGTTTGATGAAGTAAAACTAGAAATAACGAATGTATTAGGCGTATTGAGTACGACGAAGGTCTATAATGTAGTCTTAGAGAGTTTCTGTGCAGGGCCAGCATTAAGTTGTACTGATACGTATTTGGTGTCACCAAGTTTTCCAGCAGTCTTGAATGGTAGCTTAACAGGTATCAGTGGAGCTGTTTGTGCAGGTTGTGCGATCAATAACAGCCAAAATGTAGTAGATGCAAGTACTTCAAACTATGCAGATATAGTTTTGACAGCAGGTTTATTGAGTAGTGGATCAATATCGGTAAAAGATGCAGTGACTACGTATCCTATCGGAACGTTTGCAGGATTTGATATAGAAAATACAAGTATTCTTGGAGC
>NZ_JASHIE010000032.1:0-1269 GCF_030056655.1 Flectobacillus rivi
TGTAAGCTTCCCCCAAAATAGTACGGATTAAAAGTTTAAAAGGTGTAATATTTTTTAACTTTAAGTAAGTATTATGAAAAGCAGCAAATTTAGTCCGACCGAAATTGCAAAGATTCTTAAGGAATTTGAATCTGGCAAGTCCTTAGACACCATTGTTCGCGAATATGGAGTCAGCAAGGTAACTTTTTACAAATGGCGTCAGCGTTATGGCGGCATGGAAGCTAGCGAACTCAAGAAGGTCAAACAACTTGAAGAAGAGAACGCCAAACTCAAGCGCATGTATGCAGAACTAGCCTTGGAGTTGGATATGGCAAAATATGTCATAGAAAAAAAGCTCTAAAGCCTTGTGTCAAGCGAGCACTTGTGCGAGAGTTGCAAGAACTCTATCCAAGAGGCATTAGCAAGGCATGCCGTATCTTCAAAACGAGTCGAAGCAGTTTAAGCTATCAATCCGTTAAGAACGATCAAGTGTTAATGGATGAGTTATCCCAATTGAGCAAAGACCATCCTCGTGAAGGCTTTTGGAAGTTTTACTACCGTATGCGTAATGCGGGTCATCATTTCAATCATAAGCGAGTGCATCGGGTGTATGTTCAGATGGGTCTTTCTATTCGTAGAAAGGCTAAAAAACGTCTTGTAGCTAGGGTGAAAGAGCCCTTAGAAGTTCCCCAAAGCTTTACTCAAACTTGGAGCATAGATTTCATAAGTGATGTTTTGAACAATGGGCGTTCATTCCGAAGCTTTAACGTGATAGATGATTACAATCGAGAAGTACTTTTCATAGAGACAGACTACTCGCTCAAGAGTAGTAGGGTGATTTATATTCTTCGCCATTTGGTGAACAAATATGGTAAGCCCACTAAGATTCGAATGGATAATGGACCAGAATTTGTAGCAAAGCTATCGCAAGAATGGAGTCAGATGAATGACATCGTTTTTCACTATATTCAGCCAGGGAAACCAACGCAAAATGCCTACATTGAGCGATTTAACCAAACTTACCGCAGACATGTATTAGATGCTTATGTGTTTGATTCTTTGGAGGAAGTACGCCAAGAAACAGATTTATGGATGAGGGATTATAATTTCGTTCGTCCACATGTCTCTTTGGGAGGTATGAGCCCAGTAGATTATAGAATGAAAAAACAGAACACCCTTCTTGGGCTTCGTTCCGCTACGCTACACTCAGCCCAAGAAGGGTTAAAAACATAATCAAAGTAGACAGATTATGTATATTTTTAAACTGTACTAAAAATGGGAAGCCGACAA
>NZ_JASHIE010000033.1:0-1157 GCF_030056655.1 Flectobacillus rivi
GAAAGAAAATTAGGAGAAATAGCAGATATAAAAAGAGGAGCCTCTCCAAGACCAATATCAGACTCTAAATGGTTTGATGAGAATTCTAGGATAGGTTGGGTTAGGATTTCTGATGTTACAAAGTCAAATAAATATCTTGAGAAAACAGAACAATACTTATCTAATGAGGGAGTTTTAAAAAGTCGTTTGGTTCAAAAGGATAATATTATTATGAGTATTTGTGCAACTATTGGGAAACCTATTTATACAAAATTTAATGTTTGTATTCACGATGGCTTTGTTGTTTTCGAAAATCTTCTAGTAAACAAAGAGTATCTATATTATTATTTAGATTTCATTGAACTAAATTGGTATAAATACGGGCAACCAGGAACGCAGATAAACTTGAATTCTGAAATTGTAGCTAATGAACATATATCATTACCTTGTTTTACTGAGCAACAAAAGATAGCTAAACTCTTTTCATATTTAGATACAAAAGTTGATATTGAGAACCAGCTTTTGCAAAAATTAGAAAAGCAGAAAAAATACCTACTACAGCAAATGTTTATTTAAAAAGCTTACTAGCAAGAATATGATATTTTTCATATTCTTGCTAGTAACGGCAAACTTTAAACAAAAAGATTTTGTAGTAAAAACTTTTTCTGTTCTTCTAGTTTTTGCAAAAGCTGAGCTTCAATATCAATTTTTGTACTGATGGATGAAAGGATACTTGCGATTTTATTCTGTTCTTCTATTGTTGGAAAGTCAATTTTGATGCCTAATAGTGTATTTTCGTGTATTCTTTTGCTTCCAGAACCAGTTGCCAAATCTTCTAACTGTTTGTAGAATTCTTTTCTCCCTAAAAAAGACAAAATATATGTAGCATTTACTTTTGAGTGGTTTATATCTAAAGAAGGAATGTCTCCAGAAGATAAAAAGCCATCAAATTCATCAGAAATTATACCAAAAGCACCATTGAACAGATTTTGTTTTCCGTAAATAAATTGTCCTTTTTTTCGGATAAAATAATTGGTTGCTCCTAATAATAAGGCATTAGTATTCTCATTTTTTAAAACCCCTTTTAAATGAAGTTTTACAGTAAGTAATCTATTCTTGTCAATATTTGTTGCTTTTAATTTTGTAGGAACAGACATTACTTCATTTAATTCTTTTGT
>NZ_JASHIE010000034.1:0-1099 GCF_030056655.1 Flectobacillus rivi
TGTAAGGATAACACCGACACCCCTGACTCGCCTGTATTACCACTATAGGCATTCTTCAAACCGGAATTTTCCCCTAATAAATTAATCTGATTCCCGATATTAATCTTTGTCGTCTTTTGGTTTTGTACCATTACATCACTCTCACTGATCAGCTGAATCTGAGGATTTTCTATCCCTGTATTTTCAAAAGAAAACAATTCTATTAACTCGCCCTCTTTCAAGGCATAATGACTTGTCCCCATCGTCTGTAAGCCTACTGAATAATACGTGTAACTAGGAGCTAAACTCGGTGATTTCAACACCCCATTCAAATCCCATACGTCTGATTCCGACGCCGAACGAAGGTTAGTGAATTTAAAATCACTCCCAGATTTTACCTTAAAGCTGATCTGAGCGGTACTTATCAAATTGTGGGGGGAACTATAACTCTTTTCTGACAACACATACACATGGTAGGTCTTCAGGTTATCGTCTAACTTGAGTTGATACTTGATTTGGCCAACTACATGACCACTTATGAGTAATGATACTCCTAAGAGAATCGAGGATAGGATATGTCTCATATTGCTATGGTTTTGGGAGAGGGACTGTTTTTAAACAGCCCCTCTGCTACTTAGTTCTATGGTAATTGTTGGTAGATAATGAAGTTATTCAATTTCTCCACGTTTTCTGGATGGGTGAATATTTCATTAAACAACAAGTTTACATCATTACCTGGCCCTTGGAAGATTACCAAACCATCTAGGTTTATATCTGGTCGTAAGTAACCTGTCACCATGTAGTTATTCAAGCCTTCGGTATTACCTGCATCTGTCAACACAACACTGCCGATAAAGGTACGGTCGTTGTTTGGCCCTTGGTAAATCACAAATCTGTCTGGACTAGCATTACCGCCCCATAGTGCTCGAACACTACCTAGGTCTACCGTTGGATAAGCGGTGTATTCTGGATCTGTTGTTGCCTTTTTGTACAAGCTCAAACTTGGACTTGTGAAATCAACTAAGGCTGAACAGCTTGAGGTCAACGCTATCGCATTCGCAGTCATCGCTCCTAAGTGGTTACGGTGACGAACTGTCACATAATAGCTCTCTGGAATGGC
>NZ_JASHIE010000035.1:0-980 GCF_030056655.1 Flectobacillus rivi
CTTGGACTTGTGAAATCAACTAAGGCTGAACAGCTTGAGGTCAACGCTATCGCATTCGCAGTCATCGCTCCTAAGTGGTTACGGTGACGAACTGTCACATAATAGCTCTCTGGAATGGCTCCTACAAAACTCAAGCAACTTACTCCATCTACATCTACAATATCGCCATCGCGTTGTACTAAACCTGAACGACTATACACGATCGTACTTGGGTTATTCTTATCGCGTAACTCTACTGATACCCAGTCAACAATCGCATTGTTACCTGTTACCGACAATACCGACGTGGTCGTGGCTTCTTCAGCTCCAATGTGAGGAATATCTGTGTAAGAGCCTTTGCCATAAGGTTGTACTAATGGAATCAAGCCTTGGCTACGTAAGCCATCTAACATCAATCCTACACTTGTATCGTAAGCGCCACGTAAGAACACTTTTGCAGTTAACTTCACTACTGACTGACCAACCGATACGCTCGTATTGTTTGATTGTGCGGCACTTGTTCCGTTAATCGCTACTGGATCTCCACCGCCATAGACGCCTGCTTTGTTTTGGTATACTCCATTACTCAAGGCTGTGACTGTCAAGCTAAAACTACTATTACTTCCTGATGGAATACTGCTAGTTCGGCTACATGTTACTACTTGGCCTGACGAACTACAGCTCCAACCTGTTGCTGTACTTGATGATACAAAGCTTAGGCCGCTTTGTAAAGTATCTTTAACAGTAATCGTGCCAGTTGTAGCGGCACTTCCAAGATTACTTACGGTAATGGTGTAAGTAAAGTTGTCAAAAGCATTAATAGAGCCACTTGGTGCTGCTTTGGTGATACTCAAACGTGGTGCTGCTGGCACTGTTATCGTAACTGTTGCATTCGCACATACTTGTGGGGTCACCAATGTATTACATACTTGGTAAATCACCGTTACAGTTGTTCCTGGCTCGCTAACAGTTGGTGTATAGCTTAACACACCTGTCGCTGG
>NZ_JASHIE010000036.1:0-969 GCF_030056655.1 Flectobacillus rivi
TACTCTACCCGATGATTTTTATAACTTTCTGACTATAAACTACTTTTGTTTTATAAGCTTACAGAACACCCGGATGATTTTGTACGATAGATTAACTAAATCGGAATTAGGGTTCTTTAGTAGTTCACGCAATAGATCCAAACCTGTTCTGAAAAAGCTTTTAGCCATGTAACCATGATTTTTAGCTTTTATTTTTTGTACTTTACCATTATAGTATTTACCGATACTGTAACAAATTGCTGCGGCAAGACAGACAAATACTAAGAGGCTACTTAATTTTTTTATACATTTTAAATGTGTACTTTCTAAATCAAATCCTCGACTCTTTAGATTCTGAAAAAGTACCTCAATTGCCCAGCGTTTTCGATAAACTTCACCTAATTTCTTGGCTTTAAACTGACCAGCCAAAAAAAGAAAATCATTATTAGAAAGCTTTTTTAGCATTACATTACAGACAATGCCATCCACCAAAACATCGTGAAAGTATCGCTCTTTTTGCTGTTTTAATAGGCACTCAATATGGTAAATACTTCCATTTTTCAAGGTCAATAGATGATGTTTAGGTAAGCGCATACAAAAAGGAATGTTGTGTATTTTCAGGTATTTAAACCAGGAAGCACCTATAAACTCTCTATCGCCAACTATCCCCGCAATACGTTCTTTACCAATTACGAAAATCACTTTTTCTAATATCTCAATACGGTTCTTGTAACAACTGTTACCTGATTTATTATCTAATAATTGCCAATATAAGGGAATTCCTAATCCATCGAAGGAGGCTACAATCATTAGAATATTGCATTGAAATTTCCCAAAGATTAGGCATCCCCGTCCCACTCAGTTCTATCAATAGATAGAAAAACTTTCTTTTGGGGTAAAAATAAGGCTAGGGCACAACAAACTTTACAGAAATCAAAGTTAAAATCCTTAAAAAATCCCTGAATGCGACGCTCAGTTGAGGCTGTTTTT
>NZ_JASHIE010000037.1:0-687 GCF_030056655.1 Flectobacillus rivi
GAAATTTATCCTAACCCAGCGATAGATAGATTAAAGGTTAAATGGGACAACCGCTTGGCAGAAGAGCCGAGTGAATTGAGCCTTCAATTAATCGATGCTACGACGGGTATCACGATTCAAGAAGAAAGTGTAGATCCAAGTTATGGTAAGCACGAAGCTAGCGTAGAGTTGAAGAATGTGAAGCTAGGCGGGTATTTGTTAAAATTGCAAAGCAAGAACTTTAGTTCGAAGGCATTGCATGTAGTTGTAACGAAGTAGAACAGAAAAACCAACGAATAATATGAGAAAATTACTACTGGGCTTTAGTATGTTACTAGGGCTAGTTCTCAGCAAGGGTAGTGCTTATGGTCAAGGAAGTACTCCCCACTTTAGCTACAAAATAGAGTTGCGGTCAGATGGGTATTACTATGCAACGATGAAGTCCGATGTGGCTTATAGTGCAAGTAGTAATCAAACGACGATCTCGACGATTCAGTACACCTTAGTGGCACCAATAGGGACCTTTGCACCTATAAGTGCAACAAGTACTTCGATGACGAATTTAGTAGGAGGCGTAGAAGATTTACTACCCTCTACCAATGCCGGGAACTATATTTGGTCTACTCAGCGCACGGCACTGAATACAAGTCTCGAGTATGGCTATTTTGCGTTAACGGGCAGTCCTATTCTTCCGAATATCGTAGCAGG
>NZ_JASHIE010000038.1:0-660 GCF_030056655.1 Flectobacillus rivi
TCAGGAGCCAGTACAGGTATTGTGAGTGAAAGTTTTAGCATTCCTACAGGATTAACCTTCAACAGCGGTGGTGGTAGTGGTTGGACTTGTGCCCCGACAGGCCCAGTAGCAGGTCCAACGACGATAGTATGTACCAATAGTTCACCCAATATACCAGCCAGTGGCAGTGTTAGCTTTCCCTTGAATGTAACACCAACGACAACAGGAGGCATTGCCATCAGCGGAATTGTCTCAGGTGGTGGTGAAACCAACACGAGTAATAACAGTGCTACGAGCAATACAACGACAGTAGGCTGTGGCATTAGTGCAGGCGTCTTAAGTAAGCTTTAATCCCAACTCAAGCAAGAAATATATGATGACTTATATAATCCAAGAAAAAGTTCTAGGTTTTTTTCAAAGGTATGGAAAAAGCTTAGGGGTAGCCGTCCTTATGCTTATGTTATGGGAAAGTTCTTATGGACAAGCTTGTAACTACAAATCAGGCACCGTAACGATGAGTTTGAGTGGTCAAACAACAGGCTCAAATGTGAGTTCACAGCTTGTATTGACGAATTCGTCAGGTATAATCCAATATGTGTCACCCGTGAATGTGATGAGTATAGCGAATGTAAGTGCTAATACTTACCAAGCCGTGGCGGTGACGTATACCAATAGCGTTTC
>NZ_JASHIE010000039.1:0-628 GCF_030056655.1 Flectobacillus rivi
TTTTTAACTTCCAAATGTTTTTGAAAATATTTTTTAAAATTTATTTTCGCAACTCTCAACTTCCTTTCTTCGCTACAACTCCTTTCCCGTCGTTTGGGAGTGCAAAATTCCCACTTTATCCCCAACCTTCCAAATCTTTTCAACACTATTTTTTAAAGTTTTTTGTAAGTCGTTGAACATCAGAATATACAGGCAGTAAAAAAAATGACACCAAATTGATTTAATTCAATTGGTGTCATATCTACAAACTCACAAATACAATTAATACTTTGAATATTTATAAATAATATTTTATACTTTTGCTTACTTCTAAACGAAAATCGCATGTTATAGACCTGATTTTCGTATTTATATTTTGTAAAGGCACTACAAGAATTCACTTTTTCTCCATCAATTCTATTTTTTATGTACTATTTTTTACTACACCAATAGTAAATTTCTACTCTACCCGATGATTTTTGGGAGAAAAAAGGAAAAGGTTGAATTTTGTGTTGCAAAACGACCAAAAGCAACCTTTTCAGATGAAAGAGTTCATCCACTACAAAGTTACTAAAATCTTGTTTACGATTCCACTGGCAACAAATTTAGCCCGTAAAAAAACAATTTCTGACATTCTGTTAGGACTGAT
>NZ_JASHIE010000040.1:0-597 GCF_030056655.1 Flectobacillus rivi
CAACAAGATACATGCACTGTCGTTCGACCCAAGAGCTGCTAAAAAAGTTGTTGATAGCCTAGATATTATCAATAAGGTCTACGAGCAACAAATTGAAGATTTTCAAGCACAACTCTTCGATTTGAATGATGATGAGTTTAAGAACCTCAAAGAGAAACTCATGCAAATCAAAGGCATTGGTGAAAAAGCTGCAACAGGGATTATCATCCAAACTAATGGGCTCAAAAACTTTCACTCTGCCAAAGCACTTGCTGCTTTTCTAGGACTTGTACCCACAATCAAGCAATCGGGAACTTCTCTAAAAAGCAGAGGTAGATTGGTCAACACAGCTTGCAAACAACTCAGGTCTATCCTCTTTTGTGCAGCTCAATCAGCAGCCAGGTTTAACTTAGATTGTAAAGATCTCTACACAAGACTACTGGCTAAAGGTAAATCCAAGAAAGCCGCTAAAATGGCAGTTGCACACAAACTCATTAGACAAGCTTTCGCTATCGTCAAAAACAATACTGTGTTTCAGAATGATTTTCAGGCAAATAAAATTGCGCTCACAAAATAATATTTGCCTGAAAGTTTGATTTTTAATACAGTTCATCACTC
>NZ_JASHIE010000041.1:0-591 GCF_030056655.1 Flectobacillus rivi
TACTAATTTTGCACTCCCAAACAACGGGAAGCGGTTAAATCGAAAGAGATTTGACGACAAATTTTGAGATAATGGACTGACGATAAGTTGGTTAATTGTTTTGAGATAAAGAGTTCTTTGAAAAGCTGGTAAGAAAAGATAAAAGAAAATGCGACATTCTAAGATAGGTTGTGATGTTATAATTCTTTAGAATAAGGCAGAACAACATTTCATTAAAATATTTACAATGGAGAGTTTGATCCTGGCTCAGGATGAACGCTAGCGGCAGGCCTAATACATGCAAGTCGAACGGTGTAGCAATACACAGTGGCGCACGGGTGCGTAACACGTATGCAACCTACCTATCATTGGGGGATAGCCTTTGGAAACGGAGATTAATACCGCATAAGACAGTAACATGGCATCATGTAGCTGTTAAAGCTTTGGCGATGATAGATGGGCATGCGTCCAATTAGTTAGTTGGTGAGGTAACGGCTCACCAAGACGATGATTGGTAGGGGATCTGAGAGGATAATCCCCCACACTGGCACTGAGATACGGGCCAGACTCCTACGGGAGGCAGCAGTAGGGAATATTGGGCAATGGACGGAA
>NZ_JASHIE010000042.1:0-589 GCF_030056655.1 Flectobacillus rivi
GCCGCAGCGGGCACGTATTATGCCTTTTATTACGATTCAGTATTAGGTTGTTATAGTCCAGCGTCGACAGGAGTAGTTGTTACGGTAAATGCTTGTGATACCGATGGCGATGGAGATTTTGACACGACAGACCCAGCGCCTAATGATCCATGTGTATGGAGTAATAATCAAGTCTTAGCGAATACTACAACAACTTGGCGGAATGCAGATTGTGATGGAGATGGCATTAGCAATTATGCAGAGAAATTGGCAGGAACAGACCCATTAAATGCTTGTGACCCAGCTTTGATTGTTCCAACAGTGAGTGTTAGTAGTATCAATAACATTTGTCCTGCAACGACAGCGAACTTGACAACCGCAATAAGTGGTACAGCACCGTCGGGTAGTAGTTTGGTATGGTTTACGAATAATACCCATACAGGTACGGCATATTCAACCCCAACAGCAGCAACAGATGGTACCTATTATGGATTTTATTACAATGCCACGACAGGCTGTTATAGTGCAGCAAGCGTAGGAATCGATGTATTTATCACTTCTTGTACAGGTCTTGATCCAAGTGGCGCAACGTGTAACACGAAGGTTGCGT
>NZ_JASHIE010000043.1:0-575 GCF_030056655.1 Flectobacillus rivi
ACAGCCTTGAGTAATGGAGTATACCAAAACAAAGCAGGCGTCTATGGCGGTGGAGATCCAGTAGCGATTAACGGAACAAGTGCCGCACAATCAAACAATACGAGCGTATCGGTTGGTCAATCAGTAGTGAAATTGACAGCAAAAGTGTTCTTACGTGGTGCTTACGATACAAGTGTAGGATTGATGTTAGATGGCTTACGTAGCCAAGGCTTGATTCCATTAGTACAACCTTATGGCAAAGGCTCTTACACAGACATTCCTCACATTGGAGCAGAAGAAGCCACGACCACATCGGTATTGTCGGTAACAGGTAACAATGCGATTGTTGACTGGGTATCAGTAGAGTTACGCGATAAGAATAACCCAAGTACGATCTTGTATAGTCGTTCAGGTTTAGTACAACGCGATGGCGATATTGTAGATGTAGATGGAGTAAGTTGCTTGAGTTTTGTAGGGGCCATTCCAGAGAGCTATTATGTGACAGTTCGTCACCGTAACCACTTAGGAGCGATGACTGCGAATGCGATAGCGTTGACCTCAAGCTGTTCAGCCTTAGTTGATTTCACAAGTCCAAG
>NZ_JASHIE010000044.1:0-573 GCF_030056655.1 Flectobacillus rivi
CCAAATGGCGAAGAATATAAATCACCCTACTACTCTTGAGCGAGTAGTCTGTCTCTATGAAAAGTACTTCTCGATTGTAATCATCTATCACGTTAAAGCTTCGGAATGAACGCCCATTGCTCAAAACATCACTCATGAAATCTATGCTCCAAGTTTGAGTAAAGCTTTGGGGAACTTCTAAGGGCTCTTTTACTCTAGCCACAAGACGTTTTTTAGCCTTTCTACGAATAGAAAGTCCCATCTGCACATACACCCGATGCACTCGCTTATGATTGAAATGATGACCCGCATTGCGCATACGGTAGTAAAACTTCCAAAAGCCTTCACGAGGATGATCTTTACTCAATTGAGATAACTCATCCATTAACACTTGATCGTTCTTAACGGATTGATAGCCTAAACTGCTTCGGCTCGTTTTGAAGATACGGCATGCCTTGCTAATGCCTCTTGGATAGAGTTCTTTCAACTCTCGCACAAGTGCTCGCTTGACACAAGGCTTTAGAGCTTTTTTTCTATGACATATTTTGCCATATCCAGCTCCAAGGCTAATTCAGCATACATGCGCTTGAGTTT
>NZ_JASHIE010000045.1:0-533 GCF_030056655.1 Flectobacillus rivi
GTTGGACCTGCTACTGGGCCTGTCGGGGCACAAGTCCAACCACTACCACCACCGCTGTTGAAGGTTAATCCTGTAGGAATGCTAAAACTTTCACTCACAATACCTGTACTGGCTCCTGAACCTACGTTGTTAATAGTTACGGTATAAGCATAAGCTGTGTTTGGTGATCCTGTACTTGGACCACTGATGCTAGTCGTTAAGTCTGATACTGGGGGCGTTGGACATACCGTCGCTGTACCATAGTTGTCTTTGTAACTCTCCGAAAGTGCTCCATTAACTCCACTCAAATATATCGAGTTGGGCGAGTTCAACTTAGGGGTATCTGCTCCTCCTGTACCATCTGCTACGTTGCGATACATACGAATACTTCCGATACAAGCTTGGGTTCGAAAACGAAACAATGGTATCTCAACACCTGCTACGATATTCGGAAGAATAGGACTGCCCGTTAACGCAAAATAGCCATACTCGAGACTTGTATTCAGTGCCGTGCGCTGAGTAGACCAAATATAGTTCCCGGCATTGGTAGAGGG
>NZ_JASHIE010000046.1:0-522 GCF_030056655.1 Flectobacillus rivi
CCCACTACAAAAAAGGAACTAAGATGATTGTACAACAAGATTCCGAAGAAGCTAAAACCCAGGAGCTACTCAAAAAAGTAGCTGAACTCGAACGTATCTTAGGGCAAAAACAAATGGAAATTGACTACCAGTCTAAACTCATTGAGATTGCTTCGAAGGAGCTCGATATCGACCTAAAAAAAAGTTTCAAACCCACACCCTAGAGTACTTTCGCCAAAATATTACCCAACATTCTTACCAGATGAAGCATCTTTATGCGCTTTGTGGTATTTCCAAACAAGCACATTATCAAATGCTCCGTAGAATCGAAGAATGGAAGGTAAAAGAAAGTCTTTATGTGGGCTTGATGCTCCAAATTAGGGAGATCCATCCTGCTATGGGTCTGAGAACTATGTATGACTATTATCAGCCAGAAGGAATCGGACGAGATGCCTTTATTAGCATTGGACTCTATTATGGCTTTCGAGTAAAAGCCTATAGAAACCTCTGTAGGACTACTTTTTCAAGTCCTTACAGTCGTTA